>JAZQEK010000021.1:0-117486 GCA_045538995.1 Acetatifactor sp. | reverse complement strand
GTTAGTATTACTACAATTCTCAACCTCCCTTTAAGCAAATCACAAATCCTTTTGTATACCCTTCAATACTATCATCAATATACAATCTGCCCCTATGTTTCTCCACAATTAAATTAGATATAGCAAGTCCTAATCCAGTTCCCTTTCCTCCGGAACGAGATTCATCCCCCTTAGCAAATGGTTCAAATATAGTAGTAACTACTTCCTTGTTAATTACATCGCCATTATCTGCAACAATAATCCTTACCATATCACCTTGCACAGAAACTCGCACCAGGATATTAGCACCTTTTTCATTGTGCTTATAAGCATTTACCAACAAATTGCTGACTGCTCGCTTTATTTCTTTTTCATCTATATTGCATGCAATACTTTCTTCCGGAATATCAATATCCAGATTCATATCTCTTGCCTCAAACTCATCGTAATACAAAGCCATCGTCTCACGCATCAATGCGCACACATCCATCTCTCTACGAGACAATACATATTCATCCGTATTAAGCTTGGAAAATGTAAACATGGTATCTAACAACTCATTCATATAACAACTCTTGTTATAGATAATATCATATATTTCTGCTTGTTCTTCCGGCTTTACCTTACCTTCCTTTAAAGCTGTAGCAAAGCCCTGCACGGAGGTCATCGGTGTTTTCAAATCATGCGCAATACAGGAATATAACATATTCCGCTCATTCATCTGACGCATGCTCTCCTTTTGCCACGTTTTACCAGTCAGACGATAAAAGAGATATGCACTACCTACAATATTCATCAATGATAATATCAAAAATCCTCCAATCACAATCGACATAGTATTATCACTTGGCGAACTCAACAACATTATCAAAGCTTCCATGATACTTAAGATGATACCTTCCGCTACAAAGCAACCAATCAAACACAATATAAAATACAAAACAACTTTCTTTTTTACTTTATTCATGAATCTCCAATCTGTACCCTAACCCACGAATGGTTTTAATGGTATCATTTCCAACTTTATCACGCAGACGGCTGATAATAACACGGATGGTATTGTCATCCACCACATAATCATCTCCCCATGCATACTCATAAATCTGTTCCTTAGTAAATACCCTTTTAGGCTGCTTCATAAAAAGCTCCAGCACTTTATACTCTGCCTTGGTAAGCTCCTGGGCAACACCATCACGAGTTATTACACATTCATCACAATTAAGAAGCAGATTACCAACTTCTATAACATTTTTTTCTTCCACAACAACGGTCTGTACGCCTGCCCTACGCAAATGAGCCCGCACTTTAGCTGCCACTTCCAAAGGTTCAAATGGCTTTGTAATATAATCGTCTGCTCCTAAATCTATACCGAATACTCTGTCAGACAGTTCAACCTTAGCAGAAATAACAAGTATAGGAATGTATCTTCCCTTTCGGATTTCCTTGATAATTTCATAGCCATTTTTCTTTGGCATCATAATATCCACAATGGCAAGATCAATGTTTTCCCTATCTAAAATCTGCAATGCTTCCTGCCCGTCATTTGCCTCAAACGCAATATGATCATTTGCCTCAATATACATGCGAAGCAATCGCACAATTTCCTTTTCATCATCAGCAATCAATATATTTGCCATTAGTTCACCTCTTTTCATAAACCGCAATCCTACACTATGTATTATAAAACACCATACTTTTAATGTCTATTTTTACTTCAATTCTTGCTTTCTAAATTTAATATAGGATAACGTCACTGTGACTGCTAATCCCAGAACGGATGCTGCTACTGAAACAATAAGGTTTTTGGTGCTTGCATCTACCAAAAGCATAAATGTCTGTCCCAAAGGAGTAAACTTCATAAAATTTACTGCCCATTCCTTGCTTACAAGCATTTGTCCCACAATATTTAACACCAGCATTGACACAAGATTCACACCAATCGCCGCTCCAAGACTCTTTACCAGCATGGATAAAAAGAAACATATACTAACAAAAGCAACTTCAACAAGTGTATAGGCTACAATTCGCAATACAACCTCCCTAAAAAAATCATCTACAAAAGCAACTCCTTCATTTGTTAAACCCCCACCTACTAAGCTTACACCCATCGCGCATATACTAAAAGCTGCAACAGAAAGGGAATAGGAAAATAATTTCACTGCCAAGATATTGAAACGACTATTTCCTGCCATAACTGCTGCCTGAATTTTACGCTCCTCAAATGCACCTGCCACATGAATACCGGCAAAGATACCTATAAAGAGCAGAATAAATGAATTATAATCGCTACATCCCTGCATAAATAACTCAAATCCTCTTAATTCTCCATCTATGGAGGTAATAATTAAAAATATAATATTCATCAATGTAAAAGTAATCCCAAATGCCCAAAATGCTTTTGACTGAAATGTTTGTCTCAATTCCCACTTTAATAGATTTTTCATGATTTACCTCCCAAAAGCTCCATATAATAATTCTCAAGTGATTTTTCATACTTCATGAGAAGTGTTACAAGAATGTTTGCATCAAACATCCATTTTGCCACATCCTTTATAGAAACATCGTCATAGATTTTAATGCTTTCATTCTCATTTGACACTGACTGAACACCATGCTCTGTAAGTATCTTTAATGCAGCCTGCGTTTCAAGAGCTTCAAGAAGGATGTATGCCGAACATTTATTATCAAGCTCTTCCTTGCTTAAGATTTCAAGTATCTGACCGTGTGAGATAATAATATAATCTGTAACAAGCTGATAAAGCTCTGCAAGCATATGACTAGAGATTAGGATTGTGATGCCATCGTCCTCGCAAAGAGAACGAAGCAATTCACGAACATCCACCATACCCATAGGGTCAAGACCATTTACAGGTTCGTCAAGAATAAGCAATTCCGGACTGTTTATCAATGCCAAAGCTATACCGAGGCGCTGCTTCATGCCCAAAGAGAAATCCTTGACTTTTTTATTTCTAACATCCCTCAGTCCTACTCGTTCCAATATCACATCAATCTTAGCATCATCTGTCTGCCCAAAAAGTAACTGCTGCATTCTAAGGTTATCAAATGCGGTTTTGTTTAGTGAAAGTATGGGACGCTCCACCAGACACCCCATCCTCTTCCTAGCCTCTTCCAATCCTTTTTGATTCGATGCTCCAAATAATTCTACCGAGCCATCCACAACAGATGTAAGTCCTGTTATAGCTCTGATTGCGGTAGTCTTACCGGCACCATTTTCTCCGATAAATCCATATATTTTTCCCTTTTCAACAGTAAAACTTACATCCTTCAAGGCTGTTTTCGCGCCATATGTTTTCGTGAGATGTTCCACCTTCAGTATCTTATTATCCATAACAGAAACTCCTCCTAATTAGATATGTACAAAATCATATAACTGAAACCATATAATCACAGCCACATATCCAAAGCAAAGAATAGCCCAGATATACTGCTTTATCTTTTTCCATTTTCCTATCTCTTTGTCTTCCCATGTATTCTTAATAAGCAATATTCCATATACCAAGCTTATCAGTGCAAGCACAACTGCCATAATGCAGGAGAATACTGCAAATGCATATCCTTTAACTCCTATTACACTAATCAAACAAAACAGAATTACACCGGATAAACCCTGTATTACCTGCTGTAAGGTAATTTGCTTGTCTACCTTAGTCAACGTTTTTTCCTTTTTTCTAATTTTGCGAATCAGTAAAGTCAACCCCTTTACCAGTAAAACAATTAGACAAATAATGCCCCAAAGTGAAAATCCAAAATAAGTTATTATCCCATAAATATGCTGATTGTTCTGAACCATATCCGTACTCATCATTTCAAATTGCCGATTACCATCTGAATCAACACTTTCATAGGTGAAATAATTTGCACCGCTTTCTGATGTCTGAAGCCACATATGGTCACCAATATGAATCATTTGCATTCCACCGGTAAGAGGCATATTAAATACATTAGGATTGTCCGTCTTAGTTGCAAAAAAACATCCATATGCATATTGTAAAGCACTTCCGTATCCGCTTACAATCGTTCTTGTTGGAGCGTATGTTCCACTTATGTCATAATGTTCTTTAACCGGATTATTCTTTACCAATTCACTATCTCTTACATCACCAAACAACATACCTACAAGTCCTGTCGAAAACATAGTTTCGCCCGGTTCATTTGTAAGCACCACCATTCCAAGTCCACTTTCCGGATCAAACTGAAGATTTGCTGTACATCCACCTGTATTACCGCCATGTCCCAATGTAGGAACCTTAAATTGTTCTACCCACAATCCGTGACAATTCTCAGCAATATCACTGTCTCCATAAAAGGAAGTTGCTGTAAACATCTCATCTCTTGTTTCATTACTTTTAAAGAATGGGCAATCCGATGCCACAAACCCCTGGGCAAATTTAGCCAAATCACTTGTGTTCCCTATTGCAGCACCTGCCGGATAAAGCTGTACCCAGGAATGGCACACACCATAATCCGCATTATATTCTTCCTGCGCATATCTTCCATAACATTTTAATTCTTCTCTCTGATTTCTAACCCACTCATTATCTTCCATATGCATACTGATGGATGTATGCTCCATACCTAACGGCTTAAAGATATTTTCATTCACATAATCTACATAAGACATTCCGCTTACACGTTCCACAATAAATGCTGCAAGTGCTGTTCCCCAATTGGAGTATGCTGTATGCTCACCCACATGATAAGCCTGATAACATTCACATGCCTTTACCGCTTCCTCAAGACTACCATAAAGTTCATCTTCCGTAGCCATCTGGTTTTCATACATCGACTCCTGAAAGCCTGCATCATGGTTCATCAAGTTAAGCATTGTAATAGTCTCATCCTCGTACTGAAGCTTGGTAAGAAAACCTTCCGGAAGATATTCCCTAATATCTGTTTCAAAATCAAGTTTTTCCTGCTCCTTTAACTGCATAACAGATACCCATACAAGAAGCTTGGAGGTACTACCCCAATCATATACCGTTTCTTCATCTGCCAATTTTTCATTTTCTATATCCGAATATCCATAATAACCTTCATAGATAATACCTGACTCATCAAACACACAAGTACCTACAGATACCAGTCCGGTCTCATATTCTTTTACATAGGCATCTATCTCTGTGCCAATGCCATCATAAGATATTCCCGAAGGCGTGAGTTTCTCTGCTGCATACACGCTTTGCGGTATTATCATAACCAGCATCAAGGCAGCAATAAGCATTGCAACAAGTCTTTTCATAATATCAATTCTCCTTTTTGTATGTTTTACAAGTCATATAATATTCTAAAAACCTTACAGGAAAAATCGATTAACATTAACTGAATATTAAAATTAGCCATCACAGATAATGTCTGTAATGGCTATATGTGTATACTACATATTAAATTAACACTTCTGAAAATTCATATTTGCTTAAATTCTACCTTCTCCCTATCAGAACCCCAATCCCGAAAAGAGATATTTAAATTATCTGCTCCTATTCTTGAAATGCCTCACACAAGTCTGCATGTAAATCTTCCAGTTGTTTTTCTGTACCAATATTTCTGTAAATATAGTCCTTGTAGATAATCTCTTGTGAAGTCACTACATAACGTTGATTTTTCCCCTTTGCTTCAACTACAATGGCTATATGCCATCCGGTAGAGGGTTCCTTCTTCCTCACTCTCTTCAGTTTCAAATCATCTACCACGTCTATAAGTTGTTCCTGCTGTCCGACATCTGTAATCATGATACTCTCTCCGTTGTTTCCATTCTGTAAAAACATGCCATCTATTTCTCGGGGAAGCTTTAACCGATAAGGAACCACCAAAGTATTATAAATTACCCAAGTACCCAATATTACTACTACACCTAAAATAACCCATTTCATAATTTGCTGATGTTTCATTTTGCTTCACACCTTCTTAGCCTTTTCCTCAATCATCTATGTCAAAATATTTCCCATAATATTTATAAGTTTTTTACATAACCAACCTACCTTAATATCAATTGATAATTCTCAATATCTAAATATCGACCAAACTTCATACCTACTTCCCGCATGCGGCCACAGAACGTAAAGCCAAACCTCTCATGTAACTTAATACTTGCCTCATTTCCACCGGTAATCACAGACACTACTGTATGAATGGTTTCCGCCTCTCTGGCCAACTGCAAAACAGCCTCCATCAATGCGGTAGCCACCCCTTGTCTGCGATAGCGCGGTCCCACATATACAGAAAGTTCCACCGTAGACTGATAAGCCTCCTTCTCACGATAGGAAGACAGACTGGCATATCCTGCCACTTCCCCCTCTATCAGTGCTACAATCAACGGATAATTCCCCACATTATGTGCCTCAAACCATTCTGTGCGTTCTTCCATCGTCTTTGGCTGCAAATCAAAGGTAGCCACCCCAAACTCTACCTCATAATTATAAATATCCAAAAGTGCCGGAATATCTGCACACTGGGCTATCCTAATTGAAATCATCCCCAGTTCCTCCCCATCTCACTGCCTTGTTATCCCTGTGGCCTATTATACCACTATCCCGACCTTTCCTTCAACACACTTTCCTCTTATGTCCAAATGTAAAAAGGCACCGCCCTCAGCCATGCCTTACACCTCCACAATAGTCCATTTACAGCTTTCCTTAGTAAATACCAGCTTCACAGTCTCCACCCGATTGCCGAAATTCACCTTACAGATATGCTCCACCGTTTTTATTCCGCAATAAATCTTCTCCTCACAGGTCAACACCTGTACATCACGAATGGTATGCAATACCCCTTCCTCATCCATCACCTTAATAATCTTAGGAATGCTTTTCCCCGTGCTGGTAAACCAGCATTCACAGCCGATTTCCCGCTGTATCCCCTGTAGGGTACCATGCTCCTTCTTCTCTATAATATCCTCTAATCGAAAAGCCATTACGTCACCTTCTCTTTACTATAATCCACCGTTCGCTTCTCTCTGGACACTCCGCCATTCATATGGTCAATCCTGTCCTGCTTCAAAAAAGAAGCTCTCTGCACCGAATCCATCCCAAAACGTTCCCGTATACTGTCCACTGCCCGGTCTAACTTCTCCAAACGTTCATAATCTGTAGTATCAAACAAACTCAGCTGCCGATTGTTTCCTACTCTGGACACCCGCCCCGTGTGTACTCCCAGGTGCCGAATAGGCGTACCATTCCACAGCTCATCAAACAACCTACAGGCAGCCTCTCCCAGTTCCTTAGTAATATTGGTGGGTGACATCAAAACGCACTGATGGGAAACATAGGTCAGATCATGAAAGCGAATACTGATTGCCACCACCTCTACCCGGGCACCATCCCTACGCAGTCTCCGTCCTACCGTCTCTGCTAAGGATAATAAAAACATCTTCGCCGTAGGGGCATCTGTTACATCAAAGGCTGTAGTGGTGGAATTCCCATATCCTTTGTTCTCGGCCGGCTCCTGCACCACCACCGATACATCCCTGCCATTGGCAAAATTCCAAATCACCTCACCATGCTTTTTTAACACCAACCGCAGCGTATTCAAATCCGCTTTTGCCAAATCTCCTATGGTCTCAATGCCCAGGGTCTTTAATTTCCGTTCCGAGGCACCTCCTACGAAAAACAAATCCCGCACCGGTAAAGGCCACATCTTCCTCTCGATTTCCTCCGGGTATAGAGTATGCACCAAATTCGGCTTCTCAAAATCACTGGCCATTTTTGCCAATAGCTTATTACTGGAAACTCCTACATTTACCGAAAAGCCCAGTGTTTGATAGATTTCATCCTTGATACGGTTGGCCACTACCACCGGCGGTCCCCACAAGCTTTCCGTGCCGGTCATATCCGCAAATACCTCATCAATACTGAACTGCTCTACCACATCCGTATATTTCCGCAAAATAGCAATAAACGCCTGGGAGCTCCTTTCATACAATTCATAATTCGGCGGTACCAATACTAAATTGGGGCATTTCCGCATGGCATCCACCACCGGCTCCCCGGTCTGAATCTTATACTTTTTCGCCGGAATAGATTTCGCTAAAATAATACCGTGCCTTTTACTGATATCACCGCCTACTGCTGAAGGAATGGTACGCAAATCCAGCTTTCCGCCCAGATGCCGCAAACGGTACACTGCTTCCCAAGAAAGAAAAGCACTATTTACATCAATGTGAAAAATGATTCTGTCCGACATCTGTTATCCTCCTTCCGCTATTGTGTTCTTATTATAGCAGAACATTTGTTCGGTGTAAATACCTTTATTTTGACCTTATATTACCAATTTTTCAGTTGTTTTCTATTTAAGTCATCAATATAAAAGTGGTTACTTTTTGTAAAAAGAGGTATAGTTAGAAAAGAATTTTAGGAGAGTGAGAAATACATGAGCAGAACAAAGAACATCGATATGACAAAGGGCTCCATTTTTAAATTGGTTATCCTTTTCGCACTGCCTATTTGTGCAGGGAATATTCTACAGCAATTATATAATACCGTGGACACCATGGTGGTTGGTAAATTCTGTGGTTCTACCTCTTTGGCTGCAGTTGGTACCAGTGCTCAGCCTGTAGAGATGCTTTTATGTATTTTCCTGGGCTTGGGAACCGGCGTTTCCATACTGGTTTCCCAATATACTGGCAAAGGAGACTTGGAGCATGTGAAAAAAATTGTTTCCACCGCAACCTCCTTTTTATATTTATGTGCCATTCCCTTATCTATTCTGGGTGTCTTTTTAGGTCCCCTTATTCTGAAGATGATGCAGGTTCCGGAGGATGCTTTCGGTCAGGCAACTGCTTATTTGCGGATTGTTTTTCTGGGTACCTTGGGGAATATGGGCTACAATATGAATGCCGGTATCTTACGCGGTGTAGGAGACAGCCGGGCTTCCCTATTGTTCCTGCTTATCTCCTGCTTTGTAAATATTCTATTGGATCTGTTGTTCGTAGCTGTACTACGAATGGATGTTACCGGTGCCGCACTGGCTACCACTCTGGCCATGTTTTCTTCCTGGCTCTTCAGCATCCTATATATCTTAAAAAAATATCCGGAGCTGGAGTTTCATCTCCTGCCCCGGAGCTTAAATAAAGCAATTCTGGGAAATATTATTGCGGTTGGTCTTCCTTTGGGATTGAATAATTCTATTTATTCCATCGGACATATTTTGATGCAGTCCTTAGTCAATCTGCAAGGCACCACCTTTATCGCAGCCTGTTCCGTAGCCACCAAGCTGACCGGCATTTCCAATGTTGCCATCAGCTCCCTTTCTTCAGCAGCAACTACCTTCTCCGGTCAAAATCTGGGAGCAGGCAATTATGTTCGCTTGAAAAAGGGAGGTTTGCGTATTCCTTTGCTGTCCGGATGCATTACCTGCTTCGCCGGACTGCTGTTTACCTATTTCTGTCGTCCTATTTTAGGATTGTTTACGGATGATTTGGCAGTACTTAACATGGCAGTACATTATATCCGCATTGTCCTTCCTTTCACCTGGACCTATGCGATTTTCAATGGTATCATCTGTTTCGTTAATGGTATCGGTATCGTGAAATACCCAACGGTAGTGAATATCCTCATGCTGTGGGCTGTACGTATCCCTGTTGCTTACGCCATCAATTACTTTATTGACGGAACTTACATCATGGCATGCTTCCCTATCAGCTTCACCTTCGGCATGACCTGTATGTTGGCCTTTTTCTTCACGAAACGTTGGAAGGATATTTGTAAACAAGCTGCAATTCAGCAACAAACAACTACCTAAATATCGTTTCCATCAACCCACAGAAAAAGCCCCGATACTTATTTTGAAACAATATTCTATATCCTTCTCACCACTAATATGATACTGGGGTTCCACATCGGCTCCCCAGCTATCCATACCGCCAACGCCACGTACAGCTCCCAATATGGTCACAACTGTACGTCTGGCCGGCGGCAGCTCCTCATGGTGAGTTGCATTTTCCAGCTCCTGTGCGGTGTACGGCAAACAGGCAAAGGCAAAGTTTTTCTCCACTGCCTCAAAGCGAAGGGCAAAGTTATCCTTGCTTTTATCCATATTACTTAAGGTACTGTTTCGCACCACCTGTAACCACTTGGTATCCATATGCATTCCACAATCCTGCGGCACCATATATGGGGTTACGGGTAGTCCCTCTACCCGATACACACTGGGAATACCTCCCGCCATACGGTCCGGATAGGTTTCTCCGGAAAGTCCCTCGTATTCATAACCGATTGCCTTGGTAGGCATGATAAAACGCATACCGAATACCGGAAGCTGCGGCAAGCCTTTCTGACCAAAATAATGCGCTGATACCAGTATCTCCCCCTCTGTATTTACTTCATAAGTAATCTCTACCTTCGTGGAAGGAACGGTTATGGTTTCATAGGTAAATAACAGCTTTACTGTCCGAGCGGTTTCTGTTCCATCGTAAGAATTATTGTACGGAGCAATCGGCAAAGGTTCTACCGCATCTCCGTCTACCCACACCTTACAACTTGTACATTTCAGAAACATATCTGCTGCATACCACATGCCACTGCGTAAATGAAAACGGTTGCCTCTGTCATTATCCGTTACAGCTCTCCAAAAGGTCGGTCTGGGAGAACGATACAACCATTCCTTTTCCTGAATTACCAGGGAGTCTAATCCACCAAAATAGGAAAACACATAACGAAATCCCTGTCCGTGTACGCCCAGCATATTGTCGCCAAACACCAATCTTAATTTATTCATAGAGTCCATAGTAATACTTCACCTCCTGCATAGCCGGCTTAGGTGTTCTGTCTGCGAACAACAGACCATCCCCGGAAAATTCATAGTCTGCGGGTCTGTCATCGAAGTCTCCACCATACCGCAGCACCTGCTGCCCGGTCACTTCATCCTCTACCCAGAGTGCCTGGTCGATAAAGTCCCAGATAAAACCACCCTGATACATTTCAAACTCTTCCAAAAGCTGAATATAGGAGCCCATTCCGCCGCAGGAATTGCCCATATCATGCATATACTCACATAATATAAAGGGTTTCTTAGGATTATTTTGCAAATATTCTCTGATATGTGCCGGCTGTGCATACATCCTGCTTTCCATATCTGAAATCACGTCCTCAAACTTACGATTGTGTACCACACTCTCGTAATGCACCAGACGACTGTCATCCATATCCTTGAAATAAGCATTCATGGCTGCTATATTTTCCTCTGCATAGGACTCATTTCCCAATGACCAAAATAATATGGAGGGATGATTCTTAAAAGTCATGAAGTTACTTCTGGCTCTGTCTATTACCACTTCTCTCCACTGTGGGAAATTGCCGGGAATGTTCCATGTGGGCTCATTTCCACAAGGCTTCTGCCAAGAGCCATGTGTTTCCATATTGGTCTCCGCCATCACATAAATCCCTGCCTCGTCACAAAGAGCATACCAAAGCTTTTGGTTGGGGTAATGACTGGTTCGTACTGCGTTGATATTATGCTTTTGCATAATGTCTATATCATACTCCATCTCCTCTGCGGTAATACACCTGCCACTCTTTGCACTCCACTCATGACGATTCACTCCATTGAGTATCAGACGTTTTCCGTTAAACAGCATGACCTTATCCTTTATTTCTATCCTACGGAAGCCCACTGCCATAGGTACCACTTCTACGACAGAACCATCTGCCTCGCACAAGCGTATCTTCAACTGATACAGGTAGGGATTGTTATGCCCCCAAGGTTGTACCTCCTGAAGAAACTGCTTCGGCAATTCTACCTTGTCCGACAAAGGCAACGTTCCCTTCATGCACAGTTCTCCCTCTTCATCCAAAAGCTCATACTCTGCATAAGCTCCCTCCGGCATCCGGGTGTCACTTGTAGAAATCTGCATTTCCATGGAAATTTTGCCGCTTTTGTTATCCTCACACAACACCGGCTTTACCCAGATATCTTCCACATGCAGCTTCGGCTTAGCATACAATACCACCGAACGGAAAATACCAAAAAATCGGAAGAAGTCCTGATCCTCCAAATAAGCTGCCGTACTTCTCTTATGTACTTCTACCGCCAGTACATTTCCTGTCTTCTTTATATAGGGCGTTAAATCAAAATCCGAAGGGGTGAAACTATCCTCTGCATACCCGAGGAAATGACCGTTCAACCAAACATACATGGCCTGCTCCACTCCTTCGAAGCTGATGCAGATTCTCTTTCCCCAAAGGTCTTCCTCTACATCAAATACCTTTACATAGGAGCCTACCGGATTGTAATCAGCCTCACTGAAGCTTCCGATTCCCTCCGGACATCCCGGGCTGGCAGGTCTTCGATAAATATGCCCCTCCCAAGGATACATCACATTGATATAATGTATCTTATCATAACCGGCCAATTCAATATGTCCCGGCACCTGTATGCTGTCAAAACCACTTCTGTCATAGTCCGGGTGATAAAACTCTACCGGTCTGGACTTGGCATTTACGGAATATTGAAACTCCCACTCACCGTCCAAAAACTGATGCAAATGCTGCACACCTGCATCACAAAGCTCTTCCATCTCGTAAAACATATGGTCACTGTGTGCCGGAAGCTGATTGACACGAAACACCTCCGGATTATCCAACCATTTGATATCTGCATTCATACTGTTTCCCCTACTTTCCTTTCTTCTACCTTTTCTGTCAGCCTCTTCCTTATTCCACCGGCTTCTGCTTTTTACTGCCTCCTAAGATACGCCTTACCCCTGCTGCCACCTTCCAGAACAGAGGTCTCATGGGGCGTAGTGCCAGCCACATTCCTGTCAACAAACGATAACACAAATTTCCCACAGAAATATATTTCCCTTTTCGTATGATACCAACCATAATCCCCTTGATTTGTTCCGATTGCAATGGTCCCTCGACTTGGGTCTGGTTATCCCCTACCATATAAAATTCGCTTTCCTCACACTTCCATATACGGTGCAGTACCAAAATATTTCCGCTGCTTGCATCAGGAGTTCTGCGATACAACACCACATCACCCCTTTTTAGCTTTGAAACCTCTATGGGCTCTATGATAGCCTCATCTCTGCCGGGCACCAGCACAGGATACATACTATAGCCCTGTGGTTTTATTTGTATATTTTTTCCGGTACTTAATAACTGTTCTATATCCTGCTGCTTCGTCTGCATAGTACTTCCCCTTCTTTTTCTTATGAATATTATAGCACTTCTGCTGACTTTCACAACCTATTTTATTATATCCTTTTAGACTTGCTATCTCTACTCAGCCCCTGTTCGCCTAAGATATAGTTCTGGTATTTTGGGAGAAAAAATGCTACAATGAATTAGACTACTATACAAGGAGAATTTCCTATGAAGCAGAACAAAAGCTTTTTACTCAGAGAAATTGAAAATGTACCCTATCTTTTGCCCTATGGACAAATGATTGCAGACCAGATGCGCGGTATTCGCATCAATGATACCGGTATCTATTTATGGAAGCTATTGGAACAGGAACGCACCTTGAGTGAATTAATTTCTCTCTGTGCTGCTTATTATGAAATTCCCGAAAGTGAGATGGCAGAGTTTCAAGCTGACATCACCGGCTTCATTCAACAATTGATTTCTTATGGAATCATAGAGGACGCTGTCCCTTCTCGGATTCCGGACAGCTACGAAAATTTAGATTTTGCCATTGGTGGGCTGCATTTAAGACTGAGCGGTCCTGCAGAAGCTTTACCAAAGGAATTTCAGGCTTTTGCTACAAAAGAGGATGCTCCCCTTCACCAACACATTGAACTGCGAATCACCCTTCCCGTGGGGCACCAGAACGGTCAAATACTTCTGCGCAACCGGGAGTTGATGGTAATAGAACAAACGGATTTCTATATTCTCCTTTTCCCGCAGGCAAAGCAGCTTTTAGAAATCCACTTAAAAAAGGATGGCAGCCATGCACTCTGCTACTGTCTGCCTCCTTATACAGATGCTTTTCGTTATGATTTGTTTCATGCCATACGACTGCTTTATTTGTATTTGGCTCAAAAGCATCATATGGTTGCTTTACATTCTGCTTCTATCCTATATCAGGAGAAGCTTTGGCTTTTTTCCGGACGCTCCGGTACCGGCAAGTCCACACACACCAATTTGTGGAAGGAACTCTATGGAACACCGGTTATCAACGGAGACTTGAATCTCTTAGCCTTGGAAAAAGGTCAGTGCGTGGTACATGGCACTCCCTGGTGCGGCACTTCTGAAATCTATGATACTGAAACCTATCCTCTGGGCGGCATTGTATTGTTAAAACAGGCGACCTCAGACTCTGTGGAAGAACTGTCTCCGGACAAGCAGCAATTACTGGTATGCCAGCGATTGATTTCTCCTACCTGGACACCACAGCAATTCGACAACAATCTGGATTTCGTAAAAAGCATTACTAAGCAGGCATTGGTTTGCCGCCTGCACTGTACCAAGGAAAACAGTGCCGCGGAAACCATGAAGGCATATTTAGAAGAAAGAGGCTAAAAGCCTCTTACCATCTCGTCAATTTCTTCCTCGTTCAACACCACACATTTCTTATCCCGAATAGCATATACTCTGGTACATGCACTCAAAACGGTAGGGCGATGTGTGGTTACGATGCAGGTTCGAGGTCTTTCGTTATTCATAATATTTCGAAGCACTTTTCGCTCTGTGGCTACATCCAAGGCGGAAGTGGCCTCATCTAACAATAATATCGGTGCATCCCGAAGCAATGCTCTGGCAATGGATAAGCGTTGTGCCTGTCCTTCGGAAAATCCGCCGCCTCGCTCCTTGATTTCGCTATGAATACCCCCCGGTAACTTTTCTACAAACTCCCATGCGCAAGCTTCCTTCAAGGCGTTTATAATTTCCTCCTCAGTAGCCTCCGGTTTCACATTTCGCATATTTTCTGCAATGGTTCCGGAAAACATAGTATTCCCCTGTGGTACATAGGAAAACAGCTTACGGGTAGAAGGCGTAAGGAATACTCTGTTTGCGACTTCCTCATCGTTCCCTGCTATCTGGACAGCTGCCAGCTCAGCCTCAAGCTCTGTCGCTCCCTCCAAATAAGCCTTGCCATCCCCTGTCCGCATCAAGGACAAAATCAAACGTAGCATGGTGGTTTTTCCTTCGCCGGAAGGACCTACCAAAGCAATGATTTCCTTGGGATTTACCTCTATGGATGCCCCTTCGAAAACCTCTGTACCATTCTGATAAGCATAAGAGACATCCTCCAGCTTCAGGCTGATACCCTGTGCTTTATTCTTCTCCCAAAAGCTCTGCACTTCTTCATCGTGACTATAATCCTCTCGAGGCATTTCTACGATGTCCATGAGACGACCGGCAGAGGTGGTGAGGCGAATAGCGGTAGGTACAAGAGATGTCAAACCATTCAAAGTACCTGTAAGTGTACCGGAAAGTCCCAAAAACATAGTCATAGTACCATAACTAATTGCCCCACTCCAAACACGATAAATTCCCCAGCCATAAGATGCATATGACACAACTAATCCCACCGTATTTAACAAGATAGATGTTCCGATAGACATTTTTTGAAAATCCAGTTTCATTGTAATATACTCTTTTTGCAATGATTTCAACCGTTGAATATATAATCCAACCAAATCAAAAGCTTTTATCTCCTGAATATTAGAAAAAGCCTCTTGATTGAAACCTGTCATTTTTGCTCCCATTGCAGCACTTCTTTGATTATTATTCGTCATACGACGCATTAGAGTTCGAGACATAATCAAGCTTACCGGCATACTCAAAAATGCAAATATGGCAAATGATGCATCATAATAGATAACCATTGCAAAAGCTGAAATAAAACGAAATACATAAATAATCAAATGGGGAACAAAATTCAATACTCCCGTAGAAATAGTACCTGCATCCGAACTCCATCTGGTAAGCAAATCACCGGTATGATAGCCTGTTAACGCCTCCCAATCTGTTACCAATATCTTTGAAAAAATGTCCGCCTTTATCTCTGCATCAACACGCAAATTAATTCGGGTGGACACATAATTAGACACCTGATTAATTAATGTTGTTCCTACATTGATTCCTATCATCATGCAAAACGTAGTAACCAAACGTCCTGTTTCATACCCCGTAATAATATCTACTAAATCCTTGGATATCAAGCTGCTTATTAAGGATACAACCGTTCCGGTCATTCCAAGCAATGTATAAAATATCATAGCCGGCCAATGTTTCTTACCATATTGGTAAATCCACTTTACCTGCTTCCACTTTTCCCAAAGGTTTCCATTCTTTATATGACTAATCCTATTCGAAATCTTTTGCTTCATACTAAATTTTCCTTATATATGAAAACAGCACCATCCTTTCGATGATGCTGTCAAAATTTTATGAATTAAATTTCATCTCCACCATTACCCTGTACATTAATCTGCTTATCACAGGATACTGCTACATTTGTTACTGTAAGACCTTCTGTTGTTGCCTGATCTGCAGCCTGTGCCCAAATCTTATAAGTAACCAAATCACCATCATTATAGGCATCTGCCAATAACTCTCTACTAATAGTTATGGTACTGGTACCATCAAAGGTACTGGTATACTCCGCATACACATTAGTTAACGGTGCAGAAAATGTAACACTTACAGTTGTTGCACCGGAGATATGCTGCAAACCGGTATGATGTGTCAAATGGATCTCAAACACATGATGTGAGCCATTCCATGGTTGTGGGCTCTGTACATCAAAAGACCAACAATCGGATGTTCCCATTGGTCCGGTAAGACCACTGTTCGCATACACACCTTCCGCTAATTCTTCATTTATCATTACTATCGGTTTTTCGTACTTTTTCATAATATCTGCCTCCCTCTTAGCAAAATATACAATCCCTCTCTTACACTGTACCACATCTGTCCGCATTTGTAAACTATTTTTCTACAGACTTTATGGTTTTTCGCACAATTTTCTCAAAAGGAACTTTTCAATAAAAACAACTCCTATACTATATAAGACTCTACTAAAATCAAAAACGGCTCAACTTTTTTCAAAAAAGTTTTAATTTTTTTATCAAGTCACTTCTTCTATGAGCTTCCCTGAGTATTTCTCCGGCTGAAGTCCTGCGTATCGTACGATTATTTCGCAGGAAACGTACCAGTGTTATCAGCCACAAGGCAGGCCACAGTAAGAAGCACTTACCGGCTCTCGGGAAGTTCAAATGCATCTGGTGATGAAATTCCTTCACATACGCCCACAAGCCGGTGCCCTCCAGCATCACCATACGGTTCTTATCCGAACCACCGAACTCCTCTGCTTCCAGAATTTCCTTCATAAATTCTTCAACAGGAATCTCTTCCGTCACATAGTCCCAAGGAAACTCCTTCTTATCCATGCCTAAATACTCCACACAGGTGGCAGTAATAATCTCTGCGAACCTATGAATATTACTCTTTCGAGTCAACTCCTGAAAGCAACCCTTCTCTTCCTCCGACCATTCCTGCTGCCATAGCACTACCCAATCACACAATAGCTTCAATCCAAAACCGGTCCGCAGGAAATGATGTAGCATGTGCAACAACAATTCACAGGCATGATAAGGCTTACTTAGGTTAGGAAGCTCCACTCCCATAATCACATCCTTCTGTATGTTTCGAAAGCACCCTTCATTCAATTCCTCCAAAGCTCCCGTGATTTTCTTTTGGGCAAAATCTTCTGTCAGAGTAGTATGTATTTCCACCAACACACCATCCGGCGAAATATATTCCATGTGATGGTTAGCATGCTGCTCTTCCTTTTCCCGAAATCCGGCTTCCTTCAATATAGAAAACAATTGGTTCTTGTCTACATCCCCAGCCACCAAAAGATCCACATCCCCTGATTTGCGAAGCTCCGGAACCGGATAATACTGTGCCGTAGACACACCCTTTAACAAAAGGGCTTGGATACCATGCTGTTCTAACAAACCTATTAAGTACTTGCTCAGAAACAGCAGACGATAATTTTGTAAAACAATCTGTCTGTTTTCTCTTTCCACCCTGTCTCTACCTTCTGCAAACACAGGCAACTCCTGCACCGTGTCATACAAAAGGGAAAGAACCGCATGTTGTCTTGCCACGGAAATCACCTGCTGTATATCTGCTTCTTCTCTATTCAGTTCTTTCTCTGAAATACTTCTTTGCAATGTAGCTTTCAACAATTCCAGCAAGTATTCCTCCTGTGGCTTGAACACGTTTCTCACCTTACTTCTTTCTATATTTCTTTGCAATGACCGCTTTATCCAATCGCAATGCATTTAACAGGGTCAATCCCAGTGCCATAAATAAATATCCTCGTAGAACAAACATCCCTGAAGCCATGCGGATAACCATTTTCCACACAGTCGCATCTATCTGACGCAAGTACTCCCCTTTCGCCAGCTTCCTCAGATACTTTTGTGCAAATATATCCGAACCATATTCCTTTAAAGCATTCCGCAAACTCCAAATCCCCCAAGGGCTTTGGTTCAGCTTTATCTTTGCCAGAGAATAGGCTCCCAGAAACATGTGAAAAGCAATCATATCCGCATACTTTTCTGTACATTCTCTTTCCTGCAAAAAACCTTCGAAATCCTTTGCCACCCTTGTCCAAACTTGGGTAAAATCATTTTTATCCTGAAAAGGCACCACTTCACGATTGAGCCGATACTGATAGACGCTCTCCTTTACGAAGGCATATCGCGGCTTGCAGGCACTGCATCGCATGTTATAGGCTTTGTCTTCTATATAGGAATATAGCGGGCTCTGTATACGATTATTCTCCAGGAATTCTTTTCGATACAGCTTTCCCCATTGAAATCCCAGATGACTATACTTGAAATACCCCTTAAAGCGAAAACTTATACTGTCTGTGTCCGTTTCCTTTTCCAAATGGTGCTCATTTACATCACTTATCCCCGCTTCCGAAAAGGTACGAAAGCTTCCAACGGTTATATCTGCCACACTCTGCATAGCCTGTTCTACCAACTTGGATATGGAATGTTCTTCCTCCAGCTTATCATCTGCATCCAGGAAAAGAATATATTTTCCTTTCGCATTACGCACACCTGTTTCTCTGGCGCCCCCTGCGCCCTGATGCTCCTGATGCAATACTCGCACATGCTCATACTTCCTGCTATATGTCTCACAAATTGCAGGTCCTTCATCTGTGGAACCATCGTTTACCAACAGAATCTCCAGCGGAGAATATTTCTGCTCCAGGGCACTTTCCAAGCACTCCTCAACATGCCTTGCAGCCTCATACACCGGTATTATAATACTGACTAATTCCTTCATTTCATCCCCCGCAGTCTAAGCAGCTTTTCCCAAAGAAAGCTAAATTCCCCACTCTTAACATAACATATCAGGAAAAGTAGATTCGGAACAATCATACAAATTCCAAACCGTCCTATGAGTTGCAAAAGCACACTGCCTTGTACCAGTTCACACAACAAATCCGTTACATACCAGACACCGGCGGTTACCGCCACATACCCGGCATATCTGCCAAAATACGGAGAAACCTTGGTTTGTAAGCTATATTTATACAACATATAGGGCTCAAACCAAAAGGAGGTAGTCAAAGTGCTGATAATCATACCTGCAAAAATTCCTATTGCTCCACAATAGTAACCCAATACAATAGAGACACCCAGATTAATAAGTACCTCTATCACAGCCTTGTACTTATCGTATTGAAACTGTCCAAAGGAATCCTTAAACACCAAAGTCGCCTGACGCATTCCGGTAAAATAAAAACCCAGACAAAGCACCAGCGTAATCCCTTTTTCAAAAACATACTGTGCCCCAAAGCTCAGCTCCACAAAGGGTGTCAGCAGCTCATATAAACAAATCGTAGCAAATCCAAACAACCACTGGCAAATAAAGAACACTGCCTGAAATATCCGCAAGACTCTTTCTTTACTTTCCTCCACACTTAAATTACCCACGCTTGCGGTAATGCCCTGAAACATCTGATTTAAAACCTGTCGGATGGAACCGATTACCAGATAGTAATTCGAATAAATTCCCACACTGACAATTCCCACCATAGCAGATAACAACAAATTCGCAGTATTATTCACTACTACATTTCCCAACTTGTGCATGAGCATGGCTCTGATAGTTTGATACATTTCCTGCTTCTCTTCCCCGGATAAGGGTTCTACCTTCCGTTCCTTCAAATAGGGGAACAATTTATCTGCCTTTGCCGAAATACAAAGATTATTCAGTATGGTACACAAAAGCATCATCAGCACGAAGACCATGAAATTTTTCGTGGTCAGCAAAACGGTTATCTGCAATACATTTTGAATAACCAAAAACACTGTCTGGTATATGACACCAATATGACTCAGCTGATGGGCATCCACCAGCATCTTCTTATATACCAACAAATAGGACATAGCACAGTTTACCAGATAAATCAGGTAAAGCAATACCAGATTCTCCCCTTCCGGCTTCGTCTTTATAAGCACGTCCATAAAAGGAATTAGCAACAGTCCAATCCCCATAACACAGATTGCAAAAAAACGATAAAAATATTTATACATCTGCAGCAGCGACTTTTGTTTTTCATAATCCTTTTGGGCGATAGGCTTGTACAAACCATAAATAATGGCTGTACTAATTCCCAAATCCGTAAGGGACAACACATTCAAAATATTCGTAAATAAGCCATTGACACCCACATAAGCCTCACTCAACGTGTGGGTAAAGACAATTCTGGTACAAAAGCCCAAAGCAATGGACAGCACCCTTGCCAGCATGGCAATTGTGGTATTACGTGCAGAATGCTGTGTCCGACTGGTGGTATCCATATTCAGTTCGCTTATTTGCTTGTTTTCCAATCGAAAACACCTCCAAAAGAATACGGTTCTATGGTCAGGGTTCCTATTTCATAACCCAATTTTTCTTTTTCCTGCTCATTTGCAAAAAGCAGCTGCTTATCACTGTCTACATCCTTTACATGAAAATAAAGCGTATACTCTCCGGCCTCCAGACCATTTAAGGAAATCCGGGACTCTACATTCAAAAGTTTCTCGCTTTCATTACCTCCGGTCAGTTTCCGAATATCCTGAGGCAATCGATAAGCTCTTGTCTCACCGGTTGCATTATTCTCCAATACTACATTCATATGAGCTTCCTTGTATACAGGAGCAAAGCCCACATTTTGCAGGCTGACACCTACGGTAAGCACATCCTTCTTCTCCTCATAAGCCAAGGATGTGTCCCGTATCACAAAACGATACCCCAAATGTCGCTCCATATAAGTCAGACCATCCATTCCGTTGAAACAACCTTTTTCTGTTATGGTAGTCTCGGCCCATTTGTTCAATACATTCTGGTCATAATCGCGGTTAATATAAGTAATATGCATAGTTCTCATATCTGCCAATGCATTTTCAAAATCATTGTAGGGGTTCTCTACGATAACCTCCCCACCATTGGGGACATATTTGCATAGTTCTTCTTGAAATGCCAGTTCTTCCTGACGGTTCCAATGTGTGAAATCTCCTACCTCTTTTCTGCTGGCTTCCCCATATGTACCATAATCACTAAAGCTCCCCAGCATACCATCGTTATAAAGACTCAAGGTATCTGCCACACTTGCTTCCTGCCAGCTACTTTTAGCCGGGTCTGCCGTTTCCGTAATCTTTCGCCACTGTGCCGGCATCCGTACCCCGAAAAAGGTATCTTCATGCATTACATCATGGAGAGTCGTAGCCAGTATCTGCATATGTTCCAAGTGTCTGGTTCCGTTCATTTCTCCCCAATTGCCAATAAACAAGCCTTGATGCACAAAAATACATTCTTTGTATTTCCGGAAAATCTCCTTCAACTGCTTCATGTGGGTTAAAATCACTTCCACATCCTGTGGCTCTACTTCTTCATTTCGCCCATCCCAGTCATAAAGAAAACGCAACAGATATTGCCTGTCCATGGTTTCTAATGCCTGAAATAATTCCTCAATATCCTTTAACCCTTTTTCAGAAATAGGACCGTCATTATATTTTTGCAAGTTCACATGCACCATAGCCAAGGTCATCTCATGGGTTCCTCCCATTCTTTGATGCACCTCTGCCATATAATCCGGGTCGTTTTCATCGGAAATCATAAACCCATACATATAATAAAAACCTCTATTAGGGTTAGGTAAATATTCTGCCGTTTCCGTAAAGGTATAATCATCATATACCTTCACCGCTCCATGATTTCGTTTTGCGATGGCATGCCCCAATTGTAAACCGCCTAATACCAGCCCAATGCACAAACTCATGCATATTACCAGTTTCAGTAATCTGCCGAACCACTTTAATACCTTCTTCATCACTCTAGCACCAAATCATACAAAAATTGTGTATTCTGACGGATATAATAACACACAAAATCATCATCCTCATAATAAGTCTTCAGCTCATTGGGATACAACTCCTGAAACCTCTCACACCATTCAAATGCCTTAGACTCTAAAATAATACGACTCGCAAAGGTAGAATAGCTCAGAGAGGGACGTCCATAGTACATCACTTTTTTCTTTGCTTCTTCCTCTGAAATCGTGGCAGAGAACACATCCGGACAAACACTCAAATCATGCCCTGCATAAATCTCCTGATATCGTTCCCATGCCAGCCAGTCCGGTCCGGAAAAGAAATGATTGTGTGCATATTTCAAGGGGTGCTTCTCCACATAAATAAAGACATATTCTGTGGGAATCGTATATCGTTCTCCTGCCTCTGCTGTCAGGAAAGTCAATAATTCTTCGTGACGACCATCCTCGATTACCTGATAAATTTCATCCGTAGTAGATACTATGGTATAAGTATTCTGCGGAAGCTCCTCCATAATACGGTTCGTTACCATAACTGCTGCATTATAACGTGTTAATTCATAATACAAGTAGCCATGAAAATTACCGGTACACCAAACAAATACCACCAAACCCACTGCTGTTACCAAAGAAACTCCCTGCATCAGCCTGTCCGGTGTCAATCGACGTAATAAGGTAAAAATAATATCCACCGGCACCATCATCATTGCCAAAATCAACAGCTGTTCCGTAGAACAAAGACGGGCACCTGCTACCAAGCCCGGTAATCCCAAAGGGGCTGCATTATAAATAATCATAAATACAATGGTTGCCATGGTAATGGAAATATATCCGGTAAAGAAGCCTCCCTGAGGTTTCTGCTTCTTTAGCAACCATTTTCCAAGACACACTACCAATCCATACACTATCCAAAGGGCAATGGAAAGACCAGTAAATCCCAGTATCCAATTGGCTCTTTCCTGCTTATATAATGTCACATAGCCCTGCCAGTACATTACATCTACGATTTCCTTAAATTTGAACTCCACCTTTGTTTTCAAGGCTTCCAGCTTATTTCCAATACGTTCTGACAAGCTGAGTTGGGGAATTGGTGTTACCGGTTGCGAAGAACCGCCTTCTCCAACCACTCCTCCCGTATTTCCGGAAACATTTCCCGAACTCTCTTCCATTCCCTGAGAGGGATTCTGCTGTTGTGTCTGTGGCACTTCCGTACTGGTAGGACCTGCAATCTGGGTATATCCCTGTTCCGGGTCTACACCGCTCATAATACTCATTGCCCAACCAATAGAGCCTTGAAAAGGAATTCCGGATGCCAATGCTCCAGCCATCGGCACCACCGCTATTACTAAAGCACATAGTACTGCAGCTACCAGAGGACCAAAATGCTTCTTGCTGAAAATATTTTTTAGCATAAACAAAGCAAAAGACACACAAATCAAAAAGGCCATAATGGTCACATAGAAATGAATTACAATAGATGCTGCCAATGCTAATAAAAAGACCAACAAATTTTCATCCCAACAGCCCTCATATTCTTTGTTCCTTATTTGAAGCTTGGTAGTAAAATCATTCTTCAAATGCTTCACCAGAAACAAAGCACACAAATACATGGTTGGGAAGCCATATTCCTGAGGAAGTGTCCATTGCAGTCGTGACATACTAAATACTTCATTGACACAGACCACATCCAAAGTCAAAAATAGTATCAGCACAAAAATAGGGGTAAATCGCCAATGAAAAACCTCCTTCATCATACAGTAAGCTGCCACCAGGGTCAGTCCCACATGTATGCCTGCCAAAAAGAGCAGACTGCTGTATATATCGATTCCGAACAGGGTATGCAGGCTGTACAACACACAATGCATTCCCTCCGGATAAACTCCTTCTGAGAAAATATTCCCCTGTGTCAGCTCATAGGTCCAGGAATGGTGCACATACATATCACCAAATCCAAAGGAATGATCCTGAAATGGTGCATAGGAAAAATAAGCCATTCCGTAAATCACTGTGAGCAATAGTAAAGTATATTCCAGCCAATGTACCCTATACACCTTCCACACACTTTGAAAAGCACGCTTCAAAACCCTTTTTGCAATCAACCTCAGATGAAGCAACATATGCTTCCAACCATAAGTGCCCTTCATAAGGTGCCTTATCTTTTTACGCAATGTACTAAAATCAGTCACACCTTTACTCAATGACCATAGTAGGGTACCATAAAAAGCAATCCACATGGTTACCGGATTCAAAATATGGAAAAGCCCCAGCATTAACACAGTTGTATTCACTAACAGCACCTGCACAGTAGTACAAAAGCCAAACCGAAAGGTCAGACTCTTGGTTCTCAAGTACTTACGAAAGACAACTGATGGCCATACAAACATAAGGAATCCATACCCCAGAAAGACCTTCACATATTCAATTATCCAATATAATATATCTTCCATCCTGTATTTTGTCCCATTCTATCTCTTTACTTTTTTATCCGTAATCTGTCCCAAAAACACCCGACTGCTCTGCTGATTGGCAAAGGCAATGCCCCTGCCATCCTTTTTCCGACTTGCTGTCAGATACAATCTACATTCCATTCGTTCTATTTCACAGGAAAACGCCTGTATTTCACCACTGTTTACGCTTCGCAAATCACAAGTAAGTTGCTTTTTGTGCTTTCGTTTTTCTGCATCCACATATTCCAAAAACACCTCTGTCGCATGATAAATATTGGCAAAGCCTACATTCTCTATCAAAATAGTCACCTGTAGATTTTTCTCTCCCTGCTTGCTTGGGGAAACCTCGACATCTTTTACCCAAAAACGATATCCCAGATGTCTGCCGATATAATCATACACACTGCAATTCTGCCAAACATCTGCTTCTTCCCATGTCTGGTTTTTCCACAGCTGCAATAGCTTTTCATCATAATATTTGTTCAGATATGTAAGGTGCATCTTACGAAGTACTTCTATGATATCCTTCGCATTCCCTACCTGCTGGTAGTCCTCACCAAGCAACGCTTCTCCACCATTGGGCACATACTGACAAAGAACCTCTTCAAAGCCCAACTCATCTTCTCTGCGCCATTCCTTTTCCCATCCGGCATTCTCCTTTGTTTCAATACCAAAGGTTCCCAAATGATTCCACGAACCGAAAATAGCATCATCGAAAAGACCCATACTGTCACAAGCAAACTGTGCCGTTTCTTTTTCCAACACCTGTGGGTGCAGCAATCTCCATTGAGAAGGCTTGCGTACTGCATAAAATACCTCTTGTTTTAACTCTTCTTGTAGTATTTTCCACAATTCCTTCAGCTTCGTCGGTGCCAGGAAACGGGAGGTATGCATTTCCCCCCAATTACCGATTAACATTCCCTGAAACACAAATATATGATTTACAAATTCCTTTACTATAGGCAATAACTGCTCCAAATGTTCCTTTACCTGCTCGAAAAAGAAGGGTTCTCTTTCCAAAGCATTTCCCTGATGGTCATATACGATACGCAAGATCAGGTCATACCCATTCTCCGTAAAAAAACGCAGAATCTCCCTGCTATTTTTCATTGCCTTCTCGTCCAACACTTTTTCCCGATAAGCACCGATATCTATAATCACTAATGCCAGCGTATCTTCGTCTGTTCCACACCAAGATATTGAGCTAAAGTCCGGTTCCTTCTCTGCCTCAAATGCATATATTTGGTACCAGCCTCTGGAAGGATTCTTCAACTCCTGTGTTCCTTCCGTCAAATCAGCCCTTTGAAAGCTCCACTTCTCTTTTCCCTTCACGAGCTTATGAAAAAGCGTCCTCATTTGTTGCCCCCACATCTACCTTATATATCTTAATACGTATCCATACTGCTATGATAGAAAACATCATACGAAACATATATTTAATGGGTTTTAAGCCGGAATGCATACTAACACCTTCCGTACGGGCATGCATCACTGCCGGAGCCTCTTCTACCCGAAAGCCCAGCATGAGCATCTGCATAATCATATTGGCATCCGGAAATTTATCATCAAAATGTCCATACCCGGCATAAAAGCCAAAGGCTCTTCTGTTTAACCCCTGCAAACCGGTGGTGGGATCCAAAATAGTCTTTCCGGTACCCATTTTTATCAGGCAACGGAACAGAAAAATAGCCAGCTTCTTTACTGCGGATATAGGGAAGGTCTTGCTTCCTTCCAGAAAACGGGATCCCAATACAATATCCGGTGTATTTCCTTCTGCATCTGTTGTTGTCAGCCTTTCATACAAAACCGGGATATTACACACATCATGCTGCCCGTCAGCATCCATCTGTATGATATATTTGTACCCACGTCGCATAGCATATTTATAACCTACCTGCAAACCACAGCCATAGCCCAGATTAAACACGTGAGTGATTACCGTATGATTTCGCTCCCTTACAATATCTGCAGTATTGTCCTTGGACGCATCATTCATCACCAAAACATCCGCTATTTCTGCGATTTCCGGTTTCTCCAGCTTATCCAACAATGCCCCGATTGTTTTTCCCTCATTGTATGCCGGAATAATAATCAACAGCTCTTTCTTTCCAGTATCCATTCTCTCAACCTTCTTTTCTTTACTTTCCTAAATCAGTGAAAGCATTTTATCCACTTCTGTATCCTGCGTTCTGTGCCGCTTTGCTGCAGCCTGACCGAAGGCTACTCTCTTTTCTTTCTCTGCCAGCAGACTCTCCACCCCTGCAGCGATACCTTCCGGTGTCAGTTCACAAAGCAAACCATCCACACCATGCACTACCTGTTCCCGATTACCGCTACAGTCAGAAACCAATATGGCACATCCTAATATCTGTGCCTCCTGTATGGCAATGCTTTTTCCTTCGAAACGGGTAGCATGTACATACAAGTCTGCCTGTGCCATATAGGCATAAGGATTCTTTGTAGCTCCCGGCAAGAAAAAGTCTTGCTCCAGCTTCAGCTTCTTTATGAGCTTCTCCAGTTCCTCACGTTGCTCACCTTCTCCTAAAATGTACCAGCGAGCCTTCACGCCCCTGTCCTTCAAAAGCTTCATAGCCTGAATGGACTGAGCAAAATCCTTCTGGCTCATCAAACGTCCTACCGTCAGTATCCGATAACCATCAAAATCGTCGGTAAAGCCCCCCTTCTGGTTGGCCATTTGCAACACACGCTCCTGATTGATTAAATTATGAAATACTTCCGTCCTATCCTGACACTCCGGGTATTCCTTCAAAAAGGCTTCCCTCACTTCATCGGATACCGGAAATATCCTGTCATATTGTAAGTAGCACTCCCTATCCAGACTGCGTGTATAGCCTGCCATACCGTAATCCACATGGAAAAAAGCCACTTTTTTCTTCGCTTTTACATGATCTGCCACATAATAAGTCGAACCACCTTCGATATAGGCCACTGCTAAATCATACTCTTCTTCAAAACGGTCTGCCGCATCCGAAAACACTCTCCATAACAGCTTGTCCGGAAGTACTTTTCCCCTTCCCAGCATACAGAACAATTGCTTCACCAAATAAGGAAACAATTTAAAAACGGTGCCTCTTCGAAACAGTGCCCGCAAGGAGTTCTTAGCCAAAAGCTTCTTGCCTTCCGCAGTATGTACGGAAACCGAGTGGTACTCTTTATTCAAAAGCTTCACCCCATCCGGTAGGGAATCCAGCATTTCTCCCTGCCCGGTTAAAACATATAAGAACAGTTCCAAATCCTTTTGGGACAATCTACGCAGCAATTCCAGCAATGCCATTTCCGCTCCGGCACGTCCCATGGTATTCATCACAAAAAGAATTTTCTTCATTACTCTACTCCGCTTTCCTATCCTTGGTCAGTTGCTCCAATTGCTCCATAATCATACGATTTTCCTGATTTAATAAGGTAATCTGAATGGACAGCTCCTGATTTTTACGGGTGAGCTCCGAAACCTTCTCTGTAATGTAAAAAGCTCCAAATACTACACAAAAGCCTACAATCAAAATCAACACCAGTCCTGTTACACTTATCAATTCACTGATACCATAAGGTTGTAACAAAATACCTGCCAGTATCATTACAATTGCTACCAAGCCCCAGGTTAAGCAAAAGGACTCTGTCATCTTTCGCCTTGCCAGAGAAGACACGGTAATCATTAACAAAAAGACTCCTGCCAATATCACTACTATTCTTAAAATATCTCCTACACCCATCTCTATTTCACCTTTCCCTTCTCTTTCTTCACCAAGGCATATCGGTCAAACACCTTATTACTCGGACAAGTACCGGTTCCTTTTTTCATAATATTACCATTGCAAAAAATATGTACATCCAAAGTCTTTTCCATAACACGCAGACGATGATAAGCCACTGTCCATCCTACTGTTGCACCGATTACCAGACCAATACCGTACCAGGCCGGTGTCAATGTAGTAGCCAGAACAGACCCCAGACAAGTCGTTATACAAAAGCTTAATGCCGTCATTACCGCCCCTGTCAGGTCGCTATAATAGTACTGAAAAATAATAGCCGAGTACATGACAAACAGGATAAAATACCCTGCAGCCAGACAGGGATACATCTGCATTACCAAACCACCGAATCCGAAGTGGGGCAGGAAAATAATCGCCAAAAAGAATATCACCACAGAAATAATGAACTGGATACGTACCAAATTCATTAATTCCTCGGACAACTGGCGAAACATTCTCTTCTTGGCATTTTCAATATCCATACCTCGCCCACCGATAACTGCTTCCGAATAAGCCTTATACCTTTCATGAAAATGCATTTCCACTCGGGTAATAAAAATAATACTTGCAGAAATATTGGTAAACATAGCTAAACAAGTTGCCATATCATAGGTAGGCATACACACGAAGCTGTCCACCACCACCATATGCATGTCCGTACTCCAAAACACAAAATTGTGAATATAAAGTCCTAAAATATACAAAAAATTCGTTGCTACCAGCTGCCAATACTTTTTGAAATATTGCAGCACCGCCTTGTATTTCTTACTGTTCTCTCTGAAATAACTCTTTACCTGTGCCCATTCCAGACTGGCAATCACCAAAAAGCCGATGTCCAAAGCAATCAGCATACTGAGGGTTGTTTCCCAACGGAACAAATACACAAATACCAACGATAACAATATCGTAGTCGCCATACCGATAAAGAAGAACCAGGATATCTTTTTATAATCTTTACATATGGACAAATACAACATACTGTAAAATACCAGCACTAATGCCACATAACCGCAATACCCCGCAAACACAAAAGACAGCCGTACGCCACCTATCACATATTCCCAGATACAAAAAGGAATACCTAAGGCACAACTCAGTACCAAATTCATAATCAATCCCACAAAATAACAGGGCAGAATATCATCATAGGTTTCTTCGTAAATAATATCTGACATATATTTGGAAAGTACCGCATTAAAGGGAGAAGCCGTCAGCAATGCAAAAATAAATATATACAATACCGTACAGGAATACAACTCCCTGCTGGCATATCCTATCTTGGAAACGCCTAAAAGTATCTCCATCAACATCACAGCCATAATCACCAGAAACATAGGTGCCACAGTAATTACCGTACTATAACCGAAGCCTACTAAATTCGTAGCGATGGTATTCTTGCTAAATATTCTGTTTAATCTGACACCAATACCGGCCATCCTGCTTCTCCTTGTCTCTATCTTCTCTTTTGGTGAATATCAAAATCCTCTTCCGGCCAGACACAACCATAATCCCAGCCAATCTCTTCATACAGTTCTGCGTACTTAGCCTTCATTTGTTGTATCCGATACCGCTTTAACACTCTTTGATAGCCATTCTCCCCCATCTCTTCTCTCTTATGGGAAGAGGTAGCTAACTCTACCATCGCATTTGCGATTTCTGACACATTCATAATATGGGTCAGGATACCGGCTGTTCCACAGCCATCTCCTTCTCCGAAAATCAAACCTCTGCAATTACCCACATCCGTAGCAATCACCGGTTTATGCGCTGCATAACTCTCCAGTATGGTCAAGGGTTGCCCCTCACTGATACTGGTAAGTATCGTAAAATCCATTCGTCCCAGATACTCGCTGACATTAATGCGTCCGGTAAAAAATATTCCCGGTATTTTTTGCTGTTCTACCAGCTCATAACATTCCTCTGCATAAGTTTCATCCTCATCACAGGGTCCCATAATCCACAGACGCATATTGGGAACTCTTTCTCTGGCAAACGCAAAGGCACGTATCATGGTTTTCACATCCTTAATGGGTGTTACTCGCAATACTGCTCCGATGTTAATATATCCCTCGTCTTCTGCTGTTTTTCCCGGCAAGTCAGCAAAACGCTCCATGTCGATTCCATTAGGCGTGATAACAATCTTTTCCTCGGGGCATTTCAAGCCAATCTGTAAGCTTCTGGCATGTGCATACAGGCAGGTTACCACATCAGCCCTGTCATAAGCCAGTCGGGACATTTTACGAAACTGCTCTATCCAAATATTTTTATAAATTCCGGCTACCCAGGTAGCCTTTAACAATTCTTCTTCACGCTCACGGGTATAAATACCATGCTCCGAAACAATCAGTCCGCAATCGTACAAATAATTCGCCATGCTTCCCAATACTCCTGCATAACCGGTAGCTACACAGTGGTAAATATTGGCCTTAGGGATGGGAGTTTTTAATATTAAAAACAATGGCAAATAAATGGAACGTACCGTCCATAAAAAGTCGGAAAATACAATCTGCGGATATTTGGTATTATAAACCTCTTTTACAACCTGCAAAAAATCCGCTCCCATCAGTAAATCATCGATGGAAAGCTTCTTATTCTGAAACATATCAAACAGCGTATCCCAATCTACCTCCTGGTCCAAAATGACACTTCGCAGGGCACGATACTGCTTATTATTCAAACGGGTACGTTTTCCCTTCTTGGGTTTTCGTCCCCAGTCGTAATCATCCAGATACGCCTCATGCACCTCTGTTACATTGTCCGGAAGCTCATATACAAATTTTCCACTTTGCGAACGATTGGCCACAATCGAAAGCACGATAAATTCTATATTCGGAAAAGACTTTATCATACTGTGTATCCAGCCGGACACACCACCCACCACATAAGGGTAGCATCCTTCCGCAACAATACAAATCTTCATAAATTTCCCCTTACTGCCAGTCCTTCTGAACCTGTTCCGTTAAAGTCACAGGCACCAAGTCCAATTCAACTTTGCCTTCTACGGCTTTTATCATGTAAACATCCTCTTCTAACTGCTGATATTCACCACCACGGATGTCTGCGATTTTTTCAGCATGCGTGCGTAACAAAAACCACGCCTCGCCTTTTACATTATTTATCTCTAATACTACTGTATCACCACTTCTGCCATCCTTATAATCCAAATTCAGGAAATTCCGGACACGCAAATCACTTTCTGAAAGTGTCGTCTGCTGAAAACCACTGTTTCCCCGCCAATAGGTTTGCACATTACTGGACATTTGGTCATACAATATCTGCCACTCATCCGTCACTGCCTGAGGCCATGTGGCTGCATGCAAATCCAACAATACATTGGAATAACCCAATGCAGTCTGAATTCCTTTCACCGCCAACTCATCCATATATGTAAATCCTGTTGCATTTCCGGTAGCATTCTGCAAGGTTACATTCTCTGTCACATAGGACAGCAATGGCTCCTGTGGATTGTAATCACATACCAGTGTTCTTATCTCTCTTAACAAGCCTTCTTGTCCTGCTGCCTGCTTCGCTCTTTCCCAATCAGCATGCTCCACATAGGCTGCCTGATATTGATAATTACTCTCTAACGAAGCATAAAAATCAGCATCTTTTTGAAGCATCTCTTCAAAAGTACTATTCTCCCGATATTTCAGTGCCATACCGGCTTCTGAACGCAATTCCTTTAATTGCTTGAGGTAAAACTCTACCTCACTCCTCACCGGCTCCAAGCCATCCTGATAATCATATTGCGGATTAAAAAAGCAAGTCAGCTTCAAGTCATTGGTTTCTGTCATGGCAGAAATACTGGGCCACATCAAATCCTTATAAACCATCTGGGGACTGCGACTGTACAAACGCTGAATTTCTTCTGCATTTTCCCCTGAAAAGTTCGGAAAATTCGCAATCATAATATTCTGTGCATTTACAATGGGATAAATTTCATAGGGATTCAACTCATACACAATGGAATCTAAAATTCCCAATCCTGCATAACTGGACATATAATCCCCGCACACGGCAAATACCTTGGTATCTTCATAAGTATTTCGCCAAATAAGGCTGGGGAAATCCTCTCTCTCCACCACATCCTCATCTAACATACCCACCATATAAGTTTTCGTACCACTTCCTGTAATATACCAGGGAATGGCAAGCTCCAAATCCTGACGTTCCTGCTCCTTCGGAGTGGTTGCCTTATATATCGCTTCCCCTCCCAATAAAAATCCGGAAAAAAGCTGTACGCCCTCCACCTGTGTTTCCAAGGCACGTACCTCCTGTATTCCCAACATCTCCTGCAAACGTTCGGTTTCCGCAATTGCCTCTGCATCCGGCAGATTACAAAAAACTACCGGCACCCCCAGTTGCATCACCGGTTCTAACATAACAGACTTACGCCCTACCTCCGAGTAAACAGAATCTACCAGTATTAATTCCGGCAAGTTCTGCGGTTTTCGATATTCACTTAACTTTTCCGTTACCAAATCTCTCTTGGTATAGGTACACCATTGTGACACTATATTCCCCAGAGCATCCTCTGCATCACCAAAAAACAATACATATCCATTGCCATGAGTATCTACTGCTTCCTGAGACGGCTGCCACTTATTCATACCGGAGGGCATCTCCTCCTGCGGTACGGCATATTCATTCTCATCGTATCGGTTTCCGCTGTCTTTTACCACCTGCGTAAACTGAAACATGAAAAAGAGCACTGCCATCATCAACATGATGCTAAAATAATTCCTACGTGATACCATATTCCTGCTCCTTTGCTATCGGAATACACGAATCAGTTCCAATGTTTCATTATCTATTACAATAGCGGATTGCTTCAATTCCTCTATTACTGCAAAAAAACGTTCCTTCTGTCCACTGTTAAAATAAAGCTTTAACTGACAGGTATAAGAAGAAAGCGTATTTGGGTATTGATACATAGAGCGTTCGCACCATTTCTTACTTTCTTCAAAATCTTCTATTTCTAAAAGTCGCAAAGCAATCGCTTCATACTGATGGCTGGTCATCTTTTCCCCATCTGTCTCATAGAGAATTTCACAAACCTCATCCATCATTTTTATATAAGCAATCTGTTCAATATCCGTCAATACCTTCTGCTCCAAGACCTGATTCATATAATCCACCAGCATCCCTGCATACAGTAATCGGTTCTCATCCTCAGACATTACCAATGCATAATCCCTCTGTACCGTAGTCCGAAACTCATTCAAAGCATCCTGTAAAACAGATGCCGCATAATGTGCGGTTTCGGTATCTTCGCTATTTAAAGCCAATGCAATGGCTGACAGAGATTTCTTAATATCTCCGCGAACAATATTCATCATCAGAGTTCTCAGCCCCTCTGTATCCGTCACCTCGATAGCTTCTTCCAACGGCACCATGTTTCTCTCACTTTCTTCGTCTGCGTGAACAAAGGAACGCACACGTTCCTTACTGAAGATAACATCTTCCAAATCCACCGGCTCCGAAAAGAACAGCAGATAAAAAATATGTGCCAGTAAAAAGAAACAGATACCTACTATGGGACACAGCAGCATCACAAAGCTTCGAATCCAATAGCTTCTCTTATTTTCCTTCTTCCGAAACAAAATATTCCAAAGCAGGTAAATGATCACGATGACCAGATTCACCACCAAAACAACCAGAAATATCATCATTTCTCTTGCCATGCGATATCATCCTCCATTACTTCGGTTTCATACCCCATTTCCTGGAAACGGCGGATTACGAATTGTGCATCACTTACCATAGTATTGGATAAGAGGGTATACATATGACCATCCCCCAAGGTACCTACATAGTCCGTTGGTCGCACCTTTGATGACAACAGCTTTCCTACCTCCAGATACCTCTCCGGTTCTACCAAAACTTTTAACAGCGTACATTCTGTCAGTCCTCTTCGCTCTGCCTGTACATAAGCACGAGCCAATATGGTAAATGCTTCCGTCTCCAACATGCGGGAATCCTCCACATATCGCTGTCCTTCCAAAACAGAAAGATAACGATTAGCACGAAGTACTGCATTCTGTATCAGGGAACTGATAACGGTCAGCTGATTCGCCTGTCCTAAGGTCATGTGTTCCCAAGAAATACCCCATACAAAAATCAAGGTCTGCATCTTCTCATTTTCGTAAATGGCACTGGCCATCAAAGGATAACGCTCGTCCATCTTGCGGTTAATATATACCTTACGCTGTAACAGAGTTTCATACAATTCTCCAAATTCCTGATACTTAATAGAATTTCCCAAGCTCTTTGCCTTTACTGAAGTATAGGAAAACAATCGTGCATAGCTTTCATTGGAAACCGTGTAAATTGCCACATCCTTGCTTCGCATCAATTTACCCAGAATCTCTGCTGCATAGAACAATACCTCTTCCGGACTGTACTGATCCAGTGCAGAAGTAATACTATAAATCTTACCCACACTATCGTTCTGATTTACTATCTGGGTTTCCAATGCATCTTTTACACGTACATTACTGCTGTTAATGTCCTGAATATCATTCAACTGTGCTGCCAGATATTCTCGCTCTTCTACATTTTCCCGTCGAATGGAGCTCAATTGGTCTCGCATATACCCTACTACTAGCCCTAAAATAAACAATTGAGCAATCCAAATATAGGTATTGGAATCTAACATTACTTCAAAACCGGAACGCTCTGACATCTCAGTCATACAATAACCGATTACCGCCAAAACTGCTGAAAAAGTGGCCTGCTGCTGACCATACACAATAGCAAACAACAATACATATAGTAAAAAGAAATCCAATTTCGAAAAAATACTGCCTTCTGCCATATATTTATTCAGGAAAAAGAAGGGCACAAAACATATTAAATTTTCCAAAAAAGGAATTGCTGCTTTTATAAACCAACCTGAACTTTCAAGCAACCGCTTCCAAAATGGTGGCTTAGAATCCTCTCCGGTCAAAAAAACATAACGATTTTTCTTCATGTACGCTACCATCTTCTCGATAATAGCACTTACCTCACAACAAAATGGATTACCAAATTCACTGTCTAACAGTTGGTTCGCCAATACCTTACGCATCCCCTGTTCTTCCCTGGCCAGAATTTCGATTTCCCAGCCCATGGCCTTTTTCACCATTTGTGCAATTTCCTCTTCCGAAACTTCCACTGAAGAAGACAGATTATAAACCGGATACTTATGAGTACTGTTTTGTATGAAACGATAAATAAATTCTACCGCATCTGTTTCGTAAAGGAGCGAAAAGGTGTTGCCCTCTGTAATCGTAATGGTATCCCGTTCCAGTACCTCCAAACACATTCTGGCACACACGTTATTGATATCTTTTCGGTTCTTCGGAATACTGTACAAATGATCCAGACGCAGTACCACGATATCATTATTACGATATCCCCGATAGCTTTCGCACAACTCCTCCCCCTGTGCCAAAACCATAGCACGATTTCCGCTGGGTGTCAGCGGTTCATCCTCCCAGATATTCTGCTCATAGTGCTGAGAATACACCTCGTCCGATGACAAATAGAGGAAACGTCCCATATTGTTCATGGAGTATGCCATCAAAATATTCATGAGTCCGGTAGAATACCTGATGGCTTCCTTTTCTTCCTCATGCCATCGGTAATTGGAATCAAAAGCTCCCATATACAAAGTAATGTCCGGATTCACACTTTCAAAAATTTCTCCCAAGCATTCACAATCGTAGGTAAAATCGTATCGTTCAAAAACCTTTTGATAAGGCTCCTGTTTATACTTATTACCCGTAAGCAGAAAAACTCGATGACCCTCCTTGTTCATCTTTATTATTAAATTATTAATAAGGCTACAGGAGCCACCTATCAATAATATATTCATCCTTCTTATTCCCCTACTATAATACCATAAGCTTTCAATTGCTTCTGAAAGCCCTCGATATCCTCAAGAATCTCTTCTATAGTAACCTCATACTCTTTTCTTAAATCCTCTGCAATTTGCTCATTGGTCTGATCCTGAAGCATCCTGCTCCAAATCTCTGCCCCCAGTTCATTCATAGACAAAGGATGTTTATAGACCAAGCCCGACTGCTCCATATCCAACAACCAATATTGTCCGGCAGCATGCCGTAATTGATATTTCGATACATTCTTTATTTTATTTATCGACATTTTTTCTGCCTTTCTGAACTTATCCAACAAATTGCCCAATTATAATTCTGTCTATTATAGCATGTAATGCAGATAAAAAAAAGCCCGAAACATAAATTTCAGACTTTTTTACAAAAATTACTATTTACAAAGAATATTCGTACTCAAAGGAAGCCCTTTCTGTTTCCAAAGCAAAGATAATGTCCTTTCCTTTACGAAAACGATAGGCCGCCCGACATGCTACACTTTCATGAATCGTCCTCACCATATCTCCCTTGGTTGGAGCTTTCAGAGAATGGCCACTCAACTCTAATAATCTGGCTTCCAGCTGTAAGCTCCCCTGAACAATTCGAAGTACTCTGTTCTTAATTCGAACTGCCTTTGCGCCCAAATAAGTAGCCAATCGATACTCTTTTCCCTTCCATAACACAACACCTATGATACCTGTGAAGTGAATGCCCGCTATAGGAATATCTGCCACAGACAGCATCAGGGAACCTTCCGGGAAACTACATTGTGTCCAGGCATATTCCGTTGGAAACGAACGTCCTCTATCGCCCTCCCAGTATCCCAAGGCATTTTGAAAAGAAAATTTTTGCCCATTAATATGTGCCATTCCATTGACCAAATGTCTCATGCTATACACACTGTGGCGACATTCCAAAAATGGCACGAAGGAAAATGTTCCCATAATATCGTACTTTAAGGGTGTAAGGGCTCCAAAGTCCAGCCACACTCTCATATTCAACTCCGGTGTGTGCACTACCATCCGAATCCCCTTGTTCCCAAAGCGATTTCTTCCGATACTAATCTTCTTCCCTCTGCGACGGAACATATTTGCCGGAAAATCCACCGTCCAAGCCCCCTCATCCGTAATAACCTGAACGGAACAGGTACGCTTCTTCCCTGTCTGATGAACTGCCGGTATGATTGCTAAAGTTTGTGTGTCTGACTGACACTTTAAATACCATCCGTAAAAATAGGAACCAAACATAGCCTGAAACCAACCCACTGAATTTTCCGCATGCTGTAATAAATAAGGACTTGTTTGATTTTTCAAATGATTTTGCATACTACCTCACCTTCCGCTACTTAATATCTTACTTCTTCATGAATTTAGTATGCTACGATTTTTTTCATTTATGAAAATATAGCTTGGACCTTTAACAGTAAAAGGCTCTGCTTCCTATCCTTCAATAGAATACAGAGCCTATCACTCTTTTAACAATCTGGCATTTCAGTACCTGCTGTAAACATATGCAACTGTGCCTCTCTACAATTATTCTTTTCCTGCCCAGACATCCATCAATTCTTGGTCTACATAGAACCTATACTCATAATCATCGAATGTATAAGTCACAGGTGTCATCACTTCACCCTCTCTGCTGGGCAAATTAGGATTATATTGACGAGCAAATCCCATATCAGACATATAATTAAAATGACTGTATGCAATTCCGTGATTCTTAAACATAGCAACCATTTCTTTGCCGTATTCCAAGGCATCTTCCTGAGAAATCAGGTTCGCTCTCGGACTGTTACACAGACCAACTTCACCAACAATAAATCCTACGTTGTTTTCCAATGCAATTTCATGAATTGGCTTAATATAGCTTTCATATATCAATTCCGCATTCCATGTTACACCATTCTCATCCGTATATGGCCATGTAGGTGCCGGAATGGAGGTATCTTCATTTCCTGAATTTTGTTGGAAATACACAAAATCTCTCGGATTATAGGAGTGATATGAAATTACAACGCCTTCTTTTGCGAAAGCAGTTACTAATTCAACTTCTTCATGATTATCCGTACTCATCATCAACACCCTGTCTGGCGTTACAGCTCTTATATCGTCTATAATTGGCTTCCAATGAGACATCTGCATTTTCACATCATATCCAACCATCTCATTGCCTAACTCAAAACTTAAATAATCCGCCGGAACATTCGCATATCGCTTAGCAAGCATATGGAAACAGTCTGCAATATTTTTCCAATCCTCTTCGGTAAAAGGTGTTTCAGCAGTATCTGCCGCAGCTTCCAGATTCCAAGCTTCCCAACTCCAACTTCCATCCATATAGCGTCCCGGAGGAGATGCCATTGTAACAGTGATATGGACACCATGTTTCATACCCCATCCAACTAATTCATCTATATCTTCCAGTTCTCGAAGATTAATATATGCCTCATCATCCTGTGGGAAGTCTGGTGCACTTAATGTACTAAAACTCAACATAACGCGCAGATAATTATATCCGTTTTCTGCCAAATGTTTAATATCCCCTTCGCAATATTCCTGTACTTTATTTCCACCGCTTGTACCCAAATAGGAGCTTTTGGTAAAATCACCTACACCTACATACTGTGGGAACTCCTGTGCAGAACATGTCGGAACATCTGCTGCATTTGCAATCTGTTCCTCTGTAATGGTACACTCAAATGCTTTTTCATCTGTCGGAGCTACATACTCCGCAGGTTCATCATAGGAATCATACCAGCGGACTACCGCTAATATTAAATCTCCTCTGGTAAGAGGATCTATAAAGTTCATTCCCTGTCCTTCTTCGTCCTGATCAAAAATCAGATTCTGACTATGGCGCGAACCAGTCAAAAAGGTATAATTTATACCGAGCGAGTAATCTCCTTCAAAATAATCTTTATATTGATTGTATAATTTATAATCTGTATTGTACCCATATTCTTGAAAGATAGTGCTTAATGATACGCCTCTGGACCAATCGACCTGTGTACCATCTTCCATCCATCTACTCCAATCCACGCGTTCATCACAGTCTGCATTTGCCATAGGTATTTCATCAAAAAGACCTGCTGCTATATAAAGTGCAATCGCCGCCTCTTGTCTAATTGTTTCTGCATTCGTTGCCGCAGAAGACAGTTCCTGCCATTCTGTTAATTTTGATGAATCCATTTTTTCTACTGCATTGCCGACTAATTCCACTAATTCTTTCTCTGTAGCAATGGTATCATAGTCGCACATCATTTCTTTCGGGACTAATCCTAATGTAAACGCTCGACCGATTTCCGGGTCTGGAACCTCAGAAAGTATTTTTTCTATAGGTACCTCCTCTTCTACTGTTTCCACATTTACTTCCGGTGCATCAGTAATTACTGGCAGAGTTTCCCGCTCATTCGGTGTATTTGTTACAACTGGTGTATCTGTTACAACCGGTGTCTCTACTTCTGAACAACCTACAACAAAAACAGAAAGCAGACATACTAAAATAGTTTGTAAAAGCTTCTTCATAAATAAACCTCCTCATATAATTATTCTGATAACTTAGCACCCTGTTTTTAAGTGTTTACAATATAAAAAAGCATCTACAGTTATCCGCAAACGAATTTAACGTTACGCATTACTGCAAATGCTCTTAATATCATAATTATAAAATTGGACACACTTATATTGCTAATATTGTCTGTCTGCCTGTCTGTCAAAATTATACTATGTTGCATGTCCATTTCACCCCTCACAAGGAACTTTATTATATAAATTATATCATAAACATACGCTCTCTGCAAGTCCGCTCCGACTTGAGCTTCCGTATGATTACTGGCAAGTAAACATTTTATCATGGGATTTAGTTTTACTTTCATCTGCAATTATTTATTATCTTTGAAAACATGTCTTCTCAGGACAAGCGGACATATCTCTGCCCGAAGCCTTTTGATTTAGCTTACTTTCTTCTCATCCTGCCTATATTTATTACGAAATGCACTTCTGATTTTCATCTCTTTGCCATTCCTGAGATTTACGATGTTTTCTCTATGCTTGTACAACAGTATCAAGGAACATGCTACCATAATCATCCCTACTATAATATTCCTATGTATCAACAAAAAGTAAAGAGGGGTTACTGTTATCGTAGAAAAGGTTCCTGCCACAATATAATCCGTCACAAAAGCAACTAGGAAAATCAACGCAACCACACCCAAAAACAATCTCCAGTCCAAACCCAGTACCACTCCCAAATACGGTGCAAAACCTTTTCCCCCATTGAACTTCAAATAAAAGGGAAAGATATGACCAATTACTGCAAAGGTTCCTATGACCGCCAGTATCCAAGTTACATCATTGTAAGGTATCTTCCATAATAGTCGTATGAGTAGTATGGCCAGAAACGATTTCAGAATATCATGTACCAGCACTGCAGCACCGGCTTTTTTCCCTGCCAAAGCCAAAGTATTGGAGGCTCCATAGTTTTTGGAACCCTGTTCTTTTATATTTATCTTTTTTATCTTTGAAATGTAAAAGGACATACTGGATGACCCTATCAGGTATCCGATTAAAATAACTATTGCATATTTCAAAAAAACTGTCATAGCTGGTTCCTCCTTTGTACTCTGGTCTCTTATCCCCTGTTACTTACCTATTCCGCTTCCATTCTCAGGCAGATATGTGTGAAGTTACACCTCTCCCAACATCTTCTCCGGATCCTCTGCTGCCTTTACCTTGTCATTCGCCCGAATGATTACGCCTTCTTCGTCAATCAGGTAAGTAGTACGCACCACTCCCATAGAAACCTTACCATAATTTTTCTTTTCCTTCCAGACATCATAAGCCTTAATCACTTCCAACTCCGTGTCCGAAAGAAGAGTAAACTTCAAGCCATACTTTTCCTCAAACTTCTTGTGAGATGCTACGGTATCCTTACTGATGCCCAGTACAACGGCTCCCTTTTCCATAAACTGCGGATACAGCTCAGAAAAGCCACAGGCCTGTTTGGTACAACCGGGAGTATTGTCCTTGGGATAAAAATATAAAATCACTTTTTTCCCTTTATATTCCTCCAAAGAATGCGTCTGACCATTTTGATCCGGCAAAGTAAAATTCGGTGCTTTTGTTCCGATTTCCAACATAATCCGTTCCTCCTATTCCTGTGCAATGGGACAACTCATCTGGTGCCACTCTTCGCCACCCCAGGTAGAGTTTGCAATACCATCATCCCCGAAACCCATTTTTTTATACATTTCAACCTTTTCATCCAAACAGGTCAATATCAATAGATTTCTATGATTTTTCTGTTCCCGGCAGGCATACTGTTTCACCAATTCTCTGGCCAGTCCTTGTCCGCGATACTGTGGCAGTACATCCAGACCAAGTAACATCACCGCCTTGCCCTCCGGGTCATACAAACCTGCATCCGTAAAAAATTCATCTCGAAAAGCAGTCTCGTTAGTAGATAATCCATTCAAAAATCCTGCCAGCTTCCCGGTTTCCTTATCTACCACCACCAGAAATAAATCCGCCGCCTTGGCAATTCGCTCCGTCATGCTCTTTTCCGAGCATGCCTCATGGGGCGGAAAGCATATCTGCTCTATGACCACTGCCTGGTCTATCTCCTCCGGTCGGATACTGCGAAATTCAAATCTGTCTGTTATGCTTGTCATAGTTAGTCCTCTTTTCCGTTTTCTGTTGGAGCTATTTCTTCAATGCTATAAAATCCTGATATACACCATTCAATGAATGAATTATAGCATAAATTGCTTGTTACGAAAATAGCTATTCACATGTATCTTTTGCCGAAAGCTATTTTATCCGTTAGTTTACCAATAAATTAGGGATTTCTCCTGACATGTACAGGAAAAATCCCTTAATCTACTCTGTTTACTATTCTACCACAAATTTCATCGCATTCAGAAATACCCCGAGTGTTTCCGGATTATCAAACACATATTCACCATTGAATACACATACTACTTCAGCACCAAGTTCTATGACGTCCTCGCTAAATGAGCCAGGGCTCAGTTCACCGCTTCCATCATAAGCATAGACCATATAATCAGCCCTATAAGACTTTATCGTATATTCACCGACCTGATACTCACTTAGCTCTGATACATATACATCCTCGAGCATCTTCTGGGAATTAAAATAGTCCTCTCTTCCCTGTCTACGCGCCTCAGCAGTAGCAAAATCTGCTATTGCAAAAACAAACTCCTTTCCGTCTTCATCTGTAAGGAAAAACTCCGGTTCATAGGTATAACAACTCTTTATCACATCGGAATCATAATATACCTTCACCTTAACGCCACCTATGGATGTTACTTCAAAAAAGGTATCCCATTCCATTCCGTCGGAAATATCTTCTTCCTCCTCCGGATCATAGGAAGGAGGTGTCATCCATGTTCCATCTCCCTCTGTAACATATGCCAAAACATAAGGCAACATTTCCTCTAAATAAACCTGATTTTCAAATCCCGGCATATGTACAGCATAAAGAATCATACCATTCTCTAATTCCAAAGCAAAAAACTCAAAGCCAACGCTTCCATCAGAAGTCCATACTCCATCGCTACGGAAAACAGTGTAGTATCCTACTTTTTTTTCTGTAAGCTCAGATACAGAAAGTCCATCATTTTCTAATGACTTCATTTCCTTTTGGTACAAGTCTTCTACAGATGGATTCTCATTCTCACACATAAGAAGTAATTTTACATCTTTTTTATCCAGCCATTGAAATTCAGCAGCATTATAGGATAAATTTTTAAGCTTTACCTTTTCAGAATCATAACTAACAACCGCAGACTGTTTTAAATCTTGATCCCAACATAAGGAAAGAGTGTAATATTCCGCAGAAGAATTATTCTCAGCAGTTACATCATTGTCACCTACTTGCTCTTCTACAGTATTATCAACCACATCCGTCCCAATTTCACTTTCACTGCTATTGGAAGCTTGATTTTCTACTACTTTATTGCCATCGTCCGTGCTTTCCTTCACAACATCGTTCGAATTTTCATTCACACTTTCCTTCACAACATCGTTTGAGCTTTCATTCGTGCCTTCTCCACACCCCACCAAAAGCGACATGGCCAGTGTCATAGTAAGTAACAAACCTAATAATTTTCGTCTCATCTTCCTCAAACTCCTTTTCTACAACATAAAACATATTATTCTGATTGGGTACCGGTACTTTCATACCCCTAAATTGCTGTAACATCATACTTTTGAAAGCAACTCTTATATTGGGGATTATACAACAAAATACCAAAACAATCCATATGAATCAACAAAATTAGATAGTTTTTCTTTCCTTTGGAGTTTTATTGTATAAATTATTTATTATTTTTGCCGAATAATTTTTTTAATATTGCTATTATTCCTAAAATTTTGTATAATAATTACAATTGTATTTGCAGATTTACGTTGCTTTTGGGGTTTGATTATGATGTATTCCGGAGGAGTTATATGTATACTAAGGAGAGTTTAGAACAATTTCCATATTTCAGTGAGATTCTTAAGCATAAGGATATGTCCGTAGTTGTAGATTCCTTAACAGGTCTGGTATCCAGAAGCTATATAATCGGATATGTTTATTATTTGATTGACCAGAATATTCCATTCACCTTAGCTTTACTTGATTTGGATAACTTTAAATATATTAATGATACACAGGGACACAAAATTGGCGATGGTGTATTAGCTGCGTTTGGTGCGGATATAACCAGATATCTGGAAAATTATGGTGTTGCAGGCAGATACGGCGGAGATGAGTTTCTAATCATTAATCTTAGAGATACAGATTATGACTCTGTTAAACAATTCTATGTTAAGATGTATGCAAACTTTAATGTTTTGCGCAAAAATATAAAGTTGGGCGACTGTGAACCATTTATCACAGGAACCATAGGCAGTGCAACATTTCCAACGGACGCATCAGACTATGACTCCTTGTTTGGTCTAATCGACAAGACATTGTATCGTGGAAAGACAAAGGGAAGAAATTGCTATATCATATATGTGGAAGAAAAACATAAGGATATTCAGATAAAACAGATTACCAGAAGAGGCTTAAATGTTATATTTAATGATATAACCATGAAATTTGATACCAGTCATGGATTACATGGCAAACTTGAAAGTGTTCTCAATATTATATGTGATGATTTGCGTATTGAGAATTTGTATTATCTGGGCAAGGACTCCTTAGTTAGAAAAATCGGCAGTGATGATACCTTTGGTATTATATCCGATTTAGATAAGATTGTTGTTAATAATACTTATGCTACTAACGAAGTTGATGAATTTATAGGTAAGGCTCCCAGCTTGTACAATTATTGCCTTCGAAAAAATGTATCTTCCATACTCATAGTAAGAGTTGGCTTACATGACAGAACCTATGGTTATCTTATGTGTGCAGAGCCATATACAAGACGTATCTGGCAGGATGATGAAGAAGCCATGATGTATTTCCTGGCAAGAACGATAGCTGGTTATATTATGCTTTCCGGTGAGGAATTATAGTAATTTTATTTTTTAGCACATATTGCTTGAAGGAGCAATATGTGCTATTTTGTTCCACATTCTGAAAACAGCTCTAACCTTTGCTAGGACAAAAGAACTACTGTCTCACAATGGCTCGTGAACGGAAACATGTCACAAGCTACCGCTCTTTCCACCTTATACCCCTTCTTGGTCAGATACTTCAAATCCCTTGCCAATGTTTCCGGATTGCAGGAAATGTAGACTACCTTCTTTGGCTTCATCTTCACCACGGAACTTAAAAATGCTTCATCACTGCCGCTACGAGGCGGATCCATAAGCACTACATCTACCTGTGCATTTTGCTCTGCCATCTCTACTAAGAATTTTCCCGCATCGTTCTGATAGAACTGGATGTTTTTCACATTGTTACGTTTCGCATTCTCTCTGGCATCCTTCACTGCATCTGCATTTAGCTCCACACCGATGACCTTACCGGCTTTATCACTGGCGATAATACCGATAGTTCCGGTACCACAGTATGCATCCACTACTGTTTCCGTTCCCTTCAGGTCTGCAAACTCCAATGCCTTGTTATACAATAGCTGCGTCTGCACGGGATTTACCTGATAAAAAGATTTGGCAGAAATACGGAAGGTTTTGCCACACAGTTCGTCCTCGATATAGCCCTTTCCGTAAATCACCTGTTCCTTATCTCCTAACACCATACTGGTACCACGATTATTTACATTCACCACGATAGTCGTAATCTCCGGATGTAGCTTTAATAGTGCCTTCACGAAATTGTTTTTGGAAGGCATAATCGGCGAACCCAACACCAATACTACCATAATCTGCCCGGTAGCATGTCCAGTTCGTATCAACACATGTCGCAATAAACCATAACCCGTATCCTCATTATAAGGACGGATTTTAAAGGATTTTAACAGCTCCCGAATCGATACGATAATAGCATCTGCCTTCTCATTCTCAATGAGACAGGAATCCACCGGTACGATCTTATGAGTACCTTCCTCATAAATACCGGAGATAATATTGTGCTTTCGGTCTTCTCCAAACACTGCGTGAACCTTGTTACGGTAGTGGGTAGGATTTTTCATGCCCATAATGGGCTCCGTCATACAGAAGGGTGCCAGCAACTCACGCACCCACTTTTCTTTTTCCTTTAACTGCAAAGCATATTCCTTGTCAATCCACTTACAGCCTCCGCATTTCTTGGAAACCGGACAGGGAGAAGTGATTTTCTGCTTTGCCACCGCACCGGATGTTCGTCTTTGTGACTTTTCGTTCGTTTTTGCGGCAGTCTTGGACGATACCTTGTTCTCTTGTCTTGCAGCTTTCTTCTTAGCCGCGATTATTCTGTCTCTATTGTCCTTCATAACTAGCATTCCTTTAACAATCTAATATAAAATTCCACGGTTTTCACCAGTGTATCCAAAGGTATCCTCTCATTATTTCCGTGGATCATGGCTCTCTCTTCCTTGGAAAGCTTCATAGCGGAAAAACGATATACCTTGTCCGAAATTCTGGAATAATGTCTGGAATCACTGCAGGCCATCATCAAATAAGGAGACACGATAGCTTCCGGCCAGGTTGCCTGTATCGCTCCCTTCAGACAGTTCCATGCCTCGCCTGAAGTATCGGAACTGATAGAAGGGTTCATTCCTTCCACTACCCGGATTTGTATCTTATCATTTTTAATCACTTTTCGAATATATTCCTGTGCTGACTCAACGGTATCATTGCCTAACAAACGCAGATTCATACCCACACTTGCCCTCGGTGGCAGTACATTAAATGCCTTAGAGCCTTCCATCTTCGTGATAGCACAGGTGGTACGCATCATAGCATTCAACTCTCCACCGGACAGCTTGCATACCAGATTCAACACCGGCTGAAAGCACCACAGATTCGCAAATAGTATTTTATAACCAAAGCCGGAATATCTGCCCAGCGTATCAAACATTTCTGCCACAGGCTTGGTCAGCTGCCCCGGGAAAGGATGCTTCTCAATTCGCACGACTGCCTCCGAAAGCTGTCCCAACATGGTTCTGGTTGGAGGCGTAGATGCATGACCGCCATTGCCCTCCATAAATAGTTCTAAATCTGTCATGCCCTTTTCTGCAATACCAACCACTGCACATTCTCCGGTCACACCGGGAAATACATTCTCTACTACAGCGCCACCCTCGTCCACTACGAAAGCCAGCTGTATTCCCTGCTTTTCAAAGTATTCCACCATCTGCGGACAGCTGTCTCCGGAAATTTCTTCTTCGCCGGAAAAGGCAAAATACATATCCTGCTTGGGCACAAAACCTTCCGAAAGCAGCTGCTCTGCTGCCTCCATAACACCGCAAAGGGTTCCCTTGGTATCCAGCGTACCTCTTCCCCACAGAAGACCATCCTCAATAATTGCCTCAAAGACAGGCTTTTCCCAGCCAGCTTCCTCTACAGGCACTACATCATAATGTGCCATGAAAACGCTGGGCTTATCCTGTTCTTTTCCAGTCAGCTTGTAGAGCAAACCGGTCTTTCCAATCTTCTGAAAGCTACAGTTTTGATGCACTAGCGGAAACCGTTCCTGTAAAAGAGCTTCAAACTTGGCAAATTCTGCCCTGTCTACCAGCTCCTCCTCCCGATAAGACACGGTTTTACAACGAATCATTTCCTGCATATCCTCTATGATTTTTTCTCTATTTACCATAACAGGTGTTATTTCCGGCTTCTCTTCTTCCTGTGGCTTGAACGTACAGGCTCTCACCAGAATCACCACCACAAAAGCCAGTAAAAGCACACCGATAATACTTCCTATGATTGTTCCCATACCTTACACCAAGCCCTTCTTGTACAATACTCTGGCGGTACCTATGGAAATCAACGCTCCTACCGGAACTAACACACCTACGGAGCCGGACAATGCCGGTACCAACAGGAACAACACTACCATAAATGTCACCGGAACGATAGCAATTTTCCAGTTTTTGCTGATATAAACTACACCCAATCCACCGAACAGTGCCGGAAGAATATTGTCAAAGGCAGGCTTTAACACCGGTGAATTTAAAATAGGTGTCAGCTGTGCCAGTAAAAATACTCCGGCTGCGATGATGATGGTTGTTACGATGGAGCTGGTTGCAATAGCAATGGTAGAAATGACTTCTCCTTCCTCAGTACCGGGCTTTACCTTTGCATTTTCCATAGCATTCAAGGCTGCCGGAACCTTCAGACTGGTTACATTACCGGTTACAAAGCTTAAATAAGAGCCGGCAGTACCCAGCATAGGCGTAAAGGTAATGACCTCTATGACGCCTACCGTCCAGAAAATGGGAGCCACTCCCAACAATCCTTTCAGTACCGGTGTAAATCCCGGCCAACAATCATACACCACACAAATCGCAATGGGCACGGATAAAATGACAAGTACTGCCGTCCACACCCAGATTTGTCCATATAGATGTGTTTGTTCGTTATAATTTCTCTTCATGTCCGCACCTCCTTAACCTATTATCAATGGTGTAATCACCATAGCAAAAATCATGGCACACAACATACTGATGGGCAAAGCATAATTTTCCAACCACTGTTGTTTACACTTCTTAATCAACAATCCACAAATCCCCATAACCACTGCGGAACACAGCAGTACAAATACCGGTATCCATCCTGCCAGACCATTTCGAACATCTGAGAAAACCATACCTGAAAACGCTGCAATCATACCAAGGAACAAGGAAGTACTGAACAAATCACTCCACTTGGCATCCTTATTCTTCATATTCAAAAGTCCCTTCTGTATCTTTTTCAAAAGCAAAGGTACTAAAATAATACTTGGTAAAATACCCAAGGTCATCACCCACGCAATAGCAGAATAAATCTGTGGGTCGGTAATGGTTTCCGACAAAGAAATCCCAAAAGCCTTGGCAGTAGAGGTTGCCGCCGGCAACTCATATGTAATCGCACCAATCACACTCATACGTATCCAGGGCAGAGGTAAGCCTAAGAACTTAGACAGAGTAATCACACCTAACAGTATGGAAACAGCAGGTGCTATGGTAAATATAGCACTGGAAATTATGGTTTTACGCACCTGCCCCATATCCATATTCAATTCCTTGGCACGTTTATAAGCACGCACCAGGAAAAACAGGGATTGTGCTAATACAAATACTATTACACAACCGGCTAATATAAATAAAAATGTACTATTTGGTGAAAAGCTCATGTTCCTGTCCTCCTTCAAAAAGTCCCATCATTTCTCTGGTCAGGCTAATGCCATCATCATGTGCCGGCATGGCACTTCTTTCAAACCACTCTGCCTCTGCCAGCTCTTTTTCATCCCGGTGTATGGTATCCTCGCCATCCAGCTGTGCAAAGAACCCCAGCAATAGGTTGCTGTCCACGCCCCAAGGCTGGCTCTTATAGTAACGAATATTCTTCACCTTCAAGCCTACCTCTTCCATGACTTCACGAGCTACGGTTTCCTCCACAGTCTCTCCTATCTCTGTAAAGCCTGCAATCAGGGCATACTTCTTATATTCTCTATCTGCATACTTGGTCATTAGAATTCTGTCACCATCTACCAATGCCACTATTACAGCCGGAGCAATCTTTGGAAAAATCATATTGCCACAGGCCGGGCAACGCATCATTCGTTCCTTCTTATCATGAACTGTTTCCTTGCCGCATCTTCCGCAATATTGATTGTCCCGATACCACATATACAGGTGATATGCAGTCATTACTGCGAAGCAAACCTCCTTGGACACTAATTGTCGAAGGGTTCGGACACTTTCATAACGATAGTTCCCTATTTCTTCTAAATGCTCTTCTCCCTTGAATAGAAAAAAACTCTCATCTTCTATGGAAAATAAATACTGTAATTCGGCATCCTGCGGGAATATGTCTCTAAGCTCCTCATAGCTTGGCAATGTCAATTCATTCTCTGCATTTCTGGCAATATACACCTGCCTGCCTTGAAAACAAAACACCTTCGCTGATTCTGTCAATTCCTTTTCCTGATATTCATTATACAAGTGATGCGGAAAAATATCCTGTAACATTTTATTACTCCTCAATCCATCTTAGTATATCTATCATACCTTATTTTCCCTCTAAAAAAAAGCCCTATTCGCCGAAAAAAGAGCTGTCGTTCTCACAACAGCTCTTCCTTCCTGCATAAACTTTATTCAAATACCATGCCGCCCCATTCAACCACAGTATAACCTTCTCTGGTGAATGGTACAATCACTTCTTCCTCATATTCCTGACCATCGTATTCCTCAAATACGAACCAAATACGAACAATATTTTCCGGCGCCGGTGTAATGGTAATCTCCATTGCCTTATCTACAGTTTCCGTGTACTGCGGGTACATGATATAATCCTTGTCAGCCTCTAACATTTCATTCCAAAATTCAATGAAATCCTGAATTTCCAACTCGTTAAAGCCGTATTCAGAAAGAATACGCTCCCACTCTGCCACTCTGTTTTCAGCATTCATATAGAATCCCTTTTGGGTTTCGAACATACCCTTAACCGTTCTGGATTCATAGAACAGATAGGTACAAGCTTCTCCATCCTCTGTAGTAAGGATACCTTCTCCGCTGGCAGTAACACTCCATCCGGTTTCATAGTCCGGTATGGACTTGATAATCAATTGCGGATGAGAGAAGGTTAAATCAATCTTTCTTCCTTCTTCATCATATATGTAAATATTCGGCTTGTAGCAATTCACTCCATCCGGCGTCTTCATCCAAGGGAACATGGACTCTATCAGATTGTCGAAGAAATCCAATACGCCGTTACTGGTGGAATTCATAAAGTTTGCAAAGCCTTCGCTATGTACCAATGTCGCTGTCAGTCCTACCACAATACCTGCTACCACCACTGGTGTTGCCAATGTTGCTCCTGTCAAAGTAGCCACTAACCCGATACCTGCTAAGGTACCATCTGCCACCAACAGCGTTGCCTCCAATGCTCGCAGTGAAGAGTGCTCATTATTAAAGTCTCCTGTAATAACGGTCTTAGCATTTTCAATAACAGTGCTGGCATCCATATATATGGACACGCCAGTCAATATGTCACTGGCTAAAGAAGCTGAAAGACCTTCATCAAAATAATACCAGCTCTTTCCATAAGAATCTGCACTAGATTCAAAGATTCTATCAACGCGATTCCAGTCTACGTCGTCTCCACCATTTCTTATGAGATCCAATGCATAGCTTTCCTGCGTAACTGCGTCTATATAGAGCAAATCAGAATGTAACATCGCAGTGTTTCTATATTCTTTCAGTGCATCTGAAGTATTTCCTATCACTTGTGAAATAATTGTATTGGAAATTGCTTCCGCTTCATCATCTACTATAGTAGCCCAATTATCAAACGCTGTTTGCGTATCCTCTGCAATCACATTTCCCGGCTGCACCGGCTGATAATCCGTTACAATATCATTCAGATTATCTGACTGAAAATAATTCGGATCATCGTTCTCCTGACGTGGTTTCTCCGTTGGTGCTGTTGTAGGTTCCGGTGTCGGTTCCGGCGTAGGTTCCGGAGTAGGTTCTGGAGTCGGTTCTGGGGTTGGTTCTGGGGTTGGCTCCGGCGTAGGTTCCGGAGTTGGCTCCGGCGTAGGTTCCGGGGTTGGCTCTGGCGTAGGTTCTGGGGTAGGTTCCGGGGTTTCCTCCGATGTTTCTTCGGTACTTTCCTCGGTGCTCTCTTCGGTACTTTCCTCAGTAGTCTCTTCCGTGGTCTCCTCGGTAGTCTCTTCCGTGGTCTCCTCAGTAGTCTCTTCCGTGGTCTCCTCGGTAGGCTCCTCAGTAGTCTCTTCTGTAGTTTCCTCGGTACTTTCCTCGGTAGTCTCTTCTGTGGTTTCCTCAGTAGTTTCTTCCGTAGTCTCCTCGGTACTTTCCTCCGTGGTCTCTTCCGTACTTTCCTCAGTAGTCTCTTCTGTGGTTTCCTCGGTTGTTTCCTCGGTAGTCTCCTCGGTACTTTCCTCTGTGGTCTCTTCCGTACTTTCCTCAGTAGTCTCTTCTGTACTTTCCTCGGTTGTTTCTTCTGTGGTCTCTTCTGTAGTTTCCTCAGTAGTTTCTTCCGTGGTCTCCTCAGCAGTCTCTTCTGTACTTTCCTCGGTAGTCTCTTCCGTTGTTTCCTCGGTAGTCTCCTCCGTCACTTCCTCAGCGACTTCACTTCCTACAGTTCCTTCCGCAGTTTCTTCCGTAGCTTCTGCAGTACTCTCCGGAGTACTTGCTACCATCTCTTGTATTTCTGCTGCATACGCTGTTGTGCGTAAAATTCTTACTCCGTAGACAGATTCTACGGTAATCAACAATGACATAGCCGTTAAGACGGCGGTCATTCTCAGTAATAGCTTTTTCATAAGTTTACCTCTCTTTTCCACTCGTCTTAATAATTCATTTCCTGTAAATACCAGGCAATGTAGGAACAAATTGTCTCATTTGCCCCATTCTCAATTGCTGCATCAAAATATTTCTTCGCCGCCTCATAATCACCATTTGTAAACTGAATTGCTCCCAAATAATACAAAGTAGACGGATTTTTACTATTCAGATTATAAGCTGTCAACAAGTAATACTCAGCAGACTTATAATTCATCTGTTCAAACTGACTGACACCTGCCCAGAACTGCATTCTTTCCCAATCCGGGAACTCGTCTGCTGCTTCCAGATACAATTTATACAGTTTCTTTGCAGTATCTTCTGTATCTTCTGCCTTGTAAATCTGCTCACCCAAAGAATAATATAATCTCTGCGACCTGTTCTTAATATTTCGGTAATCCTCTTGGGCTGCCAACACATCTCCGGTCTCCAAATTACGCACTGCAGACAGGATATAAGCAGCATCCGAATCACCAAAAATTTCCTGCATATCCTCCAGCTCCTTTGCAGCATCCTTGTACTCTTCCTCTTCCAAATATGCTATCACCTTTGCCAGTCGGTCACCATAGTCCATAATACCGCCCTTGTCTCCGCTCAAACCAATTTGCACTATTAAAACTGCAGCTACCGCGATACCCACGATCAGAAACTGTGTCTGAAGCTTCTTTGGCATTTTGTTGCGCAAGATAAACTTTGCCGCTACAAAGGCAACACACAAAAGCATTACAGAAACGGACCAGGCTGTACTACCGCCGAACCATAACAGTTCTGCCAGTGCCGCAATAAAAATCAATAAATATATAATATATAGCACTTTTCCTTACCTCCTCATCGCATCTTCTAATCGTTCCATCAACCAGGTATTATGAATACCCACACCAAACATATCAAACTCATGGTCTGTAGTCGGTAACAATCTCTTTACCTGCGTGGCAGCTTCATATGCTTCCTCATATCGCTCCAATGCATCATAAGCATTTGCCAAAGCATACCAAGCCGTAGGAGACTCTGTCTCGATAGCAAGCGATGCCTTGTAAGAATCAATGGATTTTTCAAACTCTTCCATTCCGAAGTAAATTGCTCCCTGCAAATACAAGGCCTGTGCCATATTTCCTTCTTCTGCCAGCACTGCATTAATATGTGTCAATGCTTCTTCAAAGTCTCTCTCATAGAAGCAATAATGTACCGCCAGCATGTAATCGTTCAATACCTTGTTCTCTGCAATAGCAGCACGCTGTTCTTCAGAAAACTTTGTAAAAGACTGTAAATGATAGCCACCTGAGTTATCTCTAATCGTTAAATACTGTAGCATAGAGTAAAGGCAAATCTCTGCATCCTGCTTCTTTTCTCCTTCGGAAGCTACCATCACATCACAAATCTTTGTAGTATAATCCAATGAAGTCTCTAAATCACCTTCTACCAAGGAGGTATACGCACAATAGAAAAGTGCTGCTGTATTGTCAGCCTCATGCTCCAACAAAATCTGTGCCATTTCGCGACACTTTTCTGTATTTCCTAACTGACTGTAGCATCGTGCTGCCAGCAATACGGCATTGATATTCTCTTCATCCTCTTTCATGATCTTTTCCAGATAACTCAACGCCGTATTATAATCACGCAGTTCAATCACCCACTGAGCCACCTGCATGTGACACTGTTTGATATCCTCCTCAGTCACATTATCCATATCCTCAAAGAGCTTTGCATATCTCTTGGCAGCATTGATGGTACGCTCATAATGATTTCCGCGGTCATCCTTTAAAGCATTACCATAAAATACCGCCATACGTTGGATGAAAAGATTATCCTTATTCTTATCCGCATAATCCAACATCTGATTTACATCACGCTCTGTCACAGTACCACTCTTACCGGTTTGAGACATCAAAGTAATCACATCATAAGTAGCATCTGCTATTTCATAATCCTCCAAACCATCCACGATTTCATCTTCTCTATCCTCGATGGCTTCTACGGAAATAAGCAAGTCACGGAATTCATTTCTGGCAATCATGAGACTCATAATATCCTTGCAGATTGCATCATTGTACTCATACTCCTCTGACTCTTCTTCATCAAATTCCTGTACCATATTTAAATAACGAATGGCAAGAGGAAGATACATTTCTTCGAATAAAATATAATCCCTTACTTCCTTCAGCTTCTCTTCCTTTTCCCAATAAATCAGCTTTATTTGCAAATCCTTATTCTCACGTATTGCCTTTTCTACTACTTCCTCGTCATAATCCTCATCCACTGCATACTTCCATGCTTCGATACGATTCATGACCCTCTTATAATGCTCTGCTGCCTTTTCCAGGTTCTCGTCCATTAATTCCAAGTCACCCAGAGCCAGTTCATTCTGCAAATCCACAAAGATTGTATCCTCCGGCTTTTCCATAAGCTGATGTACGCCTAAAACCACCAACAATACTAAAGTAATCGCCCAAACCGGCACATTTCTCTTCACCAGAGAGTATTCCTTTCTCTCCCAGCCGCCTTTTTTGCGAATATAAAGCAAAATACCATATAAGCAAAGGGTTTCTGCAGCTGCCAACAACACCATAATCATCACATTTGTGGCAAAGGAAACCTTAATAAAGGAGGATGCCAGTCCCAATAATTTGGTAATCCCCCAATCTACTGCTAACAATCCGGCCTCCAGCAGCATCACCATGCCTAATACCGATATTTTACCAAAACCGTTACAAAGACCCAATGCCGCCACGAACAATAATATTACCACTAATGCCATTGCAATTATCACCAATATCCAGGGCATATTTACCGCTTTCCCGATTATGTCATAGGCAAAGCTCTCTGCAAACTTTGAAAATACTGCTGCCAGTAGTATACAGCTTCCGCAGGAAATGTAATCCTTGATTTTCGTAAAGCCCATATTTCCTACTGCCAGATAGCCTAATGCAACAAAGACCACAAGTCCTAAAAAGTTGCAGAATCCATAAGTGAAATCACCCAGACTCTTTTGGGTAGTCACCAGTACTAAGGTATGTAATAAATATGGCAGCAGACTTGTCGATAACAATCCTGCAAACAATAGCATTCTGCCACGTTTATCATTTCTTTCTGTAAATTTCATTCTCTTATCCTCCTTGTATCACAGCATTTCTATCATACTCTATTTTTAATGGAAAAGAAAGCAAATTATTACTTTTTTCATCTTTTTGTGTACAGAAAGGCTTTCAAGTGTTATACTATGCAGAAAGAAAAATCATCGCTCACGACCTTTGGTCTGGGCATATTTGTGGAGGATTGAAAAATGGGTATCAGAATTGGTATAGATATTGGCAGCAGCACTACGAAAATCGTCGCTTTTGAAAAAGAACGCATGCTAGCTCCCATGGTGGTGCGGGCAGATAGCCAGATGGCTTCCCTGTATGGTGCCTTTGGACAATATTTGTATGAAAATAAATTGGAACTTTCTGACGTAGACGGTATTTATATCACCGGAGTAGGAAGCAAATATGTTGACAAACCGGTCTATGGCTGTCCCACTTACAAGATAGATGAATTCGTAGCAACCGGAACCGGCGGTTATTATTTAACGGATAAGAAAGAGGTTATTGTAGTCAGCATGGGAACCGGTAGCTTTTATGTAAAGGTTACCGAAACAGAAATGAAGCATTTAGGCGGTGTTGGTTTAGGTGGCGGTACCATTTGCGGTCTTTCCTCCATCGCTCTGAATACGGATGATATCCACGAAATCGCTGCTCTTTCCCTTCAGGGGGATGTGGCCAATATCGACCTTCGTATCGGAGATTTGTCCAGAGAAAAGCTTCCCGGATTAAATTTAGACGTAACTGCTTCTAACTTCGGCAAGGCAGATGCTCAATCCAAACCGGAGGATGTGGCAGCAGGCATTGTGCATATGGTCATTGAAAATATTTGTCAGGCCGGCATTTTGGCTTCTGTAAACATGGGGATTAAAGACTATATATTAATCGGCGGATTAACCAAATTCTTTGAATGTAAGCAGATTTCCGAGGCCTTCAAGAGCCTTTGGGATGTAGAAATCACCATTCCGGAATATTCCGACTATGCTACCGCCATCGGTGCAGTGATTGCTGCTGACCATGCAACAGAGATTAAGTAATTGCCTCTTCGCTTATTTGTACCCCTTGTGTACCCCAATGGCAATCGTGGACATAATATCCTACCGCAGGACGCTCTCGCTCCGTGAAATTGAGAATTGCTTCGCAATTCTCTTAAAGTTTGCTTTGCAAACTTTTGGGCTCAAAAAAACCTCGCCAAGTGCCGGCGTTTTTCAAGGCCTTGCTTGTAGGAAATTATGTCCACGACCGCCCATATTGTCCATAAATAGTTAGGTACAAATAAGCTAACTGGGATTTAAATAATATACAGAATCCTACAGCCCACACCGACTATGGTGCGGGCTGTTTTCGTATCCGTATCTACTTCATAAACTTCGGTTTCCCGTCAAATACATGAACATTTTGCAAGTCCTCTGCACGGTTAAGCAGCTCTGCGGAGCCCTTTTCCATAGCAGTCTGATACTCCTGTGCGGTAATGGGGATTAACCACAGCAAACTAATCTCATCTCCCTGAAATTCCGGATATTCCGGTTGTTCCACACCGGGCACCATCTTAGGATTGAGGAATAACAGTGCCTCAAAGCCCTTGATATTCTTAATAGGAATGGTGTGTCCGTGTGCAAAAAAGGTAATCTCATGCCACATAAAGGATGCCAAAGAAGAAATCACCGGTCCCATATGCTCAATGAGGGGCTTGTGCTCTTCTGTTACTGCCATGCCCAGCTCAATTCTTCTATGCTTCTCCACATCCTCTACATATTGCTCTACCTGCGGCATAGGTATCAGACTGACACCGGCTGTAATTCCATAAGCTTTGCCGTTTCTGGTTCCTGTGACCAATGCCCTTGGGGGAAACTTTTGCCCATCGATAGCAAAATACTTCTCGTGCGCACCGAAAAACTGCTCCAAAGATTTCATATGCATTTCCTGTACCGCAGGCCAGAAATCCGTCTCATAATACGCCCAGACCTGTTTACTCTTCTGAGTTCTCTCCATTAATACCGGTTCTGCATTGTTTAATTCCCATGCATAATTACCGGTTCCCTTGGCATATTTCGAATATCCAAAGAAACGTCTTTCTGCATCCGCCCAGCCCGGTATCACACAAATCAATTCTCCGTCATATAATAAGGACGCTGCATCCCCTTCTGCAAACCACACAATCTCCAGCTTATCCTCATCCAGCTCCATACCATTGATGTCATGTGCCACAAATTCTGCCGGCATCATAGGTGCATTGCCGCCCTTCATAGAATCTGCATCTAAGGATTTGGGTGCCTTCTTTCGATTGCAAATCCAACAAGCCTTTACGGTGGGATTGTTACTCATAGGACGTATCCATAAATAAAAATAATAGCTGGTACTGCTCTTTTCTACGAATGCCTGAATATCACAAACCGGTGACCAGCTGTCCACAATTAACTCCGGCTCGCTATTTTCCTCTTTCTTCTTAAACTTATCCAAAAATCCCATTGTTGCTTTCCTCCCTCATAATGTTTATTTATACTATAATACAATCCGTCTACACAATCAATCATTCTATCTCAAAATACTGATAATAAATTTTTGTCTTTTTCTCCTCTTTCACAATGACTTCATTGGGGTCAACATACTTCTTCAAGCCCCAGGTAGACACAATATATCTGCCATTTTCCGTCACTCCGGTAATCATCATGGCATGCCCCCGACAATAATCATAACAGCTTCCATCCTCATTTTGTACATTACCCCCATTCAGAGATATGATAACATACCCCTTTTCGCAACGGTACCGAAGCGTTCCCAAATCAACCGATGCGTGATTTACAGCTCTTACCTTGATTCCTTTTTCCTTCAGATAAAGCATGGTTCGATAGGCCCGTTGTTTAAAGTTTGTTCCCCAACCAGTATTATCTAAGCTGTACTCATAATCTGTTTTCTTTTCCTCTTCATTTCTGTCTTCTTCATAATTGATACAATCTTTTTGTCCATCAAAATAGTGATTATCCGTAGCCGCATAAAAATCTACTAATAACTGGTTGTAATTCAAATCTCCGTTTCCCGTATACAGGGGAAGTTCGAAGATTTCTTCAAATTCTGCTTTTCTTCCCTCGAAATGCTCCAATAACATATTCACTATGACCACATAGCCGCACCCTTCTGAAGAAAGCTTCTCCAAAAAAGCCTTTATCTGAGGTTCCTCATACTTAGGAAAATACTTATGGATAATATGTCGGATGGCAATTCCTTCATCACTGTACGGAGATATGTTCTTGGGAGCATTTTGATTGCCGCCATACAGCCCTTTTTCATCATATACAGCAGAGCGACGTTCATAAGGGATCATTGCAAGGCGTTCTTCAAACCCGGCTGCTGTAATGTGCCTCTGCCGTCCCGTTGGTTTGATAATCCATTCTGACTTATAAAATAGCCCTAAACTCTGCCATCGAAACAGTTTCCAATACCATCTTTTCTCTACCTTCTGACCAGTGCGTTCCAAAAAGCCTTGCCCCTCCGGTCTATCCTCCAAAATACAATGGTAAAACTCCTGCTTCACGGTATCATAAATCGTCTCCACATAACGAATACCGTTTATAGGAGGCTGCACCTCTAATCGAACAAAACTACTCTTTTCTGCCTGTAACCGCTCCAACCAATCCTTTATCTGTTTATAATCCGTAACTGCTTCCCGCCCATATCTGGTCAGTAAGGTATATTCGTATATACGATCCATTTTCCTTCTCCCGAAACTGCTTCTTTGGTAAAAGTTTCTATTCTGTACTGCTTTTCATTCACAAATTACTTCTCTTGGAACCTTTCTGCAAACTCCAATTTAATTTGCAGAAACTCCTCCATACTGCACAATAGTCCAAACAATCTGGCTCTGTCTTCAAATTCCTTCCGGTCCTTCGGCATGGGTTGCTCCTTCATCTCAAAAGCCATTTGCAGAAATGCTTCCATCAAAGCCTTACAATCATTGCCCTTTTCAAAAACCTCTGCGATTTTCTTCAAAAAGTCTGAAATCCGACGGGCGGTAATCGGAGAGGTATCCAGTGCTCTGGCATCCTTGTACATTTCATACAGCACCATACGCTGTTTGTCGCGCATAGCAATGTATTCCATGTCAAAAATATCTGCCTCATCCCACTGATTATTATAATTCTCCTCTGCCACATGACGGGCAGTATCCATCTGCTGTGCCAGCACCTTGAAGCAATCTCCGTTATAATCTGTTATATCTTTATTCAAAACTCTCTCTGCCATACGGGTAAGGATTTTCACAATCTGCTTGTCCATCTCCTGCATCAGCTGCTCCACATAATCCGTTCTTTTACGCAGATGCAGATTGGCCAGAATTCCTGCCCCTACACCAATCACAAAAATAAACACCTCGTTGGTTACCGTCCCCCAATCCATAACTCCTGCGGTGATAAAATGTGAAATCAGCACAGAATTCATGGCCATGGCACTGTACCACTTAAAAATCTGGCATACCAAAATAAACACTATGAAGTATAGGAAGAAGCCTGCTGTGGTGGTTCCCAGAAGCAGAAAACTCACATATGCAATCAGAAGTGCCGCTACGAAAGCATACAATCTGGCCAATGCGGTACGAAGTGTCTCCCTTTTGGTAGGCTGTATGGTCAAAACTGCCACAATCCCTGCAGATATAGCAAACTCTAACTGCAATATCTGTGCCAACAGAATCGCGCCTATGGCAGCGATGATTATTTTTATAGAATTGATTAGGATATTCTTATGCATCATTTCCTCCGAATTTTGCAACTGTTTGGTTCATTGCATTTGTTGACGTATAAAAACCTGCTTTCCTGTCCCCTTCGCAGGCTCTTTGTTCACTATAGAAACCGCCTAACTTTCTCTTTTCGTATATTATACCAGCAAAGAGAAAAACAAGCCACACCTTTCGATATGACTTGTTTCTTTCCTATTTCGCAACGTTCTTTACAGAATACTTCTTTATCAATACAATGTAGCAAATTACACCTACCACTACCGCCGGCAGCATAGTGATGATATCCATTGCGTTAAATGCCTCACTGTACACACTGTCATCCATTACCATATAAGCTGCCAATGCCCCGGGAAGTGCATTGGTCATCACATGTATCAGACTGGCCGGTATGACGGACTTACTTGCCTTAGTCGCCCAAACCAACACACTGCCTAATAATATATTACCCACGCACAGGGTTAGCAAACCTGTCAAAAAGTTTTCCCCCTGCAAAAACATCATCAGGTGCCAAAGACCTCGAATAATACCTGTTGCAATCAGAGCCACCGTAGTACCGCACAGCTTCTCCAGTCTGGGAAACAAATAGCCCATCCAGCCCAGTTCCTCACCCATACCTACCCAAAACTGCAAAAAGGACATAGCAAGCATGGTTAAGAACGTGAAAATAATCATTGCCACGGTGGCTTCCGGGTGAAAGCTTACCTTATCCGGAAAAAATACTACCAGCACCAATATATCCGCAAGGCTTATGAAAATACCCAGCAAAATCGCAATCAGATACACCTTTCCATTTCCCTTAAACTTCGGAAGGAACTGTAAGTTCTTTAACTTTTCTTTTGTAATCAAACTAGTTACAATAGCTGCAATCGCAGGCATAAAGCAGGCAAAGGTAATCAAAAGATTTGCCCAAGGTGTCATTTCCTCCCCGGACACACAGGTGTAACCAATTCCCATAAGTATCCATGTTACCGGCAGGCAAATCCCTAAGAAAATTGCCAACTGTTTCCCTGACTCTTTGGTGCTTACCGATGCAGACTGCTGAGCTGCCGCTTCCTTCAATCCTGTATCTACATTAACCTCTACATTATTTTCTATATTTTCCTTACGCTTCATAACCATCTACTCCTTTTAAGTACCACTTGCAAGATAATTTATAAGACAAATAAAACAACAGTGCCGCCACATAAGGTAACAATGCTAAGACACCTAATGCAAAGGTAGGTAAAGCGTTCTCGCTTGCAGCCAGTCCAAACACAAATCCGAACAAATCCTCCGATAAACTCTCCGGTATCTTGCCAAACAGTAGATAAATCATTAATCCGTAAAAAGCTATAATGAGCAAGCCAACTTTGTAGGTATTTCCATACTTACAACCAAACCGAATTAAAAAAGGATATTCAATAGCTTGTAATATGATATGTATGTAAAAAAATGTAGTATAAATACCGGAAGCACTTCCCACACTCCCTACTGCCAAGGAGCTTAACATATCACAAAGATATCCCCAAACCACCACTGCAAGGGAGGAAAGTAACATCATATAATATTTAGACAGAACCTGTTGCTTATACCCTAATGGACTGGCTGTGATGTAGTTGCTCCATACCTTACACTCATCATGTTCCAGCATATTTTTCTGCAATCCGCCGATACAGGCAAACATGTCAAAATATACCACTACCGGCATAATTGTAAAAGCAATTACCTGTGCAGTGATTGTCTCAGATAATAAACCGGTCTTTTCCCACAAGCTTGCCGGTAAAAGCAAAACTACAGATAATAGCAACATCGCAGCTGCCATACTCCATATATTCTTTTTTAATACACAATAATCTTTATAAAGAAGTCCCAACATTACTTTTCCCTCCTTTGATAAAGCTTTATGGATATGGTGAAGCTAACCGCAAACAAGGCCAGCATGATGATTGGTGCAAAGGGTAACAGCATATCACGGATATTTACAGCCTTTTCCATCATATCTGCCATATATTGGTCAAAGGCTTCTCCCTTCAACTGTTCACTTTTCTTGAAAAAACAGCCAAAAGCCACTATATATATAATGATAAAAGCTATTCCAACCTTACTCTGTACTGCCTGAGCCGTTTTAAACCGAAGTGCCATAGGAATATCAAAAAAAGAATATCCAATTGCACCCATCAGTATCACCAACATATTCTTTAAAATCCCAGCTGTAATGGGCTCATCCAGAATCAGGCTCACAATCCCTGCACTGCCTAAACCCAATACCATACTTACTACTGCGATGATTACCACTGCCAGATAGCGCACACCTACCATTTTTGTCGCCGGAACAGGTGATGCATAGCTATACTGCATCCAACCGGATACATAATCCTTATAAACAGAATCCTCACCTACGGCTACTGAAAACATAGCCACTGCAACGGGTGCATAAACAAACATCTGAAAGTACCCATTCACTTCTTCCGGAGCCTCTGTCATAATCTCCTGCAGGTTCCCACAAATCATGCTAAGAGCTGCTAATATACAAAGGGAAGCCATTCCTAGAAATACTCCTAATAAGCCCAGATATGTCTTTCGTGTCAGATAAAACTCTTTAAACAACAGTCCTTTCATCATGACCACTCCTTCTTTTCAGCATTCACGTAGTACAACATGATTTCCTCTAATGTAGTGTTATCCAGTGCCAGTCCTGTATACTTTCTGTTACAAAGTGCCTTATCCCGAATCATCACCTCTGCACCGAAGTCAGTCACTCTGGCACTGACAATATCCGCAGGTTCGATTTCCTTATAATCATTCTTTCGGCACTTGATGACACCATGCTTCTCTAACACCTCATCCTTGTAGCCGGTCAACAATAGCTTTCCCTTATGGATAAAGGTCACGCTGTCCGCAATTTTCTCCAAATCTGAGGTAATATGTGAAGACATAAGGATACTGTGGTCCTCATCCTGCAAATACTCCAAGAAAATATCCAGACATTCATTACGCACCACCGGATCCAAGCCTGTGGTCACTTCGTCCATGATGAGCAGCTTCGCATTGTGCGACAACGCCGCAGCAATCTGTAGCTTCATCTTCATACCCTTAGAGAAATCACCGATTTTCTTACGCTCCGGCAGAGCCAGACGCTCCAAATAAGTTTTAAACACTGTACTGTCCCAGTCTCGATACACATCCCGCAGAATGATATTCAAATTTCCGGCATTTAACTGGTCGTGAAAGGGTAACTCATCAAACACAGCTGAAATCTGCTCCTTCACTGCCAGTTCGTCCTTGATATTATCCAAGCCCAGCATTTTAATCGTACCGGCATCGCGCTTAATAATATTTAAGAGCGCCTTAATGGTAGTGGTTTTGCCGGCACCATTCTGCCCGATAAAGCCCATGATACTGCCCTTTGCTACATCAAAGCTGACTTTATCCAAAGTAAATCCGTCATACTTCACGGTCAGGTCACGGATTTCAATTGCGTTCTCATAATTTGCCATACTTTTCACTCTCCTTGTTTTTCCTGCATAAGCCTAATGCCTCTTGTCTGTTCTTCTCCTCTTATGCCTGATTTAAGCCTCACTGTCGTAAATCAGATCCAACATCTCCTTTAATTCCTCCAAGGAAACATTGCTCATTTTCGCTTTTTCACACGCCTCCGTTAAAGAACCCTCAATTTGCCTTAAATGCTCCTCGCGTAAAAGCTCCGTATTCTGTGCCTTCACAAAGCTTCCCTTGCCTGTATAGGACTCAATAAAACCTTCCCGTTCTAAGTCCTCATAGGCACGTTTCGTGGTAATCACGCTGATACGCAACTGCTGTGCCAGATTACGCATGGATGGAAGAGCGTCCCCTTCCTTTAACTCACCATTCATAATCATGGCCTTTATCTGCGAGGTAATCTGCAAGTAAATGGGTTCCCCGGAGGAATTGGTAATAATAATATCCATGTGCACACCTCTCTTATAATTGTATATATACGTTATATACAATATGCCACCTTTATGTACATTTGTCAATAGGGAAATAAAAAAAGAGTCATACTCATCTAAGTACAACTCTTCTTTCACACTAATTTGTAATTCCACTATTATACTACTGCGTAATAGCAGGTGTCCAATACTGCTGATTATAAATATCCGTGAAACGGTAGGTCACCTTCACATCACCATCCCCAACATCTACATTACTGATGGTCATATCCTCGGTAACTGTCATCTGCTCTCCCAAATAGTAGCTGTCCAAATAATCACCACTATAGGAATAGTAATCGCACAAAAAGTCCAAGGTATCTCCTACCTGCAACTGACTCATACCCTTTGCCACAGTCTCGGTTTCGCCTTCTGCATAATCTGCACGGGCTCCGGCGATATAACCGTAAGGGTTTTCATTGTCAAATACCAGCATCAAGTTTACACGTTCTCCGTTCAACAAAGCAGGAACACGACCGGTAATGGTATAATTGGTACCATCATCCACGGTATCCAAATAATAATATGCCACCGGCTGTCCGTTTATCGCCAACCAGGTACGGTCAGTATCACCGATTAAGCGTCCGTTTTCATCAAACTCAAATACATTATCAAAGCCCAAATCGATATAGCCTGCTCCATCATCAAAGAACATATTCAGCTCCAGACTGTGTACCAAACTCCACTGCTCTTCACTGAGCTGCAGCACATTCTGTCCTTTGCTGTTTTCTGTCCAAAGCAAAGCAGAGGCATCGAAATAGTTATCTGACAGATACTGTGCCATTTCCTCGGTGCCCATGGCACGCTCCTCCAGGAAACCTGTATTAGACTTATCCAATCCTACCATATTTTCCAGCTGTCCGGTCAGGAAGGTACCTAACAATTCCGCAATCATCTCAGAGCTGCCATTACTTGAACTACCGGAACTACTGCCACCCAGCAGGGTTCCCATCAGGGAAGGCAATGGTGAAGAAGTACCGCCGCCTGCTGCCTGACCACTTACCTCCAGACAGGCAAACTCCTGAATACAACGTGCATACTCCTCATCCATACCAATGGCTTCATAAGTATCTACCACTTCATCCACAGAAGAGGTCTTCTTATAAGGGAAGTAAATGGACAAACCATAGGCATTGGTCATGTTATCGGAGGTACGATTATACTTTACGGCACTGAGCAGTGCGTCTACCAAATCCTGCCCTTCTTTGGTACCCATATTCTGAGCCAAATGTGCCAAATCCACCTGATCAATGGCAGAAGACTGTGCAAACTCTCTGGTGTTGTAACGTGCATCTGAAACGGTTCTGTATTCATTGCTCTGAATTAATTCACTGGCTGACTTGGAAAAGTCTTTTAATTCACCGGGAACCGTCATTTCTAATTCCGCTAAATCTACTACAGACAGTGTGGTCTTCTGTCCACGACATTTGGTCGCACAGGTATCTACAAAATCATCTACAATATTTTTACCAATTTCGATGGTAGGCATGGAGGTATTCTCTCCCAGCTTGGTCAACCAATCGGTATAATACCAACCTACACCCGGTTCCGTCTCCTCGGAAGCAATCAGGTAATCTGCGTAAGGAGTTAGCATCAAAGCAGTCTCCAAGGTAGCCATCAAACAAGCATCAAAACCAACAAAATCAAAAGTCACACCGGACTTTTTCAAAGCCTGATTGATTTCTGCCAAATTCATGGAACCGCTGCCTTTAAACTTTTCATCATAACCATAACCACTGATAGAACCGCCGCCATGATCCCAGAAAATCAATTGATTACGATTGGCGGGATAATTTTTGTCACACCATTTAATAAAATCAATCAAGGTATTCGGGTCGGTCATAGAAACCGCCGTTTCCTCTTCTAACAAACGCAGCTTTCCGTCCTTTACCTGATAAATCTGATTTACCTTGTTGCTTATCACATTGTTCTGCCACTTAGAGCAACCACCGGTGTAAACCAGCAAATTCACATTATCTCCCAAATCTGCTGCCAGCATTTCCTGCAAGTCAGAGGTTCCCATACCGGAACGAGACTCCAGATCAGTACCACACATATATACCATGATGGTTACTACATCCTTGCCTTTTCCAAGGATTTCGGTTCGTTTATCACGTGCAGCCTTGTCCACCGCCTTATTCAATCTGCCGGTATTGCTCTCCAATTCCCAACCACTACTGGTCGTTCCGGTGTTTAGTAAACTGCCAATCATAGAAAGACCACCGGTAAGATCAGAAATATTCCCTGAACTGCTGCTACCACTGCCGCCGATAGCAGTACCGATTAAATCTCCGATAATTTCCTGTCCGCTATTCGAAGGGGTATTGCTGCTATCCCCGCCCAAAAGACCGGACAAACCACCACCACCGCCAAGCAATAGTACCACTATCATAATAATCATAAGCAATGGGCTCTTTTTCCCACCGGATGCGCGGGTTCCCCTACCGGAAAAGCTGCCACCTCCGGCACTACTGCTCTGTACTGCCGAGCCACTGCCTACCGAACCGGTTCCTAAACCGCTGCCGCGTCTTTTGACGCCCTTACTGCCTCCGGTTACATTTTTCTCCCTGGATCTGGGTCTGTTATTTGCCATGTTTCTATCTCCTCTTCCTTTTATTCATTGTTCCACTTTATCCTAATATCTCTTTATGAGTACCTGTGAACCACCTGTAGCATAACCTATTTCAGTATCTTTATCGGCTTTTCTCCCAAAAATTATAGAGCTATTGTCCTTCTTTTCCACTTTTCTACTTTTCAAAACAATGCCTTATTGCCTCAAAATACTACTTGTACCAAAAACATATACACAACTGTTCCTACAATGATACTAAGCAAAGTATTTCTCTTCCATGCATGCAAGCCTGCTACCACTGCTACTGCAAGAAGCTCCGGTAAACCATAGGGAGAAGTGAATGGGTTGACACCCTTTAGGCAATATACCACCAACATTGCCATAATCGAATAGGGCAACACCTTCCCCAAATACAACACCACCTCCGGTGTTTTCCGCTTTCCGTTCCATATCAAAAAGGGCAAAAAACGCAACAGTGCCGTCACCACTGCCATTACTGCAATCAACCATACTGTCTGCATTTACTTTTCCTCCCCTGTTCTACACTTTCTCCAAATCAGTAAAGCCACCAATATCACCAGCATAGTGGGGATGAGAAAGTTTTCCCTGCCAAAGATAAATAAGCAGACTACCGCTGCTGTCAATCCTGTAATCGCCGGGAAATGCTCCTTTGCTTCTATCCACTGTTGTACAAAAACAGTCACAAACAATGCTGTCATGGAAAAATCTATGCCTGTAGTATCAAAGGTTATGATGTTACCCAGCCAAGCCCCCAGACAGCTTCCTAATACCCAATAAAAATGATTGAATAAAGAAATCAGCAAAAAATATTTCGCCGGTTTCACCCCTTCCGGCACCTTCTCGGAGCACACCAGTGAATAGGTCTCATCCGTCAGCGAAAAAACCAGATAGGGCTTTGCCTTCCCCATATCCTTATACTTATCCACCATGGATATTCCGTAAAACAAATGTCTGGCATTTACCATCAGCGTAGCAATGGCGGTTTGCAGAATTCCGGCTCCGCCTGTTAACAAATTTATCCCCAGATACTGCATGGAACCTGCATAAATGAATAAACTCATAGCCAGCACCCAGCCAATGCCGAAGCCATTCTTCACCATCAGGATACCAAAACCAATCCCCAATACGATGTACCCTGTAAATACAGGGAAGGTTTTCAACAAAACCTGTTTCACTAATTTCATGTCACACTACCTAAAACCTTCTCTTATTCTTGGTATTCTCTAATTCCGGGCTACTTGCCTATTTCAACCCAGTGCACTATCATACACAGCACGCTCACCGCCGATAAACTTCGCTCTGGTGCGGGCACAAACCAAATGTGCCTCTCCAATCTGCTTGGTACCGATACGCACCGGAACAGCCACATCCTTCAGATGCATTCCGATTAAAGTATCGCCAATATCCATTCCGGCATGAGCCTTTATATGTTCTACCGCTACAGGATGTTGGAAATATTTATAAGCATTTGTCGCAAAGGAACCGCCTGCCTTGGGCTGAGGTACTACATTTACCTGTTCATATCCATATCTGTCTGCTGCTTCCGCTTCCAAAATAAGTGCGCGATTTAAATGCTCACAGCATTGTGCAGCCAAATAAATCTCAGCTTCCTGAACCGCCTGATAAATACCTGTAAAAACTCTCTCTGCCACCTCAGGGCTGGAGTAAGTACCAATCTTGGCACCGCTCACCTCACTACTGGAACAGCCCACCACCAGAAGCTGCCCCTTTTGAAGCTTGGCAACCTCCAAAAGCTCTTTGGTTGCTGTATATGCCTGTTGTTCTATTTCTCTTAATTCCTTTTCCATACTGATATACCTCATCGCTTGTTTTTCTGCTCGCGTACATTATAACATACTTTCTGTAGTTTTCCATGAAAAAATATACAAAAAAAGACCAGCAAATCTGCTGGTCTTTTCATCGGAGTGACAAGATTCGAACTTGCGGCCTCCGCCTCCCTAAGACGGCGCTCTAACCAAACTGAGCCACACCCCGGCAACAAAATTGATTATACTAGGTCTTAGAGAAAAAAGCAAGTACTTTTTTAAATTTTTTTAATTTTCTGAGTTGTTTTGAATTTTCGCACTCTTTTATTAGGTATTATTATTCTCTTGTTTTCTATGTTCTGCGTTTTTAGGTCTTCTTCTTTTTCTTCTATGGTGATTATTACCCGTTTTCTTCTCAGAAGCATCTGCAGGTTCTGTTTCCTGTACAGAAGCACTTACTTCTGCGATAATTTGTGCCAGTGCATCTGTATTTGCTCCCTTGGATTTCGATTCGACAGGTTGCTTTTCCCTTTTTTCATGCTCCTGCCCGGTTTGCTTGTTTTCACGCTGCATTTTCGCCTGAGCTTTCTGCTGCGTTTTCTCCTGCTGTGCCTTTGGCAGCTGTTCTGCAGCTCTATTCGCCTGCACATTCTCCTGTTTTGCATCTGTTTTACTATGCATCACGGGTTCTGCAGTACCGGAACCTGTTTCTGCTTTGCTCTTTTCCGAAAGCCTGTCTTTTTTTCTATTATTTTTATGTTGCTTCGCCTGATGCATTGTTGCAGAATTACCTCGTTCTACAATACCGGTTCTTCCTCCATTTCTGCGATTCACATCATCCCGAAGCAGAGAATACAAGGTAGACATCAACGGAATGAACATCAGCATACCTACTACACCGAACAAACTGCCACCTACACTGACAGACATGAGCACCCAAATCGAAGGTAATCCCACGGAATTTCCAACCACCTTGGGATAAATCAGATTGCCCTCCAGCTGCTGAATGATTAAAAACATAATGACAAACCACAATGCCTGCACAGGATTGTCAATGAGTATCATAAAAGCTCCCACACCACAACCTATAAACGCACCTACGATAGGTATCAGAGAGGTAAATGCAATCAGGGTACCAATCATAATCGCATAGGGCATACGGAAAATGGTCATAAATACCACAAACAGGGTACCCAATATCACTGCTTCCAAACATTGTCCACAGATAAAATTGCTGAAATTCACATATAATCTATGAAAAACCTCTTTTATGGTTCTGCTCTGCTTCGTCGGCACATAAGCATCCAGAATACGGTTCGCCTGCTCCTGCAGCTTCTCCTTCTGGGACAAAATGTATATAGAAAACACAAAGGCAATAAAAACATTAGCCACACCACCGATAATACTGGTAGCCACCGTAACCGTAGAGCCAACCATACTGCCCACACCATTCTTCAGGAAATTCCCTACATTGCCAATGATGCTGTCCCAATTAAATTCTATATTTTCCAGCTCCTGTATCTGTTCTGTCAGCTCCGGATAATCGGTTGTCAAATTCTTCAGCCATACCATGACATCCTGTACAAAAGGGGTAACTTTTGCACCTAAAGTACTGATGGTAGTTCGTAATTGCGGTACCACAGCCACAACTACCAATGCCAAGATAGCAAACACAAAAATAATGGATAATACCATGCAAAGGGGTCTCTTAATCTTCCCTGCCACCTTGCCGTTCCACTTTTTCAACAGCTTCTTCTCCAAGCTATTCATGGGAATATTCAATATAAAAGCGATAGCCCCACCGATTAAAAAGGGCAGGAAAATTCCCAATAATAACTTTAATCCGCCAAACAATACCTCGCTGTATATCAGCAACAATACAATCACTGCCACAAATACTATCAGTTTATATATCTGTTTCAGCTTCACCTTATCAAAACCCATAATACCTTACCAAACCTTTCCCACCTCATTTGTATTTAGCCCTTTTGCTCCAGCAAACGTAACAAATACTGCCATACTCTCTCCACCGAGGATATGCTGAGGCTTTCTTCTGTTGTATGAATATTGCTCATATTCGGGCCAAAGGAAACACAATCCAAATCCTTGATTTTTCCTGCCAACAAGCCACATTCCAATCCGGCATGGATAGCCTCCACCTTGGGCTCCTCTTGATACATTTCCTTATACAAGGCAACCATCTTATCACGCAACGGAGAATTTACACGATACGCCCATCCCGGATAATCTCCGGATACCTCTGCCTCTCCACCTGCCAGTACTACCAATGACATCAGCTTCTCAATCAGTGCCTGCTTCGCACTCTCGATACAGCTTCTGACAGAAAAGTCTGCCTGAAGACCATTCTCATCGCACTTTAAAACACCTAAATTCAAGGAAGTTTCCACCAGTCCCGGAACATCTGCACTCATGGCCTGTACTCCGCTTGGAAGACCATTTAAGAAAGCTGCCACCACATTCAGCTCATTGCCACATACTGCCTGTGCCTCTTTTTCTGCTCCGTCTGTTACACTAACAAAAAACTCCGTATCCTTGCTAGCCAATTCCGCTTTTACCTCTGCTTCAAACTCTCTTACTACAGCTTCAAAAGCTTCCGCCTGTGCTGACTCTACCACCAGCTCCAAATTCGTTTCTCTGGGTATGGCATTGTCTGCCATACCACCTTGTGCACTTACCAATCCAACCGGAATTTCCTGCATACAGAGCTTCCACAAAAGTCTGCCTGCCAGCATATTGGCATTGCCTCTTTCCTTGTGGATTTCTACGCCGGAGTGTCCTCCTAACAAACCTCCTACGAGGATTTCATAGCCCTTTCCCTGCATTCGGGAAAATACCGGTTGCAGTCTGCATTCTACTCTGGCACCGCCGGCACAGCTGGTCAAAAAGATACCTTCATCTTCTGAATCAATATTTAACAGACGGCTTCCCTTCAGCATGGACAAATCAATAGCTCTGGCTCCATGCATACCGGTTTCTTCATCCACCGTAATTACGACTTCCAGACGCGGATGCTTAATCGTATCATCATCCAGTATAGCCAATGCGTACGCCACTGCAATACCATCATCACCACCTAAGCTGGTACCTTCCGCATATACCTTATCCCCGTCCACCTTCAGCTTCAAAGGATCCTTGGTCATATCGATAACAAGCTCCGGCTTATGCACTGCTACCATATCCATATGTCCCTGAATAATCACGGGTGGCTCATTTTCATAACCTGCAACGGCTTCCTTGATGATAATAATATTCTTTAACTCATCCTGTATCACTTCCAACTTTCGTTCCTGTGCAAAATTCTTTAAATAATCACTAATCGCCTCTACATTACCGGAACCATGGGGAATGTTACACAACTCTTCAAAATAGTAAAAAACCTTCTTGGGTTCTAAATTTTCCAATACTCTCATAAATTACCTCGCATAAAATATTACTATCTTTTATCATAACCTATTTGCAGAAATTATACCACTAAAAATTATATTAAAAAAGACGCTTTTTACTGCGTCTTTGAAAACTCCCCGAGTAGGGCTCGAACCTACAACAACTCGGTTAACAGCCGAGTGCTCTACCATTGAGCTATCGAGGAATAATTACTCCGGTGAACTTGTCCACCGGAGATAGTATATGCTTTTCAGCCAATATTATGCTAACTTAGACTTTGCTAACTCAGCTAAGGTTGCAAAACCTTCTGCATCATTAACAGCCATTTCAGCTAACATTTTTCTGTTCATTTCTACGCCTGCTAACTTCAGACCGTACATGAACTTGCTGTAAGAAAGACCGTTCAATCTTGCTGCAGCGTTGATACGAGCGATCCACAACTGTCTGAACTGACGCTTTCTTTCCTTTCTACCTGCATAAGAGCTGGTCAAAGCTCTCATAACTGACTGCTTTGCAATTCTATACTGCTTGCTTCTAGCTCCTCTGTAGCCCTTTGCAAGCTTTAATACTCTATTGTGTTTCTTCTTAGCGTTTAAGCCACCTTTAATTCTTGCCATGTCTCATTCTCCTCCTTACCTGATTATAAATATGGTAAAATCTTCTTCATTGTCTTGATATTTGTAGCGTCTACCATAGCTGCCTTTCTAAGATTTCTCTTAGTCTTTCTGGTCTTCTTGGTTAAGATATGGCGCTTGTAAGCTTTGTTTCTCTTTAACTTACCTGTTCCGGTTAATTTAACACGCTTTGCAGCAGATCTGCTTGTTTTCATTTTTGGCATAACTATTTCCTCCTAAATTTCCTTAATCTATTTTAACTATTGCGTTTAACGCTTTTCAGTTAAAAACATGGTCATGCTTCTTCCTTCTACCTTTGGAGCTTTGTCTACTACTGCAATATCAGCCAAAAGCTCTGCAAAGTCATCCAGAATATGCTTACTACTGTTCATGTGTGCCATTTCACGGCCACGGAAACGTAATGATACCTTTACCTTATCGCCCTTGGTCAAAAACTTTCTCGCAGCGTTTGCCTTGGTATTCAGGTCATTGGTGTCAATGTTGGGTGACAGACGGATTTCCTTGATTTCAATTACCTTCTGCTTTTTCTTTGCTTCCTTTTCCCTTCTCATCTGCTCGTACTTATACTTGCCATAATCAGCAATCTTGCAGACCGGGGGTTTTGCAGTCGGAGCAATCTTAATCAAATCTACACCTGCTTCTTCTGCAAGTGCCATAGCTTCCTTGATGGACATGATGCCCAACTGTTCGCCTTCTTCTCCGATTACACGTACTTCTTTGTCTCTGATTTGTTCATTGATTAATAAATCGCTAATGGTTTTACCCTCCATTCAGAAAATCAGTTTATTGTTGCAATAAAAAAGTGAATAGTCACAACTATCCACTCTTAATCGCAAAATAAACCCATTTGGCTTCTAAACCCAAAACAAGTATATTTAACTATCAAATCATTGACGCTTACCAGCTCAATTGCCGTAAGGTGAGAGTGGATACTCTGCTTGTTTTATGTGTATTCACATGCTTAATCACTTTATCACAGTATTACTTTCCTGTCAATACTTTTTCAAAATTATTTTTTATTTTCATCGTCGTATTCCTCTAAATCAATGGGAACAACGCCTTCCTCTATCATTTCCAGCATCAATGCTGCAATCTTCGGGTCGAACTGTGTACCGCTTCCGTTCTTTAATTCCTCAATAATCACCGGCATCTCCAGCTTCGGTCTGTAACAGCGCTCACTGCTCATAGCATCAAAGGAATCCGCTACAGCAATGATACGGGCAAACAATGGTATCTTCTCTCCTTTGATACCGGTCGCATATCCGGTACCATCATATCTTTCATGATGATATTTAGCCCCCTCTGCAATTCCCTTCAAAGCAGTAAAGTCCTTTAAAATAGCTCCGCCAATAGTTACATGCTTTTCGATTTCTGCACGTTCCTCCGGTGTCAGCTTGCCCTTTTTATTCAAAATAGCATCTGTAATACCGATTTTTCCGATATCATGCAATAGGGCTATGTAATAAAGACGGTCTCTTTCCTCCTGAGAGATACCCATTCGCTTGGCCAGTTCCTTGGAATACAATGCCACTCTACGGGAATGTCCCAAAGTATATGGATCCTTGGCATCAATTAGGTTCGCAAACATCTTGAAGCTCTGATTCACAATGCTTTCAAACTCTTTTTGCTTTTTTCGTATCTTCCAGGTTCTCAGAGCTGTTGCTATAATAATAATTTCCAACACTGCAAAAATGCCCAAAGCAATCTTCCATGCAGTAAACATAGGTAAATCATTCAAACCTATCTTTTTATGATAATAAATCGTAAACTCTTCTACATTGTTTAATTTCTGGGAATAAAGGATAAATCCAAAGGTTCGATTACTCTCCGGCAAAATCATTTCGATATCTGTCTGGGGATTAAAATAAATCACATTATCTTCAAGTGTCATCTCACCATTCCAATAATCTGTCAATTGGCAACCTTTAATCAAAGCAATCTTTGCACTCCAATCATAGAGCGTATCCGGACTTTTATTATCAAATCTCACATCATATTGTATACCATATCCATATCCATGTGATGTTTCATTCCAATGCTTGACAATGGTCATTTTAGATTCATATGTATCAGACTCTGTTCCCATAGTATAAGAGAACTCTTTGCTGTTGTAATAATCCACGTAAGAATTCATTCCAAACAGCCATGCAATCATAGCAATAACTATCAATACTTGAAATATAATTGATTTCTTACTCACAATATACCTCACAACTTTTCTTTATTCCGCACAGGGCATTTTCATGCCCCATGCGAAACTCTGTCATTATTTCTCGGTAAATGTTGCACAAGCAGTTTCCCTGCTATCATTGGCACGATTTCCTCGAATGTCTACATGCTCTGCGATACATTTGTAGTTCTGATTGTACATACACTTCACTGCTTCACAATCAATACTGATGGTTCTGCTGGGGTGAGAAAGGGAACTGGTATACGCATCATTGCCTTCTCTTCTGACCGCAAAGCTTTCACAAGAGGTGTCTTCGTATTTATCGGCATGCTTACCGCCCACCATAATATCACCCTTAGAACACAAATGCTCTTTATTGTAGGTACAATTTTCTGCTCCACATTTTAATTCAGCCATATTTCCTCCATTCTGTCAACTATAAAATTGACTTTTTATTGATGATTACCATCTTAGTATGAACGGAGGCTGCTGATTTTATTCTCATTGTTCAAAACCATTCGCAGATTCATCACAACAAAATCCGGAACAATTTATTTATTTTCTTCTACTACCACTTCCTTGCGGATTTCCTTGGTACGGATTTCCTTGCAAATCTGGTCAATGAATTCCTCTAAGGTCTTCTGACCTTCATCACCGGCAAAACGGCTTCTGACAGATACCAGACCTTCCTCTTCTTCCTTCTGACCCACAACCAGCATATAAGGAACCTTCGCCAGTCTGGTCTCACGAATCTTGAAACCAATCTTTTCTGCACGCTTGTCGGTGGTAGCAAGGATACCGTTGTCCTTTAACTGTGCCTCTACCTTTGCTGCATAATCAGCATACTTATCAGAAATCGGAAGCACTCTTACCTGCTCCGGGCAGAGCCATGTAGGGAACTTTCCTGCATACTTTTCAATCAACCAAGCAAGGGTTCTTTCGTAGCAACCCATGGAGGTTCTGTGAATAATGTAAGGACGCACCTTGTCACCATTCTGGTCGATGTAGTACATGTCAAACTGTTCAGCCAATACCGCATCCCACTGAATGGTAATCATGGTATCTTCCTTGCCATATACATTCTTCGCCTGAATATCTACCTTAGGACCATAGAAAGCAGCTTCTCCTTCGCCCTCATAGAATGGTATACCCAGCTCGTTCAATACGTCACGGATATTCTGCTGGGTTTCTTCCCAAACCTCTGCAGAACCAACATATTTTTCCTTGTTATTCGGATCCCACTTGGACAAACGATAGGTTACATCATCGCCTACTCCTAAGGTATCCAGACAGTACTTAGCCAGTGCCAGACAGCCCTTGAACTCTTCTACCATCTGGTCGGGTCTTACGATTAAGTGACCCTCGGAAATGGTAAACTGACGCACACGGGTTAAACCGTGCATTTCACCGGAATCCTCATTTCGGAACAGGGTTGAAGTCTCACCATAACGGATCGGCAAATCTCTGTAGGACTTCTGGCTTGCCTTGTATACATAATACTGGAACGGACAAGTCATGGGACGCAGTGCAAATACTTCCTTATCCTTTTCTTCATCACCCAGTACGAACATACCTTCCTTATAATGATCCCAGTGACCTGAAATCTTGTACAAATCACTCTTTGCCATCAAAGGGGTCTTGGTACGTACATAGCCACGCTTCTCTTCCTCATCCTCAATCCAACGCTGCATGGTCTGAATCATCTTCGTACCCTTGGGCATCAAAAGAGGCAGACCCTGACCGATTACATCTACTGTGGTGAAAAGCTCCATTTCACGACCCAATTTATTATGGTCACGAAGCTTGATATTCTCTAAATATTCCAGATACTCAGCCAATTCTTCCTTCTTATTAAAGGCAGTACCGTAAATACGCTGTAACATAGCATTTTCAGACTTACCTCTCCAATATGCACCGGAAGAAGAAATCAGCTTGTAAGCCTTGATATTCTTGGTACTCATCAAGTGAGGACCTGCACAAAGGTCTACGAAATCGCCCTGGCTGTAGAAGGAAATCTCTGCATCCTCCGGCAAATCTTTAATCAACTCTACCTTGTAAGGCTCCTGACGCTCTTCCATGAACTGAATCGCTTCTTCTCTGGGAAGGGTGAATTTCTCTAATTTGGCACCTTCCTTGATGATTTTCTTCATCTCTGCTTCAATCTTATCCAAATCCTCTCTGGTGAAAGGTGCATGGTCAAAGTCATAATAGAAACCATTATCAATGCTGGGACCGATGGTCAGCTTGGCATCCGGGAACAGTCTCTTTACTGCTTCTGCCATAACATGTGCGGTGGTATGACGAAGGGTAGCCAGACCGGCCTTGTCATTTGCTGTTAAAATAGATAATTCGCAGTCCTTATCAATCACGGTACGTAAATCTACCACCTGACCGTCTACCTCTGCAGCACATGCCACTCTGGCAAGACCTTCACTAATGTCTACTGCAATGTCATAAACACTCTTTGCTTCTGCGTACTCCTTTACGGAGCCGTCCTTTAATGTAATTTTCATATCCTTTTCCTCCTTATAATATCCTTGCGCGTATAAGCAAACTCGAAAGGCTACGCCTTCCTCGTTCGCGTTGCTCGTCATATGTCAATACAGTCAGAGCTGCATGCAAGCATGGTCTCTGCCTATATTGCCACATGTCTTTGCTTATACGCGAAAAGTCCCTTGTGACAGTTTCCTATCACAAGGGACGTAATTTACGCGGTTCCACCCTCGTTGCCTGCCTGATGGCAGACCACTCATTTACCTGTAACGTAGGCTTACGGGCTGTATTAGAGCCACTCAGAGATGGTCTTCCGAAATTCTTGAATGAAACTGCTCGCAGCACCCTTCCGGGGCAGTTCTCTCTGACATCCTCCAAAATCGTACTTTTCTCGTCATCGTTTTCTTTATCATAATTAATATTATAACCAGTTTTTCAAAATGTAAAGACTTAATTTGAATTTTCCGGCTTTTTATAATATGCAAACATATTCTTGCCACTCTTCTTTACTTCATACATGGCATCATCTGCACAGGTAATCAGCATTTCAATATCCTTTGCATCCTTCGGATAAGTAGCAATACCGATACTTCCGGTTACCTTATAATTTACCTTATCAAATTTAATTTCCTTCGCAAATACATTTCTGCAATCATAAGCTGCTTTTTCAATCAGCATAGGCTGAGAACTGCGCAGAATCATAATAAATTCATCACCTGCATAACGATAAGGTGTTAAAATCTGTGACTGCATCTCCTTCATACGGTTTGCGATGGATTGCAGTGTAATATCACCTGCGGCATGACCATAAGTATCATTAATCATCTTGAAATCGTCAATATCCAACATTAAAACCGTACAAGGCTGCTTCGCATCAATCAAAGCATTCAAATCATGCATAAACTTGTTACGATTGGACAAACCGGTTAAGAAGTCATGCTGGGATGCATTTTCCAGTATCAGCTTTGCATCATTCAATTCCTTCATAATACGATTCTTCTTGATACTATCAAACACCACACAAACAATAATCACAATAATCGCCAGCACCAATACAACAATCAGCTTGATGGATTCCTGATTACGCTCCCAATAATCCTGCTCATGATTGATAATGGTAGTATTCTTGGGAATATTGTCCACATCCAGCTTATATCTTCTGACAATATCCTCATCCACCATATTCTCTCTGGGGCTCTCCATTTCCGGTTCTACTTCTGAAACAGGTGCACCGGAAATGATTCGAATAGCCATCTCTGCTGCTATCTCACCGGATTTGTACATGGAAACTACATTACCGCCTACAAAACCGTTACCCATACCTGCTTCTACCATACGGAAAGCCGGAACGGAGGAATATATCATCATAAAGTTTCCGATATGCTGGCTATCATACTGGGTGCCATTGGCATCCTCTGTCATTACAATAAACAAAAGAATGGTGTCATCCCCCAGCTTGCGCAATGCTCTCTGCAAATCACCGGAAGTGTACTCTGAAGCATTGATTTCACTGAATTCCAACTCGGGATAGTCCTTCTCTACCGCAAAGAAACGTTTCCGTTCTGCCTGACCGGTAATGGTATCATCTAAAATAGCCACTACCTTCTTAGCATTTGGCATCAATTCCATGGCAAACTCCAGATTATCCTCCAGCGATAGCTTCTCCACAACACCGGTAATTAAGGGATCCTGCAATGCAGTCTCTACCAATTCCTCGTCATTAATCCCTTCAAATACTATGGGAATATTCTGAAACAAACCATCCCTATACTGCAACACAAACTGTAGTGCTGCATCATCACCCACGATAATCACATCATAAGGTTCTACCTGAGACATACGATATGCCAGCCCATCATAAAAAAGCTGCATGGCTGTTTCATCACTTACCCGTTTGGTATCCATGTACTCATAGTCCAAATCGTAGTCATTTTCCAGTGTATCCTTGATACCGTCAATCTGCATCTGCACCGTATCCCAACTATAGGAATAGGAACTGATAAACAGCACCCTGCCCTTCACACCGAGAACTGAGGCGGAAACGTTTATACTATATATAATTGTAAGACATATACATATAAATAATGTATGTATTAATTTCTTCACGCCACATTCTCCCATGATTCTAATACTATGTAGCATTATAATACAATATATTCTTTTTTGCAACTAAAGTACCATAAAAATTTTACTTTTTACACAAAAATTCCCCCTGTCGCATCCGGACAGGGGGAGTCGGTAAAATCATTTCTATTTTCTTTATTTACCCTTTATTTACCGGGAACATAATTAAAGGTAACCTCAATGGTTTCCACATTTCCCAGTGTTGCTGCATCCATAACGCAAGGGGAAACATACATTGCATTGCCTACTGCGGTACGTGCCTCCGGCGGAGCTGCGGATACCCATTCATTGTACAGATTTACTCTGGTACACTTCTGGTCATCGCTGGCAGTGTAAGGTCTGCCGGTCAGCTTATAAGGCTCGCCGTTCACCTTAATCTCTTTGATTTCAATACAGTAGCCGGGATATAAAAGCTCACCATTTGCAATACCTACTGCGGAGAATACCATACTGTTGGCATAACCACCTGCAGTACCTGTAAAGTCAAGACCTACGGTATAAGTTCCTTCTCCGGTAATCTCCACATCTGTTGCCACAATACCGGCAGTTGCAGAACCCGGATCATATACATCACCTACACTGTAAGAAACACCCCAGTCACTACTACTGTACATAATCCATGCCATAGCAGTATTCTCGCTTACGCCTGCTGCTTCCGGTGCTGCTGCGGTAGCTGCATCAATATCTGCCTTTGCAGCGGTCTGGATTTCTTCCAAACTCTTGGCAGACTGTGCTGCATAGCTGTGGTCTAAATACATCTGAGCCACCTCTTCATAACGAATTTTTCCTTCGTTACGCATAAACATATCGTTGCAATCCCACAAAACAGGACAATATCCGAAATAATCACAAACATCCAAGAAGGTCTCTGTATAAGGCATGGTTCCTTCTCTCATGCCATTCTGCTGATTCAATACACCATACTCACCAATTACAATACCATATCCCTGGTCAGTAAACATAGTCATCTTTTCCAACATATCATACATAGACTTGTAGTCCTTTTGAGTACCCCAGTCAGCAATACTTTCCCAAATACAATAGCCGGACGGGTCATAATAGTGAACAGAAAGCAACAGCTTATCCTTTGCGGTATCGGTAGGCATCTGATAAGCATCATTACAGGTATTGGTAATATCTGTTCCAAAACCTGCAATCAACAGAAATCTGTCTGCATTGTTACCACCGGTACTACGAATGGTATCTACGAATGCCTGATTAATCTGATTGGTTACGGTATAACATTCTGCATCAGATAATGCACCGGAATCTGCTGCAACGTCCTTATCATTCAAACGGAAGCCCAATTCTTCATTACCTGCTTCAAAAATCAAACGATTATCATACTTCTCATACTTGGTAGCAATCTGTGTCCACATAGAGGTATACAGTTCCATAGCTGCCTCTCTGGTCTCCTGTGTGGCAGAACCGAACATTCCCCACCAGCCACCATCCCAGTGGTCATTCACGATAACATACATGTCTGCATCCAATGCATAATTGATGATTTCCTCCACGCGGTTCAGATAATCGGTACCGATGGTATAATCACCACTCTCATAATTCATGGCATTGGTCCATGCTACCGGAACACGCAGGGTATCAAAGCCCGCGTCCTTCATAGCCTGAATCATTTCCGGTGTAGTAACCGGCTGTCCCCAAAAGGTTTCATATACAGAGGTCGCAGCACCTACACCTACACTGGCACGACCATAAGCTTCCATGGTATTTCCCAAGTTAATACCATTGCCCATACGATGAGCTATTTCAAGTGATGTAATACTTTCCTCTACTGCCGGTGCTTCCGTAGCCTGTGGTGCCTCGGTAACCTCCGGTGTTGCCGGTGCTTCTGTCGCCTCCGGTGCCTGCTGAGTACTCTCGGTAGTAGCTTCTACCTGCGAGCTGCCCTGTGCAGGATTATTGTTGTTTTCTGTCTGTGCAGCACCACAACCGGTCAACATACTGAAGGTTAACGCTAATGCAGCAACTACACTTACGATTTTCTTACGCATATCCTTCCTCCCTTTCTTTGCGCAATGCGCCTAAGATTAATCCTATGATACAAAAAATCAACAACTTTGAAAACCATACTAATTAGTGAGGTAAGTTGTAATTTTTAATACTTTTTTACATGCATAATTTGAAATCACTAATTTTTACATGCAATTATTACTGTAGTCTGCATTGAAAAGCCTGTTCGAAAGTGATAAACTGGTATTAGATTCAGAAAACGATTTTCGTCAAAGAGGTAGGGATGAAATATTATGAACGATATATTATGTAGTAAGGTATATCAGGACTTTTTCAATAAGCTTCCGGACGAAGGTACTTCCATGCCTGTACTTATGCAGCATATCAGTCGTACCATTCCCCCGGTTGCCAAAGCCCTCTCCATTGCCCGTTTAGAAATTTTCCTGCAAGCTCCTCGTACTCCATACGAGACCAATGGCAGAAACGAGCATATGGTTTTTTACACCGAAAGTGATTATTGTAACACTCCTTATTCCGTAGAATATATTACCGGCGAAAAGGGAGTGGTAAAATTGTTGGCTTATCCACAGCAGGCAGACAGCTGGTCCGTAGCAGATGAAGAACAGGTTTCCTTTTTATTGAAAAATCTTTACTTCATCAGTGGCAGAGCCCGTATTATGGAGCTCATGTCCCGCATGGCAGTTACAGACACACTTACCGGACTTCCCAATACTCCGGGACTTGCCCGTTATTGTAATGTTCTTCACGAACACGGACAATTAAGCAATTATCATGGTTTCTTTTTAAACCTAAAGAATTTTAAATATATCAATCGCCGTGTCGGTTCTGAAATAGGTAACGAAGTATTATGCAAATATGCTCTTAGCGTACGTGCAGTACTTCAACCTCAGGAAATGTTTGCCCGTATGGGTGGCGATACCTTTTTTGCTTTAGTATTAAACGAAAATGTACAAAGCTTTATTCACTTTATTGGAATGGTTCCTATTGAAGTAAAGCACAACGACACCTTGATTACCCTTAATTTAAGTGCCAAGGTGGGGGTCTATCCGGTAAAACCTACTGATACCGTAAATAATATGATGGATGGTTCTTCCTTAGCCATGGCTGCGGCAAAAGCCTCTGTTACCCATGACTTCATGTGGTTCCAGCCATCCATTTTGGAAAAGGCCGTACATAGAAAAGAGATTACCAATCTCTTCCCCCTTGCGGTTCGTGACAGGGAGTTTGTTGTATACTACCAGCCCAAGGTATCCTTAGATAATAATACTTTACACGGCTGCGAAGCATTGGTGCGTTGGATTCGTGACGGCAAGCTGGTTCCTCCTTTGGATTTCATACCGGTGTTGGAACAGGAAGGCCTGATTTGTCCCTTGGATTTTTATGTATTAGATAGCGTGTGTCAGGATATTCGTGGTTGGTTGGATGCCGGTATTGAACCGGTTTGTACCTCCGTGAATTTTTCCAAAATCCATTTACACAACAAAAATCTGGCACAGGATATTATCCATGTTTTAAAGAAATACGATTTAGACAGCAAATACATCGAAATTGAGCTTACCGAAACTACCGGTTACGAAGATTTGGACAATCTGAACCAGTTCGTAAAGGATATGAAAGCACATGGTATTCAGACCTCCTTGGATGATTTCGGTACCGGCTACTCTTCCTTGAATTTGCTGAAGGATTTGCATGTAGATATTATCAAGCTGGACCGCTCTTTCTTGAAAAATATCGAGAACACTGAGACTTCCGATGATGTGATTGTAAAGACTATCGTAAAAATGATTACGGATTTAAATATGCAGGTAGTGGCAGAAGGCGTAGAAACCTCTGCACAGGCGGATTACTTGAGAAGTATCCAATGTCCTTTTGCACAGGGCTATCTCTTTGACAAGCCTCTGCCCCATGATGACTTTGAAAAATGTCTCACCGGCGAAAAAACCTACTAAAACAGGGAATGCAGTTCAACGCTGCATTCCCCTTTATTTTACTATGGTGTGCTGTTGCAACCAAACACACCATTCCTCATAATACTCTCCGGAAACATGGGTATCGTCACTGGCATATTCCTTCCCCAAATCCCCATTCGCATCATCAAACAATTCATTAATATCCAGATAGAAAATATTCTTCTTATCTTCTAGTGCTGCTATTTCTGCATTGATTCTGTCGATATTGGCATTGTTATGGGTTTTGTCGTTTTCATCCCGCAGTGCAGTCACATGAAGATTGGCACACACATATAAAATCGCCCCCGGCTCCTGCTGTTGCAGCTGCGTTACCAGTTCTTTATACTTAGACACAGTCTTTTCGAAATTGTACCCCAGCTCATTAATCCCCAGCATCAGATAAATCTTCTTATACTCCTCCTGCTCCAACAATTCTGTCAGTTTCACATCCTTCCGTTCCCCTACCGTCAGCTTGGTTCTCGGCAAGGAATACACACTCAGTCCGGGGGTAGCGAAATAATCTGCATTACTCAAATAGCCGTACATCTGCAGTCCTACCGTACGGGAGTCCCCGATAAATAATGCATCCGCGAAATAGCTTTCGTCACTTTGGGTAAATTCATAGTACTCCGGTGGCAAAGCTTCTCCTGCTGCCGGGTCAAGTACAGGTGCCGCCTCCGGTACAGTTGTTCCCGGTATCGGCTCGGGTATCACAGTTCCAGGCACAGGGGCTGTCTCCGGTACAGTTGTTCCACCCACAACCGGTGCCGGTGCCAATACCGGAATACTTTCCGGTACCTCTATCACTTCTGTTTCCAGCAGGTCTTTTTGTGCCTGCATAGCCTGCTTAATATTCGTCACTGCATCATTTGCACCGGCAATGGCCTCATCCACCAGCTGAAGTACTTTGTCGGAAGCCTTTTCGGAAGCATCCGTCTCTCCCCCACCGGTAACAATGCTCTGCTCCACATTACCACATCCGGTAAATATGCAAATAAACAGCAGAATTATTCCTATATATTTTAACCTTCGTCTCATTCTCGTCATCATCTGCCTATTACTTATCTTTAAATCTTATGTCTCTTTTTCTTTTTTATGATTTTTTATGAATCTTATGAATTTGTATGTCTTTATATCGGTCTGCCTTACTGCACTGTGCCCTACCGGCACATTCTCCTTACCCCGTTCATAACCGGAAACTGCACAAAGCACACAAGGGCAAATGCAGTATCTACTATCATACTACATTTGCCCACAATTCCTGTCAATTGCTTTCTTTTTCCTATTCTTTTCCTATTCTTTTCCTTTCCTATTCCTTTTCCGCTTCCGGTTCCTTCTTCCAACGGATAATCGCCTTAAACAAATCTCCGTCAATCTCTATGCGGAAGCTTCCGCCTTGCAATTCCACAAAGCTCTTTACGATAGCCAGCCCCAAACCACTGCCCTCGGAGTTTCTGGATGCATCCCCTCGCACAAAACGCTCCGTCAATTGTTCTGCATCTGACTGTATTTCCGCAGCCGAAGTGTTCTTAAACACAATTTCTACTTCCTGTTCTCCATTTACCACATCCACATACACCCGGGAACCCGGCATCGCATATTTCAATGCATTGCTAAGCAGATTATCAAACACCCGATAGGTTTTCTGCCCATCCAGATGTAAAATCACCTTTTCTTCCGGCAGACTCCATCGGAAGGTCAAATCACTGTCAGCCAGTCTGTCCTCCATTTCCAGACGCAGCTGTTTCATGAGATTCACCACATCTACATCCATATAGTTCAACTGGATATTGCCGGACTGTGCCTTGCTTACCTCGAACAAATCCTCAATTAAGACCTTCAACCGCTGAGATTTCATATCCAGAGTTTGAATATAACTTTTGCGGTCCTCTTCCGAGATATTCTCCTGCTTCAGCAAATTCACATAGGTAATAATGGCTGTCAAGGGGGTCTTCAAATCATGGGAAACATTGCTGATCAGCTCGGTCTTCATATTCTGGCTCTTGGCTTCCTGTGCCACAGCCTTGGAAAATCCCTCCTGAACCTTGGACAATTCCTCTCCTAAGGGGGTGAACATGCCCAAATCCTCCTGTAGGGAAATCTTCAGCTCTCCCTCTGCCATCTGCTTCGTGGCATGCAAGATACTGTTATATTGGGTCTGTATCTTATTCCCCTGCTTTCGCAATATCACATATAAAACAATGGAGTAGATTGCTACTGCACCGATACCGACCACCCAAAAGCAACACAGCCCCGCCACTATGATGAAATTCACCACTACAATCTTTAGCACAGTACTATGCAAACCTTTGGAAATATCTACCTCCACTATATAATGGTAGAAACGCTTGCACAGACTGCCTATCCATCGCAGAAACCGAACGATTAAAATACGATGCTTAAAATAATAAATAGGACCGCACAAAAACTGTCTGCAATGTGCCACACAAATATATTCCAAGAAGAAAAGTGCTGTCCATCCCAACTGATTAACTGCTACCGCCAGACCATATAAGATACTAGGCTCTAGGATATAGCCCAGTATCTCCACACTTCCCACAGACTGTTCGAAATACACCATCGTAGTATAACACATAGTCTCGAACATCAGATAAGCAAGTGCCACCATCCCTACTGCCAGGCAGACGATTATCTCTAATGGCAAACTAAACAGCTTCTCCCAACCGGTATTCAGTCTGCGGAAAAAGGGCAATATCAATGCTACCAAGGCTACAAATATCATGCATGCCAATATCAGTATGGGAGCACCGATTTCTACATACAGATGCTCCGGGTTCGAAAAGGACTGCACATAATACTCCAAATCCAGAGTGAACTGATTTACAAACATGCTATCCGAAGGTATCAGGAATATCACTTCGAAATTCTTTGGAAGTACCTCAAACACATCCACACCGTCATTCTGTGAATGATAATACTGAGCATTGTTCTGATACTGCAACACAGAATCTCTTGCCTTGGAATACAAGTTGTGATGGTACTCCACATCCCCTGCACCTACAAATTCAATACGGCTTATCATACCATACTCATCAAAGGCCAGATACAAACCACCTACAATTCCATAGCTTTTTGCCAACTTATCGATTTGGGGCTGCATGTCTTCGTTTGCTATATGAAGCAGCATATCCTGCATATCATTATATTCCAGCTTTCCCAGATTGTATTCTGAAAAGGAAGCATCCCCCGGATTGTAAGCGGCCCAGTAATAGGTTTCCTTATCCATGGTATAAAAATCATTGATCCAACCATGCCGATCCAGCACATCAAAGGCTACCGCGGTACCTTTTTCCTCCTGTAGCATCCTGCCATACAGGTAATAAGAAGCCTCCACGGCATAATTCACCACATCCTGACGAATGCCCACATCTGCTACAACAGTTCCATCGGTTACCGTCTCTGTTTCCGGAATATCCACTGCCGCTTCCGGCGGCGGTGTTGCAGAGGCATTGCTATAATACACTTCCTCCTTCTGCAACATCAGCTGCTCCATTCTGGGGTACATGCTGACCAATAACACTGCCGGCAATAACACCGCCAGAAAGATAATCCACTTTGCCAATTTACTAGATTTTTTCAATTTTGTATCCAACGCCCCACACCACCTTTAAGTATTTTGGTTCCTTCGGGTTATATTCAATCTTTTCCCGAATGTTTCGTACATGAACCAGCACTGTATCAGTGTTGATGGCTATTTCATTCCATACCCGTTCGTAAATCTCATCCGTAGAAAATACGCGTCCCGGGCTCTTGATCAACAGCTGCAAAATCTTAAACTCGATTGGTGTCAGCTTCACCGGTTCTCCATCTACTTTTACTTCCACGGTATTTTCATTCAGCTCCAGACCGCCTACCGTATAAATACCGGCCTCATCCCTGTTTGCATTCTCCTGACTCATTTTCAAATACCGCTCATAGCGTCGCAGATGAGAATTGACTCTGGCAAGCAGCTCCAACGGTTGAAAAGGCTTGGTCACATAATCGTCCGCACCCATATTCAGTCCCATGATTTTGTCCACCTCTTCTGACTTGGCCGAAAGCATTAATACCGGGAAATCATACTCCTTGCGCAGCTGTATCACCATATGTATGCCATCCATACGAGGCATCATCACATCCACTATGGCCAGATGGATTTCTTCTCTGTGGATAATCTCCAGACCTTCGATACCGTCTCCTGCCTTGAACACCTTGTATCCCTGACTTTTTAAATAAATTTCGATACCATCCCGGATTTGTTCATCATCCTCCACCACCAGTATATGGTATACATCCTTCATGTCCATCCCCTCCTGCTACAGTTCTCTCATGTACCACTATATCATAAAATACAAAACGAAAGAGCAACTTTATAAAAATTTAAAGATTTTCTAAAGAAAAGGCACTATCCAACGAAAGATAGTGCTTGGCATTCTTCTTTATTGACTTATCAAATCCAGTTCCTTCAGTTCTACATAACTGTCCTGACTGGTGAGAATATCTGTCTTGACCTCCTCCAGAGAGTCATATGCCATAATATAACAGGCTCCCTGCACCTGTGTCAAATGTCCCAGATATATACCATAGGGCATGTCGATGGACACCTGCTCTCTGTTTCGAACAATCACATCCGAAAAGCAAGCCAACACATAATAAGTCGCTTCGCTGTCACCGGTCTGAAAATCTACCTGAAAAACATCATACAACTCATTGCTCTGCTTTCCGTCCGTGGTCAGAAACAGCTTCACCGGTTTCATCTCCTTCAGGTAGCCTAATGCCTTGGGACCATCCAAATTTAATTCCAGTGCATTCTCTGCCTTGGCATGAATTAACGCTAAGGCATCCTGCGGGATATTCTGCAAATCCTTCAAATACTCATCCAAGCCCTCTACCACATAAGTTCGGGTATTTTCCTCCAAACGATAGGTATTACTTCTGGCCTGAATGGTAATGGTCTCTCCCTGATACAAATGGCTATCCTTGGAAATATCATAATCTATGTAATTTACATCAATGCCGGAAGGAGCCACCACCGTAAGCTCCAGCTCTCCCCTGCCGTCCTTTCCCTGAAAGGATACCTCTATACATTCAAAGGGATTTACCTTCGGCTTCGCCAACTGTGTACTGCCTGCGGAAAACAAACCCAGGAACAGGATAACCGCCACTATAATGACCGGAACCTTCCATTTCTTCTGTTTTTCTCTTCGCTTTGCAGCAGCTTCTGCCTCTGCCTTCAATTTTCCCTTGTGATAACCATAAGACCTGGACTGTGCCTTTTGTCGAATTTCCTCCAGGGTATCTTCTTTCTCTATCAGCATCAAATGACCACAATATTCACAGCTTGCCCTGCCCTGCTTGGTATCCACTTTCAAGGCAGCACCGCACTTGGGGCAAGTCATATCGATTAACTTCATACTTCTTCCTCTTTTCCTGAGTTATAATAACAAGTACTCCCGGGTAATCTTTCCTTCCAAATCTTTCCAGAAGAACCCATTCCACTCCAAAGTCATGTAGCCATGACCACTGTTCTCCTTTGGCATGGAAATAGAGCCGGGGTTCATGTAGGTAAATCGCTCCTTTTCTACACAGGCAGGGATATGGGTATGTCCGCACAACAACACATCCCCCTTCTGCAAGGGTGGCGGTGTCTGCTCACCATAAAGATGTCCATGGGTTGCATAAATCATCCGTCCCCCTACCGCAAGGATAGCATAATCCGCCATAATGGGAAACTCCAGCACCAGCTGATCCACCTCCGCATCACAGTTTCCCCTCACACAGAGTATCCGCTCTTTGTACGCATTCAAAAGCTCCGTAACCTTTTTCGGGTCATATCCCTGCGGCATCCCATTCCGGGGACCATGATAAAGAATATCCCCTAACAGCAATAAACGGTCTGCCTTTTCCCTCTCCAAAGCCTCTAACATCTTTCTACAATAATACTCCGAACCATGCAGGTCGGAGGCAATCATCCATTTCATGTGTTTATCCTCTTCTTTCAAAACAAACTCAGCTGTTCATATCCCTTCTCCTGTGGAAATTCGTGCAAATATCCAAATACATCCTCTGCCTTATACATTATTCCATGCTTCTTACAGGTAGTATACAGTATCTGCATTAATTCCTTTTGGTTATCGCTGGGGATTTCATAAGCATACCCATATTTTCGGTGATATTTCTCCCGCAGTCCCGGAAAATGTCTGTCCAATGCTGCGTAAAAATATTCTCTGTCCCCTTCCCGCAGGGTCAGTCCCATACCAAAATGTATAATGCCCTTTACCTGTGCCTGTACACAATAGTCCAAGATGCCTTCTACATTCTCTCTGGTATCATTAATAAAGGGCAAAATGGGTGTCATCCAAACCACCGTGGGAATACCATTCTCCCTTAATATTTGCAATACCTCAAACCGCCGCTTTGTGATACATACTCCCGGTTCCAGAATTTTGCAAAGCTCCTCATCATAGGTGGTAAGCGTCATTTGCACCACACACTTACTTTTTTCCTGAATACTTTTCAGCAAGTCCAAATCCCGCAGTATCCGGTCTGATTTGGTCTGAATGGCCAAACCGAAGCCATACCGATCTATTAACTCCAGACACTTGCGTGTCAGTCCCAGCTCCTCCTCACAGTGCATATAGGGGTCACACATAGCCCCGGTACCAATCATGCATTTCTTCCGTTTGGAACGCAGTGCCTGCTCTAACAGCTGTGGTGCATTCTGTTTCACCTCAATATCCTCAAAGTCATGCTTCATTTGATAGCATTTACTCCTGCTGTCACAATAAATACAGCCATGGGTGCAGCCTCTATATAAATTCATGCCGTTCTGTGCCGATAAAATTCCTTTTGCTTCTACAAAATGCATTTTACTTTCCTTATATTAAACATATCAAACGATCAATAAAGAAATCCTTAAAAACTTCGAAAGAATTATCTGTATTGATTATATACTGCTTCCAACTGTGGTCGGCAGGCTAAAAACAATCTGCCCAAATCCGGGTCAAACTGCTGTCCCAGCTCTTCCTCTATAATACGAAATGCCTCATCATAGGAAAATGCTTCCTTATAGCAACGCTTACTTACCAATGCATCAAATACATCCGCCAATGCCATAATTCTGGCCTCCAGAGGAATTTCCGTTCCGGACAGTCCTGCCGGATATCCCTTTCCATTCCAACGTTCGTGATGATACCAGGCAACATTCTTGGCAATTCGTACGAACTCCTCATCCTCTACACCTAGCAGAATGCTCTCCACGATTCTTGCACCTTCTGTGGTATGAGTCTTCATCACCGCAAATTCTTCCTCTGTGTATTTGCCCGGTTTTCGTAAAACCTTATCTTCTATGGAAATCTTTCCCAAATCATGCATGGGTGCCGCTTTCTCCACCATCTTTAAGAAATGCTCGTCCCACATAGCCTGTCCGTTTCCTGCTTTCAGACTTGTTGCAAAAATACGCACCACTTCACTGGTTCGCTTGATATGACCACCGGTGTTGTTATCACGGCTTTCTACCATATCCGCCATGCCAAGCACCATCATATCCTTTATATGTACAATATGTTCTGTCTTTTCTGCCACTTCTTTTTCCAGGGTAGCATTGTAGCTCTCTATGGTGTTATAGTACTTTCGCTCCACTGTTCTGTCTATGAATTCCACCAGAGTGCCTACTACTTTTCTTCCATAAATAATCTCCCGGACATTCATTTCCAAATATACATCTGCTACATTTATATTTTTTTCCTGCGTTTCACTTCCCTGATTCTCTGCAACGTACCGCACTACCTCCTGATACAAATAGCTTTCCGAAGCAGGTACCGCTTCGTCAACAGACCATTCTCTGACTTCCGGAAAGACCTCCTTCACATAATCATTGGCATTGACATATCGCAGCTTCCGGTCAAATACCAGATAACCGTATTCTTTCCTATTCTCCATAGCACTGATTACATTACTGGACATATCATACATATTCAGACGGTCGAAATAACCAATAAAGAATACCATAGCCAGTAAATACCCTACCGGCAGGTAACTGATATCCATGTCTATAACACGTTCCAATATATAAGTCAGTGCTATGGCAACACTAATAACACTAATGACTACCAACGTTTTTCGTGACAGCGTGTTTCTTTTATTCTTTAATACATAGAACATGAAACTTACCAGCACCAGACAATACAGCATCAGCATAACCGGGTACAAACCATGCAAAGGGGCATAGGTTTTATCCAAATAATGATACCCCTCTGTCATCACCAATTCCACATGGGTATAATAAATATCGCTCTTTCCTACAGTCAGTACCAATCCCATGACCACGGTGGAGAAGGTCGCAAAAAATGCAAGTAATGCCTTCGGCATATTTACATTAGACAGCTTGAACACCACCAGCAATATCAGCAAGGGGGTATAGCAACCACCCACATAAACAAAACTGTTTCCCCAAATAGCCGTATCCAAGCTTTCGGCACCGGCAATCATATATCGTCCCATACAGCTAATCACTATCGTGAGACCCAGCATCAAAAAGGGAGTATCTATCTTTTTGTACCGAATAAGCATGCTCCCCAGCATAATCAGCGAAACTATAAAGACAATGAAATAAAATACAGTTACCATAAAACTCCTCCCCTTTATGTTCCTTATATTATAGGCGGTAATCTGTAAATTATCAATCTAAATATTTTCGTTATCCTCTCTCTTTTTGTAATGTATCTTTCCCTATGATTATAATTTATATCCGTCACTCTCCCGGTAAGCTTTCCCTTACACAGAGCTTCCCGAAACCTACCCGCTCATTTGGATACACAGTCTCTCCCCGTAGCGATCCGGCACCTTTTCTCAAATAAGCCTTCACCTTCTCCCCATACAAATAGGGGTCATTTCCGCGTACAATGCCCCATTCCATGAGAAGTGCAGCACTACCGGACACAATAGGGGTTGCAAAGGAGGTTCCGGTCACTGCCCGGTATCCCCCCAATACGTCCGGTGCCAGAATATTTACCCCCGGTGCTACGATGTCCGGCTTAATCAGTCCTGCTATGGTAATACTGTTTTCCCGACTAACCTGCGCCAATCCTCTGCCGGAAAAGGCTGCATATTGCTCATATGACGTATCGTATGCACCTACTGTCACTATTTTAGAGCTGGTTGACGGTAACGTCAGTGTCAGTTCCGGCGTAGAACGTAAGAAACCGGTACGACTACTACGAGCCTCAGCAGAGGGTAAATAGAGGTCGTATTTCCCTGTAATCACTTTAATGGGCGAGATTTCTAACTGCCATATTCCGGAATTGATGTAATTTCTCTCCCCCAATGGTATCAAATCAAAATAAATTTCCTGCAACACCGAGTAGGGCTTGGGTTCTCCCTGATAAACCAGCACTCTGGTCTGTTCTATAGTCAATTCCTGTTTCCTAGCATTGACCGGATTAGTTAATGCCACCTGCGTATTATCCGGAGCCCGTAGTGTTACTTGAAATTCATCGCTGTATTGCTTCCAAAGCTGAATACTCAGGCTCCGTTCATACTCTCCCACGCTGATTTCAACGAGTTGTGTGGTATCTGCATAACCGGCGTAATGTCCTGCCGAATCTCCTTCATTACCGGCTCCTACACACACCACAGTCCTTCCTATCTCAGCTGCATTGTCCAGAAAACGCTCTATCAGGGAGCTTCCGTCATGAGAACCATAAGAATTGCCGAAACTCAAATTAATCACCAAAGGCTTTCGTAACTCCAATCCCTTTCTGACTGCATAAGTCACCGCCCTCATAATCTCAGTCGTTTTCGGAAAACCTCCTTCTCTGGGAATACCCAGCTTCACGATGAGCAGGTCACTTTCCGGTGCAATTCCCTGATAAACACCTCCCCCCGGTATCCGTACCGGGCTGGCTGCAGCAATTCCCGCTACCGCCGTTCCATGACCACTCACATCCCGACTGGGTACCAGAAGAAATCCTTCCTCCCCACCTGTTGCCAATGCCCGGTTTATCTGCTCTGCGGTAAATTCCGCACCAATACCAAAGCCCTCCGGTGGTGTCCGGTTCTCGCTTGGCGCTATGGTCTGATCCCACAAGTACAAAATTCTGGTGCTTCCGTCTGCCCTACGAAACTCTTCCCGCTCATAATCCACGCCGGAATCAATAATACAAATAACATTGTCCAATCCGGTCAATCCTACTTCTCCCAAGGTCACAGGATACACGCAGGCATTTTCTGCCGGGTATTCCTCTTGAAAATAATACCGCTTCGGTTTTTCTACATATTCAATTTCTTCCACCAGAGCCAGTCGTTCCACTGCTTCCTCCGGCACAGTTAATATGGCATAGTTGGCAATCAGATACTCCACACTTATCCCGGCTTCTTCTAAAACCGCCAAACTTCCGTGATACTTTACTATGACTTCCCAGGTTCCCTGCTGTTCATCAAAGCCTACATTCAGATTTTCTGTTTTCTCTCTGGTAGCCGGCGGTGTTTCCAACGCTAAATTCAACAGATTTTCATACTTTTGACTCATAAATCCTCCAACACATGACCTTTTTCCTACTTTTTCTCCATTGAATTACCACTTTATTCTTGGTATATTGTAATTAGGAAATCGTATTCTGTATAGTTTATGAAGGGAGGAAGCAATATGCTATATTTAGGTGATAATCAGAATTATGAATTTAAAACAACAAATAATCGGCAGACCATTCGGCCGTTTCCGGATCCCTCCTTCCCTTTCATTATCCATCGCCTAACCATTGGAACAGACCCAATCCCCTATGTACCATGGCACTGGCATGACGACCTGGAATTTGTCTGGGTTCATTCCGGTAGTCTGATTGTTACCATTCCGGAACAGACCATCGTGCTTCAGACAGGCGATGGCATATTCCTAAATCACACCCTACTGCATACCATGCACGTAGCTCCCGGTCAGATATGCGATATTTATTCCATGCGCTTTTACAGCAAACTACTTTTTCCGGACAAAAGTGCCAGTCTTGCTGTACAATACTTACATCCCTTGCTGATGACATCTTCTTTGAAGCACATTTATTTAACCCCCGATGGTGCTTTAGAAAAACGCATGCTGCAAACCTTGAAGCGAATCGCAGATATCTATTATGCCAAGGAAAATGGCTATGAACTAAACATACTCAGTCAATTATACGCACTTTGGGCGGATGTAAATACTTATGCACAGCAGCATGTTGATTCGCCGACTTTGACCAATGCAGTCATCACAGACTTCAACAGAGTCATCGAAGCAATACACTACATCGCCAACCATTATGCAGAACCTATTACCTTAGAGGATATTGCAAACTCCATCCACTTAAGCAAAAGCGAATGCTGTCGTTGTTTCAAACGCACCATTAACTTGAGTCCGGTAGAATTCTTAATTCAATACCGTATCATGGAATCCATTCGCAAAATACAGACCCGGGAGAAAGTAGCGAATTCCATTTCTGCTCTGTCTGTTTCTGTGGGCTTTAACAGTGCCAGCTATTTTAACAAACAGTTCAAGCGATATTTAAAATGCACACCCTTGGAATATCGAAAAAAACTCCTTTCCGGTACGGAAGAGACAAGCTTCGAAAAAGAGTTTCATGATATATTAATTAATTCTGCAGAACAGGAATAAAAAACGGTTCTCAGTCGATACCAACGACTGAGAACCATTTTTATTCTTCATATAATAAAGTCAACACCTCTATGGCATAAGCCGTATCCCGTGAACCTGCCGTTTCTACAGCTGAATGCATAGCCAGCTGCGGCAAACCGATATCTACAGAATTCAAAGACACATGTGCCGTAGATATATTTCCCAAGGTTCCGCCACCGACAATGTCGGAACGATTGGTATAGGTCTGGTAAGGCACCTTTGCCTTTTCACACAAAAGCTTCATTCTCGCAGCCGATACTGCGTCGGTCGTATATCTTTGACTTCCATGATACTTAATCACAATACCGCCACCCAAATAGGGACGATTGGTAGGGTCTGCCTTTTGAGGATGATTGGGATGCACTGCATGTGCATTATCCGCAGATACCAAATAGCTTTCCGCTATCCTTCTGCAATACTCTCCATGATTCCACTCTAACACCTCTCCAATCCGAAGCAGTACATCCTGCAAAAAGGTAGAATCTGCACCCTGTGCAGTACCGCTTCCCACCTCTTCATTATCAAATACAGCCAGTACATTCGTATATTGCTTCGGCTTGGCATTTACAAAAGCCTCCAAAGAAGCGTACACACATTGTAAATCATCCAGTCTGGGACTATGCACAAACTCCCCATGTGCCCCCAGTACTCTGCCCTTTTCTCTGACATATAAAAACAAATCATGCCCCAGTATCTCCTCTGGCTTTACTCCTGCAGCCGCAGCCACCTCCGCCAGAAGCAAATCAGAATGCTCCTCCTGTCCGACCAAAGCCATCAGAGGAAGCATATCAGTCTGAGGATTGTATTCATAGCCCTTATTCACGTCACGATTCATATGAATAGCCAGATTGGGAATCACCAGCAAATCCTTATCCACCTTTACTGTTCGCTGTTCCATTTCGCCATCTGCTGTCTTTACCGCGATTCTTCCTGCTACGGACAAGGGGCGATCCAGCCAGGTAGACAGAATCATACCGCCATATTTCTCCGTATTTACCTTAATATAATGCTCCTCTACTGTCATCTGAGCGTTTTCCTTCAGCTTAAAGGTAGGCGAATCACTGTGACTGGCTACGATATGAAAGCCCTTGGGTTGCTTTCTGGGCATACGAAAGGCTATGATAGAGGAACCGTTTCGCACCACGAAGTACCCCTTACCGGACTTTATACTCCAGCTTTCCGCTTCCTTCAGCTCTATAAAGCCCTGCTCCAAAAGCCTGTTTCGTATATTCTCTACTACATGATAAGCACTGGGACTTTCTTCAATGAAGGCAAGCAGTCCCTCCGTGCAATTCACTTCCTTACTCATTTTCTTACTCCTCGCCATTCCTTCTATTCGTAAAGAATGCTCTTGGACTTCTGAGTTGCCACCTCATCTCCACAGAATAATGCCACAATGGTCAATGCAAAGTCCATAGCCGTTCCCATACCTCTGGAGGTAATAATATGCTCATCACATGTCACTCTGTTGGTGGTCACGTTTGCGCCCTCCAAATCCTTTTCAAACCCCGGGAAACAGCAGGCATTTCTGCCCTTCAGGATACCTCTGTGTCCGAAAACACTGGGTGCCGCACAAATGGCTGCCAAATACTTCCCGGCTGCATAAAAAGCATCTACCTGTTCCATCAGCCCTGCATGAGCCTCCAGATTACGGGTGCCCGGCATACCGCCCGGCAATACCAGCATATCCAAAGAAGCAAAATCCACCTCTTCAAACTGTACATCCATGCCTACAGGAATAGCATGAGCACCGGTTACCACAGCATTGCCGGTAATGGATACCATCTGCACCTCAATCCCTGCTCTGCGGCACATATCCACTACAGTCAATGCTTCAATTTCTTCAAAACCCTCTCCAAAAAAAACAGCTATTTTACTCATCCAAAATACCTCCTAAAGCTTATTAGTTACAGTATAAACAAATTCTCTTCAGATGTCACTTATTTTCACTAATTTTCACTAATTTTTACTCTATTTCACTTCATTTTTTCTCTGTTTTGATGTATACTAAAGATGTAATCCATGACGGATTAACGATTTACACCAAGGAGTTTCTTACATATGGAAATAGAACGTAAATTTACTTTAAGCAAAGCACCTGCAGACCTTGATTCTTATCCTTTTCTACACATTGAGCAGGCCTATCTGTCCACCAATCCTGTGGTACGGGTGCGAAAGCAGAACGAAGAGTACTTTTTGACCTACAAGGGAAGCGGTATGATGTCCCGCACAGAACATAATCTCCCCCTTACCAAGGAAGCCTATTATCACCTTCGGGAAAAGGCTGACGGCAATATTATCTCCAAGAAGCGCTATCTGATTCCCCTAAAGAATCCGGGCTTTAAGGAAGGCTTCCCGGTGCCTCCGTCAGATTATACCCTGACCATTGAGCTGGATGTATTCGACCCTCCCTTTGCCCCTTTACTGCTAGCAGAGGTAGAGTTCGGTAGCGAGGAAGCTGCCAATTCCTTCGTGCCTCCTGAATGGTTCGGAGAAGAGGTTACTTATGACGAAAAGTATCACAACTCTTATATGTCCAGCCAGAAGTTTGACTAAAGCTTCCTATGGAATATTCACAAACATAAAACGGAAGGCCTAAAGCCTTCCGTAAATTTTTGTCAACTGATAAATTTTCTTCGCCAACTCCTTAGTACAGGCATCGGAACGCATACGCCACTCCCAGTTCTTTCCCAGAGAGGAAGGCATATTAATACGTGCCTCATTTCCCAGTCCCAAATAATCCTGCATAGGAATTACCACCGTATCCGCCACACTGGAAAGTGCAGTACGGATAAACGCCCAGTTCACTTCACTCTTTTCATTCAGACCCAGATATGTATCTACATGCTCTTTGATTTCTCCCTCCAGGTTCTCGTACCAGCCCAAGGTGGTTTCGTTGTCATGGGTTCCCGTATAAACGATACAGTTCTTCACATGATTGTGAGGCAGATAAGCATTCTCTGCGTCTCCTCCGAAGGCAAACTGTAATACCTTCATGCCCGGATAGCCGGTAGCTGCCAAAAGCTCCAGCACGCTGTCTGTCAGCAGTCCCAAGTCCTCTGCAATCACCCTTACCTCGCCCAGCTTACGCTTCAGAGTCTGGAATAGTTCAATCCCCGGACCCGGACACCACTCACCATTCTCTGCGGTCTCATCCCCATACGGCACAAACCAATATTCATCAAAACCTCGAAAATGGTCGATACGCACAATATCATACATCTCATAGCAATGAGCAATACGCTTCATCCACCATGCATACTTGGTTTCTTTATGATACTCCCAGTCATACAAAGGGTTGCCCCACAGCTGACCGGTTTCACTAAAAGCATCCGGCGGACAACCAGCCACACCGATAGGCATATTCTCTTCATCCAACTGGAACAGCTGGGGATTGGCCCAGGTATCTGCACTATCAAACGCTACATAAATCGGAATATCCCCTACGATTTCGATGCCCTTGTCATTGGCATATTTCTTCAACTGCTTCCACTGCTTTGCAAAATAATACTGCTGGAAATAATAAAAACCGATTTCATAAGAATATTCTTCGGTATATGCCTTCACAGCCTCCGGCTTACGCATACGGATATCCTCTTCCCAGTCTACCCAACAAGCATTGTAAAAAGCACCCTTCACCGCCATATACAAGGCATAATCCTTCAGCCAGTGTTTATTCTCCTGCATGAACTGCTGATACTCTTCTTTCTCCTCCAGTCCGTCTGCCAGGGCACTGTCATAAGCCTTCTCCAGCACCAGATAACGGCTGATATACATCTGACCATAATCTACATACTCCGGATGAGTACCGAAATTCAGCTTCTCACAGTCTCTTCTGTTAATATAGCCTGCCTGAATGAATTCCTCCAAATCAATGAAATAGGGATTTCCTGCAAAGGTAGAAAAGGACTGGTAGGGAGAATCTCCGTAACCGGTAGGTCCCAAGGGCAATATCTGCCACAGCTTCTGTCCGGATGCTACCAAAAAATCCACAAACTCATAGGCCTGCTTTGAAAAAGTTCCTATTCCAAATTCTGAAGGAATACTGGATATAGGAAGCAAAATACCACTTTTTCTCATAATACTTCCTCAATCATTCTTTCTACTTCGAATACGTTTTCTATTTTATACCATTCTAACTCTTTTGTCTATTCTTATCCTCACATATCTTTCTTTTTGGGCTTATGTATTTTATTTAATTGTGCATTTACCTTTAACAATTCTTCTTTGGTAAAGCTGATATTCAGCATGGACACCATATTGGTCAGCCGCAGCACCGTAAAACCGCCTACCATCTGCATCAAATCCTTGGTAATGGTAAAGCCCGGATTGCCCTTTTTCTGCTCTTCATCTCCGGCAGGCTTCTTTGCCTCGGACATTTTCTTTTTCAGGGTCAGACCCAGCTTCAAAAACCACAGCTTACCGCCCAAAGTCTGCAGAATATCTCCCATCTTGTCATTTAAAGAGAATCTGCCTTCTACAACTTCCACATCAAACCAGTTTAGGACAGCACCCTTTTCCTTGAGGATATAGTCCTCGTTCCCTGTCTCTACCTTACGCAATGAGCTTTCATCCCTGCATACTTCGACTATTGCCGTCAAGGCATCCTTATTTCCACCTTCTCCTGCTACAATCGTCAAGGTATTTTCTTCACCGTGCACTCCGGCTACCGCCACCAAGGTACTTTCGCCTACATTGGGTACCTGGAAGTAAAAGAAATGCTCCTTACTTTCCTGTACGCCCAGACTTTCGCCGTTTACAAACAGCTCCACACAGGGCTGGTTGGAGTACACCGTCACCTTAGTCACTTCTTCCACTCTGTCTGTATAACGTTTGCCGCACAAATGTACAAAGGGGTCGTCCGAAAGCCATGCCTTATAAGCATAGAAGGCATCCTTCTTATACTTTCTGTCCATGGTTACCAGCCCCTTATGGTTCTGTCCGTTCTCACCGCCCTCGGCACGGGCATCTGCACCGAAATCAAACATATTCCACACATGAGTTGCCCAGATATACGGACGGGTAAAAAGCTGTTTGATAAGCTCCTCATGATAATACGTCTGATATTCCTCGGTATAATCTCCCTGAGTAGGAGCAGAGCTGTGCCAGTTTAATCCCTCGCAACCGTATTCGCTGACACCGATGGGCTTGTTCGGATATTTGGCATGGAAACGGTCAAACCATGGACCATTCATAGAGGTATCTCCTCCATACCAGCCGAAATAATGATTGTAGGACACCACATCCGTAATATGTACATATTCCTCATCCATACCACACATAGAAACACAAGCCACTGTGGTCAGACGGGTACTGTCCATTTCATGCACCATGGTATTCAAATCCTTGTGGGTTTGTATCAAATCAGCATCCTTGGCACCATTCATAGTGATTTCGTTGGAAAGCCCCCACACCACAATGGACGGATGGTTATAATTCTGTACAATGAGCTCCTTCATCTGGCTGAGTACATTTTCCTTAGCAGTAGGCATATGTTTGGAAATATAAGGGATTTCCGCCCAAACCACCATACCCTTTTCATCACACAAATCATAAAAGTACTGATCATGCTGGTAATGTGCCAAACGTATGGTATTGGCACCCACCTCACAAATCAGTTCCATATCCTCTTCATGATGCTCCGGTAATAACGCATTTCCAATGCCCAGTCTGTCCTGATGTCGGGATACACCACGCAAGGGATATTCCTGTCCATTCAGTAAAAAGCCCTTCTGTGGGTGGATTTCAAAGCTTCGACAACCAAAACGGGTACTTACTACGTCCAGTTCTTCTTCTCCACGGTGCAAACTCACCTTTGTAGTATATAAATACGGATCCTTTCGACCATGCCACAAATGAACCTGAGGAATGGTCAGCACTTCCGCAAACTGTGCTGCCTGTTCCGTTAAGCCGCCCTGCCCCGAAACACCTTTCTTTGTTTCCTCTTTTGAGACACCTCGATACTCCTGCAACTCTTTCAAAACCACTTTCTTCGCTACCACAACCTGACCTTCGGCATCCTCTATGGTGTACAGGAGACAATCTCCTTCCTGCAAAGACTTCACCCAAGCCTTTAGTTCGACCTGCGCATCCTCGCCCTGCACCACAGGGGTCACCTGCAAACCACAGCCTCCATAGTACTCCAGGTCAAAATGCGTCTCCGGCACGGCGATAATACTCACCCCACGATACAAACCTCCGTAAAAGGTGAAATCCGCCATCTGGGGATAAACCTGTTCATTGGCTGCATTGTCCACCATTACTGCCAACACATTCTCTTCCTGCAATGCCTCTGTAATGTCCACTCGCCAGGTAGAATATCCGCCATCATGCTGTGCCAGCTTCTGACCGTTTACATATACCTCTGCCGAAGAATTAGCACCCTGCAGCTCCAAGAAATATTTTCCTCCTGCCGGCAGCTCCCTTTTCCTTATACTTCTGACATAACAGCAGCTTCCCCGAAAATAATCATTTCCCCCATCCTGCCCATCCATTGCATTCCAGGTATGAGGCAGCTGCACAGCTTCTCCGGCACTCATATCCTTCGGTAAGGTAGTCACATCCTTATGAAAAAACCAATTGTCCTTTAATTCATATTTACTTCTCATCTTTTCCTCCCATACCGACAACCTATCCACTCAGCTGTTCCGGTGGTTATCCTTCCGCTTGCTTCCATTTGCATATTCGTCCCGATGTTTTACTCCTCACAAATAAAGCTTTCCATTCTACGCAAAAACACCTGATAAGTCTAGCTTATCAGATGCTTTTTCATACTTCACGTTTTACTGTATCAAATAAATAAAGTATCCTACATAGCATACCAGCAGCAACGCTCCTGCCGGTCTGGCCAACTTCTTCTTGGGAATAATACAAATCAGTAAAAGCAACATAGCCGCAGCAGCCACAATAGAATCCACCATAAAGCTTGCACTATAAGCTACCGGTGTAATCAATGCTGTGGTACCTACTACGAAGAGTATATTAAAGATATTGCTGCCTACGATATTACCGACTGCGATGTCAGCCTTACCCTTAATCGCTGCAGTTACACTGGTTACCAGCTCAGGAAGTGAGGTTCCCAAGGCTACGATGGTCAGACCAATCAATCGTTCGCTCATGCCGAAAATCTTTGCTAATGCAGTGGCTGCATTTACAGTAATATCACTACCCCAGACAATCGCTACTACACCTACTACTACCAACAACAACAGCTTCCACATAGAGTCATTGGCATCTGCCTTTTCTACCTCTTCCGTTACATTCTGACCATTCTTTGCCATCCTTAACAAATACAGCAAATAGATAATCATAAATACCCAAAGAATAATACCTTCTACACGGCTTATGGTATTATCTGCCAATCCCAAAACCGCTAAAAGAACAGTAATCAATATGGTAAACGGTATTTCATATTTCACAGTAGACTTCTGCACCGCTATGGCACGTACCACAGCAGTCAAACCCAAAATAATCAATACATTCAAAATATTACTGCCCAATACATTACCAATGGTAATTTCTGCACTTCCCTTTAACGCAGAGGTAATACTGACTGCTGCCTCCGGAGCACTGGTGCCCATAGCCACGATAGTCAAACCGATGACCAGCTGCGGAATACCGAACTTGTCCGCTATCTTACTGGCACCTTCGACGAACCAGTCTGCACCCTTAATCAGCATCACAAAACCTACTACCAATAAAAATCCTTGCCATAAAATCTCTACCATGATATCCTCCATTCTGTGAAACAACAGAAAACACACTCTGTGAGTTTTCTTCTGTCATGAAAAAAGACTTTCAGCACATTTCTGTGCCAAAAGTCTTGTTCTTTCACCTAGGTAAAAGTGTGTAACCACGATGTCTATACATCGGGGTATGTTGATTACACCTTATAACTACTCCCTTTTAACTAGTAAAACTTTACCATATCTTTACTGTTTCTGTCAACCCAAAAGCAAAGATTTCTCTATTACTTCATAAAAACAAATTGCTTGCATTCAAAGAGCTGACGTCCCTTGAACCATTCGCCTTGCCATCCATTGTACTCTGTAGTAACCTTCAAAAATACGCTGTGACGTCCGGTTACTGCCTTTACAATGGTCTGTACCACACCGCTGTCCATGCCGACATGCACACAACCGATTTCCTCGCCATCTTCTCCATCCAACAGAATATGTACATCACAATCACAACCGCAGCCATTCACCTGCATGGCAAATTCCATGGTCTTGCTGGAGTAATCTTCGCCGAAATCATAATATTTATAGCCCAAAACAGCTCCATCCTGAATATTGGTAACCACTCTTTCGAACACATTCTTCTCGGTTACCAAAGCACCACCCTTCAATACACAGGCAATCTCTGCCGGCGTGATTTCATAGGGGTTCAAGCTCTCTTGAAAGCCCAAAGAAGTCATTTCTACCGGTGGAATGGTACCATCCGGTAATATCTCAATACGCTCTACACAGGCTCTTCTGGACATGATGGTTCCATTGGTCATACGATGATAGAATATATACCACTGTCCGTTGATGCAGGCAATGGAGCCATGATCATTTCCGGCAGGATAATCCACACCATTGTCTACGATATAACCACGATATTGATAGGGACCGGTAGGCTTGTCTGAAGTAGCATAAGCCAGTCTGCTTCCTCGCTTTGGAGAATAAATCATATAGTAGGTATTTCCTACTTTACGAGGAGAGCAGGCTTCAAAGAACCAAGTCTCCTTGCCGACGAAACCGGCTTCCGGTCTGTCCTCTATGGGAATAAAATGCTCTATACAGGTATCATCCAGTATTTCATACATATTCTCCGGATTCACCTCGGCTAAAAAGGAACGTTCGAAGCCGCAATAAATATACACACGACCATCGTCATCCACCAATACACCGGGATCAATAAACCAGCCATTACAGGTAATTTCCTCGGAAATATTGTATTTGTACTTGGACAAAAGCTTGAAGGGGCCCTCCGGCTTGTCACTGACAGCCACGCAGCCTCGACCATTCATGATGTAGGCATACAAATAATATTTGCCATCCTTTTCCACCACATCCGGTGCATACAAATCATTGGCTTCGGTAGTCCAATCCGTATCTGACTTATGGTCTCTGTCCTCCTGCACATGAAAAATATCTCCGTGACAGGTCCAATTGTTTAAATCATTCACCGGAGCACTCCAGCACTTCAATACCTTGTCACAAAAGGTGTCCGAACCGGCCTTGTCATGGGAACCGTAAATATACACTCTGTCTCCGAATACTCTGGGTTCCCCATCCGGGATGTATTCCCAATTAGGTAAATAGGGATTTGCCATAATCCTTCTCCTTAATTATTCTGGGTAGTCTGCTGCTCACCGGTACTCAGGGATAACAGCTTATTCTTTAACTGGTCTTCCATATTACGCAAATCAATTTCTGCCTGACGACGCTTCTCACGACCCTCGGTCTGAATACGCATTACTTCATCCAAAGTAGAAATCAGGCTTTCATTGGTATTCTTCAAGGTCTCCATATCCACGATACCACGCTCTGCTTCCTTGGCAGTTTCAATGGTAGCCATCTTCAAGGTAGCAGCGTTCTTCTTCAACAGTTCATTGGTCATATCCGATACCTGACGCTGTGCCTCTGCTGCCTCGGTAGAATGCTGAATACCGATTGCGATAGCCATCTGGTTCTTCCAAAGAGGAATAGTATTTACCAAAGTAGACTGAATCTTATCTACCATTACGGTATCAGAGTTCTGAATCAAACGAATCTGAGGTGCGGTCTGCAATGCAACCATTCTGCTCAGCTCCAGGTCATTAATCTTCTTCTCGAAGCGTTCGCACATGTTCTCATAATCCTTTGCAAGCTGTGCATCCTCCGGCAAACCGGAAGCCAGTGCCTTTTCACGAAGAGCTACCAATTCCGTACTTCTGGCCTGTGCCAGCTTCTCCTTACCTGCCAAAATGTACATAGAAATTTCCTTGAAATAGGTCAGGTTCAAATCATACATCTTATCTAAGAACTGAACATCCTTTAACAGCTGAATCTGATGTCCTTCCAAAGCATCAGAAATCTTTGCTACGTTTACTTCTGCCTTGTCATACTTTGCCTTCAAATTGGTCAGGCTGTTAGATTTCTTCTTAAAGAAGGACAGGAAACCGCCTTCCTCTTCTTCTAAGTCAAAGCTCTTTAATTCGGTCACCAGACTGGTAACCATATCACCGATTTCGCCCAAATCCTTGGTCTTAATGTTAGACAATGCCTTGCTGGAGAAATCAGCCATCTTCTTCTGAGTAGCTGCACCATACTGCAACACTGCATTGGTATTGTTCAAATCAATCTTCTGTACAAATTCCTTTACCATCTGCTTTTCCTGAGGGGAAAGCTGACTTTCTGCAATTGCAGATACCTCCTGCTGTGTCACAGGCTTCACTACCTCCAGTGGAGATGCCTCCTTCGGCTCTACTACTTCTACTACTTCCTCTTCTACCACATCAAAAGACAGTGTAGGTACCTCTGCATCCGTAAATTCACTAAAATTGTTTTCCATAATTCCTTCTCCTTTACTTTATTAATCTAGTTTAAAATCTTCCCCTCCGGTCAGACCTTCCTTGGCCAATAAGGTCTTCATTGTAGATATTTCCGTGGAAATATCCCATGCCGCATCCTCAAACATATCATCGAACAGCTTACCAAAAGCTTCATTAATAATGTCCAGCGTATTCTCTATCTCCATCTTCGTTTTGGCGATATTGTTCTCTCCATAGGAGGGCTGTCCATCCATTTCCCGATAAGCATCGATGAGTTTGGAGGTAGTGGGTAAATAATACTTCATCATTTTCTGCAGGTCTTCTGCACTTTCCGGATGTTTTTTGAGCTGTTCAAATATGCGGCTCATAATATCTTCCAAGGTATAGAGCTTCTGGCTCATCACCTCGCCCGGTATGGCATCATTACTCTCCCGAATGTGCTGAATGTACTTATTTCCTTCCCGTAAAATGCTACGTACATTCTCCGGATAGTCCCCATCCGTCACCTCGGTAATGGTAATCTGATCCACTTCCTTTTCCTTCTGCTTCATTTCGATTTCTCTGATTCTGCGGGACTGCTCTGCATTCAAATAGTTTTTATACATAGCGTCACTGGTAATCAGGGTAGTGCCCCTGTCATCAATATGTCCCTGCAGGAAAAATCCTTTATCAATCATTTTGCGGATTTCTCTCTCCACAAAGCTTTTCTTCTTGCCTACGATATTCGCCAGCTGCTGAATATCACAATACTGGTCCTCCCCAATACGTGCCACATATTTCTTGAAACGAGCCAGCATTCCTTCGGTCTTTACACCATAATTGGTCATGGCAACGCTGCCTCCCAGGAAGCCTCCTACCAAGGTGTCTGCGAACCATATCCAGCCATTGCCGGTTATCAAAGCCAGTAAGGTCAGTACAAAGGTACCAATCCCAAACACACTGCTTCCCACGATACCCAGCACCTTACACACCGGTGCCATATAGGTTCCCGGCGGGGTCTTGGGATACAACTGCGGTAATCTGTTCTGCTGTTGCACAGCGACTGCCTGCCTCTGTCGTCTCGCCTGAGCCGCCTTAGCCTCCTGTGCTGCCTTTTGTCTCGCTGCCTGTTGTTTCGCCTTTGCCTGTGCATACTTATAGGAATCCTCATAGGTAGAAGATTTCATCTGATTAAAGGCAAACTTCTGATTCAATTGATTCACCATTCCGTTCACGGAACTCTCTATGGTTTTGCTTAAGCCCTCGAAATCCTGACTGTCAATCGCATTCTGTACACATTGCTTGATATTCTCTCCAACCTGTACCCAATCATTGTTCTGCATTTCCAACAACTCCATTACTATCTACTGTCTATTTTCTTATCAAATGTGAAAATCTACATAATTACTTTGATTTTACCATATTCTTCACATAATTACCATAGAAAATCATTAAGAAACCATTAAAAAGAATTAAAAATGGTCCGACAGCCCGTTGCCATCGAACCACTTCTTTCTTATTTTACGGAAAATATCTGTACATTTATTTCTTTGTCTGCCTTTAGTACTATTGTCGCACCAGTCTCCTGCGGCTCCAATTCAAACATCCCCAGCTTCACACCCTCATCCATGCTTAGCTCCAGTACCTGGGCATCCACCAACAAGGAGAGACGGGTTCTGTCAGCGCCTACCGGATACTGTTCCTCTCTCACCTGCAACAGCCCAGCCCTTTGATCATAGGACAAGGTCAAGGCTGCGCACTCTATCTCCAAGAACACGCCGTCCGTTGGCAGTTCCAGCTCCAACAGATATGCCTCTCCCGTCTTCTGCCCCACACATACCACTTTTTCGATCAGCTCCTGCTGCTTTTCTCTTATCTGTAACAGTTCTTTGACTGGCTTCTGTACCAATACACATGCTTCTCCCTCATAACGGAAGGTAAATTCTCTGGGTAATCCCATCACACCGGTATAGTTGCGACCTCGGTTGGGCAAACGTAGCCATGGCATAGAAACAATACGTCCCTCCACACCGGAGTAGGTCTGAGCCGCATACGCATTTTTATTCATATATGCACAATGCCTTTGTCCATCCGTACGGAAGCGGTATCCATCAAATTCTCCCCAGAAATAATATCCGTCTGCACTCCAGTAAAGCCACTTTTCTTCTCCGTTCTCTCCGGTCACCTTTAATAAATCCGGACACTCCCAAGCTCCTTCCAGAGAAAAACGATCAGTCAACGTCCATTCCTTTAAATCCTCGGAGCGTAATACAGCAAAATCATTTCCCTCCAACCAAAGAGCACATATATAAGCTTGTGTTGCTGCATGCCAAAACACCTTGGGATCTCTGTTTTCCTTGCAACTACCAATCGTAGGAATGTAAGGACTATCCAACTTCTGTAGCGTCTGTCCACCATCCACACTATATGCCAGTCTCTGGGTGAATTCCTTCCCAGTGCTCCACTCATTGGTTCCCCCTGCTGCAGTATAGAAAAACAATAGGGCATCCTTCGGTAACTCCAATGCTCCCTGCTCATTCCCCATTCCGCAGCCGGAAAACATGGTTCCGTTTTCATCCGGAAACAGCACGGTATCCAACTGTTTCCAGTGTAGCAAATCCTCACTCACTGCATGTCCCCAGCTCATATTGTTCCAAATGATATCATAAGGATTATACTGGAAATACATGTGATACAGACCATCCTTATACACCAATCCGTTAGGGTCGTTCATCCAACCATATTCAGGGGTAAAATGAATTACCGGACGCTCTTTATCGAAACCGTCAACCATCGTTTCCCGCACTTTCGAAGTACAGCTCACTTTCTCCCAAAAAACCTGAGGAAACTCTCCCTGCAGCACCAGTTTCTGCCCCACATATTCCTCTACCAAAAGCTCTGCCAAATAATCGTAGGAATATTCTTCCTCATACTCTCCGACAGGCATCAAAAATTCAAAGCATTTTTCCCCTCTGTCATCCAGAATTTCCAAGCACTTCAAGGAGGCACCCTTCCGAATAGGGAAACACAAATATTTATTTTCTATCCAAATTTCCCGCTTCGACATTACAAAAACCTCTTTATTCCCGGTATACATTTCAACACTGCTGTTATCAAGGCTGACATCATCAGTACAAATAAAAATCTCACCACTACCTTAACCACAAAAACACCAAACACTTCATTCCATGGTATCAAGGTCATCAACTGACTCATCACCAAAGGATGCACCAAATATATTCCAAAGGTCAGGCCTGCCACATAACGCAACACCTTTGCCTTTTTCTCGGAAAGTTCCATTGGGGTCCAACTCTTCACCAACAGAAAGACACACAACACAAACAGAAAACCATTCAAGGTCAAAGGCGAATTGGCTTTTGTGGAAAAACCATTCTTCGCCACCGCATCCACATGATTCACCACCATAGTAAATGCTACTGCACCAATCGCGGTAACCACAGCCAAAACAGACTTCTTCTTATCCAGCTTCCCTACAAATTCATGCAAATAGTGTCCCAACACGAAATAGCCCAAATGCCCCAAAAACCACTCCTGACCGAAGCGGAACTGAATACTTTGCAGGATATCCTTATAAGGAATATCCAGACGTAACAGTAATGGTATCGTCACTCCAAATACTGCAAACAGTGTCAGAAAATATTCACAGGACTTTTTTTCTGCAAAAGCATCCTTCAGAATAGGTGACAACAGATACAGCATCATCAGACTGGGAGGAAACCACAAATGATAAATACCGATGCCCTTTAACACATTTCCGATTAAATCAATACTGATATAGTACCATTCCCACGGCTCCCAGCCACGTACAAAAGGAATGATATTATAAATAATCAGACTGACTACATATACCACAAACAGCATCCCCACCTTTTTCCAGACATACCGATTGGTCAGCTTGCTGTCCTTTCGCAGAAACAACGCACCACTTATCATATAGAAAAAAGCAATACCGGTCATACCGATACTATCCATGAAATTCATAACCTTCCATTCCACTCCTGTAACGGAAAAGAACTTATCATCCAATGTAGCCATATGTAACCACATAACCAGAATACAGCCAATGATTCGTAACACATCCATATAGGCAAATCTGGCAGAAACGGTCTTCTCTCTACTCATCGTGCACTCTCCTCTTACCTGTTTTCCTCAAATCACGTTTCTTAAAACAATTTCTTCAGAACCGGTATTTTCTTCACTACTGCTGCAAACAAACCGGACACCAGAAGCACCACCAATATGCGTGCAAGAGTAAGCATCCCATAATTCGGCATCAGCTGCTCCAGCTTCAAGCGCCACAAGACACTGTCAATCACAAAAGGATGTATGAAGTATATTCCCAAAGAAAGCGATGCCACATACTTCAATACCCGACTACACCGTTCAGAAGAAACGTTTTTCATAATGCCCTTTACAAACAAAAATACACTGCTGACAAAAACCAAACAAGTCAGGGACATGGGAGTACTGGCATTGGAGGACCGAAAACCTCCGGTTACCGAATCCCAGTTATTACAAACAATAATCAAAAGCATGGTCAAGGTCCCCGTCACGCCTGCTGCAATGGTCTTTTTACGATTCAATATCCCTACAAAGCTGTGCAGATAATGTCCCAGTATGAAATAACCAATCTGTCCGGTGTACCAATATTGTGCGAAACGATTCTGAAAACTTTGGAGATACTCCTTTGTTTCCCAGTCATAACGCAGTATCAATGGTATCGTCACGCCCAGTATCAGAAAAATCACCAGAAAACCCTCACAGTTTTTCTTGGAAGCGAATCCTTTTTTCAGAATAGGTGCCATAGCATACAAGCTCATCAGTACCGGCAAAAACCACAGATGATAAATACCATTTCCCATCATAATATTTTTCACAAAATCTTTATTCAAGCCGGAAAGCGTCCCCATACGAACCAACGGCAAGAGATTATAGAATAGCAGGCATAACACATAAAACAAAAACAACATGCCTATCTTTTTCCACACATAGGGGATGCTCACTTTAGAATCTTTATGCAGAAACAGAGCTCCGCTTATCATGAAAAACAGCGGCACACCACTCATACCCAGACAATTCACTACATTCAAAACCTTCCACTGTGCTCCCCCTATGGGGTAAACCAACCAATCTATATTTGAGATATGTACCAACACCACCAGAATACAGCCAATGATTCGTACTACATCCATATAAGTGTGTCTGGTACTGCCTAGCTTCTCTCCTGCCATAACTGTTACTCCTTGCTGAAATGATGATAATAGTTACTTTAAATTATAATAAAAAAAGCTTCAATGTACAAGTACATTGAAACTTTTTCTCCTATGCGGGTGACAGGACTTGAACCTGCACGTCGGGGACACCAGAACCTAAATCTGGCGCGTCTGCCAATTCCGCCACACCCGCCTATGTGGCTGTTTTCACAGCCACGACTTATTATATACAATCCTTCTAAACTTTGTCAAGAAGCAATTATGCTAATTAGAAGGTAATCACTCCGAACTGCGCCAAAGAGTAGAATACCAAAATAATTACCATGAAAATCGGTGCCAAATACTTCACCATCACACGGAAAATTTTCTTTCTCTTGAATGATTCTCCATTCTTGGTGACTTCATCCTCAATTGTTTTAGTACCTACAACCCATCCAATCAAAACACAACTTCCGAATGAAACAATGGGCATCAATACATAGTTAGACAAGTAATCAAAGAAGGTCAGGAAATCCATACCCAGAATCTTAATATCAGCCCATGCTCCGTTACCCATAGAGGAGGGAACACCTAATACAATACTGATTGCAACAATAATCAATACTGCCTTCGCTCTGGAAATCTTGAAGCGGTCCATCAAATTCGAAGCAATCGCTTCCATAATAGAAATAGAACTGGTCAGTGCTGCGAAAAATACTAAAACAAAGAATGCAACACCAATAATACCGCCCATAGGCATGGAATCAAATACCTTAGGCAGGGTCATAAACATAAGACCCGGACCACCGGTTGCCAAGCCTTCTTCTCCGCTAAATACATAAACCGCAGGAACAATCATGAAACCTGCCAAAATCGCAATACTGGTATCAAAAATTTCAATATGACTGACCGATTTTCCCATATCAATATCATCCTTTACATAGGAACCATAGGATACCATGATACCCATTGCCAAACTCATGGAAAAAAACATCTGTCCCATAGCTGCACAAACAGTCTTAATAGAGAATTTAGAAAAATCCGGTAACAAATAATACTTGATACCATCCAAAGAACCGGGAATGGTAATAACGTAAATGGATATACCGATTGTTAATAATAACAAAATCGGCATCATAAACTTACTCACACGCTCTACACCCTTTTCCACACCACAAAGTACAACTACAGTGGTAATACTCAGAAAAAGGATAAACATGATAATCGGTGTCCATGTACCTCCGATAAAGCTGCCGAAATAACCATCTGCTGCTGCCGCACTGCCCTGACCGGTTAAAAACACCATCATATACTTAGTAACCCAGCCACCAATGACACAGTAATAAGGGAGAATAATCATAGGCACAATCATAGCCAGATAGCCGAATATTGCAAACTTTTTATTCAACATAGTGTAAGCACTGATAGCACTTCTCTTGGTCTTACGTCCAATACCAATTTCCATAACCAGCATGGAGAAACCAAAGGTCAACACCAGAATCAAATACACCAAAATAAAAATACCACCGCCATACTGTGCTGCCAAATAAGGGAATCTCCACAAATTACCTAAACCTACCGCACTTCCGGCTGCAGCAAGTACAAAGCCCAGCCTTCCGCTAAAATTTCCTCTTTCCTTTTCCATACACTTAAATCCTTCCTATTTTCTTTCAAAGCAACAATATATCTATTTTAACGGATTTTGATTGCATAAGCAACAAAAAAAAATCAATTTCAGGCAAAAAAAGACAGCCAATTATCAAAAATCGACTGTCTTTAACCATTTCTTAGTTATTTGCCAACTGACAAAGCTCCTCTAACATCTTCGGAAGCTCCGTATCCATATTCTCATTGGTAAACTGGCAGGTGCCTACCTTCTTGTGTCCGCCACCATGATACTTCAACATTAAACTGCCTACATTCACATCAGATGTCTTGTTCAAAATACTGTAGCCTACTGCTGCAGAACACCCCTGACCACCACGACCGCTTACAATCCATGCAGAAATATTCTGTTCCGGATAGAGACTGTAAATCATGAAACGGTTACCGGTATAAATGGGGTCTACACCACGCAAGTCGGAAATAATTACATTTCCCTCCACACGGGTGTACTTCTGTACCATTTCCTTGAACTTCTCGGTCTGCTCATTGTATACTTCAATACGCTCTTTTACATCACTTAAGTTCAGGATTTCTTCGGTAGTCATGGTACGACAGGCATCAATCAGCTTCTCCATCAACTGATAATTAGAGATAGTGAACTGTCTCCAACGTCCCAAACCTGTTCTGGGATCCATCAAAAAGCCAATCAAAATCCAACCGGTAGGATTCAACACCTCTTCTATATTCAGATTACCTGAATCCACCTTATCCACCGCTTCCATCATATCATCAAACTGAGGGAAACGCTCTCTTCCTCCATAATATTCATAAATAATACGTGCACAGGAAGGTGTGATACGACTCTCTCCCTTATATTTGCCAGCTAACTCATTACGCTCATGCTCGCTGGAATGATGGTCGAACCACAAACCACAGCCCGGTACAAAAGGTACATTGGCCAAACAGTCATTTTCATTTACCTCTACCAAACCATCCTGCAAATCCTTGGGATGTGCAAACTTCCAACAATCAATAATGCCGGCCTCCTTCAAAAGAGCACCGCATGCAAGTCCATCAAAATCGGAACGTGTAATTAATCTCATAACCTACTTCCTTTCCCCATGTAGAATATATTCTAATTATAGTCCAATTGTGTGGGATTTTCAAGGGATTATTTGTTTATTGTATTAGCAATTGCACAACACCTACGCTACTACAGAAGCGAGTTCCTACTGTTGTAATTCCTCCATAAACGGTTGCCTCTCTCCTTTTCGGCTGACTTTAATACCTCTTCAGATATTCTTCTGCGTTGTCATAATCCAGTGCATATTGTTCCATCAACTTACACAATACTACGTTCTTCGACAACTGACACTCTTTGCACAATTCAATATAGGCTTTTATTCCGTGTTCTCTCTCCTTAAATGCTTTTTCTTCTGCTTGCTCTGCCCGTTCCTCTGCTTGCTCTGCCCGTTCCTCTGCTTTATCCGCTCTTACCTTCTGTTTGGCAGTTTTTCTTCTCTCAGCTTGTATATCTATCTTTTCCATATTCTCAAACAACTCAGCCATCTTCTTTTCCTTCACTTTCTCTACAAGCTCTTCTGCCTCTTCCACCGGTACGTTTTCTTTCAAAAGCAACACATACAACACATCTGCTATAACCTGTAACACTTGACTGGGCGTATTTTGCAGTATCTCCGACAGCTTCTGCGGTGGTATTTCCCTCAGCCGCTCTATATCCTCTTTAGTCTGTACCTTATTAAACAGCATCACCAGTGAAATCTCATCAGCCTTTTCTAAAAGCTCCTCATTTGTATATTTCCGTATTGGTACCAAATAATACTGAAAATCCGGAATATATTTTTGAAACAGGTCTCCCATCGCTATTCTGTCCCTGAAATGCAGCGGAGCCGTCCATTTCGCTTTTCCCTCATAATATACTATGGGTAATATCGGCGGATATCGAAAATCCTTTGTCTTACTGATGCCTTCTTTCTTTTTCTCTTCCTCTTTCTCATATGCTTCCCATATGTACACCATATAACGGAATATCTGCATAAATATATTATATTCCGGTTTTGTCTTATGTTCAATTAGTGACACCAGGAAAAATGGCGGTAAGCCTCCCTTTATCCTGATCCTCTTTACTCTGTCCGCATTACGCTCTTCTGCTATTAATGGCACATACTGGGATGACACATCTTCGATATCCTCCGGTTGGACATCCTTCATATAAGGCAAATCTACATAATCTCGCACAAATTGCGCACACAGTATCGCCTCATCAAAAATCCGCTTCCCACTGCTATCCCTCGGCTTCGAATTCGTTACAACGGTTGCTACTTCTTTTTCTTCTCTGTCCTTCATGGTTTCCTTTCCGAGAATACATTTCTCATTAAAGTCTACCTTCTCCTATATATACTCTAATGCTCCCGTGAAATGTTGGGCGATCGCCCCGATAACCGAAGTAGCTCGGTTCTTTTGTACGAAGTATTACTTGCTTTCATTATAACTGAATTTTCATAAATTGTAAATAGACATTTTTTATAGTTTCCTAACAATCAAATTTTCATCAAATGTCCTTGCAATAAATGTCCGCATTTTTCACATCGGTGATGCTGAAACAGATTCGGAATAGGTATTTTTCTCCAATCTAAACCGGCATAAATAGTACTTTCGCCAGTCTCAACCAAAGCCAAAAGTACCGGTCCCATTTCCTGCCCACAGTCCCTGCAAATCCAATATTCCCTATAAACCACATGATATAATACACCGTCTCGTTCCAAGCAATGTATCGGTAACCAAAAAGGCTTTGGTACATGATTATTATGACAAAGTGCAAAATATAACTTAACATTCTTTACTTTCTGAGCAGTCTTTATATATTGTTCTACAAACTCCCTATAAAAAGGAAGGTTATTTAACGTTTCTTCATCTTTAAGCAGTTCATCATACTTCTCCGGTGCGAAAATATAGGTGTCTATACCATAAATGTTTACTTTCTGGTACAAATATTTTTCGAAATACTCCATTGCTCATTTCCCTCTAATTCTCTTAAAATTTCTTCATCTGTCATAGGGTCATAGTCTGACAAATAATCCACCCCCTTTAATTTGCACACAATACTCCATAACTCATTCTCATACTCCTCAAATGCACCCAACCTATGGTAAAGTAACGCTATCACCTTATTGCTTTGCATCTTACGTCCGTCCAACGCAGCTCCCCAAAATACATGTGCCACTTCTCCATATTCCTCTTTGTCATAGCCGTCATTGCATAATATTTCAAATAAAATCTCCTGTGCACATTCCCAACCGTATTCTGCAATTACAGCCTCAAGTCGTTCCTGTACCATTTCCTCAATAACAGCTTTCATCACTGATTTCCTCCACCTTTACCATAAACGTTTCTAACCCAACCTATATTTCAGTTCATTCCTAAGCCGTAAACATTCTGCCGTAACATATTCTTTATGCTTATACTCGCACTCCTGCAAATAATCTTCGTCCCTTCTGCTGATATAAGTATCTGTCAGTTCTGTATAAGGAGCCACCTTCTTCACCTCGCGTACCAGCTTGTTGTACACTTTCTCTAAGCGTTCCGGGCGAGGTACCCACTGTCCCTGCTCATCATAATAACCTGAAATCACGAAGAGTCTGGCACGGGTAATCTTTTTACCATTTGTATTTATATAAGAGAAGCCTGCCTCTATGACTACATTTCCGGAAGCATTATAACCGCCAATCGCCTCATGACCATTAGGTAGCATTTTAGCATTCAACTCTCCTACCTCCGGCAAATAGAAATAATACTGCTTCTCCTCCTCGGTCACAAAGTCTATAGAAGTGCTCTGTACTATTTTTCCTTCCACACTTTTGACAATTCTGCAGCCACATTCCAAAGCCTTTTTTGTTATCATCCGAAAATCCTCATACCCCATGTAATAATTGATTTGTTTACCCATTGTTCTCTCCGTTCTCCTTACAAGCTAAAATAGAGTATTCCCGCACAAAACAGCACACCAATTATCGTCCCCAGCATGCAGGTAGCAATCGCGAACCGATCAAAAACCTTCCCAAGCTTTTCATGTAACATCACATGGTACACCTTTTCCTTGTTATACAAAAGTCCTTCCAGAATACCCTCTTTGGGAAACATGCAGGGATATTCCTTCCCATCTACTGAATAATATGCCACCTGATACTTGCTGTTTTTCACATGGTCCGTTCGTACAAATCTTGCTTCCTTGCGCTTTGAAAACAATAAACAAATCAGACAAAAAAGAAAAGCTATTGTAAATAATGCAGAAATGACACCAAGGAATATCATGCCACCTGTAAATATGTAATACAAGTCTATATTCAACACCAAACAATACACTATCACAATGATAATTAATATCAGGATTTCCATACCGTACTTCCCTCCATTCATAAATTGATTATAACACAAACGTTCCACTTTAAAAACCACGAAGCATCATTTTCCAGGGACGATACATGTTTTCAAGTGCACAAAAAAGACTGTATCCGAACTTCTTCGTTCGAAACAGCCTTCTGTAGTGAGACACGGGGGATTCGAACCCCCGACAACTTGATTAAAAGTCAAGTGCTCTACCGACTGAGCTAGTATCCCATATCAATATTTGAATATAAAAAAAACAGGGCTAGCTGGATTCGAACCAGCGACTGCAGCAGTCAAAGTGCTGTGCCTTACCGCTTGGCGATAGCCCTATAAATGACACCAAGCGTGTCATACAGACACATTCTGGGAGATAAGGTGGATAATGGGATTCGAACCCATGGCCTTCAGAGCCACAATCTGACGCGCTAACCAACTGCGCCACATCCACCATATGAAACTGGCGCGCCTGGAGGGACTCGAACCCCCAACCTACTGCTTAGAAGGCAGTTGCTCTATCCTGCTGAGCTACAGGCGCATATCACTCAAGATAGGCTGATCGTTAAAACTGGAGCAGGTGATGGGAATCGAACCCACGTGTTCAGCTTGGAAGGCTGACATTCTACCATTGAACTACACCTGCGACTGTCAGACTTTCGTAAATCAGCCCTTAAAGTATATAACAGAAAGGGCCGATTTGTCAAGAGATTTTTTGTGATTTTTGAGAAAAATCTCCGGGCGGCAGGTGCACCGCCCGGAGGGGTCAGTTACGCTCTTTCCACCACGATCTTGTCTTCCCGCAGGGTGGCGTGGAGGGCCCGGATGGGGTCGGCATAGGAGTCCAGGATCAGGTTGGCGGCCTGGTCCTCCAGCTGCTTTGCGATGAGGCGGCGCAGGTTGCGGGCGCCGTATTTGACGGAATAGCTGTCCTCGGCCAGCTTGTGGGGCACG
>JAZQEK010000020.1:0-52107 GCA_045538995.1 Acetatifactor sp. | reverse complement strand
AAGACCAAAACTGCACTAAACAATATAATGAACAACGTACCGTTCCCTGCCAGATAATAAAAATACATATTACCCGCAAATAGTATTATTAGCTTCCATGATTGCCTTTTTGCAATACTGTACAGCATCAAAAAAACAATTAAGAAATATACAAAATTAATTGAAATATATGACACAGAATACACCACCTTACATCGTTTCATTATATTAGATTTAGCAGTAAAAAGCAACTTTATTTAATCACTCCTGAATTTACAAGACCAAGAACACCATGTTTGTCCTTCTTTTGCACGAAAAAAGGGCTTTCCGATTTCTCGGAAAGCCCATAAATTCAAGCAATATTTAGATTACTCAATGATGGTAGCAACACGGCCTGAACCTACAGTACGTCCACCTTCACGGATAGCGAAAGTAAGACCCTGCTCCATAGCGATAGGATGGATCAGTTCGATGGTCATTTCTACGTTATCACCAGGCATGCACATTTCAGTACCTGCAGGTAACTGGCAAACACCAGTAACGTCAGTTGTTCTGAAGTAGAACTGAGGTCTGTAGTTGTTGAAGAAAGGAGTATGACGTCCGCCTTCTTCCTTGGTCAATACGTAAACCTGTGCGGTAAACTTGGTGTGGCAAGTAACAGTGCCGGGCTTAGCAAGAACCTGTCCTCTTTCGATTTCAGTTCTCTGAACACCACGAAGAAGTGCACCGATGTTATCACCAGCCTGAGCTTCGTCAAGCATCTTACGGAACATTTCGATACCGGTTACAACAGTCTTCTTGGTTTCTTCCTTGATACCAACGATTTCTACTTCGTCGTTCAAGTGAAGGGTACCACGCTCTACTCTACCGGTAGCAACAGTACCACGACCAGTAATGGTGAATACGTCTTCTACAGGCATCAAGAAAGGCTTGTCAGTGTGACGCTCAGGGTTAGGAATGTACTCATCAACAGTTGCCATGAGTTCCATAATCTTATCTCCCCAAGGTCCCATAGGATCTTCAAGAGCCTTAAGACCTGAACCCTTAACGATAGGACAATCATTGAAGCCGTACTCTTCGAGCTGCTCAGTGATTTCCATTTCTACTAACTCTAACAATTCTTCATCGTCAACCATATCACACTTGTTCATGAATACAACGATGTAAGGTACACCTACCTGACGAGACAGAAGGATGTGCTCCTTGGTCTGAGCCATAACACCGTCAGTAGCTGCAACGATAAGGATAGCACCGTCCATCTGAGCTGCACCAGTGATCATGTTCTTAACGTAGTCAGCATGTCCAGGGCAGTCAACGTGAGCATAGTGTCTGTTCTCAGTCTGATACTCAACGTGAGCGGTAGAGATAGTAATACCTCTTTCTCTTTCTTCGGGAGCCTTATCGATGTTTTCGAAATCTACCTTTTCATTACCAGGTACTCTTTCAGCTAATACCTTGGTGATAGCTGCAGTAGTAGTAGTTTTACCATGGTCAACGTGGCCAATGGTACCAATGTTACAATGTGGCTTTGATCTGTCAAATTTAGCTTTAGCCATTTTTGTAGTCCTCCTTAAAATAATCAAATATTTTTATTTTTTGTCACGCCGAATTGCTACTCGCGCAGTTCGGCGTGAATTAACTCGGCTATTGTTCATTATATAAAATAATCAACACATTTTCAAGTAATTTTTCATATTTTGGCAGTATATTTATAAAGAAATTTCTTTACAAGCCGACTTATTTAGACTTTGCTGCCAAAACCTTCTCCTGAACGTTCTTGGGAACCTGCTCATACTTCTCGAAGAACATTGAGTAGTTACCACGTCCCTGAGTCTTAGAACGAAGGTCTGTAGAGTATCCGAACATCTCAGAAAGAGGAACGAATGCACGTACAATCTTACCGCCGCCTAAATCATCCATACCTTCGATACGTCCACGACGAGAGTTGATATCACCGATAACATCTCCCATGTATTCTTCCGGCATGGTTACTTCTACCTTCATGATAGGCTCCATTAATACAGGAGCAGCCTTTGCCATAGCCTCTTTGAATGCCATAGAACCAGCGATGTGGAATGCCATTTCAGAAGAGTCAACTTCATGGTAAGAACCATCATAAACGTTTGCATAAACACCAACTACAGGGAATCCACCGAGGATACCTGCCTTGGTAGCTTCTTCGATACCTTCACCTACAGCAGGGATGTATTCCTTCGGAATAGCACCACCAACTACAGTAGATTCAAACTTGAACAACTGCTCACCGTTAGGATCCATAGGCTCGAATTTAACTTTACAGTGACCGTACTGACCACGACCACCTGACTGCTTAGCGTACTTAGAGTCAACTTCAACAGCCTTGGTAAATGCTTCCTTGTAAGCAACCTGAGGTGCACCTACATTAGCTTCTACCTTGAATTCACGAAGCAGACGGTCAACGATGATTTCCAAGTGTAACTCACCCATACCAGCGATGATGGTCTGTCCGGTTTCCTGATTGGTATGAGCACGGAAGGTAGGATCTTCTTCAGCAAGCTTTGCCAAAGCTTCACCCATCTTACCCTGACCAGCCTTGGTCTTAGGCTCGATAGCCAATTCGATAACGGGTTCAGGGAACTCCATAGACTCAAGGATTACAGGATTCTGCTCGTCACAGATGGTATCACCGGTTGTGGTGAACTTGAAACCAACTGCTGCAGCGATATCTCCTGAGTATACCTTGTCCAACTCAGCACGCTTGTTAGCATGCATCTGAAGAATACGTCCAACACGTTCCTTCTTACCCTTTGTAGAGTTGTATACATAAGAACCGGAATTCATGGTTCCTGAGTAAACACGGAAGTATGCCAGCTTACCAACAAATGGGTCTGTCATAATCTTGAATGCAAGTGCAGAGAAAGGCTCTTCGTCTGAAGATTTTCTTTCAATTTCATTGCCATCCATATCAACACCCTTGATAGCAGGGATGTCTAAAGGTGAAGGCATGTATTCGATAACTGCATCCAATAATTTCTGAACACCCTTGTTTCTGTATGAAGTACCACAACATACAGGGATTGCTGCACATTCGCAAGTAGCCTTACGAAGTACTGCCTTTAATTCTTCAACAGAAGGTTCTTCACCTTCCAAATATGCCATCATTAAATCGTCATCTAATTCGCAGATCTTCTCTACTAATTCGCTACGATATAATTCTGCATCATCAGCCATATCTGCTGGGATATCAACGATAGAAATATCATCACCCTTGTCATCATTGTAGATATAAGCCTTCATTTCAAACAGATCGATAATTCCCTTGAATTCGTCTTCCTTACCGATAGGTAACTGAATACAAATCGCGTTCTTACCAAGTCTGGTCTTAATCTGTTCTACTGCACCAAAGAAGTTTGCACCCATAATGTCCATCTTATTGATGTACGCCATACGAGGTACACCATAAGTGTCAGCCTGACGCCATACGTTTTCAGACTGAGGTTCTACACCACCCTTTGCACAGAAAACGCCTACAGCGCCGTCAAGTACACGGAGTGAACGCTCAACTTCAACGGTAAAGTCAACGTGTCCGGGGGTATCAATGATGTTGATACGATGCTCTAAAGCACCTTCCTTAGCCTTGCAGTTTTCCTGCAAGGTCCAGTGACAGGTTGTAGCAGCAGAAGTAATGGTAATACCTCTTTCCTGCTCCTGCTCCATCCAGTCCATGGTAGCAGTACCTTCGTGAGTATCACCAATCTTGTAATTAACACCGGTATAATAAAGGATACGCTCGGTGGTGGTAGTCTTACCAGCATCGATATGAGCCATAATACCAATGTTTCTGGTTCTCTCTAATGGATATTCTCTTCCAGCCAAGATTTTGTCCTCCTATACTAGAATCTGTAATGAGCAAATGCCTTGTTAGCCTCTGCCATTTTGTGTACTTCTTCTTTCTTCTTTACAGATGCACCGGTATTGTTTGCTGCATCTAAAATTTCGTTAGCAAGTCTGTCTTCCATGGTCTTCTCTGCTCTCTTACGAGAATAGGTTGTTAACCAACGAAGACCAAGAGCCTGACGTCTGTCAGCTCTAACTTCGATCGGCACCTGATAGGTAGCACCACCGATACGTCTTGCTTTTACTTCAAGAACAGGCATGATGTTGTTCATAGCCTCTTCGAATACTTCAAGAGCAGGCTTACCAGCCTTTTCTTCAACCTTAGCAAATGCTCCGTAAACAATCTTCTGAGCTACGCCTCTCTTACCATCTAACATAATGTTATTGATAAGCTTGGTAACTACCTTGTTGTTGTACAAAGGATCTGCCAATACATCTCTTTTCTGAATATGTCCTTTACGTGGCACGGTTCTTCCCTCCTTATTAATGTGCAATATCCGGTACTTTATACAGATATTGCTAGAATAAATCATCGGTACTCACATGTGTTTCCCCAAGTGTTCGCGCTGTATATCTGCATCACAGAATTCCAACACTTTTCTTAGTTACGTTGTTGTGGTTCCTTTACGACTTCTGCGAAGTCGCCTGAAGAATTACTCCGTAATTCTTCCCTAACTACGCTACTATATATAATGTAGCATTTCCTATCGTGCTAGAATTACTTCTTTGCAGCTTTAGGTCTCTTAGCGCCGTATTTAGAACGAGCCTGCTTTCTGTTAGCAACTCCCGCAGTATCCAAAGTACCACGAATAATGTGATATCTGGTACCAGGTAAGTCTTTAACTCTACCGCCTCTGATCAGAACAACGCTATGCTCCTGCAAGTTGTGACCTTCACCGGGAATGTAGCTTGTTACTTCGATTCCGTTAGAAAGACGAACTCTGGCGATTTTTCTAAGAGCTGAGTTAGGCTTTTTAGGTGTTGCAGTCTTAACAGCTGTACATACACCTCTCTTCTGAGGAGCGGAAGCATCTGTTGCCTTCTTGTGCAAAGAGTTGTAACCCTTCTGCAAAGCAGGAGCAGTAGACTTCTTAACTGTAGTCTGACGACCCTTTCTTACTAACTGGTTAAATGTTGGCATTTCTGTTTCACCTCTTTCTTTTAAAATATAATTCTATGCACACAAAAAATAAATGCATTCGCGTGCACACTAAGATAGTATACTTGTTCACGAATGCATTGTCAACTGATTTTTTGTATTTTTTAAAATTCAATTTCTTTTAAATATCTGCTCAAGGCATCCTTCCAGTCCGGAAGTCTTTCAAAACCATTTTCCTCCAGCTTATCCTTGCTCATGCGGCTGTTGAAGGGGCGTTTCGCCTTGGTAGGGTACTGGTCTGAAGTAACCGGTGCCACTTCTACCTGCATACCTGCCTGTTTGAAAATCTCGCAGGCAAATTCATGCCAGCTGCAGAAGCCTTCGTTGGTGGCATGGTATACACCATACTTGTCTGTCTGTATCATGTCTACCAGAAGCTTCGCCAAATCATAGGTATAAGTAGGAGAACCAAACTGGTCACAAACTACGGTCAGCTTGTCTCTGGTCTTTCCCAAGTTCAGCATGGTCTTCACGAAGTTCTTGCCGTTGACACCGAACACCCATGCAATACGCACAATAAAGTATTTTTCCAAGGTATTCTGCACTGCCAATTCACCTTCGTACTTGGTCTGTCCGTAAACACTCACCGGTTCCCGCTTGTCATCCGGCTGCCAGAGCTGCTCGCCCATACCGTCGAATACATAATCGGTACTGATTTGTATCATGGGAATATCCAGCTTCTTGCACATTTTGGCAATGTTCTCGGGACCATCTGCATTGACCTTACGACACAGCTCTACATTGTCCTCTGCTGCATCCACTGCGGTATAAGCTGCACAATGAATCACTGCATCCGGTGCCGCCTCTCCGATGACCTTTTCCACACTGGATGCATCGGTGATATCCATTTCTTCAATATCTACACCGATGGCTTCCATACCGCGTCTTTCCAATTCCTTCACTACATCATAGCCAAGCTGTCCTTTGACACCTGTTACGAATACCTTCATATTTTTAACCCACCTTGCTTTTCCTGTCATTTTACTTCTCCCACTGGCATGTTTGCACCGGGTCGAAGCATTTGTTTATAGTATACACCACCCGCTCCCGGAAAGCAAACAAAACCATCAGAATGTTTATGTTTGCGCACTGTCTAGTGCTGCTCAAAACAATCTGAGTGGATGCCTATTCCTACACGTACCGCATAATCCTGCAACCACAGTCTCGTAGCTTCCTCCGGTGTTCGGTTGAATCTGGTGTAAGCCTGGCGGATATTGCCCTCAAATATTTCTACGGTTACATAGGGTTCTGCGGGATTGGTTTTCTGTCGCAGCAACAACAAGTCCGTGACATTTTCCATGTAGGCATCCAGATATTCCATGAGGCAATTGCGTTGTTTTCGGGCTTCAATCACAAAATCCTCGATGGTACGCGGGTAAAACAACACAAATGTGTCATCCTCATATTCATAATCCGAATTTCGCTTTTGGTTGGACTTTCGTATTTTTTCGTCCCATTCTTCTTTTTCTACAATCAAATACCTATACAGCCTTCGAATGTACAAATCATCTATATCATCTTCATTCTTTTTGAGAAATTCTGCCAGCTTCTCCTCCACGCATTCTTTCTGATGCAGGAATTCGATATAGGAAGACCACTGGGAACGTGCCCAGAAATCCCGCAGCTTTTCGTAATGTTTGCGAAGCCTTTTAGCAATACTGTCACAATCGACCCCTTCCTGAAGCAATCGGAACAGGTATTGACATAGTGCAGCATTCCACTTGTCTTGAAACAGCCAGGCATACTTGTTTTGAAGCAAAAGCATTTTTTGCCGCTTCCACTCACAGTCAATCAAAGAAATGCCTTCCGGTATGTTTATGGCCTTTAGAAGACGCATATTTAAACCGGAAAAAATATCGGAAGGGGACACACCAATCATATTGTACTCTTCTATTTTATCAATCTGCACTGCTATTTCATCCAAGCCCGCCTTATACAAGGTTTCCTTCACAGTTCCGGGATGCTGGCATTGGTGAATATGGTCCATCATGCGGAGGGGCTTGCCGGAGTATTGTTTGAGGTGCCATTGCGGGTACTGAGAGGCAAACTTTTCAAATATAGTATTTCCATAAAAAGCACTGTATGTCATGACTTCATGGAGCACCAATCCCGCAAATGTTTCTTCCTCTTCCATGGACCAATGATAGTCCGGAGCAAAGATAAATCGATGCAGGGAGGATTGTATTTGTTCATTATATATAACAACCTCAATATAGTTCCCGTAGTCTGTGAGTACGCAAACATCCTGCTGCGGTGTGTGGGTAATATAGCCGGCATCATGTTTTATTTTTTCCATGTTAAGGGGCTTGGGCTCCCAACAGTTCACCGAAGCGGGTCTTAATAGCTGATACATATGGACTTGTCCTCCTTTCCTGCAGAAAATCGACTTCCTGTAGCTTCCTTGGTTTCCTGAATTTCTTTTACCATTATGCTCAATAGGTGTGACATATTTTGTCACAGGCGCCAAAAACCACATATTATATCGGCTTGTTTCCGGCAAACGAATACCCACTGCATAATCACAGTGGGTATCAATCAACTTATTTTAATCACTTATTTTTTCTTCTTTGACAATAATACTGCTACAATTCCCGCCAAGGAAGCAATCAATCCTGCCAATACCGCTCCATTGTCATTGCCCATCTTAGGACTTTTTGCCGCATCTGACAAAACAGTGCCAGCCAAAGGAACGTCTTCGTCTGCAATCGTCACCAAATCAGCTCTGTCAGGTCTCACAGCCAACGGTACACCATCCTCATCAATGATTACTATGACCGGTTCGAAAGAACTACGTCCACATGCTATTTGCGGAGCAGTTGCAGGTGTTGCCACAGCCTGTACTGATGCCAAATCAACCAAGGTATCTTCCTTTTCTATTTCCCAGTCCTTATTCGGCTTTGCCTGTGCTTCTACAGCGGCAACATCAAGTGTACTAACTGCAAATACCACACTTAATAATACAGAAAAAACCTTTAATAATCCTTTATTTCTTTTCATTTCTTTCCCTCTCATACTGTTATGTATTATAACGTATTCTTTCAAGACGGTTCATGTCTTTGCAGCAGCTCACCAATCTGTTCTCCTTCTGCTACCGCTTCCAATTCCAGTCTCATTATTTCTTTATTCAGTCGGCTAATATTCCAACCCATATAGCCTTCCTTCTGATACTTCTGCGTCAGGAGTGCCACTCTGCGTCGCTTTCTTTCACAGTGAAAGGAGTAAACAAAAAAGATTAATATCATCATAAACAAAAACAACAGAATACCAACTCCCGAGAAAATTTGGCTGTTGCTGTTTATTGTTCCTGCCAAAGGAATTATTTCCTCCTCGATTATGACAATTTCATAGTCCATGTTTCCCCCTCCTTCTTCTTTGCTTTATAACAATAAAGACGGTAAGGAATTGTAAAATGGCTCATATTTTGCTTTAATTTTTTCCTAAAATAGAATATAATTGTTTTAATAATCACGATTACAAGGGAGGTTTCTCAATGACAGACAATACTGCAATCAAATCCTATCGTCAAAAAAAGATTATCCAGTTTGTATTTTTCCTGATTTTGGAAATCATCTTTTTCCTTATATTAATCACAAACGAGTCCTTACGGAGCAATGTATTTACTCACTCCGGTATTTTTTCCTTGTGCCTCGTCTGCTGGATACTATTTATATTGATTTTATTATCCCTGTTTCATGACATCTACGTATTGCGAAACTTCGCAACTACCAATCATGAATTACAGCAACTGGCTTATTTGGACAACAAGACCGGTATCCCTAATCGAAACAGTCTGGATTTGATTTTCAAATCCTACAGTACCACGGAATCCTTAAAGGATGTAGGCTGTTGTCTCTTTACCATTGACAATATCAATACCATCAATGAAGCCACCGGTCGCGAAGCCGGTGACAAGGTGATTCAGAGCTTTTGTACCATACTGGAAGAAACCGGTGATAAATATGGTTTCGTTGGAAGAAATGGCGGTAACGAATTCATCATGGTCATCAACAATTGTACCAATGAATTGATGGAACATTTTTATGCGACCTTGGACAAGCGCATTCTATTATATAATGAAAAAAATGCTGAAACACCCATCCATATCAAACGGGCATACACATTAAATTCCGAGGAGCAACACACAAACTTCTCCAGACTGTTAACTGCTACTTATAACAAACTGATGTAAGCAAATCCATTGAAAGTGGAGGATTATGTATGAAAGAACCAGATCATTTGTACATAGCCGGCCTCGTACTTCGTGCACAAGAGAATGATAATGATGCCTTCGCCGAAATTTATGCCTTGACTTATAATAAGGTATATAATTATTGCAGACACTACCTACGCAACGACTTTTCCGCACAGGATGCTCTGCAGGAGGTATACATTTCTGCTCTGCGCAATATTCAAAAGATTAACGACCCGACTTTATTTATTGCATGGCTAAACAGAATATCCTTTCATGTCTGTTATGATATGACGCGCAAAAATAGCAGTGCGGATGATATTTCCAACCCGGAAATCATGGATATTCTACATGACGATTGTCTGAATTCTAATCCGGAAGCACTGTCGCAGAAGAAGGACGAGATCCGCCTGATACGCCAGGCCGTCGAAGCGCTTCCTTTTAATCAGCAGGAAGTAATCACCATGCGCTATTTTAACAATATGAAAATCAATGATATTGCCGATGCTCTTGGTATCAGCAAGAGTTCCGTGAAACGTTACATAGCAGTCGGCTTAGAGGAATTACGAATTATTTTAAGAGAATGGGAGGTGTCACATGTTTCGTAAAAAGAAGACTTATCAAATGGATATCAAGTCTGCAGATACGACCTTGCAGAATATTTTTGCGGCATGCAACGAAACACCGAATACCGTTCCTTTTGACAAGCTTTTGCTTCGTCAAAAAGCTCACACTCGTAATTACGATATCTTGTTAGCAATAATCGCCCTTATCATTTTTATAACACTTTTGGCACCGCTTCCCTTTTTAGCCTTTCGCGAAACCGTGAATTACTCTCCCGTTATTCTGGAAGAGCATTATGTTTCCAACGACAGGCTGCATTTAGTATTAGATACCGGAAATCAGGAAATAAAGTACGAGGAAGCTTATCTGGTCAGTGCCACGGGAACCGTTTATGAAATTGTCTCCTATGATGACAGTGCACATTCCTTATGTTTCCCCTATGTTCCTTACGAGTGTAATATTTACATTCCTTATGGAAATGATTTGCAGTTACATTTGCTTATTTCACCCACTATAAAGGAGTAATACTAGCTTTTATGAAACACAAAATACAATACAAAACAATTTTATATTGTATTGGTTGTGTGCTACTGGTTGGTTGCAGTCAGCCTATTTCCTCCGGTTCCCCTGTGGAATCGGAGGTTATTGTTACGCCTTCTGCTACAGTCACAGAGGCTCCCGAACATACACCGGCTCTCACCACCCCACCGGTGCCTTCCTCAGCAGCAGTCACAGAGGCACCCCTTACAGAAGCCACACAGGCTCCTTCTACAGAAACCAAGGCACCCGATGCCCCCACCTCAGAACCAGTAGTTCCTCCTACCGAAGAGCCTACAGAAATAACAACACCGGAACCTACAGAAGCACCAACACCGGAACCTACACCTGTTGTCTTATTACGTGACAACACCCCCTATTGCCCTACTCCTTCTGCTCCCGGCACACAGGCGGAAGGCAATGATGTCACCACTATCGATACCTCCAACCATTCTGATGGGTATATTATGGCACGATACTTTGGTGGCTGTCCCAAGGTAAAAATGATTATCACAGGACCCAATTCCTATAAATGCACTTATGATTTGAATTCCTCCGAGTATCAGGCGTTCCCCCTGACAGCGGGAAGCGGAAGCTACTCTATCGGCATTTATGAAAATATTGAAGGAAATGCCTACGCCACTGCTTACAGTATGACCCTGAATGCCAGCATTTCCGATGAATTCAGCCCTTATCTGCGCCCCAGCCAGTATGTAAACTACAATGCCAATACTTATGCAGTTGCTCTGGCGTCGCAGCTGTGTGCTGCCGCAGGGAACGATTTGGACTGCGTTTCTATCGTATATAACTATATTATTGACAACATTACATATGACCATGACAAAGCCAATAATGCACTAAACGGCAACCTAAACGGCTATCTGCCTCAGATTGATACTTCTCTGTCTGCCGGCAAAGGTATTTGTGTAGATTATGCAGCCATTATGACCTGTATGCTGCGCAGCCAACGCATCCCTACCCGTTTGGAAGTCGGATATGCTGCCGGTGCCTACCACGCCTGGATTAGCGTTTACATAAAAGACATGGGCTGGATAAATGGTATTATTCAATTCGATGGCAAGAGCTGGAAGCTGATGGACCCTACCTTCGGTGCCAGCTCCGGCGAAGCAGAACTTCGGGAATTTATCGGCGATGGTTCCAACTACACCGTAAAATATATCTATTAAAAAATCTATTAAGAAAGGACACACACTTATGAGTGCACAAAGAAAACTTTCACCAACGGAAATAAACACCTTTTGCTCCCAGCTGGGCTGGCTGATACATGCGGGTATCACTCCTGCGAATGCTTTGTTGATACTGATTAACGATTCTCCCAGCAAGGATGGTCGCAAGATTTATCAGGAAATCTATGATGTCTGCAATCAGGGCGAAGCCTTTTCCAAGGGGGTAAGTGCATGTGGTGTCTTCCCGGATTATTGTGTACAGCTTATCCGTCTGGGAGAAGAATCCGGCAATCTGGACGAATGCTTGCAAGCTCTGGCTACCTACTACGAAAAAGAAGAAGCACTTCATCAAAGTATCAAAAGTGCCATCTCCTATCCACTGATTATGATTTTAATGATGTTCGTAGTAATCTATGTTTTGATGAGCAAGGTTCTCCCTATCTTCCGACAGGTTTTCGAAGAATTGGGAACGGAGATGAGCGGCATCGCCTCCAGCCTGTTGCATTTTGGCGAAACAATGAACCGTTACACATGGATTTTTATTTTGATTATAGTGGTTCTCTTCCTGATTTATCTGGGTTTTCGAACCATTCCTGCCCTGCAAAAGCTCGGCAGGCGTTTCCTGAATGTTTTCCCTCCTACAAAGAGCATTCTGGAACAGTATGCCAGCCAACGTTTTGCCAATGGTATGGCCATGACCTTGCGCAGTGGTATTAATACCATGGACAGCTTAGACTTATGTGCCGACATTTCCAACAGCGACACCATGCGTGCTCAAATCATGGCTTGTAAGGAACAATTGAAAAAGGGTGATTCCTTTTCCGATGTCCTCAGCCAGTCCGGTATTTTCAGTCATCTGCATTCCCGCATGATTTCCATTGGTTTCAAGAGTGGTAATCTGGATGCAGTTATGACCAAGATTGCAGAAACCTACGAAAAGGAAACAGACCGTAAGATGCAGTCTGTCATTTCTATATTAGAGCCCACATTGGTTATTATTCTTTCTATTATTGTAGGTATTATTTTATTATCAGTTATTCTGCCGCTTATGGGCATCATGTCCAGCATCGGCTAATAAAGGAGCATATATGAAAAATCGTTTCGAAAGCAAAAAAAGGAACAAAGGAACCGCCTTCCTCTATACACTCCCCCTCCTGCTTTCTCTGGTCATAATCGTCAGCTTCGTATTTGGCATCCGTTCAGTTAGCCAAACCACTGCCGACAAGCAGCTGGAAAGCTTAGAGAATGCTCTTTCTCGCAGCATCGCCCAATGCTATGCGGTAGAAGGCATGTATCCGCCCGACCTGGATTATTTGAAAGAACATTACGGGCTCACCTATGACGAGAAGAAATATCTGGTAGATTATCAGCCGGTAGGCTCCAATCTCTCCCCGGAAGTGGTCGTTTTGCCACTCCAAGATGAGAACCGGCCTTAAACGGAAGGAGATGAGGGAATCATGCAACCCAAACAAGAAAAACGACATATCGTAGATATCCTCTTTGTACTGGCTCTCTTTGCTGTATTTGCTCTCTCAGCACTGATTTTGGTAGTGCTGGGTGCAAACATATACAAGAGCACGGTAGCTTCCATGAGTCAGAATTTTGAATCCAGAACAGCCTGCTCTTATATTTCCGAAAAGGTCAGACAAAACGATATTTACGATAGTATTTATATCGATACACTGGAAAACTGTGAAGCCTTGGTATTTTCCAAGGATGTTTATGGTTCTGTTTATGCCACCTATATCTATTTCCATAACGGTGAACTGAAGGAATTATTCATGCGTGCAGGCAGCAATATTGGAAGTGCCCCTTTGGAAGCAGGTACTTCTATTATGGAGCTTCAGGATTTTCACTTGGAATATGTAAATAACAACCTATTAGCCATTACCCTGACAACAACAGAGGGGGAAACAAAAACCATATATACAGCCCTACACAGTGGTGCAAAGGAGGTAGCCCAATGAAGCATTCCAAATCCTCTCTCTTTTTAATGGAAGTCATCATTGCTTTGCTGTTCTTTTCGCTGGCCAGTACCGTATGCATTCGCTTGTTTGTGAAATCCCACACTTTGAGCCGGGATACACAAAACTTGAACTATGCGGTAACCCAATCACAAAATCTGGCAGAAGCCTTTATTGGTGTTGACGGAGATATGGAACAATTACAGCCCCTGTTCCCCGGCAGTCATTTAAGGAATGAAAACCAATTATTAACTGTTTCGGAAGGAGATTACACCTCTACCCTAACTTATACAAAGCAAATATGCGACTGTATCAATCCTATCGGAAGTAATATATCTGCGGATATTGCCGTCTATTATAGTGATGGGGAGCAACCGATTTACACCTTGCATGTGGAGCATCACATTGCAGAAGGGATGGTGCCCAATGAATAAAAATACAGAAAACAAAGAATTTCACATTAATATTGGTTCCTCTTCTATCCTATTAATATTTGTGATATTGTGTCTGGTAGCCTTTGCCACACTGAGTATCGTCAGTGCCAATGCAGATGCGAAATTGTCCACCAAGGTAGCGGAACGTACACAGGCTTATTATCAGGCACACAATCAGGCAACTGCCGATGTAACCCGCTTGGATGAAACCTTAGCACAGGCTTTCGCTTCCTGCAAAAACGAAACAGAATACTATGCTCAGGTAGGCTATCAGGAAGCTTTTACTTACCCAATCACGGATCTGCAGAATTTATCCGTGAAGATAAATATTCTGTATCCTCAACATAGCGGCGATCCGTTCTATGAAATTGCCGCATGGCAGGTCATCACCACCGGTGATGTGGAATACGAAAATAACATGATTGTGATACCATAAATACATACATCAGAAACACTTACACAGGATAATGCTTGTTCGTTTTTGTCTATGTCATGCGAATCAAATGCCCGGTTCTTTCGAACCGGGCATCTTCATGCATTTCGCACTATTTATTCTTCTGTAGTTACTGCTTCTGCCTCTGTCTCATCAGCCATATCCTCAGCCAAATCAACTACACCTTCCACATAATCAGCCACTTCTTCCGGAATAGCCAACTGTGCGTCTGTACTCAAGGTAGTGGTACGATATCTCTTCATACCGGTACCTGCAGGAATCAGCTTACCAATGATTACGTTCTCCTTCAAGCCTACCAACGGGTCAATCTTACCCTTGATAGCTGCTTCGGTCAGAACCTTGGTGGTTTCCTGGAAGGATGCTGCTGACAGGAAGGAATTGGTTGCCAGTGCAGCCTTGGTAATACCAAGCAATACCTGCTTACCGTCTGCCGGCTCCTTACCTTGTGCTACCAGCTCTGCGTTCATATCCTCGTACTCCAGAATATCTACCAAAGTACCGGGTAAGAAATCAGTATCTCCATTGTTCTCGATACGAATCTTCTTCAGCATCTGACGAACAATCACTTCGATATGCTTATCTGCAATGTCTACACCCTGTAAACGATAAACTCTCTGAACTTCACGAAGCATGTAATCCTGAACAGCACGGATACCCTTAATCTTTAATAAGTCATGTGGGTTTACACTACCTTCGGTCAACTCATCACCAGCCTCTAACATCTGGCCATCCATAATCTTTACACGTGAACCGTAAGGAATTAAGTATGCCTTAGTTTCTCCGGTTTCTTCGTTGGTAATCACTACTTCACGCTTCTTCTTGGTATCACGAATTTCCGCCTTACCACCGAACTCAGCGATAATTGCAAGTCCCTTCGGCTTTCTGGCCTCGAAAAGCTCTTCTACACGAGGAAGACCCTGAGTAATATCATCACCCGCTACACCACCGGTATGGAAGGTTCTCATGGTCAACTGTGTACCCGGCTCACCGATAGACTGTGCTGCAATAATACCTACTGCTTCACCTACCTGTACTGCTTCACCGGTAGCCATGTTAGCACCATAACACTTCGCACAGATACCATTGTGTGAACGACAGGTCAGAATGGTACGTATCTTTACGCTTTCAATAGGCTCACCCTTTTCGTTTACGCCTACGCTGATAATCTTTGCAGCTCTGCTGGGAGTAATCATATGATTACGCTTCACAATTCTGTTGCCGTCTTTATCGTAAATATCTTCGCAGGAATATCTGCCTAAGATACGATCCTTTAAGCTTTCGATGGTTTCCTTACCATCCATAAATGCCTTAACCACCATACCCGGAATTTCAGCACGACCTTCACAGCAGTCCACATCACGGATAATCAATTCCTGTGATACGTCAACCATTCGACGTGTCAAATAACCGGAGTCCGCTGTACGAAGAGCGGTATCGGACAGACCCTTACGAGCACCATGCGCAGACATGAAATACTCCAATACGTCCAGACCTTCACGGAAGTTTGACTTAATGGGCAACTCGATAGTTCTACCGGTTGTATCAGCCATCAAACCACGCATACCTGCCAGCTGCTTAATCTGCTGGTTGGAACCACGCGCACCGGAGTCAGCCATCATGAAGATGTTGTTGTACTTATCCAAGCCGGAAAGCAGTACTTCTGTCAGCTCCTTATCGGTTTCGTTCCATGTTTCTACTACTGCACGATATCTTTCTTCCTCGGTAATCAAACCACGGCGGAAGTTAGCAGCAATCTTATCTACAGTTGCCTGAGCAGCAGCCAACATTTCCGGCTTCTTTGCAGGCACGGTCATATCAGAAATGGATACGGTCATAGCAGCTCTGGTAGAGTACTTGTAACCGATAGCCTTTACGTCATCCAAAACTTCTGCAGACTTAGAAGCACCATGAATATTAATAACCTTATCCAAAATCTGCTTCAAGCCCTTCTTGCCAACGTGGAAGTCTACTTCCAGCTTCAGCATATCTTCCGGAGTGTTTCTCTCTGCAAAGCCCAAATCCTGAGGAAGGATTTCGTTAAAGAGGAAACGTCCCAAGGTAGATTCTACATTACCGCTTACTTCTTCTCCGTCAGCAGTAGTCTTGGTTACTCTTACCTTGATTCTGGAATGCAAAGTAATCACCTGATTTTCATATGCCAAAATCGCTTCATTTACATTCTTGAAGAACTTACCTTCGCCCTTTGCGCCGGGTCTCTCCTGTGTCAGGTAGTAAATACCAAGAACCATATCCTGAGAAGGAACCGCTACGGGACCACCATCGGAAGGTTTCAGCAAGTTGTTCGGTGAGAGCAACAGGAAACGACACTCTGCCTGAGCCTCTACGGACAAAGGAAGATGTACCGCCATCTGGTCACCATCGAAGTCCGCATTGAACGCGGTACATACCAATGGATGCAGCTTAATCGCCTTACCTTCTACCAGAATAGGCTCGAATGCCTGAATACCCAATCTATGCAGAGTAGGAGCACGGTTCAACATAACAGGATGTTCCTTGATTACCTCTTCCAAAACGTCCCAAACCTGTGTATCCAATCTCTCTACAAGCTTCTTTGCATTTTTAATGTTCTGGCTGATACCCTTTGCTACCAGCTCCTTCATAACGAAGGGCTTGAACAATTCGATAGCCATTTCCTTCGGTAAACCACACTGATAAATCTTCAGTTCAGGACCTACTACGATAACGGAACGTCCGGAGTAGTCTACACGCTTACCTAACAGGTTCTGACGGAAACGTCCGTTTTTACCCTTTAACATATCGGACAGAGACTTCAATGCTCTGTTACCGGGGCCTGTTACCGGACGACCGCGTCTGCCGTTGTCGATGAGAGCATCTACTGCTTCCTGAAGCATTCTCTTCTCGTTACGAACGATGATATCAGGAGCGCCCAGCTCTAACAATCTCTTCAAACGGTTATTTCTATTAATAATTCTTCTGTACAAATCATTCAAATCGGAGGTTGCGAAACGACCACCATCCAACTGAACCATAGGACGCAAATCAGGAGGAATTACCGGAATGGTATCCATTACCATCCATTCAGGCTTGTTGCCTGAACCACGGAATGCTTCTACTACTTCCAGTCTCTTGATAATACGTGCTCTCTTCTGTCCGGTAGAATCCTTCAAGCCTTCCTTCAGCTCAACTGCTTCTCCTTCCAAATCGATAGCCTGCAAAAGCTCCTTGATGGCTTCTGCACCCATACCTACACGGAACTTATTGCCCCATGTTTCTCTTGCATCCTGGTATTCCTTCTCGGTTAATACCTGCTTGTATTCCATATTGGTCTCACCCGCATCCAATACGATGTAGGAAGCGAAATACAATACTTTCTCCAGTACTCTGGGAGAAAGATCAAGGATCAAGCCCATACGGCTAGGGATACCCTTGAAGTACCAGATATGAGACACAGGAGCTGCAAGCTCGATATGTCCCATACGCTCTCTACGAACGGTAGCCTTGGTTACTTCCACACCACAACGGTCGCAGACAACGCCCTTATATCTGATTTTCTTATATTTTCCACAATGACATTCCCAATCCTTGCTGGGTCCGAAAATCTTCTCACAGAACAAACCGTCTCTTTCCGGCTTCAAGGTTCTGTAGTTGATTGTCTCCGGCTTTGTCACCTCACCATGGGACCACTCACGGATTTTATCCGGAGAAGCCAAACCGATTTTGATGGCATCAAATGTCATAGGCTGATAGGTTGTTTCACTATTTCTTGTATCTGACATTAATGGCACTCCCTTCCACTATTTTGTTTAGAATTCGTCTGAATCATCCAATCCTTCATCGCTGTAATCGTCATCATAGTAATCATCCTCGGTAGCTTCCAATTCACCATCGGAGTTAAATTCCTGTGACTGATAGCCCATTTCGCCGAGAGAAGCACTGTCATAATTGTCATCATACTTGCGGTCGCCTTCCATCTCATAACGATAGTCAGCATCACCGTAATCAATGCTTTCCATGATTTCTACTTCGGTACGATCCTCACGAAGTACTCTTACATCCAAACCAAGAGCCTGCAATTCTTTCAGCAATACCTTGAAGGATTCAGGGATGCTAGGTTCAGGGATGTTATCACCCTTGATGATGGCTTCGTAGGTCTTTACACGTCCTACTACATCATCGGATTTCACGGTCAAGATTTCCTGCAGAGTGTAAGAAGCACCATATGCCTCCAACGCCCAAACTTCCATCTCTCCGAAACGCTGTCCACCGAACTGTGCCTTACCACCCAGAGGCTGCTGGGTAACTAAGGAGTAAGGACCGGTTGAACGTGCGTGAATCTTATCATCTACCAAGTGATGCAGCTTCAGATAGTGCATGTGACCGATGGTTACCGGGCTGTCAAAATACTCACCGGTTCTACCGTCACGGAGACGAACCTTACCATCACGGCTAATGGGTACGCCCTTCCACAGCTCTCTGTGGTCTCTGTTGTCTGATAAATACTGCAACACTTCCGGAAGCAGTTCTTCGCCATGCTTTGCTTCAAACTCTTCCCACTCTAAATTTACATAGTCATTTGCCAAATCCAAGGTGTCCATAATATCCTTCTCGTTTGCACCATCGAATACCGGTGTTGCCACGTTGAAGCCAAGAGCCTTTGCAGCCAATGACAAGTGGATTTCCAATACCTGTCCGATGTTCATACGGGAAGGTACGCCCAGAGGATTCAATACGATATCCAAAGGACGACCGTTTGGCAGATAAGGCATATCTTCTACCGGCAATACGCGGGAAACAACACCCTTGTTACCGTGACGACCAGCCATCTTATCACCAACGGAAATCTTTCTCTTCTGTGCAATATAAATACGAACTGCCTGGTTTACACCGGGTGACAATTCATCGCTGTTCTCTCTGGTAAATACCTTTGCATCTACAACGATACCATACTCGCCATGAGGAACCTTCAGGGAAGTATCTCTTACTTCTCTTGCCTTCTCACCAAAGATAGCTCTGAGGAGTCTCTCTTCAGCAGTCAGCTCGGTTTCACCCTTCGGTGTAACCTTACCAACTAAGATGTCACCGGCACGAACCTCTGCACCAATACGGATAATACCTCTCTCGTCCAAATCCTTGAGAGCATCATCACCTACGCCGGGAACATCACGGGTGATTTCTTCCGGTCCTAATTTGGTGTCACGAGCTTCTGCTTCGTATTCTTCAATATGGATAGATGTATAAACATCTTCCTGAACTAATCTTTCACTTAACAATACCGCATCTTCGTAATTGTAACCTTCCCAGGTCATGAAACCGATGAGAGGGTTCTTACCAAGAGCCAATTCACCTTCACAGGTAGAAGGACCATCAGCGATAACCTGTCCCTTTGCAACATGGTCGCCCTTGAATACGATAGGCTTCTGGTTGTAACAGTTGGACTGGTTACTTCTGGTGAACTTCGCAAGATGAATTTCACCCTTTTCACCATCATCATAGGTCATCTTAATCAAATTAGAAGATACATAATCAACAGTACCTGCCTTGGGTGCCACTACACAAACACCAGAGTCTACTGCTGCCTTCACTTCCATACCGGTACCTACTACAGGTGCATCGGTAAAGAGAAGCGGAACGGCCTGACGCTGCATGTTGGAACCCATCAGCGCACGGTTCGCATCATCGTTCTCCAAGAAAGGAATCAACGCTGTTGCTACAGAGAATACCATCTTCGGAGATACGTCCATGTAATCGAACATCGCCTTCGGATATTCCTGAGTTTCTTCACGGTAACGACCGGAAACACTGTTACGAATGAAGTGACCTTCTGCATCCAGTGCCTCGTTCGCCTGTGCTACATGATAATTATCCTCTTCATCAGCAGTCATATAAATTACTTCCTCAGTTACACGAGGATTTGCGGGATCTGCCTTATCAATCTTACGATATGGAGCCTCTACGAAGCCATATTCGTTAATTCTTGCATAGCTTGCAAGAGAGTTAATCAAACCGATGTTAGGACCTTCAGGGGTCTCGATAGGACACATTCTGCCATAGTGTGAGTAATGTACGTCTCGAACCTCGTATCCGGCACGGTCTCTGGACAAACCACCGGGGCCAAGTGCAGACAAACGTCTCTTATGTGTCAACTCACCCAGAGGGTTGTTCTGATCCATGAACTGTGACAGCTGGGAGGAACCGAAGAACTCCTTCACTGCTGCAGTTACAGGCTTAATATTAATCAGGGACTGAGGAGAAATCTCCTCAGCATCGTGTGTGGTCATACGCTCACGAACCACTCTCTCCATTCTGGAAAGACCGATACGATACTGGTTCTGAAGAAGCTCACCAACCGCACGGATACGTCTGTTACCCAAGTGGTCGATATCATCATCATTACCCAAACCATACTCTAAGTGCATATTATAGTTAATGGAAGCAAAGATATCTTCCTTTGTAATATGCTTCGGAACCAATTCATAAGCATTCTTCTTGATTGCTTCTGCCAAAGCTTCCGGATCTGCGGAAAACTCTTCCAGAATCTGTGCCAGTACCGGATAATATACCAATTCGGTAATACCCAACTCCTTGGGATTGCAATCTACATACTTGGTAATATCAACCATCATATTGGAAAGAACCTTTACATTTCTCTCCTCTGTCTGAATATATACAAACGGAACTGCTGCATTCTGAATTTCATCAGCCAGCTCAGCTGTTACCTTGGTACCTGCTGTAGCGATTACTTCACCGGTAGCAGGATCTACAACATCTGCAGCCAAAATCTGATGTCTTACACGATTCTTCAATGCAAGCTTCTTATTAAATTTATATCTACCAACCTTCGCCAAATCATATCTACGGGGCTCAAAGAACATAGCATTGATTAAGCTTTCTGCGCTTTCCACGCTCAAAGGCTCACCAGGACGGATTTTTTTGTACAACTCTAACAGACCCTCCTGATAATTCTCAGTAGTGTCTTTTCCAAAGCTGGCTTCGATTTTCGGCTCGTCACCAAATACTTCTCTGATTTCGTCGTTGGTTCCGATACCCAGTGCACGAATCAATACCGTAATCGGCACCTTTCTGGTTCTATCCACACGTACGTAAAATACGTCATTGGAATCGGTTTCGTACTCTAACCATGCACCACGGTTGGGAATAACGGTACTGGAGAACAATCTCTTACCAATCTTGTCATGACCGATAGCATAGTAAATACCAGGAGAACGAACTAACTGGCTTACAATTACACGTTCCGCACCATTAATAACAAAGGTACCGGTAGCTGTCATAAGAGGAAGCTCACCCATGAAAATTTCATGTTCACTGATTTCTTCCTTTTCCTTATTGTAAAGACGAACTTTCACCTTTAAGGGAGCTGCATATGTTGCATCTCTTTCCTTGCATTCTTCAATAGAATACTTTACTTCGTTTTCACATAATTCGAAGTCTACAAATTCAAGACTCAAGGAACCGCTGTAATCAGCGATAGGAGAGATATCGTCGAAAACCTCTTTCAAGCCTTCGTCTAAAAACCACTGATAAGAATCCTTCTGGACCTCAATCAGGTTGGGCATCTCTAAAACCTCTTTTTGTCTTGAATAACTCATACGCATATTCTTGCTGTTGGCAATAGGACGTATTCTGTTCTTTTCCATTGACATTTCACCCCGTTCTTTCTGATTTCGCTTATTTTAGCTAAATTCTAAGTATACTGAACCACTCTAATAAGCATAACACACCACAATAGTGCATTTACCATAGTAACACATTGTTTTCAAGGAGTCAAGCTGGATTTTTCATTTTTTGGAAATACTTAAGCGGACTGAACAATCTGGAAATCGCCTTGCGATTTCCAGATGCACGTTGTGCCTTCGCATAAAACAAAAATAAACCTCATGGCATTCCATGCAAGCATGATACCATGAGGTTCTTTTTGTTTTGCGTTCAGTCCGCTTATCTCGACTACTTAAGAGTAACCTTAGCGCCAACTTCTTCAAGTTTCTTCTTGATGTCTTCAGCTTCTTCCTTAGAAACAGCTTCCTTAAGAGTCTTAGGAGCGTTATCAACAACGTCCTTAGCTTCCTTCAAGCCTAAACCGGTTACTTCACGAACAACCTTGATAACCTTAACCTTTTCAGCACCTACTTCAGTTAATTCAACGTCGAACTCGGTCTTCTCTTCTACTTCTACTGCAGGGCCAGCTGCTGCTACAACAACACCTGCTGCTGCAGATACGCCGAACTCTTCCTCACAAGCCTTTACTAAATCATTTAATTCTAATACAGTTAACTCTTTGATAGCATCGATTAATTCCTGAGCTGTTAATTTAGCCATTTTTAATATCCTCCATTTTTAAATAATATTGTTTTTATTAGTTTTTTCTTTTTGTCTTAGAGAATTGCTTGCAATTCTCTCGGGACGAAACATAGTATTTCTTGGTTGCTGTCCTTTAGCAACCTAGAAATCCTTTTCATCCTAGGCATTCTTCTCTGCAATCTGATTGATAACACGAGCGAAGTTTGCCATAGGAGACTGCATACTTCCAAGTAATCTGGAAATAAGCACTTCTCTGGAAGGAATGTTTGCGATTGCTTCCATTCCCTTAGCGTCGTATACATTGCCTTCTACAACACCGGCCTTGATTTCAAGTGCCTTAGCCTTCTTTGCGAACTCAGCCAATACTCTTGCAGGTGCAGTTGCATCTGTAGTAGAGTAAGCCATTGCACTAGGACCGTTTAAGTAAGGAGCAAGTCCTTCGAAATCGGTATCCTTGAATGCAAAGTTCATCATGGTGTTCTTGTAAACCTTGTAAACAACTCCTGCTTCACGTAACTGCTTACGTAATTCGGTATCCTGTTCAACAGTAAGTCCACGATAGTCAACCAATACAACTGACTGTGCGTCCTTAATACCGGCAGAAATCTCTTCTACGATAGGCTGCTTTAATTCAACTTTTGCCATTCTGTTTTCCCTCCTTATAGATTTGTTTGCCGAAAGGAGTTCTATTTAAAAATAAAACCTCCCGGTCCAAAGACAGGAAGGCATAGTCATTTCGCAATTAACTCTCTCTCCTCGGTAGGCGTTTGTCCTGCTTACCCTCCATCAGCATTCCTTATCGGTTTGCCTCTTTGAGGACCTACTGTCTTCGGCGTGGTTTAATAACCTTTAAAAGAATATCACATGCTTTTTCAATTGTCAACACATAATTTTTAAATTCCCGGATAACTTTCTTGAAAAGTCATGGTTTTATGTTACAATATTCAATACAAGATATCCATTGGCAATCACAGCCTCCTTTTTGCAAATTAATTATATGAAGAATTATTCAGAGGATTATATATGAAGAAACTAATTACTCACATAAAAACCAAACATCTCTTTTTCTTTGGGTTTGTTATCCTGTTCCTCTCCCTGATACCAACCCTGCTTTTAGGCACTGATTCCATCGTTCACTACCACGACCAATTAGACGGTGAAATCATTGCTTACATTTATCAAGCGAAGTATTTATTCTCCGATCAGGACATCATACCGGAATTTCTAAATGGGGTGGGTAAAACAGCTCTGACACCTCCGGCACCGCTGGCAGTTTTATTATTTTGTGTTTTTTCTCCCTTTACTGCTTTTTCTATTATGCAGCTTCTGGGACAAACCTTAGCCTATATAGGAATGTTTTTTCTCATAAACCGTATTACCGATAACAAGTATATCACCTTTATCATAGCCATACTATATACTTTTCTTCCTTTTTTGCCGGTATATGGACTGGCACAGTACGGCACGCCTTTATTACTTATTTGTTTTCACAATTTATACTGCCACAAGCATAAACTTGCTTCTTATTTATATGTGGCATTTTACACAGGCATGTCGTCGTTAGTTCTCATCGGCTTCGGCTGGTTACTCATCGGCAGTGTCCTGACCGTTCTTTTTCTGGTTCAAAAAAGAACACGATACCATTTCCCTCTTTTGGGAGCATTCTTACTTATGCTGGTGGTGTATCTGGCAGAGAATTTATCTCTCATAGCACAAATTTTAGGACTGAACAACGGCTTTATCTCCCACAAGGAAGAGTATACTTTGAACAGTGCCCCTCTCTTCTCACAGTTTTCCCAGTATCTTCAGGAAAATAGCGACCACATACCGGACTATCATGCGTGCCTGTTACCTGTGATTATCGGCACATTACTTTTTGCCGTGCTTACCTTCCGCAGACAATCTGCGCAAGCACAAAAATACTGCAAATGGCTCTTCTGGGATGCTCTATTGCTTTTCCTCCTATATCTACTGGCCTCCTTCTGGAGCATTGCACCTATTGTGGCTGTTCGCGAACAGTTTGGTGCCCTGCGCTCTTTTCAGTTCAGTCGTGTATTGTGGATTACTCCCAGCCTTTGGTATATAGCACTGGCACTTTGTCTGAAGCTTACTTGGATGAACCGCATCCACCTGAAGAAACTCACCCACGCTTTTTTCCTCCTGCTTCTGGTATGCCTGAACTTTATCTGTCTGGCAAATCTGGGCTTCCAATGGTTAAAGGGTTCTTTTGTCAAACCCTGTGTGCAGGAGCTTCTACTGCCTGATTATGAAACCATCAGCTGGAAGGATTATTTTGCACCGGATGTTATGGAACAGGTGGAGGATTTCCTTGCCGCCTCTGAAGGTCTGACCATCGATGAATACAAGGTAGCCAGTCTGGGCATCGACCCTTCCGCTGCACTCTACCATGGGTTCTACTGTATAGACGGCTACTCCAACAACTATCCTTTGGAGTACAAGTATGCTTTCCGTGAAGTCATCGCCACTGAGTTGTCCAAATCCGACTGGTTGCGCCTGACCTATGATACTTGGGGCAACCGTTGCTATCTGTTCAGTGCAGAAAACGGCGGCTACTACAATATCGAAAAAGGTACCTTCTGGTACAATACTCTGGAGCTGGATACCCAAGCTTTACAGGAACTGGGCTGCGACTATATTTTGTCTGCTGCATACATTGTACCTGCCGCAGATATGAACCTGACACTTTTGCGTGAGGAACCCTTTTCCACACCGGACAGCTATTATAACATTTATCTTTATAGAATAGACATACCCTAAACCATCGTTTTCAGGAGGCACCTATGACTCAAAGACAAAGTACCCTTTTCAACTTATTGCTTTTTCTCCTGTTCCCTCTGCTACTATTTGCATTGGGAGATATTACACCTATTTATTTCAATAATGATGATTTCTTTTTAAAACAAATTGCCTCCGGCGAAATGACCGGTACTCCGGAAGCTCATTTATTACATATTGGATATCTATCCGGTATCCTTTTAAATGTACTTTACCGCTTTTTTCCATCCCTTCCGTGGTATGGTATTTTGCTGTTTAACTATTCCTTTTTGAGCATATCCTTTGCTTTTTATGTCCTTTCCGCCTGCTTTCACAAGCTGTGGCAGAAATGTCTCTTTTTCCTGGCCTTGGAACTGCGAGACAAAGCATGCATTATGCTGCTACCCACATTTTTTCTTATCGGTTTTATGCGCTGGCGAAAGAACCCCCGAATGTTCAAGTCTTTATGTGTATATGGTCTCAGCCTGCTCAGCATCTTGCTGTTAGCACTCTCCATTAATCACTTTGCTTACCGCAGCGAGGAATGGCAAGCCTTCCGACAATACAACACCGCCCGTGAACAAGTAGTGGACTATAACTACGAAACATATCGTTCACAATATGTGGCTCTCGGTATCAGTTATACCTCCTACCTGTCCGCGCGCGACCATTACCAATTGCTTCTGGATGAACGAATTGATACAGCCTTTATGCAGGAAATGGCAGATATTTCACACCGTTTTAACTTGAATATAAAGTCCATAGTATTAAACTTTTTCGAGCGGCACCTTACTTCGTATGAAGACCGTCCTTTGAATTTACTGGCATATGTACTATATTTCTTCACTTTATTATTCATACTCTGCTTCAAAAAGTGGTCAGCTCTTGCAGATTTACTGGCTATTTTTGCAGGAAGAATGATTGTCTGGGGATATTTATTATTCATCGGACGTCCATTGCCACGAGTAACACAGGGTATTTATATTATGGAAATCCTGATGCTTCTGGGAATTATCTGCAAGCAACAGCTTTGGCAGTTTAAAGGCTCCTCTCGCCAAACCCTCCCCCGATTTTTATGGGGATTTTTTGCCGGTTGCCTCCTATTTATCTCCTTTAAATGGGGCATACCTCACTTGAATAATGTAATCCAATATAGCAAGTCCAAAGTACAATATGCTGAAAATTATCAGGAAATGCGAACTTATTTTTATCAGAACAGGGAAAATTTATATTTATTGGATACCAACAGTTTTTCCTATTTCACAGAAGCTATTTTTCAAGAAACCACACCTTCCCGAAATAATTTTGTACTAATGGGCAGTTGGACTGCCAACAGCCCCTGGACAGACAGCATTGCCTCACAATATAACATCTCCTCTTATGAGGAAGCTGCCGTAACACATGATAATGCTTTCATGAAGTGGCTAATTACATTCCGTTTAATATACTTATTACCTGCTCTAACTCTGCCGGTTTTATCTTCTCAGGAAATTCCCCCTCTAATACACAATTGGTAAAATAGTGTATTTCATTGGCATATGCATTTGTTTTGGGCAGGTTAATTGCACCTGCACCATCCGTTGCTGCTGTTGATAAATCCAATATCGTATCATCATTCTGATAAACCATGAACTTTCCGTCCATATAGGTAATCAGGGCATTTTCAAACTGGAAGCGAAAGCCTGCATTAAATGGTAGGGGTGCTGCATACCAAGCCGCCTCAGTTGTAATAAAGAAATCCTTATACTCATAAGTCGCACTGATATAATCCTGCTCCGGTCTCTTCGAGCGCTGTCTCTGCACACCAACCGGCCGACCAAATGCATATATCATGAAATCTACATCATGCACATGCAAATCGTAAGGAACCAAACCACTTCGAGAAGGATCCTTCATCCAGTTATCCCAACTCCATTTCGGACAAGTTCCCAAACGGCTCATATAACCGGACAGAAGCTTTCCATATTTCCCGGTATCATAAATCTCCTTTACCAACTCATATTCCGGCCAGAAACGTAGTACCTGTGCAACCATAAAATTTACATTCATCCTCTGTGCCGTGGAATAAATACGTGCCACATCTTCCTCCTTCAATGAAATCGGCTTCTCACAAATTACATGTATTCCCCTCTCCATAGCCTTTATAGCAAAATCCGCATGCAAATAAGTTGGCAGACAAATATCCAGGATATCAATTTCCTCTTGTTCTAACATTTCATCAAAATCTATATATCTATGCTTACCCACATAACCTTCCATACGTTCAGGACGAATATCACACATTGCCACCAATTCTGTATTTTCCATAGCTTCCCACACCGGGATATGTTCGCCACTAATACCGCCTACACCTACCAAACCAATTTTCAACATATTCTCATCCTTTCCGTCACTCTTATTTGCCATAAACTTCATCAATAATATTTTGCAGATATTCTCGCGATTCCAGTATATCAACCAGCTGCTGTTCTCCGGAAATCTCACGTTCAATCGTTACATAAGAATCATAGCCCAGTTCATGTAGCTTTTGAAAAACCACCCGAAAATTCACCTTACCATCTCCTATACGGGTCTCACATCCCAAATCATGACCATTTGTTGGATAACACCCATCCTTTGCATGAAGGTTTCTTACATATTTTCCAAAAACATCAAGTGCATCCGCCGGATTCGCCTTGCCATAAAGAATTAAATTTGCAGTATCCAAGTTAATTCCCAGATTATCACAACCTACTGTCTCAAAACAACGCAACATAGTCACCGGTGTTTCCTGACCGGTTTCAAATAACAGATACTGTCCATTATTTTTTAAGTGCATAGCCACTTCCTTTACTGCCACACAAAAGCTACTGAAATTAGGGTCATAGGGATTTTCCGGGATAAATCCCATATGCGTTATCACATCCGTAACTCCCAGCTTCAGAGCAAAATCTGCACCGTCGCAGAGATTTCTAATCCGCATGGTACGATAGTCCGGCGGAACCAATCCCAATGTCAGCTGTCCGGTATAAAAGTTCCACTCGCAGGGGCCTTCCCAACCACACCAAAACGCAGAAATAGTAATATCATATTTTTCGAATAATGCTTTTAATGCAACTGCATTTTCTTCCGTCCATGCATCCGGGCTCCAGGAAAGGAGCTGGCACGAACCAAATTGATTCTCTCGAAGAACAGATAGTTTTTCCTCCATCCCCTCCAGCGTTGAAAACGAAACGCAAGTTCCAATTCTCATACAAAATACCTCCCATCTTGAATTGATTTATTTATAAATATTAATAACATTATATTATCACGATGGATTACACTGAGATTATAAGATTTGGACTAATCGTTGTAAGATTTTTACGTTTTATAAAAGGTAAATATCTTACAAGCAGATAGCAAAATAGTATACTTCTGCATGTTAAAAATATGTTAAAATCAGTTCATCAAACGTGTAATATCTATAGCAATAATTTTTCGGGGGATTGATATGTTAGATGCCTATAAAGAATTGATACCGATAGTATATGGAGAAAGCTCAATTAAACATTTGTATGAAAATATAGAGGGTGCAGACAGAATGTGCTTTGGCATGCACTGGCATGACAGAATGGAGATAAATCTTATTATTTCAGGCAGCATGCGTTTCCATTCACAAGAAGGTCATTTTGAAGTACTGCCCGGACAAATGATCATAAGTGCGCCTCGTCAAATGCATGGCGGCTTCACCGGTCCGGAAGGCGTTGAATATCATACCATCATGTTTGATGTAGAAAAATTTTGCAATTCAACACCTGCCTCCGATAAATATCTGTTGCCAATATCGAAAGGGAACACCATCTTCCCTCGAATTATCGAAGATTCTCTCTTAATGGATGCTATTGTACAACTAATTCAGATAGCAGAAAACCGCACTGCATACCATCCGTTACAGGCAGAAAGTAAAATTTATGAAATATTAGGAATCCTAAATCACTATGCTACTACTCCGGAAAAAATCATCAGTGAAACAGACCAAAAATTTCATACAATCATAAAGTATGTTAATGACCATTTTACCGAAAAACTTACCACCAAGGACATCAGCCTGCAGTTTGGTTATAACGAAACTTATTTTTGCCGCCGTTTCAAAGAAATGACAGGTCTAAACTTTACCAAATACGTACAGGCACTGAGAATGGAAATGTCCATAAAACTTCTAAAAGCCGGAAAAGAAGAAATACGCTATATTGCCTGGAAATGTGGCTATAAGGATGTAAGCTATTTTTCCAACTGCTTTAAGCATCATTTTGGTTTTCGTCCATCAGAAATATATGGTATTGAAAGCTAAGGACATCTTTGCCGTGATGCGGAAAGAATAATTATTTCACCAATACCAAGTGCAAGGAGTACAATATATGAGAGAATACTTAATTCATTTTTTTCATGAATTCGAATACCACAACAGAGATGCACAATGTTTACTCTGTGCATACGACACGATAACTGCCAATCCTTCCGCCAATAAGCTTCTAAGTGAAGTACTGCAGGCATATGAAGCAAACATTACAATGGATTATCAAAGCGAAGTTTTCAGCAGAACAAAGAATATTTCCCAAATCACAGGAATACATGATTATACCGTAGAACTTCTGACATTTATATGCATGACTAAACATCTAAAAGAAATATATTTTGCAAAAGGACTTTCTATACAAATATACAAGGACAGCGTCCTCGATCTCAAGTGGAAGCTCGAGGAATGCAAATTGGTCAAGGGTATTTGTGGTTCCTTCGTATCTCCTTGGTTCTGCGGTTTCTTTAACCTGACCAGATTTGCATTAGGCCGGCTCCAGTTTGAGATTATTACCACCTGGCAGGACTATGAAAAAAATGGTATAAATCTTAAAAGAGATAAAAGCCGTGTTATCAACGTTCATATTCCCAGAACCGGGACTCCCCTTGACAAGGATAGTTGTGATAAATCCTATGCACAAGCGCGAGAATTTTTCAAGGATCAGGTGGGCGAAAACTGTCCCTTCGTTTGTTTTTCATGGCTTTTGTATCCTGAAAACAAAAATATTTTACCTCCCAACTCAAACACATATCGCTTCCTATCCGAATACGATATCATTGGGCAGGAAGACAATAACGGAGAGGATTTGTGGAGGTTGTTTGATACCGAAGAAAAAAATCCTTTCATACTGCCTACTGATACTTCCTTGCGACGTTGCTACGTAGAGCATCTGAAAAAAGGAGGCAAGGTCGGTTGTGGCTTTGGTGTTAAACCATAAAAAAACAAGCACACGGTTCTATTTCCGTGTGCCTGTTTGCTTAATTCGTACTAATCAATCAGCACTTTTCACTTTATAACATTTTACACAAACTTAGATGTGGTAACCTTTACACCAGGACCCATAGTAGAGGTCAAGGTGATGCTCTTCAAGTATGCACCCTTAACAGCGCTTGGCTTAGCCTTCATGATAGCGTCCATAAGAGCCTTGAAGTTCTCTTCCAAAGCTTCCTGTGTGAAAGAAGCCTTTCCAAGAGGAACATGCACGATGTTAGTCTTGTCAAGACGGTACTCAATCTTACCAGCCTTGATATCAGCGATAGCCTTGGTAACGTCCATAGTAACGGTACCAGCCTTAGGGTTAGGCATTAAGCCCTTAGGTCCGAGAACCTTACCCAAACGACCAACAACACCCATCATATCAGGGGTAGCTACTACTACGTCGAAATCCAACCATCCATCGTTCTGAATCTTAGGAATGAGTTCCTCACCGCCTGCATAATCAGCGCCTGCAGCCAATGCTTCGTCCACCTTAGGTCCCTTAGCGAAAACCAAAACCTTAACAGTCTTACCAGTTCCGTTAGGAAGAACTACTGCACCACGAATCTGCTGGTCTGCGTGACGTCCGTCACAACCGGTTCTGATGTGTGCTTCAACAGTTTCATCAAACTTAGCAACTGCAGTCTTCTTTACAAGTGCGATTGCTTCGCTCGGATCATATAAGGTTGCCTTGTCTACCAACTTAGCAACTTCTGCATATTTCTTACCATGTTTCATTATTATACCTCCTAGGTTCTAACGACAATCTCTTCGGATTGTCTCCCAAACTAAATATTAATATTTTTCGTCTTTTAATCCTCTACTACAATACCCATACTTCTAGCTGTACCAGCGATCATGCTCATAGCAGCCTCAAGACTTGCTGCATTCAAGTCAGGCATCTTAGTTTCAGCGATTTCCTGAAGCTTAGCCTTAGAAATGGTAGCAACCTTGTTCTTGTTAGGAACGCCTGAACCAGACTTAATGTTGCAAGCTTTCTTTAAAAGTACTGCTGCAGGGGGAGTCTTAGTAATGAAACTAAAGCTTCTGTCTGCATATACAGTAATAACAACAGGGATGATTAAATCGCCCTTATCTGCTGTTCTTGCGTTGAACTGCTTTGTAAATTCAACGATGTTTACACCATGCTGTCCAAGTGCAGGACCAACTGGTGGAGCCGGTGTTGCTTTTCCGGCAGGAATCTGTAATTTGATATAACCTGTTACTTTCTTTGCCATTGTGGCACCTCCTATAATGTGGTAATTCGGCGCAAGTGCTCTGACATACATCAGTCTTGCTCCCACGGGGACTTACGTCCCTTAACTTGTTGCCATGCCAAAGGATAACCCTTTGGCTCTATATTTGCACCAACATTTTGGTGAAATATACAATTTAATCCTGAAAACCGCTGCTTTTCCTTACGAACACTATGTGTCCGGCAACGTTTTCCTCATTAAAGCTTTCTTACTTCTGCAAAGCTGATTTCTACCGGAGTTTCTCTACCGAACAATTCTACATTGATGGTAGCTGTCTGCTTGCCGTAATCCAGCTTCTGAACAACACCAACGGTGTCCTTCCAAACGCCTGCTACAACAGCAATGCTGTCTCCTTCTACGAAATCTACAGAAACATTATCCGTCTTGATACCAAGCGGCTTCATCTCTGCTTCAGTAAGCGGTACCGGCTTACTTCCCGGTCCTACAAATCCGGTAACACCTCGTGTGTTACGCACAACATACCAAGTGTCGTCATTCATATCCATATTGAGGAGTACATAACCCGGGAACAGTTTTCTCTGAACGGTCTTCTTCACACCATTCTTCATCTCAACCACTTCTTCCATAGGTACTCTTACCTCCAGAATCTGTTCAGCCAGATGCTTATTGTTCTCGATTGTTTTCTCAATATTGGCTTTGACCTTATTCTCATATCCTGAATAAGTATGAACTACATACCATTTTGCCTCTGCCATATAATCACCCTCGCTCTATAATGATGTCAACCAGTTCACGCCGTACTGAATCACAAAATCCAATATTGCAATGATAACACCAACAACTACGGATATAGAAACAACTGCTACGGATTGTTTAAATGTGGAATGTTTGTCCGGCCATACAATTTTCTTAAACTCGGACTTCACACCCTTAAAAAAGACTGAAATCTTGGACTCCTTCTTTGACTTATCCGTTTTCTTAGCTGTTTTTTCAGCAGCTTTCTTTTCCGGCTTAGCTTCAGACATGGTTTCCAAATTCTTTTCTACGGAATCTCCCATTATTTTCTCCAATCTACCGCGAAACGGCTCTTGCGTTTGTTCTCTTTTCCAGAACGAAATTATTTGGTTTCCTTATGATTTGTATGTCTCTTACAGAATCTACAATACTTCTTGGTTTCCATTCTGTCAGGATGAGCCTTCTTATCCTTGGTGGTATTGTAGTTACGCTGCTTGCACTCTGTACATGCCAATGTGATTTTTGTACGCATATTGTCCTCCGTTCTACTGCCACCGGGGCAGCATCTCTATGTTTCTTCTTTCAATGTAATTTCAAGTCATTTCGAAATTTTGAGCATAAAAAAAAGACCTAAAATCAATCTCGCTCAATCAATATACCATATCTATTTCTCTACGTCAATTCCTTTTTTGTACTTTTGTTGTATTTTCTAAAAAACATTTCGTTTCCCACTTGTTTCTTCTTATTATATGTGCTAAACTCGAATTATAAAAAGTGGGTTTATAGTGTTAAACAACAGTCTGAACGGATTTAGATTGTACCACATTTCTTTTTGAAAATCAATATGACCGGCCAATCACTGTCCGGAACCGTTTGCAAATGCTATGCATTTTCCCGGCTCGGAACAGTGACAAATTCACGGAAGAAAGGAGGCACGGCAATGAGCACAGTATTGTCTACTGTCTATAATCATTATATGACGACTTATGCTCCCAAGAGCACCACACGTTATGATGCACACAAGAAGAGCGAGTTGCGTAATATTTATAATTCCATCGTAAAAATAAACAAAGAGTCTCCTTGGTACCTTCCTACTACCGGCAAGGATGTACAGCGTTATGCTATCGACTTGAAGGAAAATGCCCGCAATCTTCACAATACCATTGCTTCCTTAGGTGGTTTGGATGATTCCGAGCTTTTGAGTAAGAAGACCGCTTATTCTACCAATGAAGACATTGCCTCCGCAACATTTGTAGGCTCCTATACTCCCGGTATGGCTTCTCCTTCCTTTACATTAGAGGTTCAGGAATTAGCCACATCTCAGGAAAACATGGGACGCTTTTTGGAAAAGGGCAAGGTGGAACTGCCGCCAAACACTTACTCCTTTGACGTCACCATCAATGATATGAACTACGAATTTCAGTTCTCCATTACCGAGAATGAAACCAACCAATCCATGCAGGAACGTCTGGCTCGTCTGGTAAATACTTCCGGTGTAGGACTGAAAGCCAATATATTAGAAACCGAAGGACGTACTGCTTTGGTTCTGCGTTCCGAATCTACCGGTCTTTCAGAGGGACAGGACGCACTCTTTACCATCAGCGATGCTCACACCAGCAAAGCAAAAGGTGCTGTGGATTATCTGGGTATCAATTACACCAGCCGCGAGGCTTCCAATGCCAAGTTCAAGGTGAACGGGGAAGAACGCACCTCTACCTCCAACCAGCTGATTATCGGTCGCATGTTTGATGTACAGCTACACAGCTCCAGCAAAGTTGGCGAACCACTCACCATCGGTTTGAAAAATGATGTCGATTCCTTAACTGACAATGTCTTGCAGTTGGCGGATGGCTATAACCAGTTTATAAAAGCCACTTCCGATTACCTGAACACTCAGCCACGCAGCAAGAATGCGATTAAAGAAATGAGCCTTATTGCTGCTCAGTACAGTACCGCTTTCCAAAACATGGGAGTAAACATTACTGAGGACGGAACTATTCAGGTAGATAAGGATGCATTGGGTAAGAGTATTTCCGAGGACGAAGATATTGAAGATGCCTTCGGCACTCTGAAGGATTTCTCCAATCGACTGATACAGCAAAGTCAGCAGATTTCTCTGAATCCGATGAATTATGTAGAGAAAAAGATTGTGGCTTACAAGAAGCCCGGTCCTAATTTCGCCAATCCATATGTCACCAGTGCATACAGTGGCATGATGTTTAATAGTTATTGTTAATCTTAACATTAAAAATGGCAAGTGAAGCGAAGCTTCACTTGCCATTTTTGTCTTTCTTACAGCTCACCCTCCACCATCTGTAGAGCAGCTTCAATTACTTTATCCATGTCATAATACTTATACTGGCCTAATCGACCGCCAAACAACACATTTTCTTCACGGTCTGCCAATTCCTTATACTGTGCAAATAAAGCATTATTCCTGTCATCATTGATTGGGTAGTAGGGCTCGTCGCCCTTCTGCCAGGTAGCAGGATACTCTCGGGTAATCACTGTATCTGCCTGCGTACCAAACTCAAAATGCTTATGCTCGATAATACGGGTATAGGGTATCTCACGCTCTGTATAATTTACCACCGCATTTCCCTGATAATTGTCACAGCCCTCCAACAGTTCATGCTCAAACCGCAAGGAACGGTACTGCAGCTCACCCAGCTGATAATCAAAGTACTCATCCACCATACCGGTATACAATACCTTGCCGAAGGTATCAGCCGCTTCTCCCTTTGCTGCATTCTGTTCCAAAAACTCCTTGTAGGTAATTCCCAGCTGTACCGGCGTTCCCTCCAACAGCTTCTCTACAATCTGCGTATAACCGCCCTTTGGAATGCCCTGATAAGGATCCGTAAAATAATTATTGTCATAGGTAAAGCGCACCGGGAGACGTTTGATAATAAATGCCGGCAATTCCGTACAGCTTCTTCCCCACTGCTTCTCCGTGTAGCCCTTTACCAGCTTCTCATACACATCCTTACCAACCAGCGACATCGCCTGCTCTTCCACATTCTGCGGGCTCTCCACATAACCTTCCTCACGCTGCTTGGCAATCATTGCCTTCGCCTCTGCCGGGGTACGAATGCCCCACATTTTACTAAAGGTATTCATATTAAAAGGCATATTATACAGCTCATCCTTATAAACTGCGATGGGCGAATTAATATAATGATTAAATTCCGCAAACTGGTTTACATAATCCCAAACCTTCTTATTAGAAGTATGGAAAATATGTGCACCATACATATGTACCTGAATACCATTCTGTTCCTGGGTATAAATATTTCCGGCGATCTGTTCACGCTTATCAATTGCCAGACAGCTTTTTCCGACCTTCTTCATCTCATGGGCAAACACCGCACCAAACAAACCGGTACCTACGATCAAATAATCATACTTCATTTCTTACACCGTTTCTCTCTTATACTTGTCAATCTGGACGAAATCATCCATCAGCTCCAACACCTTATCACGTCCGTTCTGATTCAGCTTCAGATAATACTGCATCACACGATTTTCAATCAGCTGAGCCCCCAAAGCAGTATCCTTCTCCAAAGGAGAAAAATCCACCGGGTTCAGATTTAACTTATCGCACATTTTAATCACTGTACCATAGGCCATCCCCTCAATACCTCTTTCCAGTGCTGTTACCAATGTGCTGTATGGTATATCCATTTCCATGGCAAACTGCCGCACACTTCTGTACTGCCGCAGGATCTCCTGCTTCAAAATTTCCGCTTTTGTCATAATGTTCCCCTTCCTACACCACTATACATTTTCATACTTATAATATACGATATAACGTTACTTATTTCAAGCAAAATTTGAAACTGCTTACAAGTTTTCCCACCCCAAATCTTTCTGCTACATCAGACCGGCACTCCCTCTTTGCCTCCTTCATTTGTAACTGACTGCCGCCACCTCTTTTGCATATTCCATCAGTATCCGTAGCTCTGTACCACCTCCAAATAGGGACTGTTCTGAATATCATAGGGGGTCACTAAAATCCCTCCATCACTATCCAAGTCAATTCCCACCTGTTTATAAGCATACCAAACCAAATGGGCACACTGGGTTCCTTTTAACTGAGAGACCGGAACGCCGACAGCACCATTCTCTTCTTCAGTTGCATGCACCGTAACGATAGATACTCCATCAGCGAATAACCGCTCTCCCACTCCCGCCAGAAGATGATAAGGGATATCCTGCAAGTAATTTTTTGCATATTGTGCCGCCGCCTTTGCATAATGCGTTGTTTTCCGATGCTGCACGCCATCATTCGACTGCACTAATGTATCATACACCTCAGTAGCTTCTGTTCTCTGGCTCGTATGAAAGATTTCCTCCCGCAACCGCAACACCTGAAAGGAAGGATACTCCTCCCACTTCGCCAATCGACACAGCTTCGTATCCGTTCCCAACATGATTGCTTCTAACACCAGACCAGCTTCTGAATCTACCACAATCCCTGCATGTCCGTTTCGCCAGCCTAAAAATCTGGAATTCTTCGTAATCAGAATGTCTCCATCTTGTACATCCACGATGGGCATCCCCTTCACATACTCACCCTCTTCATCTACCAAATACTCAGAAACCGTCAAAATACTACTATTCTCGCTCACTGTATGCACCGGTGCATAATAAGCCTCCTGAAGCTCCAAAACCAGCTGCCAGTAGCCCTGCTCCAACAGCTCCTGTATAATATCCTCTTTCAAACCGGTTTGCTCCCCAATCAGATGCAGCTGCGGCAATGTCAAATTCCTTTGCCTGACCCATGCATATATATTTTTCTTCTCCATATCAGGGGATACATGAGTTATGTTAACCGCTTCCACATTCCAATTGTAGAACAAAATCATACCGGTTAACAGGATTACCAACATGACACTATTTACCCTGCTGCCATATTTCTGTACCGGCTCCCACATTACACTTATACGACAGATACCTCTCATAGGACTACCTTCTCCAAATAAACTAGCGTCCGAAAATGCTATACACATTCGCAAACGCTAGGAATATTATGGACAAACCGGTAATATATATGCATATGCTTTCCTATATTGGGAGTGTCGGCATAAAATATCCTTTTTTAATCCGGCTTCCTTATCCTTCGCAAAAAGCTCTCGAAACAACCGGTCCTTGACCTTTCGATTGCTACGAAACTCCCAGCCCGACGGAAACGCAAATAAACGCTTCACGCTGCCAAGACTCTTTCTCAACAACCATTTCTTACACATATTCAATTTCCTTTCCGCAGGGAACCTTCCCTGCACTTATTTGAGTATTTCGCAAGGGAATCTACGAATGGACACATGTCCATAGAAACTTGAATTTTGAATAATAAAACTCTTGCTTACAAATAGTATAGCATGTCACATTAGGAAATCAATGATGGAATTCTTCGAAACACTAAATAAATCCAGAAAATTTACTAATTAATAAAGGACGGTAAGCACGAACCAAAGCGCTTACCGTTCTCCACATAAAATCATTCTTTTTCCTACCTCTTTCTCCCAAACACAATGCCGCGTCTCAGCTCTGCCTCCAAATAGGCCTCTATCATCCAATCTGGGCAAATAAAACCTTCCGAAACAGCTGTCTCAAATCCTCTTACTTGCAAGTAATCCTTTATCCACTTCTCATCTTCCTTGCAATGATATGCACAAATAGCACATCGAATATCCTGACTTCTTTGCAAAAGCTTCCCTGCTCCTAGCAAAGCCGGTTTCTCATAGCCTTCAATGTCCATCTTGATATAGTTTACTTCTTCGAATAATGTATCTAACGCTACTCTGTTTCCATCACTAACTGCATCTGCAAAGCCATAGATAATCTGCACCTTATCCATATCTGCTTGAAAGGTTTGCTTTAATGCCTTCACCCAGTTCTCGTCCGCTTCGATTAAATATAGCTTTTGAACAATATCAACCACATCCAGTGCAAAAATACCTTCTGCCGTTCCCACATCTACCACAACATCCCCTGCCTTTACCATATATCCATCACATTTATAGCAATGGGGAGAGCGTACATCCTGTTCCGCTACTACCGAACAATAATACTGTGTGATTTTATTTCTATCCCAGCTTTCCGGAAAATACATCCTCCTACCCTTATATGGTATGTAGAGCATCCCACAGGTGTCATCAAAGAATACCTCTACCGGTTGCTTCGTATATTCCTCCACAAAATCATAATTCAATAAGCTTATATTCTTCTTTTTATCAATATATGCTATGACTTCCTGTATCCTAGGATTGTCCAATTCCTCCCGATGCTTATATTCCCAGTACTCCCTGTTTGCCAGAGTTCGAATAGCATCGGATAACATATCCATGCACAAAATCATAGCATCCAACAACATAATGATTTTACTGACATCCCACTCATCCTCTAAAACATTCTCACACAATCTTTCATAGCTTTCCAATATACTTGCATATTGTTTTTCTGTTACTGTATTACGATTCAATTCCAGCTCATAATAAACACTGCTCTTAATATCCGCAAGCGGCACATTACTTACCGGCAAACGCCCGCTTACAATAGCATCTCTTATTTTCAATAACAGTTCTTTCGTTTTATTCATACTTCCTCCAGTCATTTCTTGTACCGTCTTTTCCTTTATGGTATAATGAGCTTTGCAGAGCCCTGCGTGCATGCAGAGGGCTCTATAAAGCGAATGCTCGCACGGAGACGTTAGTCAACGTGGTATAATGTACTCGAACACAATGAGCCAAGCAAACACCGCACTCAACAATCTCATATAGGTGAATACAATGCAAACAATTCATATTATAGAAAAACTTATTACTACTATCCAAACCAGCCCATCCTCCATATATCAAATTCCTTGGGAGGACTTGTGGCTTTGCTTTACCACAGAACTGGACTGTCGCAAAGAATTATATCCTGATACCCAGCTTCGATCCATAAAGGAGCTTTTTCAAACACGATTCCAACAGCTAAAGCAGTATCTGTTAACCTCTGATACCACAGCGATTATCCGGCTTTTAGAGGAATTTACCTTTGCCCTGCAGCTTCTTCCGGACGCTGACCACACGGAACAAATGCTCGCAAAAGCACATTATCAGCAGGCTCGCCTGAACCACTATCTGGAAGATACGATTGTTGTAATCGGCGACTCCCATGTGAATTTCTTCAGCGGAAATGAAAACCTAACATTTTCTCCCATAGGAAAGGATATGGATGTATGTCCCAATATTACTACCAACCCTTTTACTATTATTCATTTGGGACCGTGTCTGGCTTACCACTGCAACAAACCAAACACCACCACCCATTTTCAGGAAAAAATAAATTATTTGTGCGAAAACTTCCTGAAACCCAATGCTCATATTCTTTTCAGTCTAGGAGAAATTGACCTACGAGTACATGTTTTTCAACAAGTCACCGCACAGAATCGTACCTATCAGGAAATCATTGATACGATTCTCTCAGAATATGTAACATTTTTGGTATCCCTTCAAAACAAGGGATATTCTGTTGCCTGCTGGGGACCTATCGCATCTCAAAGCGAAAATTGTCCTGTGAATCCGGCTTTTCCACGCGTCGGAACAGAAGTAGAACGAAATCAAGCTACTGCCTATTTCAACCAACAGCTGTCCATATACTGCCAACAGCACCAGATACCCTTTCTGTCCATCTTTGAACAGATGATTACCGACGACTTTCACACCAAAGAAGAATACCTGTCAGCAGACCATTGTCATCTGGGGCAAAAGGCCATGACCTTGGCACAGCCTGTTTGGAAGGCATCATTATTCCTATAAATGCAGCTTTACTGTACATATAACATCACTTGCACCTGCCGGGCTTTCGAAATACTATCGAAAATACCCGGCAAGAACTTTATATGCTACTTACAATATACTCTTCACAAATGCATGCACCTTTTCTCCACAAGTGCCATCCAAATTCGCCGCAAAAGAAGCTAACTCTGCCTTCTGTCGTACTGCTACTTCTTCTAATTCTCCCCGTAGCAGCTCCTCCACAAAATCCTTTATGGAAAACAGTCTGCTTTCCCTACGAGCAAAAGCAAAGAAATCCTTGTCCGGTCTTTCGAAGCCATCCTGGTCTTTCACCAATTCCTCGTATGCCTCCTGCGAAAGAGTTGGATAATGTACCTTATATTCTCCTGTCAGCAAATCTATCTCCAACAACGCTTCATCATATGTCCTTTGTAGCCACAAACGATTTCCGTCTTCCTTTTTGAAAAAGCAGGTAGTCCAGGTAATTTCCGGGATATAACCATTCTCCATCTGCTCACAGCCCTCAAAGAGCCCTTCCTTCCACAATTGTACCTCTCCCGATTTTTTATGAATACGCACCATAGCATTGGATAGTGCCGGCGTTGTCACTATCCAGTCGGACCACTCTAGCAAACCACTATGTGCCACATCTCCACGTATTTTGAATCCATCCGGCATGTCCATTATCTGAAGACTTCCCTGTTTCTTATCCCAATGTAGGACTTTTCCACTTCTTGCCTCCGCCAGCCAAATACCATCCTCACATACTGCGATACCGGAATATCCCCATTCTGCATTTCCGACTTCATAGATCTGATGCATTCCGGTATCCATATGAAAACATAACACCCGATTGGTATACAATGCCACAATCCATAGCATAGCTCCGTCCTGTGCATAAGCCTGAGTTTCCGCATAGCCCTCGTACTTTCTCTGTGCCAGCCCAGCCTTCAGGGCTGCAACACACTCCCTGTGTTCAATCCAACGCTGTTCCTTCCACCGATACTCCTGAATAGCCCCGGTATTACCGGGCAAATAAAAAATGCTTTCTTCATACACAAGGTTCTGACGCATATTTTGAAAACCTTTCTCGCAAGCATCCCCTACCTTACAATAGGTGCCATCCATCGAAAAAGCTACCGGTGTCTTCGCCATGGCAGGTGCCAGGAAGAGCTCCTCGCCCTGTGTACATATCCCTGTATAGGCAGGATACCACTTGGGTTCTCCTTCCACTCTCCCTACGAATTCCATTCTGGTCCAGTCATCTTCCGCAATAAACAAACCATGATATATACTACTAACCACCCACCATTTTCCTCGCAAATAGCACATATCCGCAACCCGAAAACGCTTCTTCTCCTCTTGATTATCCGCTTTTGCTATCCAGCTATTCAGTATAAACAACGGCTTGCCTGCTGCTCCAAACAAATTCACTATAGAGGTAGGCTCCTCCCCAATATAACCATCCACCAAAGCCACTGCGGACGTCACATCCGGGGTAGTATCCAACACACCGATTTTCGCCTGCTCGAACTCCTCCATCAGCTCCTCATATATTTCCAACAGTTGCGGACGCATGGATTGCATAGTAGAAACCAATAAAGGATGCGGTCTCCATACCAGTTTAATCCCTTCCTGTCCTTTTAACCAATCAAACAAATTATGTAGCTTCCGCAAATAAAATTCTCCTTGTCGTAACAGACAATTGATACTGGTATTCAACATCAGCAGCTTGTTGTCAGCCAGTCTTTCTCGCCACTCCCACGGGAGCTCCGGTTTGTTCTCACACATCCTGATTACTCTATCCAGCTTAGGTGAACCAAGAGGTAACACCTTATCATAATAAAACACGCCTTCGCAACCACTCTTGAAATACTCCGACTGCACCACCATATAATCCATATTCCGATACACCGGTAAGTACAAATGCTCGGAGGAAATATATCCGGTAGTTACATAATAAGGGATGTAAAAAAGTTTATCCACATACTTCTTTAGCTCCTTGGAATAATACGCCGGATGCACAGTGGTTACCAGATTCGCCTCATCATAGGGATTGTGCACGAAGGCTACCTCCGGGCATTCACTACTTAAAGAATATTCCTGATAATGCACGATAGGTACCTCTGTCGGAAACCTATCACCATCATAACAGGGCACCCATTCCTTCCGCTCAGTATCCATGCGAAAATAAGGTATTGGCACTACCAGACACTGACACCATGGGTCTTCCCTGCAGGCACGCCAAACACTCTCCATACTATCCCACATTTCCACCTTATAAGGGAAAAATACAATCTGGTATACCCCTTCTATCGCCTCTATGCCGACTTTCAGCTCCTCTAAAAGCTTTTCCATGGTAACCAAATGCTCTTCCTTGTCCATACCCTGTGCAGTCCAATAAGCTTCCTCACAATACTGCTCCAAAAGAGAAATGAGTGTCTCCTCTTCTTCCCCCAGCATCTCCCCTATGGCAAAGGCGGCATCCTGACAATCCTGCATAACTGACAAAAGGGCAGTTTCCGACAAAGTCGTACACTGCCCATGAAGCTCCTGCATGGAGGATAATATATCTAATAATTGCTGCTTTGTTTTTTGACGCATGGCTGTTCCTCTATAATAATTTCTTGGAAATCATATCCTTTAGCTTCGTAGAACTAGTACTTTCTGTGTAAGGGAAAAATACCAAATCCGAGCCTCGCTGTTGCAAATAAGTCTTCTTCGCCAACCAAACAGGGTCATCTGCATAATCGCTACCTGAAAACTGCGCATCAAACTGATACCTGCGATATGCCTCATCCGTATCCCCAAAATCAGCCGGTATCTCTACTGCCTCATCCACATACCGACAAGCCTGTACGATTTCACGGCGCTCCTCAAAGGGAATTACCGGATTGGTCTTCTTGTCCCTACGTACCGCTTCATCCGAAACCACTCCTACGATTAAATAATCACACTGTTCCTTAGCACGACGTAGCAAATTCAAATGCCCCATATGGAACATATCAAACACCCCTGCTACATAACCGATATGATAGGGCTTCGGTGTTTCTTTGGTCTCTACACTTGCTACTATCTTTGCCGTTCTGGGATACTCCAGATTACGGTCGAAAATACCATACTCCTTCACTCCCATTTCCTGTAGCTGTTTCAGCACAGGCACATAATTCTTAATACAGATAATAACCTTATATTCCCAAGGCTCCAAAGACCGCAAAACCTCCGGAGGCTGAATGGTAATGCCATCCATTTCCTCTCCCCATTTACCGAAATTGTTATCCAAAATACCTGCTATCTCATAGTCCTGACCGAATCGGGACAGAAAACGCTTAGTAAACTGCCCTGAGCCAAACAAGTATAATTTTCTCCCCTCCGTATTGCGGAAAATATCACGAAACAGCCTCTGGTATTCGTTTTCTGAATAATTCATGCGTTGGCGGTTGGAATTCACAACACCTATGTCACGGCGACGCTCACGATAATGGCTGGCAAGCAGCTTATCATGACGCAGTCCATTCAAAAATTCCTCTGTAAACTTCCGATAAAAGGCTGCATATTCCTGTATTCCATATCTCTCATAAAGCTGCTCCCTAGGATATACCTGCTCCAAATTGCCATCACCCAAATAGAGCAAATCTATACTTCTTTGCATTATCGTTCTGGCAGGAATATTCTCCAAAACAAACTCCTGATCATAGAAAACAAATTCACCATCCACCAGAAAACAATTCAGAGATACCAAATCTATATAACCCTTTTTCAATATAGGTCCCAATACATTCTTTTCTTTCCCTAGTGCCAGCATTTTCCACTTATAGCGATTGGGATCATCTGCCTTTCGCTTCTCCCATCCGGGTTCATAGCACTCCCAATCAATCTCTTCATAGGGAACATGTTCAGAGGATTGTAAAACTAGCTGCCACCATCTGTCCAACTCCCGAAACAGCTTTTCTCTATCCGCTAGCATGAGATGCTTGAAATAATTCGTAACCACCTCACCTCTGATATATGGCATTACATAAATACCATCTTCCATCTGTGAAGCAACTACGAAAAGACCTCTTTCACGCAAATCCTCATCATTTCGATATATCCGTTCCAGCTTCTCCACACCTTCCGGGTATAATGCAAGCTTCTTTACCGTTTCGTCCCGACCAATCACCGTTGCCAAAGCATTCTCCGGTCCACGATTCATAGATGTCGTCACATGCTTTACATTTGCATACTCCCCAATCAATGAACATTCCACCAGATAACCATTTGCCATGATATGAAAAAGACCATTCTGAATTAGGGTAGGATATAACCTCTCCTCCTCTAAGAAAACAGTATCCGGATAATGATACTCCGGCCAAGTACGTACTTCCAACTGTTCTTCCGGCAAATAATCCTCCGCATATAGTAATTGTGGCATAGTCAAATTCGGAAAAACAGAATAAAAACGGTACTCCGTAAATCCAGCTTCTCTTAAAAATGCTTTTGCCTCAACTTTCGAATAAGCTCTTCCTTCCAGCTTCTCGAGATCCGTTAGATTAATACGCTGATAATCCTCTATACTATCAAAATTTCGTTCTGTAAATTCATCCCTATCACCGCAAAAATATCGTATCCCCAGACGATTATCCATACCAAAGAGTAACGTACCCTCCGGTTTCAACATCTCCTTCAATCTTTTCAAAAACTGTGCCGGCTGCTTGCATCGTTCCATCACACCGGCAAATACAATATAATCATACTGTCCAACAGAGCCGTCATAATTACTACCCGTCAACTCCTCCAAGCTAACACTATCCACCTGCAACCCACATTCCTCCAAAGCTTCAGACAGAACCTCACACTCCGGCACACCTCCTGAAACATAGAGTGCTTTCTTCCCTTTATGAAATTGATACCATTTCAGAAGCCCCTTCGGCAGCTCACGTATTAATTGTTGCATGATGTACTTCACTCCACTATCCTTATGATTATTACAAATTTCCTACCATTCGAAGTGCCTTATCATATTCCTCCATGGTAGCTCTCACACTTTCACATGCCTCCTGCACGCTACAGGAAACATAGATTAATAGTCTCGATAAACACCCTCTTGCTTAGAATATGAGCAAATCTAACTCCACTCCCAGAGTATATATCAGCATCTTATCCTCACTCATCCCAAGACCTAAAAGCTGCTCTTTAATCTCCTCAGCGTGATACTTATTCGCAATTACCAGCTTTGCATTTTCGCTCACACTGACCGCTTCCTGTGGAGATAAAATCTCCGTACCTTGAAGAACACTTCCCCACAGCTTTGCCTGATTATCACAATATGCTATCACGTTGCCGAGCTTCCTGCTCTCTATTATCGCATGCAAATATCTGCCCCAGCGACCACAACCAAACACAATGACTTCTTGCCCCTTCAGTGGTTCTAAAAAGCGTTCCAGGCTAAGCTTCTTATCACCATAAAGCTCTGAATACCACTCATAAACCAGTCTAGGATTCTCTATTACCATATGTAACAACTTCCACTCATCAGTAGTCAGTTCTGCTTCAGACAAATAGCCGTCTGACAAGGCATCTTGCAGCCTCTGACCTATGGTATTCATATCTTCCTCAGCCTCTTCCCAAAAAGAGCCACTCGCCACCATAGTCTGAAATCTTCTTCTGGTCTGAAACAACAGCTTGCAACAAACCGCACTACGCCATTCTTCACTCAAGCCTGCCCAAAATGACTTACAAAAATCATCCTCGTTCCATAAATATCGGAATCCCTTCCAATTTTTCACAGAAGCATTCATATTATCCTGACGGTACAAATAAACTCTCTTCTTCAAATACACTGCTCTCTTTGCCTTACTAAACACCTGTAGCAAAAAGCCAATATCCTGAAATGCAGCTCCCGGTGTATCGTTAAAACGTACACCTTCCAGAAAATCTCTCTTATAAATACCGGTCCACAAATAATAGTCTCTCGTCAACAACTCCGGCATATCACACGGTTTCACCACATCACCATAGAACGAAGCATCTCCCGAAATGACCATATCATTATCCATCCAGATAGCACCTGTAGAAAATTCAAGCATCATGGTGCCCTGCCCCTTGACATAATCTGCATCACTTTCGCAGGCTGTCTCGTACAGAGTTTCATACATATCTTCTACAATGATATCATCCGTTTCTACGACACCTACATACTCTCCTGTAGCATTCTGCAGTCCCAGATTCATTTGATAGCCATAACTTCTCCTATCTGAAACCAACACTCGAACACGCTTATCCTGTGCCGCATATTCTTGTAATATTTCCAAGGTTCCATCCGTAGAACCGGCATCCACTGCCAGCACCTCAATATCTTGCAAGGATTGTCCCAATACGCTATCCATACAAGGCTTTATGTACTTTTCCACATTTAAAGATGGCATAATAATCGTTACCTTCGGCATGGTTTCCACCTCCGTGTATTTATCTTCCTATCAACTCTGATATAAATTCCGCTACACGCTCACTGGCATGTCCATCCTCGTGCACACCATATGAATCCAAAAAGCTTGTAACCTCTTCTACATATTTTTGCTCATCAAACTGTTCTATTACTCGTACCAGTTCTTCATTCGATTCAGCAATAGGGAAGGGAAGTGTATCGTAGTCGATGAGTAACTTACGCTCTTCATCAACATATGCATCTCTATCAGTAGTAAATAAAAAAACAGGTTTCTTAACAAATGCTGGTTCAAACATAATACTGGAATAATCGGTAATCATCACATCTGTAGCAGCTATCAATTCTTCGCTATCAAAATACTCACTGACATCAATGACGCATGGTGGTTTCTCTATGTTTTTACTCTGCTTTGCCACAACTGGGTGCAGACGTAAAAAAATATACCAAGTACCACCAAACTTTTCTTCTAAGGCAGCTTTTGTACTGATAAAATCCAAATCTGCTCTCACTAAATCCGGACTATATTCACGTGTATTCTTACATCTAAATGTGGGGGCATATAACAAAATTTTTGCCTGATTACTCAAACCATACTTTTCCCTTACTTCCTCTCTAATATCAGAAGCATTAAATAAAATATCTGTTCTGGGAGAACCTGCATGTAAAAACTCTCCCGAAAATTCAAAGCCACTTCTACATGTTTTCTCATCAAACTCACTCCCTACAACAATATAGTCGATCAAACTGCTATCATATTCACAAAACTTCAACATAGTTTCATCTTGACGAGCTCTGGCTAAATCAAATCCAAAATTCTTCAATGTTATACTGGCCCAATGTTTTACTTGAATATAAACCTGTCCACTCCTTTTAATATACTTATCCGGAATACCGGTATCGCAAATCCATACCTTTGCAGTTTCCATTTCCATGTAACACTGCCTTCTATTTCGTTTCCATACAATTCTGACACCTTTTGGTACACTCACATTCAAACTATCCACTAACCATACAATGTCAAAATTCTCATCTCTCAATAATAATTGGTTTACAATTGCTTTTCCATGTCCGGCAAAATCAAACATTGAATAAACCACTATTTTATTCTCGGAAATCTTTTCTTTACAGGCTTCCTTCCTGTAAACTTCCTCTCTGGTACAATAGTTTTCTACACCATTCCATTTTCTTTCATTTGCCTCCATAGGCAAAAGAGCAAATATATGCTTATACCCTAAATCTACTAATTGTTGTGCAATTTCTGTGTAATATTTCAGACTACAAACCAAAAAAACTATATCCTCTGAATTTAATTTCTTCAGACAAGAGATATCTCCAATCTTGATATTTTTATGCTTTTCGTCTATTGCTTCAGATATAATTTTTTGTGCTTCTATTCCATGCAATTCAGAATTATTATCAATTATAATATCTGCACTCGCTGTTTCCCCATACTTATAATAATAAAAGTCTGCACCATCACCTATGCCAAACAATACCAGAGTCTTTCCAATTTGCTCTTTATCAAAATCATCCCATGTCTTTTGATTAAGCTCAACATTATTTGATATATGCCAATTCTTCTTTATCGCCCTTGCTATAGCATCCATTTCATTCTTTCCCATCATTTTTTCTACATTTGAAATTATTAAGAGTAAAAATTTGTTCACTTTCTAAGCTTTGACTAATCTGATTAAAAACATCCTCTGCATACTTAGTACTTAAAGCTAAAATAATACCATCATCCATTGACATCTTTAACTCTGAGAAACTTATCACATCATCTCCGCATATTGCATCTCTATTTGTAACAACAAATGATTCTATTGTCCAACCTCTATACGCAAAATAACTTTCTAAAGCTCTTCCATACTGGCCGGCACCATAAATATATATTTTTTCATGTGTTTTATAAAAAAGCTCTAACTCATAATAATTTAATGCTGAACCATAAGTATTGCTCTTACATTCTCTAAAAACATTATTCCAAATAATATCAACCGTATAATCCGTGCTGCTCTCTATAAACCTCATACTCTTAATAGCATTGATATATCCCGGATTTTCTATATGTAAACACTTCTTTTTTATAAATGGCATTTGCATATTCTTCAGCAATTCATAACTATAAAATAAATACGGATTTTCTTCCTCTCGTAATTCTATACCTACCTCCGAGATGTCCATTAGCGTCTTTCCTATAAAATCATGTGCTTCAAAAAACGTAGTAAAAAAAATCTCAAAATTATTCACTGCTTCGGAATAAGTAAGAGGATACTTCATATCTTCCCAAAATTCATGAAACCATTTGCTACCAAACATATCTTTTCTTATCACCAAAAAATAAGCTTGGATATGTTGCGGAAACTCATCCCTTTTACCCACATTCCCTCTGAGATGTCTTGTCAGTCCCCAAAAGTCCGCCTCTACGCAATCCATTCTTTCAAAGACATCACTTATTTTAAAAATAGGACCATAAAAAGAATTATTCATAAGAACAACTTCATCATAACTCTCTAATTCCTCCTTAGACATATATGTCAAAAAAAAGTCTTTATATGCTCCTGCGTCATATCCACAATTTTCTCTAATAATAATTGAAGAAACCGCTTTTCCTATTTCGTCTAAAGCTTCTGCAGTAATATGTCCGTTTATAATAAACACAACTTTTTCTGATGCTTCAATAATTTCATTTAAAATATCCTTTACATAGGTATCTACTATTCCATTAGCCTCATAAAAAACATAAACTGTTAATCTCCGCATCTGCTTCTGCTCCCAAAACTCTTAATTTATTTCTCCATTCAGTAAATATAAAAATACTCTCATTTATTGTATATCCCCATTCTACTAAAGAAGAAATAATATCTCCTGCTCCTTTTCCCATCGCAATGATTACAAACACCTCTGAAATCTCTTGATTTCTTAATATCTCAGGTGAATAAATCATTCTATTCCATAATGTATTCTTTAATTTGTCCGAATTCATATCAACGTATTCAAAACTATTAACACCGGCTTTCATAAGAAGCCAACCACATTCTTCTCCCAGTTGTCCTGCTCCCCATATATATATCCGCTTATTATTTTGTCCCAAAAAGTCTTTGTAGGAACCACAAATACTTTGATTATCCAAATTTAAATATCGTGTATCCGGTGCAGGACCAACAACATCCAAATCTCCAATAATATTCGTTGTTATATTATATCCATACTCCTCAATCAAAGGTTTCCAAAAAGCAAAATCGTGTTTTTCCCATGCATGACATCCAAATGGTATTTTACACGCATTCTTCTCATAGCAACATCTTACATCTCTTTCAAAAGCAAAACTTAATGCTATCTCTATGGGTGCTACCTTGAAGGAAGAACTATTACAGCCAGCCCAAAACAAATCCTCCTGAACGCTAATATTTTGGGTATTGCAATGAGATAAAATGTTTAACGAGGCACTTACATTTCTTAATGACAAGCCGCCATTTCCTACATACCAAGCACCTCTTTTTAAATCCTTGAGATACTTTGCACCATTTATCCAAGGAGCACCAATATAGTCATATCCCAACTCACAAAAATACTGCAATTCATCCCGAAACACAAAAGCATCCAATTGATATATCAAGATATATTCATACTCTAAAAAACGGTTATAAAAATCTATCTCAACCATCATTTGGTTATAAGTCTTTACACTTTTCAGCCACGCAGCTGGCACCACCTCATACTTTATTCCTATTTCTTGAGGATAATCGGATATCGACATATCATCCGGAACAACCGCAATAATTTGATATCTATTAAGGATTTTCAAAGCTTGTAACCATGAAATTTGTTCCATTTCAGTTAAATCATGATGATAGTATGGTATTACTATTGCTACTCTATTCGCCGTTCTAACCATTATACTTACTCCTCAAACCGTCCGAATCTCTCTCTTTTCTAACTTTGTCTAAGTTTTATTGAAACATTCTGTAAATCTCCAAAGTTTCTTCTGCTGCCCTTTTATAAGAAAACTTTTGTGCCTGTATCAAAGCCTTTTCTTGTAATTCTACTCTACGGCTTTCATTCAGAACTACGGTCTCTATTGCATCCACTATAGTTTCCACTGAATGTACCTTTTTCATATCTTCATCTATTTCAATCCATAGATTCTACGATAAAATGCTCTTGCACACTCCCTCAATCTTATCTTCTCTTCTGCTTGCTTCTTACTATGCCATGCATCATCAAAGTGATGTATCGAAAAGGTATTCTCCGTTTTTTGCAGATAATAAAAACAAAAATCCAATGGAGAAAAATAATCTGTCGGAAAAAACACAACATTATTAATTTTTTGCATAGAACCATCTCTAACCAAGCCATAGGCTTCGAATATAGGTGCTAATCTAGCTGGCTGCGGTGTATCATTTATCGTGCCATCTTCATTAATAAAATCTGCATCCTCATAGCTATCCAGTAACATTTTAATAAGCGGATGCCCTTTCCTTGCACCAATTCCGGAGCCTAATTCAATATTATAAGCACAATCAAAACCCACAAAAACTTCTTGCTTTAAGAGTTGGTCATAATTCTTAATCATTTCAACATCCAAGTCTAAATAAATGCCTCCATATTCATATAAGACATCTAATCTGGCATAATCTGACATAAATGCCCATTTTCTTTTCTCATAAGCTTGTGCTACAAACTTATTTTTATAAATATCATAATTATCTGTATTCCATTCCATAATCTGATAATCCGGACAATACTTTTTCCAACTATTTAAGCACTTCTGCTGTAATTCTGGCTTTGGTTCTTTGCTAAACCAAAAGCAGTGAATAATTTTAGGAATTTTATTTTCGCCTGTTTGATTAAAAATTTCTTCCTTTATTTTGAAATGATCACGCATTTTAATAGTACTTTTCATGAAAAATCCGACATAACAATCTACCTTACTCAAACATTGTTTTTCATCTAATTGATTAATAACTTCATCAAAATACTTACTAGTAGCAATCAAAATAACCTTATTTTCGTAATCCGTTTCTTCTTCAAAGTAATCTGCTGAACATATAGCGAACTGTTTATCTTGAAAAGTATAAGTCTGTCCCTTTTTATAATTGTCTACAACGCATTCTATCTTTTCTTTTAGGATTGGATATCCTTTTAATATATTATCAAGTGCCACTCCAGCTCCCATTACTATACACTTTTTAGTTCCTATCGTATCCATAAATTCGTGTAAACTACAGTTCT
>JAZQEK010000019.1:0-58090 GCA_045538995.1 Acetatifactor sp. | reverse complement strand
CGTATCACTTTTATAATATATTTTCCCATCTCTTAATATATAGAAGTAATACAATGGTCTTTCAATTTTCTCGATACTTTTGTTTATGATTTTAGCCACTAATAGGTTATCACTCAAAGAAATAGCAACCTTCGTATCTTCAATATATTTTCGATTATTTTTATTCAGAATCGAACGTATTTCAGAAATAATACACTTCTTAAGTCGCTCTTCACTTTCAAATATCATCGTATCTCCAAGCAATCGCACGTTTTGATGTGTATTAACTACTATCACATTACTTTTATCACTCTCTGCAACAACTTGATTTACTAATTGATTAAATTTCTTTTCGCCTTCTGCAAATGATAATGGTAAAATAACCAGCTCTGCCATTTTTGATATTTCATCAATTACATTAGCAACAACTTCACTATTTTCTAATTTGTATCTATTCAAGACATATAAAATATCAACAACTGCAATATCACAATTTATATACTCTTCAAGTTTACAACTCTTTACCAAAAAGTTTTCTTCACATGCTAATATACTGGCTATAGCTTCATTTGTATACACTGAAATATTCTTATAAGAAATAGTAACCGGTTTACTTTTAGTCCATACAACCTCGTTTGTATCACTATTCTTAGCAAATAATACAAATGAATATGTCCCATTTTCCAAGAAGAACTCAAACTCATTCGATACCTGATATCCTCTCTTCTCCACGTTTGTTCCATTCACATTTAAATAACATGCATATAAAATATTATCAGTTTTTCCCTGATAATTGATGGTAATATTAGCAACATTCTTACTTGTTGTGATACTATATAAAATATCATTAGTATCCATCGATACGCTCCTCTCTGAAATCAATTACTTATCCGAATATTAAATCAACTTCCTTACTAATTGTAAATTCTTTTGCAGTTTGACTTCTTACTCTTTTTGCTGCATTCTCAGAAAGCTTCTCAAACATTTTTTCATCATTGTACAACAGTTTAATAGCTTCAACTATATCTGTATAATTTTCCTCTGGTACTAAAACACCGGATTCTTCATCAACAAACTCAGGTATAGCTGAAACATTATTTGCAATAACAACCAATCCTGAAGACATAGCTTCATCACGAGAAACCCCCTGAGAATCCCATCGAGTAGTTGCAATGTAAATACCATTATTTTGATGAACTGCCTTTATTTCTTCCTGTGTTAAAAATGTCTGGTGGAGATGAACATTTTTAAACTTTTCTAAAGGTTTATTCTCTAACTCAAACTTTTCTCCATTTCCATAAATATTGATTTCAAGTTCATTAAAGAACTTCTCCTTTGATAGCAAAAGTATTGCATTGGTTGTCAAATCATTTCCATACTTGCGTCCTACAAATGGTTTAATTGTAACAATATTCTTTCGCAATTCAACATCCTTTTTAGCATATTCAAACAATTCAGTATCAACAAAATTATGAATAACTCTACATTTATCTTTAGGTAACTTATTGTTATAGTCTTCATTCACCTCGTTCATAAAATAGTTTGATACAAATACGAAAGTAATATCTATTTGAGGAGCCATTTCAAACACTTCATACCAAAGTGCTTCACGTTCTTTTGATGCTTCTTTTGCTCTATTTTCTTCAGTTTCGTTCTCATAATTATAAGTACGACGCCACCAAGGTTGAACATCAGCTCCGTGCAGCCAAACTATAAGCTTTATACTAGAGGTATACTCTCGCAATACATTCCACATCATCTTGTCCAAAAAGTGAACACACACTGTATCAATTCTTCCAGAATCCAACAATGATATCAATTTTTGAGTTTGACCTTCTATAACGCTTATACCTTCGAATTCTCTAAAGCACTCTTCTGCATTGACATGCATACGCATTACATCACAGGTTCTTCCTGCTTCTCGATAACCAATCACTCTTTTATGCACAAACATATTTCGATATAGTGCCTCGGGTGCAGGATATTGATTCGTCAATACTAATACATTATTCTTAGTCAAAAAGCAACCGCAGTCCCCATCATTTAAGCCTACTTTGCTTATAACCACATTGCTTATTATTTCCTTACCCTGTCCCTTTGCTCTGAATCCAATTTTCATCGTGGTTGCATTTTGCGGCACATTTAACTCTACTTGCACATTTCCTCTTGGATACTGAGGTTCAATTTTTTGACCATTGTTATCAAAGAAAACAACTGCACATATAAAATCAAGGTCGCCATTTACTTGAAACTTCACTGACATTTTATTGTTTTCTACATAAGATGCTATTTCATACATCTTTTTAGTAAACAAATATTCATGTACACCTTCATCAAGTTCAGATGTCACCACCAATGCATCTTCTGATTTCGAAAGATGTACTTTCTTACTCTCAGCTAAATCCTCAAACAAGTCCTTTCCTTTTACAACCAGCTTGTCAGCCTCATCAATCTCATCACCTACAATAGTTTCTGCAATATTTTCAATTTCACTAAGGGAAATACCTTGATCCACAACGTTTATGTCATCTACCTTATCACAGCATTCTCCCACATAATTCTCACAATAATTGAATTCATCAACTGCAAATAATTTATTTGATGTCCACTTCTTTTCTGTATCACTCATTTGCAATAATGTACACTTCTTTGCTAAAGTCGAATGAATAATTGCCAATTTACCAATTAAACTATCTACTGTTCGATATACGGATCCTGCATTTGCAATAATTATATTCTCATTTTTATAAGTGTAGTGTGTCGCCTTTCCAATTCCTTCATATTCACCGTAACGTACTGTTAATGCCATATCTAGGATATAATTCTTTCCATAGTAATCGTTCATACTAACGCATGCATAATAATCAACACCCTTAATATCACATATTGCCTTTGCAGCCTCACTTTCAGTGTAAACTAATACATCATTTCTTTCACTCTTTGCAAAATTGCCAATAATTATAATCTTTTTATTAGTATAATTTTGTTTCTCATATATACTCATGGCATATTCATATTGCTGCTGATTCTTACAATGAGCAACCATTGCAATCCTGGGCATTGGACGTTTTAACTTCTTACCAAATACTTTCTCTACAATATAGCTTAATCTATCCTCGTAGATGTGCTCAGACAAAACTTTCCTTAACCCCAGCAATCGATATTTATGTATAGCATCTTCATCCATACAATATCTTCTTAATTCCATATCCAAGGTTTTAGAATCATCTGTACATATTGTCAAATCACCAAAATAATTTTTAATACCCCTTGAGTAATTACCAATTGTCACTGTATTTGAGGCTAACATTTCAAATACTCTTCTGGCAAACATTGTTTGAGATTGCTGTACAGAATTCATGTTAATACCATAATTATATCCCTTATAAGCAACATCAATCTCAGAAGGCTTTAAATTTCCTAAAATATAAGGATTGTAAATTTCCGGGAATGCATGCTCTGGCAAGGCATTTTTATAATTTCTATCATAAATATCAAAACCCTTCGTTTCGAGAAAAACTTTGGCAAACTTATCAAATACTTCTGCACGCTTCGGATATTTATGATAATATGCTCCTGCAAAACAAAACTTATCCTTCCTATCATATTTATCAATTGGGTTATGAACCAATGGTTGTGCAGCAAAATGCAAATGATAAACTCTATCATGTCCTAATTCTGTCTTATATCTCTTAATACAATCAATATCTGTTGTAAATACATAATCTGCCAATGCTGCAGTAGTCATAAATGAGGATGTATAGACCGGATCTTCCTTATTCCAAAAAACTACTGGGATATTTTCGTCATGGCAATAAGATGTTAATTCCATAATTTCTTTACTGGATCTATCTACCTTTCTATACCACAATTTATCCTTTCCCTGCCATGCACTTTCAATAAACACCAAATCCGGTTGAAACTCTTTTATCTCCTTTTGCCAATTATCCGGTGTCAATTCTAATATATTACACTCCGGGCGATAGCTTTCTAATGTAAACTGGTCCATAATAACAGCCATTTTTAAATCTCTTAGCTTTTTTACATTCAATTCAAATAAATCACTTTTATTACTATAGAGTTCGTCTATCTCTTTAGCAATATTTTTATGACCATATTTATTAAAAAAATCTACTACCCTATTTTTTCTTTGTACAACATTTTTTATCTCTAATCCCAGTTCTTCAATAATTCCCATATCTTCCTCACATTGAAACTATTTTAATATTTTTATTTTCTTTAACATTCTATAGCATTTTAAAGCAACTCTTCCATACCAAGTGTTCGTAATTTTGCTTACTATTCTTCTATGGTTTTCTAAGTCAACTCTCATTAATTGCATCTCTTTTTGCTGCTTCTGTATCAAGCGTTTTGCCTTTTGAATTACTAATTGTGAGTGTTGTTCCTCCACCGCAAAAACCTTTAACAACTCAGCAGCTTCTGAGGCCTCATTTTTACTTATCGCAAAATTACCTTCTAACTCTTGTAATTTTGCATCCTTAACACTTAACCATTGCTTCATTGTATCATATCGCTCGTTAGACTCTCTATATTTTCGATTAGCAACAGTTAACTTCTCAGTCAAATCAGCCACTTGACATTCCGTCTCACTCACAGCCTTTTGCACAACTTCGTACTGATGCATCAATTCAGAATATTTTCCCTGGATTTCTTTAAGAGTATTTTCACGCTCAAGTAATGTATTCTGTAAAATTTTGTACTGTCGTTCGTGTTCATCTCTCTTAGTCTGCATCTCTTCCAGACGTTTTTTTGCCTCAGTAAATTGCTGTTCTTTTTCACTTGTGGAAGCTTCTACTTCTTGCAACTTAGCATCTTTTGCTTTTAACAATTCCTTCACAGTCTCATACTGCTTAATTGTCTCGTTGTACTTTTGATTCGCCTCTTCTAAACTCCTTTTTGCTTCCGCTAACAACTGTTCCTTTTTACTATTGGCATTTTCTACTTCTTGTATTTTAACGTCCTTTGCCTTTAACCACTCTTTTACAGTTTCATACTGTTTGATTGATTCCTTATATTTTTGATTCGCTTCTTCCAAATTACTTTTTGCTTCTGCCAACAACTGTTCTTTTTTACTATTGGCATCTTCTGCTTCTTGTATTTTGACGTCCTTTGCCTTTAACCATTCTTTTACTGTCTCATACTGTTTAATTGATTCCTTATATTTTTGATTCGACGCCTCTAAATTTCTTTTTGCTTCTGCCAACAACTGTTCCTTCTTACTATTGGCATTTTCTACTTCTTGTATCTTGACATCTTTTGCTTTTAACCACTCTTTTACAGTTTCATATTGTTTAATTGCTTCTTTGTACTTTTGATTCGTCTCCTCTAAATTTCTTTTTGCTTCTGCCAACAACTGTTCCTTCTTGCTATTGGCATTTTCTACTTCTTGCATCTTGACATCTTTTGCTTTTAACCACTCTTTTATAGTCTCATATTGCTTGATTGATTCTTTATATTTCTGATTCGACTCCTCTAACTTTTTTCTTGCCTCTGCCAACAACTGTTCCTTCTTACTATTGGCATTTTCTACTTCTTGTATCTTGGCATCTTTTGCCTTTAACCATTCCTTAGAACGTTCATAATTCTTAAAATGATTTTCAGCTCTTTCCATATTGTGAAATAATGAATCCAATAAAGTTTCATAGTCCATTTCTTTTATGCCATCGTGTCTATCTGCATGTAGAAACAACATATTGAATCCTATCACATCAACCAAAATATAACCTCGTCTTTTTAATGTGCTATACACATTTTTAAAAGAATTTCTGCTGACCTCAATCCAAAAATCCGGATGAAACTTAGCAATTGTAACTTCCATTCCGGTTAATACACTTTCTTCACAGCCTTCCGTATCAATTTTCACAAAATCAATATTTTTCAACCCATTTTCAACAACAAATGAATCAATATCCGTCAACTCGATATCGCCTTCAGCATATATACCTTGATTTAATGCAGTAGCACCATAATTACTCTCATCAAAATTTGCCAAGGTTGTGAACCCCTTTTGAGCACCAACCCCCTTATTAATTGTTTTCACTTTATTCAAGTTATTATTTCTGATATTACTTACTAATCTCTCATAATTGGGCAGATATGGCTCAAAAGAATAAATTTCCTCACATACCATATTCTTAGAAAAAAACATTGTATGATTTCCTAAATTGGCTCCTATATCAAGTACCACTTTACTGTTTTTTAAAAAGGTAACCCATTTTTCTAATAAAGAAATTTCATAAAAATCCTCTGTTTTTCTTATTGTTTCAAAAACATAATCGCCTTTATATCCCTCTATAACTAAGTCTTTAACTTTTATAATTTCTACACTCAATGATATTCCCTCCCATTAATCTTAGAAACATATATTACATTTATCACACAATACACCTTTACCTCATGTATTATTTTGCAATTTTCTCATATATATCATTTAATATTGCAATATAATAATCCTCTGAATAATGCATGGGTGCCAACCCCCATTTATGATTTTGTGCCGCATAAAAATCTTGCTTTACACAAGCCACAATACAATTCTGAAGTTTTTTCTCTGTATAAGTGTACATATATTCCAAAATAGTATTAATCTTATTATTTTTTTCAATTTGATATGATGGAAATTCATTAATTTTCCCTTCTTCATCCAAATAATAATCTGACAATTTTGCTCTATGCAAAATTATTCGTTCTGGCGTGTATATTTCTAAAACCCTATCCCAAAACTCGTCAAGATGCTCCTTTAAACTTCTATTCTCCACATATATATCATCATCCGCCTTTTCCTTATTCAATATTAAACAATTATCTTGAAAAAGCTGATGATGAATATCATTCGAAAAAGTAAAATAACTGTTTTGATATTTTCCTAAAGGGAATCTTTCATCAACGAAATCTATCAACAAATAATCTGAATAGTTTTCTCTTAGTTCCTTCCATATCCTTTTATCCAAATCAGCTGCAATCTGTCTCCTTTGAAATGCTGAACTCAATGGTATATCATCTTCTTTTATAAAAATAGGTTCTGACACAGCTGAAACAATTGAACATCTTGCAAAATACTTAACTAAAGAAAAATTATTTTCAATATTAAATTCTAACAAGTCTCTAGAAATACAACATCCAAAAATGGAAACAGAATAATTACTCAAATCATAAGCTTCATTGATATGTTCTTCACCCTCTATTAGCATCAACTCCGATTCCAATATCACAACCTCTTTTGTATTAGTTCTAACAAAACCAACCACCTGATATACACCTTTGTATGACACCTCAAAAAAATTATCGCTTTTTTTCGAATACCAAATTGCTTGAATTCTCACTCCATTACGCTTTAAATAATATGCATATTCAACCTCTTCCTCATTTCCTAATATGTCACACAAAATTTTATCATTATCTATTTTTGTAATTAGCTTAAATTCCTGCATAAACTGCATAACTCCCATTTCTACTATAACTTATTACAGATACTTCTCCTGATACTCCTTTAATGTGGGTTGTAACTTATTTTTCTCCTCTGCGGTCATAGCATTAATCTCCCTTGCGAACCCACAATAAGGCAATAAAATATCTTTCGGTTTTTCAATTCCCAATACAGTTCCTCTATGAAGCCACATAACCCGATTGCAGAAACCTTCCATCTGCATAACCGAATGACTTACAAAGAGTATCGTCTTTCCCTTTTGCTTGAACTCATCTATTTTAGCCAAACACTTATCCGTGAAGCTATTATCTCCTACGGCTAATGCCTCATCAATAATCAAGATATCCGGATCCATACGTACTGATATTGCGAATCCCAGTCGGGAGCGCATACCACTGGAATAGGTCTTCAGTGGCATATCAATATGCTCACCGATATCGGCGAATTCCACGATATCCTGTACCATTTCATCGATTTCTTTTCTTGAAAAACCCAACAGTATTCCCTTATAATATATATTTTCCATGCCTGTCAGATAGTTATCTAACCCGGCTTGTGCTGCCATCATACTTACTGTACCATCAACGAATAATTCCCCCTCATCCGCAAATGTAATCCCCGCGATGATACTGGACAGGGTTGATTTTCCGGAACCATTTAATCCGATGATTCCCACCACTTCGCCTTTGTAGATATCCAAATTAATGCCTTTTAAAGCACAAAACTCCTTAGGTCGATATCCCGGTATTAGCAACCCCTTTAATCTATCATAATCCCCCTTATACATAGGGTATCGTTTCACCAAGTTCTTACAACTTATAGCTATTTCTGAAGACATATGCTTCTCCTATAATAAATCCATAAATTTTCGTCTAAATTTCATATGCACAGAAGCACCCACTACAAGTAATACCAATACGATACACCAGAATATTATTGCTCCCTGCCAATTTTCTGAAATAGAAACGCCATATAGAATACTGTTTCTATAACCATTCAACACATAACCAATGGGATTAAAGCTAAAAATAGTTTGTAATTTCTCTGACAACACACTCTGATCCCATACAACCGGCGATAAATAAAACAATAAGCGAACCACCGCCGATAATATCTTTTGAAAATCTTTAAACAACACTGTTATAGCCGATGCGAACAAACTCCATGCAATCAAAAACACAATCAACGCAAACATATAATAGGGCAATTGCCAAATCATATTACTAATCGGCAGTCTGGCAATCAAAAGTATCGCAAACACCACTATCATAGAATAGATATGTGTTAGAAAGCCTGAAAAAACAGTCTTAACCGGAACAATTGATAGTGGTAAATATACTCTTTTCAAAACACTACTATACCCATACAAACTCATAGCTCCCTGCTGTAATCCATCACTGATGTAGAACCATGGTATGATACCTACTATCATCCATATCACATAGGGATATCCCGCTTTCGGTGGATTGGTATTCAAACCAATCGAAAAAACAAACCAATATACGAAAATCTGCAATGCCGGATTCAAAAAATTCCACAAAAACCCAAGAACAGTTCCACTGTTCTTGGACTTTGCTTCATAATTCGCCAATCTTAACATCCTTTTGCGGTTTGTCCAGTTTTCCCACAAGATTGTCTTAATTGCTGAAATCATTTATTAATTTCCTTTGCTTTCTTTCCATTCAATAATCTCTTTTACAATTCTCTCACTGGCATGTCCATCTCCATAAGGATTGATAGCATGTGCCATCTTATGATACTCTTCCTCATTATTCAGAAGGGTATTTGCCAAATTATAAATATTCTCTTCCTCTACTCCGGCAATCACTACGGTCCCTGCTTCTACAGCTTCCGGTCTCTCTGTCTCTGTACGTAACACTATAACAGGGATACCGAAGGAAGGACCTTCTTCCTGCAATCCGCCGGAATCGGTCATTACCAAGAAACTCTTAGACATGGCATTATGCATATCCTCTACATCCAAAGGATCAATCAAATGCACTCTATCCATATTTCCTAAGATAGAAAATACCGTTTCTCTTACTGCCGGATTCAAATGCACCGGATATACCACTTCAATATCTGCATTATTCTGAACCAGTCGTTTTACTGCATTACAGATATTCTCAAGAGGCTTTCCCAGATTTTCTCTTCTGTGTGCTGTCATTAGTACGAATCGATTCTTAGAAAAATCAATCGTTTTTAACTCTTCATTCTTAAATTCGTAACCTTCCTTTACGGTATACTGGAATGAGTCGATTACAGTATTTCCTGTCACAGAAATATTATGGTAAATATTTTCCTTCTCCAGATTCTTCTTATTATTCTCTGTAGGTGCAAAGAACAATTCTGCAATCTGAGAAATTATCTTACGATTCATCTCCTCCGGGAATGGGGAATAAATATCGTAGGTACGCAAACCTGCTTCCACATGACCTACCGGTATCTGCTGATAAAATGCTGCCAATGCAGCTGTAGATGAAGTAGTAGTATCTCCGTGAACTAATACGATATCAGGCTGTACTTCCTTCAACACATGCTCCAGTTCAGTCAAAACCGTTGTAGTTATTGTAGTCAATGTCTGACGTTCTTTCATTAAATTCAAATCATAGTCAGGCTTTACATCAAAAATCTCCAATACCTGATCCAACATCTGTCTATGCTGTGCGGTAACACAAACAACACTTTCAATCTTGTCACTCTTTTCCAATTCTTTTACCAACGGACACATTTTAATTGCTTCCGGTCTGGTTCCGAATACACTTAAAACCTTAATCTTTCTATTCATTTCCTTTATTCCTTTTCCCTAATCTGCAATATAGCCATATGATTTGTTCCACCAAAGACAAATCATATGGCATCATAAACTCATTAATTATATTGTATATAATTTATCCACTCCAGTGATGATATGTCTAGTATCCAGAACAACCTTGTCCTTCAACTTGTCCATATTTTCCTTGATTTCAGAGTGACCAACCATAACTACTACCATATCTACACTGTTCAGGAACTCGTCCAAATCGTGACACTGATTATCAACCATATCCTCTTGGATGAATGGATCATAAATCTTTACAGCACCCTTTGCCAAGTGCTTCTCCATGCTTTCCAGCATCTGTAATGTAGGACTTTCTCTAACATCATCTACATCTTCCTTGTATGTCAGACCATAGATACCTACCTTAGCCGTATCGTTGATTCCATTTTCTTTCATAATATCATGAATTCTTTCCAGCACGAACTGCGGCATAGAATCATTGATGTTTCTAGCCATACGGATGATATTTGCCAATCCCGGGTAATCACCAACTAAGAACCAAGGATCCACTGAAATACAATGTCCTCCTACACCAGGACCTGGAGAAAGAATATTTACTCTTGGATGCTTATTAGCAATTCTGATAATCTCATATACGTCCATATTATCAGAACGACAAATTTTAGCCAATTCGTTTGCAAATGCTATATTAATATCTCTGAAAGTATTTTCTACTACCTTTGTCATTTCAGCGGTACGAATATCCGTAACTACGATTTCACCTTCGCAAAAAGAAGCATATACTTCCTTTACCTGTTCACCTATTGCCACATTATCTGCACCAATAGTTCTGGAATTGTGCTTTAATTCATATACCATATTTCCGGGAATAATTCTTTCCGGAGCATGTACCAAATTAATATCCACTCCAATCGTAAAACCTCTTTCCTCAACAACAGGTCTCACGAATCTATCAATAGTTCCGGGAGAGATCGTTGATTCAATTACAACAGTTGCTCCCTTCGGACATACATCCATTACATTATTTAATGCTGCTACAACATAGCTGGCATCAATCTTTTTACTAAAAGCATCATATGGTGTAGGAACTGACAAAATATACATATCCGTTTTCTGATAATCATAAGAAAACTTAATTCCTGCCTTTACCGCTGCCTCAAAAAGTTCATCCAATCCTTCCTCTTTGAATGTTGTCTTTCCGGCATTTAAAGTATCTACTAATTTCTTGTTATAATCGGTTCCTACTACTTCTACACCATGAGAAGCAAGCATTAAAGCTGTAGGTAAACCAATATAACCAAGTCCAACCACATTTACCATTTTTTTATCTCCTTTGTTTATTTTTAGCCATTCTCATACATTTTATATCCGTATTAATTGCATGTCAACAGAATTTTTAATCACAATCTTCTATTAATCGACTAACATAATTTATCAAGAATCTCTTCATATCTTTTATTTTGATATTCTCTTTCAAAAAAATGTATTAATTGCTCATTATGCTTTCTTTTTTCTGACAAATAACCTTCCGACCAAGCTTTTATCAACTCTTCTAAGATTAATTCAATCTGCTGTTCATCATTTGTACTGATAACACCCTGCTCCTGCTCCTTAACAATCGAAGACATCAGGCTATCTTCCGCTCCGATATGCCAAATAATTCTTTCACTCTTAAGATAATCATAAAACTTGCCGGATATAATATACTTCTGAGAACAATCTTTCGTATCATGCATACTAATCAACACATCACTCTTCAGCATATATTCAAACGACTCTTCTTGTGTAACTGTCTCAATAAAGTGAACATTTTCTTCCACCTTATTTCCGTTCAAACCACATACTCCAACCAAGTACAGCTCTATCTCTTTATGCCTTTTTACTACATCAATAAGGGTGCTTAAATCGCGATAATTGTTCTTCTGTCTGACCAAATATGCCATACCGGTATATGTCAATATCAATTTATTCTTTTTCGCTCCTGCTTCTATCTCAAATCGCTGCCATGCCTCACCTGAATAACCATTATATATCGTCGTTATCTTATCTGCCGGTATTCCATATATACTCATCATATCTTTTCGAAACGCTTCCGAAAATGCCACTATATGGTCTGCTCTTTTTATTAACCTTTTCTCTTGCAAATAACTAAGATTATTTTGTTTCCACAGATACCATGGATCTCTATAATCATATACTAATTTAATATTCGGATATTTTTCTTTAATATAGTTTCCCAAAGAAAATAACCGAAAACTAGGACCGCTGATTATCACGATGTCTATCTCTTCTTCTGCAATTATTTCCACTATTCTTTCTCTATTATTCCGAACCCAACCTGTTTTTTCAACACACTCTACAAATATGCTTTCACCAAAAAGGAAATTACAAAAATAGTTGGCGAATTTCGCCACTATATGCCGTGCTTCATCTACAATAACTTTTCCAGTACTTACTTCCTTGCGTCCTAAGTCATTATTCTTTTTGGCTTCTCCAAGAAATACCGATTTATACAATTGCTTTTTTTCTACTTCTTTTCCCGCTCCATATCCACGTGCCACTGTAACAACATGCCAACCATTTTCTTCCAGATAGTTAGCCAAGTAATACATCCTTTGCGTTTCCCCCCAGCTTCGCATCTGCGGATACATCGAAGGACACACAATCATTATCTTCTTTTCCATAATACCTTTTTCAAACCTTTATCTATACTTTTTGCCTGCAAATCAACAAGTCACAAATCATCGTACCCACTCGAATATCTCTTCTATTTTCAACATATTGTTTAATAATTCCCCTTCGATACCCTTTTATCAGGTTACGTTGTCTTTCCTGCATCAATTTTTCTTTTTTTCTGATTATATCAACATTTTCACTCTGTTTCAGACACTCACCTTTTAATACTTCCTGTAGCCAAGAGAGGTAAATACTGATTTCCAACAATTTACGTTCCTTATTCAAAAGCTTTCTGGCTCTATGTTCTTCCATGGCAACATTATTATCGTGTCTACGATGATACTGACCAATAATATCCATGCAAAAAAATTTATCCATTTCTGCTGTAACAAACCCTAATGCAACATCATGAGGTACCACAGCTCCATTTATTCGCTCCAACACCAGCTTGCCTATCTCACTCCTATAACACATGCACATTCCTGGCCAATCATTACAATACAAAATATCTCGGATTGTTATCTTCTTATATTTTTCTTTTCCGGATAACCTCCCCCGCGATATTTCTTTTAAAATATTATCATTTTGATCAATGATTCCCCATCTGCTTGCCAACAGTCCTATATGTTCTTCATGCTTCATTACACCGAGCATCTTTTCTACCTTATCCCTACACCACACATCATCCTGATCTGCCAGAAAAACCACATCTCCCGTACACAGGCTCATCGCATAGTAAAAATTTCCCGGATATCCCTTATTCTCGGTATTTTCATAAAGCTTCCAACCAGTTCCCAGATGATACTTTTGAATAAACTCCTTCACGATTTTCACCGTACCATCCGTAGACCCATCATCACACAAAATCACTTCATCCACAGTTCTGCTTTGCTCATAAATCGTTTGAAGCTGCTTCTCTATATACTTTTCACCATTGTAAATTCCCATGCATACAGAAACTTTCATTCCAGTCCTCTTTTCAATTATATCTCTTCCAACAGCTTTTCATAGACCTCTCTATACTCACCCGTCATCTTCGCCATAGTATTTTCTTCCTGTATCAATTCTGCCAATCGCGTTCCACGAACCACACAGTTCGGCTCTGTCAAAACCTTTCGAACGGCTTGTGTAAAAGCTTCCTGATTGCCGGTTTCTACCGCGATTCCTTTTCTATTTTCCAGCTGTTCCGGTATTCCGCCTGCTGTAAAACCTACTACCGGAGTTCCACAAGCCATTGCCTCTAATGTAGTAGTAGCATAATTTTCAGCTAAGGATGGTATGACGAACACATCCACCATACTGTAATATTCTGCCAGCATTTCTGCATCCTGTGTATTCGGCAAAGTAATCACATTGCTTAATCCTTCTAACCAGTCATCATTTTCTCTATTCCAACCAATCAGAATCACTTTTGCATCTTGCTGTAATTCTCTGGCCATCTGCAGAATGTATTTTGCACCTTTTCGTTCATCACGATATCCTACTGCTATTCCCAGCACTAATTTTTCTTCTGCCGAAAAACCATACTTTTCCCGACACTTCTCTCGGTCTCTTGGATAAAAAATATCCTTTGTATCAATACCATTGTGTATGGTCATACATTCATATTTTCGGAAAAAGGACTTCCTCGCCTCACCGGTTAACCAATCAGAAGGTGTCACGATGATTTTCTTTTCACCATCCGTAAACATCTCTTTCTTTCGTTTCCACATCCATCCGGTCCAGTCAAACCATTGACTGACAGGATACTTTTTAAGTGAGCTACATTTTCCACAACCTGTCTGCCACTTCTGGCACAAAAACGGATATCCGCAATTTCCCACAAATGCATGACAATCATGAAAAGTCCACACACATGGAATTCTACATTTATTTATATATCGAAATAGCATTGGCACATTCAAATAATACCCATGTAATACATGAAGGTGTATTAAATCCGGCTTAATATCCTTTATAAACCGAATCAATTTTCGTGTAGCCCTATGATTAAACCAGCCATTGAGACCTATGAAACGACTTAAGGCGGCAGATGTATAAACCCCCAACTTGTCTCCAAACATAAATACATTCTTGTCCAGGGTCTTTTCTCCTCGACCATATGCCACGTATGCTTCTATACCATCTTCCAATAATTGTTTATGGATACAAGCCACTATTTTCGCAGCACCGCCTTGATTGTAGTGACTATTTATTTGTAGTATTTTCACCGTTTCTACCCCAACACCATCTTGGCCATCTCAATAGCCACACATTCCACCAGATACCATCTGCTATACCCATTCACCCGGTAGCAGTACCGGTACCTTTCCTTTATCCTCTTCACAGCAGCCCGCAGGCTCTTATGGTTGCTGGCGCCTCCCAGCCGGAAGTTTGCCATGACCTTGTCCACCGTCACAATCCTTCGTCCCTGCTTTCGCATCTGTAAATAAAATCCATAATCATCATGGATTCCCTTCTCCCAAAAAGGATACTCCTTGTACAAGCCACTCTTCACAAACATGGTAGGATGATTCCAATCTCTGGAAGTCTGGAACCTGCGTTGTCTGGCTTTTTTTATAAATTCACTGCCATCCACCTTGTACATGCGGATATTTCCGAACAGCAACTCACAATCCGTTTCTGCAAAGGTTTTCACCGCTGTTTCTATGGTTTCTGCCTCATACCAGTCTCCGCTGTTCAGGATACCGATGATGTCACCTGTAGCCAAACGGATCCCTTTGTTCATGGCATTGTAAATGCCTTTGTCCGGCTCGCTGATGACACGGTACTCCACACCCTTTTGCTCCAGTGCTTCCCGGTAGCTTTCTGCCTTAGCAACTGTACCATCCTTGCTGGCACCATCGATAATCAGGTATTCTATCACGATTTCAGCGTTATCTGTTTCGCCCTTCCCGACATTTTCAAATTCACAATTCTCTGTTCTGCTGTTTTCTGTTCTGCTGTTTTCTATTCTGCCTTTTTCTCCGCCCATAGCCTCTTTCATACAGCTCTGTGCCAGTACAGACTCTATGGTGGATCCGATACAATCCTCACTGTTATATGCTATGGTAATGATGGAAACCTTCATTTTTCAGTCTATTTCCCTTCTGACATTTCGCCGTGAATTCTATGACGAACTGCCCTCTATCTGCTTTCCTATGACATTCTTGCCTTTATCCGGCTAAATATCACACCTGTCCGCTTCTATCCGCTCTATGCTTTCCCGCAAATCATACCTCTGATACCCCTCAAAAGCCTCACTCATACTCCTCTCATAGCTCAGGCTTCCAAAGGCCTTGTTCACCAGCCTGCCGATTTTACCCGGGCATTTCCCGGCTAGCTTCACCAAGGGATTCAGTGCCATCCAAAGGTATAGATTCCTGCCTCTGCTTTCTGCGATATATTTTACCATGTCGGAGGTATTGCTGTACATGGCATTTTGTGGGAAGTACAAACCACCCTGCCCGCTTTCCATGAGCAAGCGAAGGAACTCGCAGAGGTTCTCAATATACAACATGCTTCGCTCATTCTCCACCTTTGGGAAAATCGGTGTTTTTCCGGCGATTTTTGCCAACAATGGATAATTTCCCTTGCTCCCCTTCCCATAAATAAACGGCGGGCGAAGGATTGCCACCTGAAATTCATCTGTCGCCAAAGGCGTCAGTTGCTGCTCTGCCTGCCATTTGCTGTCTCCGTAAAAGTTCGCCGGAGCAGGTTGTGTCTGGGGGGTAATCCGCTTCCTCTGTCCCAAAGGAGCACTGTCTCCGTACACAATAATACTGCTCATATAGATAAACTGCTTCACCCCTTCTTTTTTTGCCTTTTTCGCAGTTTGCACCGCCAGGTCACAGTTCACCTGATAATACAGCTTTTTTGTTTCCTCATCCACTTTTCCGATATCCGCATGGGCAATTCCGGTTACATCGAAAACAATATCATAGGGTGCGAAATCATAGTTTTCCCACCCTACATCTTTCTGCGATATGGTATCGATACGGTAACACTCACGCCCCTCCTGTGCATTGTACTGCTGGAGGTATCGCTCCACGTTGGAACCAATATAGCTGTTTTCCCCGGTAATCAAAATCCGTTTCATACGCCATCGCTTCCTCACTACATCTTCATATTCCCGGTGCCGCCCTCTACTACACCCTCTGCACGCAACACACTTAAGAACGTCCCAAAGAAGCAGCGGATATCCATAGCCGGTCCCAGCTTCGCCACATATTCCCCATCCAGCTTCGCCTTCACCGGTATTTCCAATTCATCGCGACCATTGATTTGCGCCCAACCGGTCAGTCCCGGTCGAATATCATTGGCACCGTATTTGTCTCTTTCCTCTATCAAATCATATTGATTCCAAAGGGCAGGTCTGGGACCCACGATAGACATATCCCCTTTGATAATATTTATAATCTGCGGCAACTCATCCAAGCTGGTCTTACGCAGGAATTTCCCTACCTTAGTAATATACTGCTCCGGATTTTGCAAAAGATGCGTGGGAGTATCCTTTGGTGTATCAATATACATGGTTCGAAACTTTAAAATAAAAAAGTGGCTCTTGTGTATTCCTACACGCTTTTGTTTAAAAAGTACCGGTCCCGGCGAATCCAGCTTCAACAGGACAATCAGCACCAAAAACACCGGCGACAGCACGACCAGCCCCACCAGTGCCAGCAGAAAGTCAACCCCTCTTTTGATAATTTTATACATACTTTCTCCTCACTATGTGCTATACATAATAATGATATGTGGGAACCATCTCTTTTACCAACACCCGGATGTCCGAATTTTCATCCAAAGAAGCCTCCCCCAGCTTCTTCAACTGTTCTTCGAAACGCTCCGCATCATAGGCGATAGGCTTCCCGATATAAATCATCTTATTGGCAGTTTCCTTGAGACCTTCTTCCTTTAACAGAAGCTCCTCATACATTTTTTCTCCCGGGCGAAGTCCCGTGAATTCTATCTTGATGTCCTCGTCCACACGATACCCGGACAGCTTAATCATATTTTTGGCCAAATCCAGTATCTTCATGGGTTCTCCCATATCCAGCACGAAGATTTCACCACCCTTGGCATAAGCACCGGCCTGCAGCACCAGAGATACTGCCTCCGGAATGGTCATAAAATAACGGATGATGTCCGGATGAGTTACCGTTACCGGCCCCCCCTGTTCAATCTGCTTCTTAAACAGCGGCACCACACTACCATTACTGCCTAATACATTGCCGAAACGCACTGCTACATACTCTGTTTCAGACTTGCGGTTCATATGTTGTATCACCATCTCACAGATACGTTTAGATGCTCCCATGATATTGGTAGGGTTCACCGCCTTATCCGTGGAAATCAACACATATCGCTTCACTCCAAATTTATCTGCTGCCACAGCCGTTTTTACGGTACCGAACACATTGTTCTTTATCGCCTCATTGGGGCTGTCCTCCATCAGGGGCACATGCTTGTGCGCTGCTGCATGATAGACAATGTCCGGTCGGTATTTTTCGAAAATTCCTTCTATACGGAAAGTATTTCTCACAGAAGCAATCAGCACCACCAAATCCAGTTCCGGATGCTTTACCTTCAGCTCCTGCTGCACCTCATAAACACCATTTTCATAAATATCCAGCATAATCAGTTGCTTCGGCTGATGCTCTGCAATCTGTCTGCAAAGCTCGCTACCGATAGAGCCACCTCCACCGGTGACCAATACCACCTTATCCTGCACATAATCCATAATTTCATCTGAATTTACGGCAATGGGTTCACGCCCCAGCAAGTCTTCAATCTGCACCTCTCGCAGTTGGGAAACATTTACCTCCCCCTTGATCAGCTGGTACATTCCCGGCAATATCTGCAAATGGCAGCCGGTTTCCTTACAAATCTCCAAAATAGGCTTTAAAGTAGTCTTGCTGGCAGAAGGCATGGCAATGATGATTTCCTCAATACCATACTTCTCCACACATTCCTGAATATCCTCTCTGCCGCCTACGATAGGCACACCACGCAAATATTTCCCATGGCAGCCCGGGTTATCATCAATCACGCAAGCCACATGAATACTCAAATATCGGCTGGTTTCGATTTCCTTCAAAATCGCGTTACCTGCTGCACCGCCACCGATAATCATGCAGTTCACACGCTTCTTTGCCTTTCCATGCCCCAGTCGGGTATTCTGTATAGCACGTAACAGTCGATAACTGAAACGCAACCCACAAGTAAACACCATCAGGAAAAATCCATAAAACAGGGGATAGCTAGCGGGCATATCCACGCCCTTGAGCCAAAACAGCACCAGCTGCATCACGGAACAAATCACCACCGCAATAGCATTGTTAATTAACTCCGTATCCGATGCATAACGCCACACACTATTGTACAAATGAAAAATATGGAACACCAATAAAGTAATCAATATATTGGGCAAATACGCACCTATGGCTGTATCCCAATACAATCTTGGTATATCCATAAAATGAAAATCATATCTTACATATAAGGAAAGTATAGACGCTACTAATACTCCTACCAAATCACAGGCAATCAGTAGAATAATCCTGGTCAATGGTATCTGCAATATGCCTACTCTGATATCCTTAAAATCCTTAAAATCCTTCAACTCCGTCATCTCCTCTCAGACAACACAAGTGTATCACTCTGCCTACTTTATTGCAAGTATTATGTAGCCGTTTCCCTCTAACAATTGTATCCAGACCTACCATTCTCTGGCTCAATCCTGATAATAAAAATAATCAAAATCTGCCGGTTTTCTGGCACCGCAGCCACCATTGTTGGCATAAATACCTACCAGAGTACCTGTATGACGCTTAGGGTCATCGGGTACCCCCTCATCACAAAGGTAAATACAATTTTCCAGTTTACCTACCAATATCCATTCCTGTCCATCATAGCTGTAATAAAAGCTTCTGGTAAGTTTTTCCACTATTACCTTTAAATATACTGGCATTTCCTGAACACCTGCTATCTCTGCCATTAATTCTTCCCCATGATTACGATTAATCACCAGTTGAATTTTTCTGCCCTCTTCGTAGCAAAGGCTGCATCTGACATAAGTAGCGGTACTGTAATAACAAGTCAAACCGGCCTGTTCTCCGTTTCTGTCCGGATAGTACTCTAACTTAGTTTCTGCCACGTAGGAAAGCTCCTGTTCCCTGCGAAGCAAAGTGTTTTTTGCCCGGATTTCGTTCAATTGACCGTCTCTTGTCCAGATACGAAAATGTCCCGGACGCTCTGTCAATGACCAGGAACCATTGTCCGGATTACGCACAAACTCCCACTCTAAGTTCAAAGTTTCCTCATCAAAATCATCCTTTAAATTTCTGGGGTAAACACACTCCGGCAAATCCGGAGCTGACTGCTCTGTACTGGGTCCCTTACCCTCATTAATGGTAAACCAGCCATCCTCCGTCCACTGTACCGGGTCTAAGGCAGACTCTCTTCCCACAGTGGTATAGTTTCCTTCATTGGGACGTCCGCATAAATAATAGCACCACCATTGACCATTCTGGTCCTGTACCAGCTTTCCATGTCCGGCTCTCTGCAAGGGTGCTGCCGGATCCATCTGACGCATGACCGGATTGTAAGGTGAGTTTTCATATTCTCCAAACAACTCCTTGCTTCTGGCCACATTGATACCATGTCCGTACCCGGTACCGCCTTCTGCACACATCACATAATAATATTCATCCTTTTTCAGCACATGCGGTCCCTCCGAGCAACGTTCTCCGGTGCCATCCCACACGATACGCTTCTCCCCGGTCAGTGCCAGACTGTCCTCTGTCAGACTCCATGCCTGAGCAGCCTTCGCTAACATCATATAACGCTTGCCATCGGTATCCACGAAATGCGAAGAATCAATATCATCTGCCTCCAGACATACCGGCTTGGAATAAGGTCCCTCCGGCTTGTCCGACACCATTACCAGCTGACGTCGCATCACATTATTTTCTCTCTTACCATCTGCATTCAAGCGCAGTGTGGCAAAAATATAAAATTTCCCATCCACATAAGAAATATCCGGTGCCCAAATACCATGGGAATCACGAATATCACTGATATCCAGCCACTCCGGATTGTTTATGGCATGTCCGATAATATGCCAATGCACCATATCCTTAGAATGGGATATGGGCAGTGCCGGAAAGTACTGAAAGCTGGAATTCACCATATAATAATCATCCCCTACTCGGATAACGGAAGGGTCCGGAAAAAATCCTCTCTGTACCGGGTTCTGATAGGTTCTTACTTGTTTCATTGCTTGCTCCTTACTGTATCCGCCCCACTTTTGGCACGAACACTCTTTTCTCTACGTCCTACTTCATAATTCCTTACTCTGCAACACTCTACTCCATAATACTGTACTGCATCCACTCATAGAGTAGCTTGCTGCCTTCTACGATTTCTGCCGGCAAAAGTGCTCTGGCCACCAGCTTCAGCTCGTCACTTTCTTCACCTATTCTTCTCAGATGTGCATAATCGCCATCTATACTTTCTACAATATATTGAAATGTGTTCATTTTCTTGTCCTCTTTCTTGATATGTAATTGGTTCCCCTAGCCAGAATTATCAATTGAGTACTTATGGCCTACTGCAGAACACAATGTACTCAAACGATATCTTCCTACATCCACCATCTAGCACAACACCTTAAATTCATCTCCGCAGGAACGCTGTCACATACACTGCCGAAGAGTTCCAGTAAATGGTCATTTCGTTGGTAGAATAGCTTTCCATTACGTCCACGTAGCACTTCATGGGTGCGGTTCCCTTGGGAATCATGTGCATAGCTTCCGGGTCACTGGGATTTCCATTGGCACCACCGGACACCCATCCCGGAATGGCTTCTTCGATACCGTCCGCATGCATGGGTCTGCTGTGAGGCTTACAATAAGCATTTTCGCCAAAGCCTGTCACATAACTATAACCTGTAATATTCTTACCCAGCAAATAGTCCACATGAGCCTGAATGGCTGTCATATACGACTCATTACCTGTCAGTTCATAAGCCAGACACCATAAAATACCACGGTTGGTAATCACCATATTAGAGCCCCAGCAGAAGTCCTGATCATTCATACCGATAGCAAAAGCATTGTCCTTGCACAAAGCCAGCAATCTTTCTGCCTCTGTCAGCACAGCCTCCTTGCAAATAGCATAAATTTCTTCCCCCATCTGCTTTTCTTCATCCCGCAGCACTGCCAATGGTGCAAAGCCTGCCACATCTGTCCAACCGAAATCCACTAACGCAATGCCTTCCTTCATAATCGCAAGAGCTCTTTCCTGATAAACAGCAGTCTCCTCGCCCAGAGAAGCTGCCAAATAGAACATCTCTACTGCTGCCCACAAACGTTCATCTTTATCACTGTCATCATCATACTGACCGGTACCGGAATCTGCCGGATTATGGAAATCCACGAACTGCGGATACACTTCTAACCACCCCCATGCCTTTTTCGCAGCCTGCTCCAATGTCTTTGCAAATTCTGCATCCGCCTTCTTATAAACCCGGGCACAAAGTGCCATCACTGCACAGAAATCTGCTACCGCCATAGAGGACACCGCATATGCATAAAAAGGAGCCAAATCCTCCTCCGGCATGATAAATGCTACATGATACTGACTGGTCAGCTTGTGATATACGCCTCCATCCTCACGCTGCAGCTTCAACATCCACTCCAGCTCATAACGACACTCATTCAATACATCTGCCACACCGTTGCCGCTTTCCGGAATATTCAGACTATCTGTAAAGGCTGCCGGATACTTCTCATAAGCATAGAGCAAGTGTGCGATAGTCACTGCTGCCGGCGTAATATATCTGCCATAATCTCCCGCATCATGCCAGCCGCCACAAGCCTCAAACTTCTCTACCTTATCATTGTCCTTGTCCTCCCAACGACACACCCAGTCCATATGGCAGGCAGCATGCTGAAACTTTCCTGCATACTTCTCCTCTAACGCACAGCCACAACGCTGAAAATAGAGTGCCTTTATCATAGCATTATGTACCTCTGCGTAAACATCCTCTCCTACTACAAAGGAATAACTCTCCTCTCCGTACTGGCTCACCAGCTTATAGGTACCGGCTTCTGTCACCTTAGAAAAATCCAATTTGTACAAGGTCTCACGACACAAGGGATCCTGAATTCCTTCCTTGGTACCTACGTTCAACACAGTTTCTCCCTTAGTATTCTTCACTTCATAAGCTCCCGGAAAGGTGACTACTGCTTCCTTTTTCTGCTTGGTGTTATACCCCACCTGATTCAACATAATCATGACACGATACCTCCTGTTTTTCCTTCTCTTTATGCTTGCTACTTCCTCATTATTTTACTCTGAATAATTTCGACTTTGATATCAAACTATTCTATTTTTGATTTTACCATTTGCCAGTATAAATAGCAAGTACAAGCAACTGCTTCGCCTTCTTCTCAAACACCCCATACTCTTCTTTATACCAACGTAAATTCAGAAAGCTTCTACCTTTCCACAAAAAACAAGCCCCAAAAGTCAGACCCTAATCTAACCTTTGGAGCTCGATATCCTATGCCAGCCTCTACAGGCTGCCTATTTCCTTATTTTTTAGTACATTCCTGCACCGGGACCACCTGCAGGCATAGCAGGAGCATCTTCCTTGATATTAGCCACCACAGACTCGGTAGTCAGCAAAGTACTTGCCACGCTGGTAGCATTCTGCAATGCACTTCTGGTAACCTTTGCAGGGTCTAAGATACCTGCACTAACCATATCTACATACTCTTCCTTGTAAGCATCGAAACCGGTACCGATTGCAGATTCTCTTACCTTGTTGATGATAACGCTGCCTTCCAAACCTGCATTTGCTGCAATGTGGTACAAAGGAGCTTCCAAAGCCTTGAGTACGATGTTCGCACCGGTCTTTTCATCTCCGGAAAGGCTCTCAGCCAATACCTTCACTTCCTTAGAAGCGTGGATGTATGCGGAACCACCACCTGCAATAATACCTTCTTCTACTGCTGCTCTGGTAGCTGCCAACGCATCTTCCAGACGAAGCTTCGCTTCCTTCATTTCCGTTTCGGTAGCTGCACCTACACGGATCACTGCTACACCACCTGCCAACTTCGCAAGTCTCTCCTGAAGCTTTTCTTTATCAAATTCAGAGGTAGTTTCCTCAATCTGCTTCTTAATCTGAGCGATACGTGCCTGAATAGCTGTTGTCTCACCGAAACCGTCAACGATTACAGTATTTTCCTTCTGTACCTTTACAGACTTCGCACGGCCAAGCATATCCAAGGTAGCATCCTTTAATTCATAACCAAGCTCAGAGCTGATTACCACACCACCGGTCAGGATAGCGATATCCTCTAACATAGCCTTTCTTCTGTCACCATAGCCGGGAGCCTTCACTGCTACGACATTGAAGGTACCACGCAACTTGTTAACGATTAAAGTAGTAAGAGCTTCACCCTCTACATCCTCTGCGATGATTAACAGCTTTGCACCTGACTGCACAATCTGCTCCAAAACAGGAAGGATTTCCTGAATATTGGAAATCTTCTTATCTGTAATCAAGATGAATGGATTGTCAAGAACAGACTCCATCTTATCCATATCAGTTGCCATATAAGCTGAGATATATCCTCTGTCAAACTGCATACCTTCTACTAAATCCAGCTCAGTCAGCATGGTCTTGGACTCTTCGATAGTGATAACACCATCTCCGGAAACCTTCTCCATAGCATCTGCTACCAACTGACCTACTTCTTCATCACCTGCTGAAATAGCCGCTACTCTTGCAATGTGCTCCTTTCCGTTTACCTTAGAGCTCATCTTTGCAATCGCTTCCACAGCACAATCAGTAGCCTTCTTCATACCCTTTCTGAGAACGATAGGGTTCGCACCTGCTGCCAGATTCTTCATACCTTCATTAATCATAGCCTGTGCCAAAACAGTTGCAGTAGTGGTACCGTCACCTGCTACATCGTTAGTCTTGGTAGCTACTTCCTTTACCAGCTGAGCACCCATGTTTTCGAATGCATCCTCCAGCTCGATTTCTTTCGCGATGGTTACACCATCATTGGTAATAAGAGGAGCACCGAAGGACTTATCCAAAACTACATTTCTACCCTTAGGTCCTAAAGTTACTCTTACGGTGTCGGCTAACTGGTTTACGCCGGACTCTAATGCTTTACGTGCTTCTGCGCCATATTTAATTTCCTTTGCCATTGTTTTATGCCTCCATTTTATTTTTTCCACATCCGGGCTGTGGTGAGACACAAATATTTCCACTCAGACACGCTCTCGCTCCGTGAAAAACGTAGCAGACACTAAGGATTTTTCTTCGCAAATCTGCTCGAAAATTCCAAGTGCTGACGTTTTCCAAGGGTCTTTCGTCGGAAACATTTGTGTCTCCCTCCAGCCCTCAGTCATTCAATTAATAAATCCTACTCAATGATTGCTAATATATCGTTCTGTTTCACAATAATATACTCATCTTCCTCCAGCTTCACCTCAGTGCCGGCATATTTAGAGTAGATTACCTGGTCGCCAACCTTTACTTCCATCTTGATTTCCTTGCCGTCAATCATACCGCCCGGTCCTACTGCAATTACCTCAGCCTGCTGGGGCTTCTCCTTATTCTGTCCCGGAAGAACGATTCCTGATTTGGTTGTTTCTTCTGCCACCAACTGCTTCAGAACCACTCTGTCTCCTAAAGGTACTAACTTCATAACAATTACCTCCTACATTTCTTCTGCTTTTTCTCTCAGTTTTGTTAGCACTCTCCTTTGCAGAGTGCTAACCCACGAAACATATATTACATGATATGTTTCCGTTTGTAAATACATTCTTGATTAATAATTTCTAAAAAGATAATAAACAAGAGGCTGCCCACCCCTGCTTAGGTGTCAGCCCCTTCCTCATCTCTTTTGTTCGTTCGCAAACTAGCACTTAATCTCCAAATAGCCCTGCAGCTTGCTCATATCGTATTCATCCAATACTCCCAAGTTAGAATCGTAATATAATCCGTCATAATGCACCAGATAGTGGCAGAAACGTCCCATCTTCTCCATCATAATACAACACTTGGGAAGCACTGCATCCTTTCCTTCTGTGTACATAATAATATCGGAATGATCAATACCATAATAGTTCAATGCAGAAATCACGCGTCCCATAGTCGCCTGCCATTCTCTGCAATCCATCACACTGATTACCTCTGCAATGGTAACTCCTGCCAGCATTGCCACGCATGCCTGACCGCACAAACCATCTTCCGGCTGAATAATCACCTGCATGCTGTCAATCTTACGAATCGGATTATCAAAGCTGTAAGGACTGTTCTGATCCATCTTAATCAAGCTTCCGTTTACGTGAAGCAAAATCTTATGGGACTTGTTCAAATCCACCTTTACTGCATCATCATCATAAATATGAATTTCATAGTTACCCTTTTCCTTAGGAAGCAGCTCACAGGCAATAATTGCATTGTCCAAAACCACATCTGCCTGAATCACATCTCTCTGCTTACAAACCTCCCAGATGTTAAAAGGAATCTGAATCATATAACCCTTTTCTTTTTTCTCAATTGTAGATTCGAAAAAATATCTCATCTAATAACCCTCCAATCTCCAAATATATACGTTTAATAAATGTATCCGCTTACATTCGCATCTCTCACTAAGCATTTTAACAAATTTTTGCGGAAATGAAAATGGTTTTTTGTGAAAAAGTGCTTTGGTACTTAAAAAAATACAAATTTAGCCTACACTCCCATATCAATGGTGATACAGCTGCCTTCCTTTTTCTTTTCCACCCGTATCTGCTGGGGTATATTTTCCATCAGTTCTTCTCTGTGGCTGATGATTCCCACCAGCTTATTGGTTCCGGACAAATGGATCAGAATATCCATGGCACTTTCAATGGATTTGCGGTCCAGCGTACCGAAGCCTTCATCCACAAACAAAGCATCCATCTGAATACCACCCAGATTCGAAGAAACCGTATCTGACAATCCCAATGCCAAGCTTAACGATGCCTTGAAGCTCTCCCCGCCGGACAGATTCCCTACCGGACGCTTCTTACCGGTGAAATTGTTCAATACCTCCAAATCCAAGAAATTGTTCGACTGCTTACCCAGACCGGAATCCTGTCGATACAGTTCGAACTGTCCGTCACTCATAGGCAGTAGTCTGCGATTGGCTGCCATGAGAATGTGGTCAAAGCCCGCTGCCTGAATGTACTGTTCCAGAGTAATCTTTCCCTTGCCGGTCTGTCCTGCTGCCAGCTTATACAGCCTGCTATAAATACCGTTCTCCTTTTGCAGCTTTTCCAATTCCTCTTTTGCATCCTCAATGTGTTTCTTTCTATCTGCATTGGTCTGATACCGGAAACGGATTCGATTGCTCTGCTCTCGCAGTTCCTCTACCTTTGTACTTTGTTGCTGTACCTCCGCTTGAAGTGCCTCTGTATCAATCCATACCTTGCCTTCCGCGTCTGTTCCTGCCTGCACCAGCTGTGCTGCATTGGTATTCACTGCCTGTAGGTAACGATTTAGAATTTCCTCTGTTTCAGACAATTCTGCCTCTGTCACAACCAATCCTAAAAATTCATCCTTATCCGCAAACTGCTTCCTCTGCAAAAGCTCCGTGAAGCTTTGCTCCAAAGCTGCTTCTTCTTTCTGTTGCTTCTCCAACGCCTGCTTATGGGTATCCAGCACCGCTGCCAATTGAGCCGCATACTTCTCTGCCTTAGTCTTCGCATCCTTAGCAGCTTCTATTCGGTCTGTAATCTGTTTTGCTTCCTGCTGTGCCTCTAAAAGGACTGTATAGGCAGTCTCCCAATTCGAATAAGCCAGCTTGGATAAGCTCCCCAAAAGTGCTTGCTTTTGTGCCAGTGCGGTCTTATTTTCCAACATCTGCCTGGTACAAGACTCTCTGGCAGACTTCAGTTCCTCTGTTTCCCGTCCTCGAGCAAGCTGTAATCCGCCTTGAGCTGCCTTTAATTCCGCGCAAGCCTTCTCTAACCGTTCTCCCTGTGCTTCCTTTTCCTGAAGCTTCTTTAAAAGCCCGGTTTTTCCTTCTTCCAAAAGACACAACAGCTTGTCCAAATTCTGCTCCTTATAAGCCTCATCTACCTCCGGTACAGCTTCCAAGCAAGCAATGATCTCCTGCAACAGCTGCTCTTCAAAGGCTTCAAAGGCAGCCTTGGTGGTTTCTGCAGCCAGAAGTGCTCCGTCCTTTTTCTGTAAAGCCTGCTTTTCCTTTTCCTGTAGCTGCGTGTAAGCTTCTTCTGTCATATGCTCTTTCGGCAACACTGCCGGATGGGGATGTTCTGTAGAACCGCACACCGGACAGGCACTACCTTTTGTCAGTCCGGCTGCCAGAATTCCTGCACGACACCCTTCCAGCACTCGCTCTGCCTTCTGTCTTTCCTCGGAAACCAGACGATATGCCTCCTGCTCTCTCAAAAAGAGCTTTTGCTTCTGCCCCAGTTCCTGTTGCTTGTCCATATAAGAAATGGTCTTGGGTCCCAAAATCCCTTCTATACGTGCTTTTTGCTCCTGTAGTTTCTCCCTCCGGTTTCGATTTTCGGTCAATTCTTCCGGTTTTCCCTGCAAGGTAAGCACCTGCTCTTCCAGCTTCCGAATTTTAGCTGTCAGCGTTCTTTCCTGCTGCTCAAAACATGCCTCTGCCTGCTCTAATTGCTCTTTTTCCCCTTCTAAGTGCGTCAACTCTGCCCGTAGGGTGTCTCTCTGCTCATACTTTTCCTTTTCCTCGCTGATACTGTGTACCTGCAAGTTCAGTTCCTCTGCTCTGGGTGCCAGCAACTGACTGTTTTGCTCCTGCTCCATTGCCTGCTCCAGCTGCTCCTTCGCTCGTATCAGAGCCTGCTCGGTCTCCTGAATAGTCTCCTGTGTGGTTGCCAGTTCCTTCTGCTTTCCTCTCCAAGCCTCATAGACCGGCTTCCCTTCTCGGGTAGCAATTTTTTGACGCTCCAGCTTCTGTGTCAGAGCTTCCATCTCCTGCTTTTGTGCTTCCAGCGACTTCTTCTCTTCCTGTAATTCTTCGAAACGTCTCAGGAATTCATTGTGCAGCGTCGCCGTTGCCAACACCTGCTTACGCTCCTCCAACAGACGTTGCTCCTGATCGATGCTTTCGGAAAGCTCCTTTGTGCTTTCCTCATCCTCCTGAAGCAAAGCTTCTATTATGTTTAGAAATTCTTCTATATTCCAGGTACTTCCGCTTTTTGCTGCCCGTTCCTGCGCAAGCAGAAGCTCCTCCCTGTTTTTACTACTTACAGAAGCCTCTACCTCACGGAAATACTGCAGTACACTGTTTTCTGCAGTCACCCGTTTCTGATAGCTGGCATTCATACGGTCCTTCAGTTTATACACGATGGCATTATAACTCTCCGTCATAAAAATCGTACGAAGGATTTCTGTTCTTTCTTCCGTCTTGGCATTTAGTAATGCCCAAAATTCTCCCTGTGCAATCATGGCTATCTGCTTAAACTGCTTGGAATCTACATGAAGAAGCTCTTTCACCGCAGCCGCTACCGGATTGATTCCCTCTGCCACCGGTACGCCTTCACAATACAACACTGCGTTTTCATCAGAGAAAGTTGTTCCTTTTCCCCGAAGCTTCGCTCTTTCATAGGAAGGCTTTCTCCACACATGATAGTCTTTCCCCTGATGGGAAAAATAGAAATCCACAAAGCTTTCTGTGGTATCCTTGGCATATTCGCTGCGTAAGTTCTTGGTGTCACGATATTTCCCGCTGGTCTTTCCATACAGTGCGAAGCAAATAGCATCAAAAATAGTGGTCTTTCCGGAACCCGTATCACCGGAAATCAAAAAGACCCCTTTTTCCTCAAACTGTGTAAAATCTATCTCCGGCATGGTATCTGCATAGGGACCAATCCCGCTGATAATTAACTTAATCGGTTTCATCCATTACACCTGCCTCTCGTGCCACTGCTTCCATCACAGCCATTTCTTCCTCACTGATTTCACAGCCATACATGGAACGATAAAAATCCGCAATCACTTCCCCAAAGGTTCTGTTCTGTGCAATCTGAGAAATATCCATTTGTGCAATCCCTCTGGTATGGGCATTGTCATAATCAATTTTCACGGTATTGGGATAATACTGCTGAAAAATACTCATGGCATCATTCACCGGATCCTCATCTGTGAGGGTCACATAAATAAAATCCTCCTGCCCGTGAAGATTACTTTTATACAAAAGCTGTTCCAGTCTGCCCTTTAAATGACGCACATCCCGAAGGGGTTTTAAGGGAACCGGTTTGATATCCACATTTCCCTTTTCTCCCAGTGTTACCACAGGGACAGACTTTTCTCCATGCACTTCACTCAGGGAATATTTCAGCAAAGAACCGCTGTAGCGTACCTTCTCCCACTCCACCTTTTGGGGAGAATGAATATGTCCCAATGCCACGTAATCCAAATCACGGAAGCATGCTGCTCGAATTCGCTCCACTGTTCCTACATTCAACACGGCTGCACTCTCTGAGCCTCCCAGTTCAGGATCCGTGCCTTCTCCGGTCACAAACTGATGTGCCACCAATACATTTCTCTCTTCGATATTAATGTCTGCCTTTTGCAGTATCACTCGGATTGCATCCTCATAAGTGTTGATTTCTTCCTCCGGGAAATAATGTCTTACCTGGGATGCCTTCACAAAGGGAAGCAAATACACATTGACCTTCCCCTGCTCATCCACCAGTTCCTGCTTGTACAGCCTTCCCTCATACTTAGCAGCGATGTAAATGCCACTGTTTTCAAACAGACTGCTGCCGAAATTCAATCGTTCATCAGAATCATGATTACCACTGATAACAAAGGTTTTGATCTTTTTTGCTGCCAAGTCGCACAAAAAATCATTGAATACCCGCACTGCCTGTTCGCTGGGGATGGCCTTGTCATACACATCTCCGGCAATCAGGACAGCATCTGCCGCTTCCTCCTGTGCCAGCTTTACAATCTGCTCCAAAATATACCTCTGATCCTCAATCAGAGAAAACTCTCCCATGGTTTTTCCGATATGCAGGTCACCCAAATGCAAAAACTTCATGAATACCTTGCCTCTTTCTTTCTCAACCCTTCACCTGAGAAGGGGATATGCCGAAACGCTTCTTAAACTGTTTACTGAAATGATACACATCCTCGTAGCCTACCAATGCGGCCACTTCCTTGATGCTCTGCCCCGGATTCTGTTCCAGTATTTCTTTGGCCTTTTCCAAACGAATATTGATTAAATGTTTTATAGGAGCATCTCCTGTTTCACTCTTAAAAATCTTGGAAATATAAAAGGTACTCAGATACATATTTTCCGCAATTCGCTCCAAGGAAATCTTTTCATTGTAATGCTCCTCGAAATAGTTCACAATCTGCTCCACCACGTACTTCTTATTCACAGAAGCAAAGGAACGGCTGTCCACCACTTTCGCAGGCTTGGGTTGCTGGGAACGTATGATATACACCAGCATCTGCATCAGATATGCCTTCATAATAAAGTATCTGCCATGTCCGCCCAATTCCTTTTCTGCATCCATGGAAGAACATATTTTAAAAAGCTTCTGTCGCAGTTCGCCTGTGGTATGCAGAATATTTCCCTGCCCGGGCACCGGTATGTAATTGGGTTCCATTCCCTTAAGCTGTATATCCATGAAGCCCACGAAAAATTCTGTGGTAGGAATGTCACTATCCTCGGCGATAAGTGCCTGATGTTTAGTGCCGGGATTAAAAATCAACAAATCCCCTTCCTTCACATCGTATATCTGTCCGTCAATATGATACTTTCCCACACCGGACATCATAAAAGCCATCTCTAAATAATCATGACTGTGATAATTCTCTTCCACCGTATAACGGGTCCCCTTCCAGGTAAACAAAAAGGTAGGATTCAGGTCTTCTATTTCTAAAAACAAGTCATTCTTTTCCATGGTCATTTTCCCCTTCTTTCTTCCATTCTATTTTACTGTTTCTTTGCCAAAAAGAAAAGCAATTTTTACAAAAAGATACATGAACCATACAAAATAATCCATTTCTTTTTTTCGTCGAAAATAGCAAGATAATCTTTAGACTATACGAAAGGGGAATTTACTATGACACCTATGAAATGGTTTATGGGTTTTATGAAGCAATACAATGGCAAAATGGCGCTGGGGCTTTTCTTTACCACCCTTATTGCCCTGTTGTTTATCGTAAATCCTTATATATCCGGTATTATTGTTGACGAAGTTATTATGAACGGAAACTACGATATCCTACCTCTACTGATTATCTGCCTGATTGTTGTGGTACTGCTTATCAGTGCACTGCGTCTGGGGTATCAGTACCTTTTTGAAACAGTTTCTCAGGGTATTCTGTATCAGATGCGTGACAAAGTATACCGCAAGCTTTTGGAGGAGGATTTCGCTTTTTATAATAAGAAGCGTACCGGTGACCTGATGAGCCGCCAGACCGGTGATATGGATGCCATCCGTCACTTCGTAGCCTATGTGGTTTATACGGTTTATCAGAACATATTGATGTTTATCATTGCACTCGCCATGATTTTTACCGTAAATGTGAAGCTGGCCTTTTGTATGATTTTAGTACTGCCCTTGACCGCTTTGGCTACCTACTTCCAGTCAAAGGAGGTTTTCCCGGCTTTTCAGCGCAATCGTAACTGTTTTTCTTCCTTAAATACTGCCGTACAGGAAAACATCAGTGGCAACCGTGTGGTAAAAGCCTTTGCAAAGGAAGATTTTGAAATCGAAAAATTTGACATTGAAAACGACAAATACCGGGATGCTCAGATTGCAGCCTCCAAGGTTTGGATGAAATATGTGCCTATCTTTGAAATTCTGGCACATTCCCTGACTATCGTCCTCATGCTCTATGGCGGATACATGGTAATTCAGGGCGAAATGACTTTGGGTAATCTGGTACGTGTGAACGGTTATCTCTGGATGCTGAACCAGCCTCTGCGTATGGCCGGCTGGTGGGTCAACGATATCCAGAACTTCCGTACCTCTCTGGAGAAAATTTACAATACATACACAGAAGAGCCCGCGGTAAAAACCCCCCGCTCCGGTGGTATTTTTAAGCAGTTTAAGGGCGATGTGGAATTCCGCAACGTGTCCTACCGTGCCGATGATGAAGACATCGTTATGGATATTAACTTCAAGGTAAAAGCAGGTCAGACCGTGGGTATTATCGGTTCCACCGGTTCCGGCAAATCCACTTTGATGAATTTGCTCTGCCGTTTCTACGATACCACCTCCGGTGAAGTATTAATCGACGGTGTCAATGTAAAAGACCGTGACCTGTACAATATGCGTGATAATATCGGTATGGCCATGCAGGATGTATTCCTGTTCTCCGATACCATCGAAGGCAATATTGCCTATGGTCGTCCCAACTGTAGCTTCGAGGATGTGAAGAAGGCAGCCATTATGGCAGATGCCAATCATTTCATCATGGCTATGCCGGATGGTTATGATACCATCGTAGGCGAACGCGGTATCGGTCTTTCCGGTGGTCAGAAGCAGCGTATTTCCTTGGCAAGAGCCTTACTTAAGGACCCATCCATTTTGATTTTGGATGATACCACCTCTGCTGTAGATATGGAAACCGAAAGCTATATTCAGAAGCAGTTAAAATCCATCAAGAAGGAATGTACGAAATTCATCATTGCTTATCGTATTTCTTCTATTAAGGATGCGGACCTGATACTGGTTATGAACAATGGTCGTATTATTGAACAGGGTACTCATGACGAATTAGTAGCCAATGGCGGTTATTACGCTCAGGCATTTAAGAACCAATACGGTGAAATTCCTTATGATTTATTAGAAGAAGAAGCCAAGCTCAAGAAAACTATGGCACATGAAGAAACTCATGTACAGAAAGGAGAGTGATAAGCATGGCAAGAAATCGTTATGATGTGGACGAAGTATTAGAAGACAGCTTTGACGTCAACCAATTAAAACGTTTGGCCGGTTATGTCACTCCCTACGCCGGCAAGATGGTAGGAGTCCTGATTTTACTCCTCTCCTCTTCCGCCCTGACCATGGTTATTCCTTTGCTTTTCCAAAAAATCATGGACGAATATATTCCTGCAAAGGATATGAAAAGCATCACACTTATGGCAGTGATTACTTTATTAATCGCCTGCTATACGGCTATCAGCCAGCGTTTCAAAATCAAAACCATGAGTGTGGTTGGTCAGAATATCATTCACGCTATTCGTGAGGATATTTTCAAGCACCTGCAGAAATTACCATTTTCCTACTATGATGACAGACCTCATGGTAAGATTCAGGTGCGTGTGGTAAACTATGTAAACAGCCTCAGTGATCTGCTTTCCAATGGTATCATCAATACCATTACCGACCTGTGCAACCTGTTTTTCATCATCATCTTCATGCTGATTTGTGATGTGAAGCTAACCTTGGTTTGTATGTGCGGTCTGCCGGTGTTAGTCATTGTTATCGTAGTGATTAAAAGAAAACAGCGCAGCTCTTGGCAGATACAGTCCAACAAGCAGTCCAACCTGAATGCTTACATTGCAGAAAGTATTAACGGTATCCGTGTCACACAATCCTTTGTGCGCGAGGAAGAAAATACCAATATTTTCAATCGACTGAGCCAGAGCTACCGAAAAGCATGGATGCGTGCCGTAAAGTTTAACTTTATCATGTGGCCCTCCATTGATGTGATTTCCACCACTACCACCGCTTTAATTTATGTGCTGGGTGTCAAAATGATTGCCGCTCCCGAGCATCCCCTGACTGTAGGTGTGCTGATAGCCTTCACCTCCTACATCGGACGCTTCTGGGCTCCTATCAATACTTTGGCAGGCTTTTACAACTCCCTGCTGACAGCCATATCCTATCTGGAGCGTATTTTCGAAACCATCGATGAGCCCATCAATGTAAAGGATGCTCCCGATGCTACCGAGATGCCTCCCATCAAGGGTAAGGTAGAATTTAGGGATGTCTGCTTCAGCTACGAGGAAGGTCAGCGCATTTTAGACCATATTAACTTTACTGCCAACGTAGGAGAATCCTACGCCATCGTAGGACCTACCGGTGCCGGAAAAACTACTATTGTTAACCTTATCAGCCGTTTCTACAATGTTGATTCCGGTCAGATACTTATTGATGATGTGGATATTTCCAAGGTTACTATCCGCTCCCTACGTACCCAGATGGGTGTTATGATGCAAGACAGCTTCATTTTCAGCGGCACCATTATGGATAACATCCGTTACGGAAACAGAGAAGCTACCGATGAACAGGTTATCGCAGCAGCCAAGGTAGTTTGTGCCCACGATTTCATTATGCAGATGGAAAAGGGCTACTACACCGAAGTAAACGAACGAGGAAGTCGCCTCTCCGCAGGGCAGCGCCAGTTGATTTCCTTTGCCAGAGCCCTACTGGCTGACCCCAAGATATTGATTTTGGACGAAGCCACCTCCAGCATTGACACGGAAACCGAAATCCTGCTCCAGAAGGGCCTGAACCGCTTGCTGGAAGGACGTACCTCCTTTATTATCGCACACCGACTGTCAACCATCAAAAATGCAAACTGCATCCTGTATGTAGACAAGGGCGATATCATCGAACGTGGTAACCACGACGAATTATTAGCACAAAAGGGCGAGTATTATCAGTTGTATATGTCACAGTTTGATTTTCTATATTCAGACCAGCAGTAACATACAAAAGTAGTCCGTGAAAGCTTGCTTTCTAAGGGCTACTTTTGCATGTTGCGTTTGGAAGAATTCTAATCAGCGAGGTAATCCGCAAAATATTTTTCACAATTTCCGCCATTTTCAGCTAAAATTGTTTCAGAATGGTGATTGTGGTGATATAATCCAGTTAAACAAGAAATTATCGCGCTCAAAGGAAAAGGAAGCGGCTGCAAAGCAGACATTTACTTTTCCTGGCGCGATACCGACAAAATCATAAGTGCGAAGCACGACAGACGCGAAGCGGCTGGATTTTGGAGGCGACTATAAGGATAAATAGGACTTTGTGAAGGTGTTATTTCTGGGTAAAGTGTGTAATACAAAACTGTGGCGGAAAATGCAAGAAAAGTTGGTATCAGGTTGCTTAGATATCCCAACCAAACTGGAAAAAAGCTAGAAAAATTGGGGGTATCGCACTTTTGGAATAAGAGATGTACTAAAATCCGACTAAATATGAAAATATTAAGATTAATCGGGAATGTTTGCATATAAAAACCGACTAAAATGTTAAAGCATGGTATTAGTCGGGTGATAGAGTAAATGCTCCCCGACTAATGGGGAGAAACTGCCTGATAGTCGGAGAAATATGTTAAGAGATACCGACTAAAACCTATAGAAACAAAAATAGTCGGTATCAGGGATAAGATTCACCCGACGAAAACATCCCTACAACTCCCAATTTATCAAATCACCCTAAAAAGCCAATATTTTCTGCCCACACCCTGTAAGAAACGCATCATGGACAGATATTTTAGCTCAGATATGCCAAAAACAAAACTTACTATATAATACAAGGATTGACATTATGAAAAATTTAACTCAGGGAAAACCTTTGAAATTAATATTGCTGTTTGCACTGCCCCTCTTCGTAGGGCAGCTGTTTCAGTTGTGCTATAGTCTGGTGGACACCCGTATCGTCGGCTCTACACTGGGGGAAGCTTCTTTGGCTGCCGTAGGAGCCACTTCTACTCTCAGTGATTTGCTAATGAGTTTGTTGAATGGTATCACCAATGGTTTCGCCATCATCATTGCTACCTATTTCGGTGCCAAGAATGAAAAGGATATGAAAAAGGCTATGGGCGGCACCATACTCTTAGGACTAAGTGCAGCAGCTATTATCAGCACACTTAGTTTGGTGTTCTTATCGCCCCTTTTAAACTTTTTGAACATTTCGGATGACCTATTACCACAAGCCAGAAGCTACATCGGCATCATACTGGCGGGACTGGTAGCTGCTACTGCGTACAATATTTGTGCCGCCATCTTACGTGCCATGGGTGACAGCTTTACACCTTTGATATTTTTAATCATTTCTACCATTTTAAATATTTTTCTGGACTATGGTTTTATTTTGTACTTCCATATGGGCGTGGCAGGTGCCGCTCTGGCTACTGTTATTTCACAGGCAGTATCTGCGATTCTGTGCTTTTTGTACATGCGAAAGAAATACCCACAGCTTACCCTCTCCCGAGAGGATTTTTCCCCTCGCAAAGAAGTGTATCACAAGCTGTTGTCCACCGGTTTTTCCATGGCGTTTATGTCTGCCTTTGTACAATTGGGTACCTTTTCCCTGCAGACCAGTATCAACACCTTCGGAACCAATACCATCGTAGCGCACACTGCTGCCCGCAAGGCTACCTCCATTTTCATGATGCCTTGGGGAGTACTGGGTACCACTCTGGCCACCTATTGCGGACAAAACTTGGGTGCCGGCAAATTTTCCCGTATCAAGCAGGGTATGCGTGACACCCTGTTTTTCACCTGGGGCTGGTGCATATTGGTACTTTTAGTAGTGCACACGATTTCTCCGTTTATCATTCAGATGATTACTGCCACAAAGGAACCCGAGATTATTGAAACCGCAGTGCTCTACCTGAAGGTAAATACCGCTTTCTATTTCGTACCTTCTGTTATTTGCCTGTTCCGTAACTCCATGCAGGGCTTCGGCGACAGCAAAACACCGGTATTTTCCAGCTCTCTGGAACTGTTTGCAAAGGTAGTGGCCGCTTTCCTCTTGGCACCTGCCATCGGCTATTGGGGTATCATCGTATCCGAACCCATCGCATGGTTTATTATGGTCATTCCTTTGATTGTCAACACCCTGCGAAACCCGATTTTTAAGAAAGAAGATTTGAATTAAGGGCTTGTAATTATAAGCATTCTATTTTATCATAATAAGCAAATAAAGATGTAACAACATTATATAAAAAACCTCCCGACAACCGGGAAAAAACATAACAGAAAGGAATATTCTTATGATTTCATGTGCAAAAGAAAGAAATGGTAAAACCACCCCCTTTGGAGTAAACGGAAAACTCCACGTAGATGGCTCTTCCTTAATGAATGAGCACAATCAGCCCTGTCAGTTAAAGGGTATCAGTACACACAATATTTCCCTTTATCCGGAATATGTCAATGAAGCTTGTTTCACCGAGCTTACTGACAAATTCGGCATGAGCCTGTTGCGTATTGCCATGTACTCTGCTGAGGCAGATGATGTTTTGGGTTATGCCGATGGAGATGATGCTCACAGAGCAGAATTGGAGAAAATGATTCTTGAAGCTGCTGAGATTTCTGCTAAGCTGGGTATCTATATGATCGTAGACTGGCACATTCTGTTGGACTATGACCCTAACATGCACACCGACAAGGCCATTCAGTTTTTCCAAAATGTTTGTCCGAAGTTAAAAGCTTACGACCATATCCTTTACGAAATCTGCAACGAGCCTAATATGGATACCACCTGGGCACAGATTACCACTTATGCAAATCAGGTTATCCCTGTGATTCGTGACATCGACCCTGACAAGGTGATTATCGTAGGTACCCCGGTTTGGTCTCAGCGTGTGGATGAAGCAGCTAAAGCTCCTCTCTCCTATCCGAACCTGGTATACACCCTTCATTTTTATGCAGATACTCACAAGGACGGACTGCGTCAGCTCATGGTAGAAGCCATTAACGACGGTCTTCCTGTATTTGTTTCTGAGTTCGGTATCTGCGATGCTTCCGGCAACGGTCCCATCAACGATGAAGAAACCAAGAACTGGATTGACTTAATGAATCAATACAATGTCAGCTATGCTCTTTGGAACCTGTCCAACAAGGCAGAAACCTCAGCTATTCTGGCACCTACCTGTACCGTAAGCAGCGGCTTCGCAGAAGATGACTTCTCCGAATGCGGCAAGCGTGTAGCAGGATATATGAACTAAAAAACAAGCCGTGCAATCTGCACGGCTTGAACTATTTTAAATTCCTAATATCATCACTGCCACTCTGAAATATACTAAAAGCGATAAAGCATCCACAATCGTAGTAATAAACGGGCTCGCCATTACCGCCGGGTCCAATCCGATACGTTTCGCGATTACCGGTAGTACACAACCAAGCAGCATCGCCATTACTACTACTACCAACAAGGTAATACTCACTACTAAAGCTACCAGCAATCCCACCTTATCAAACAGCATGAGTTTCGCGAAATTCGCCACTGCCAGACACAATCCGCAAAGCACGGACACTCGCAGCTCCTTCCACATCACACTGGGCACATCCCGATATTCTATTTCTCCCATGGAAATACCACGGATTACCGTTACACTGGCCTGACCGCCTGCATTTCCTCCGGTACCCATCAGCATGGGAATAAAGAAGGTCAACGCTGCACAAACACTCAATGCATTCTCATAGGATGCCAGAATAGCTCCCGTAAACGCTGAGGAAACCATTAAAAACAACAGCCAGGGAATTCTCTTTAAAAAGTTCTCCCACACACTGGTTCGGATATATGGCTTGTCACCGGGCACAATCGCCGCCATCTTTTCCATATCCTCCGTGGTTTCTTCTTCCATAATATCCACGATATCATCCACGGTAATAATACCTACCAGACGATTTTCATTGTCCACGACCGGCATGGAAATAAAGTCATACTTTTTAAATTGTTTGGCAACCTCTTCCTGGTCCATCAATGTATTAATAGAGATAACATTCTCATGCATGATATCTCCGATGATTTCATCACTGTCACTCAACAGCAAGTATCGCAGAGCCACCGTACCCAATAGTCTGCGCTGTGCATCCAAAACATAACAGATATTGATGGTTTCACTGTCTACCCCCACCTTACGTATCCGTTCAATGGCCTGCTCTACCGTCAGACTTTCCTTCAGGTCTACATACTCCACGGTCATAATACTTCCCGCAGATTCCTCCGGATAACGCAACAGGTGATTAATATCTCTGCGTGCCTCTGCACTGACATTGGCAAGCAGCTTCTTCACTACGCTGGCAGGCATTTCCTCCAACAGGTCTACCGCATCATCTGCCATCAGATTATCAATGACATGTGCTGCTTCCTTATCCGTCAGGGAGGTAATAATCATTTGCTGGTTTTCTACTTCCAAATAAGCAAAAACATCTGCTGCCAAATCCTTGGGCAGAATACGAAATACCTTTAACTCATCGGCCTCATCCAGCTCATCCATATATGCCGCAATATCCGCATCATTCATTTCTGCCAGGAGCTGTCTCAGTTTCGTATACTGCTTGGTTTCAAGCAGTTCCCGCACTACTTCCAGTTCGTTTCTTTCTTCCATAGCACTTCTCCTTTATGATGGTTTTATTCTGTTTTTCCATATACCGTCGCCCCGGATAAGGACTGTCACTATTTATACTGACTGACATAAAACCACCACCTTTCGAAATGCTCTTCTACTATTTTAAGCTTATCTTTTTTCTTTGTCAACAAAATAAAGCTCGTCCAGAATCTCCCAACCAATCTTACCGCTGGTAGCCTCGATTAAATCCTTTTCCAAACGTCCGCCCAGTTCTGAAGGAATACGGATTTGCAGGGTTACATCCACGCCATAATCGCTGTCTACAGGCTCAATTCCCTGTTGTCCGAGTATATACAATACCTTGCCGATACCATTGTAATCCGTGTTCAACAATACTTCATATCCATGTACCATAGTGCCGATACTGCAATTTTCCAGACCTGCCTTCACTGCCTGTGTATATGCCCGCACCAAACCACCGGTTCCCAATAGTACTCCGCCGAAATAACGGGTCACCACCACCGCAATGTTACGCACCCCGTCTCCCAGTAGTACCTCCAGCATCGGTCTGCCTGCAGTACCGCTGGGTTCCCCGTCATCGCTGCATCTGGTCAACTCTCCCCGGCTGCCGATGACAAAGGCACTGCAATTGTGTCTGGCATCCCAATATTTCTTTTTCATCTCCTCAATAAAAGCGACTGCCTCCTCCTCGGTTTCCACCCTGCGGACAGTTGCGATAAATCGGGACTTTTTTTCTATGATTTCTCCCTCACCGCCTTCTAATAATACGCGGTAAGCCTCCATTTGTTTCTTCTCCATAGTTCCTCCCGGCTCCATACTTTCTCATCCTATTCAGTATATACGAAAATGAAAAACTTTTAAAGGAAAAACGTATAAATCTGAAGATTTCGTGAAGAATTCTTAATAAAGTAAAGAAATCCTTTATTTACATAAACTTTTTTGGTATAATAAACAGGATGTAATTTGGAATAATATGTAGTTTTATAATTCCTATAAAATGGATTATCTTGATGAAGAGGAAGAAAGGGTTTTATTTATGAATTATACACAAAATGGTATCCTTGCCAAGCAAAGAGCCCTCAATGCCAAAGGTGGTAAATTAGGACGCAAGCTGGTTCTTTTATTGACAATGGTATTTATCGCTGCTATTATCGCAGTCGTTATATTAGGAATTTCGGCCGGTCTGGGTATGTACAATGGTATTCTGGCCTCCACTCCGCAGATTAAGCTTTCAGACGTAGCTTCTACCAAGCAGGCAACCTTCGTATATGATACAGAGGGAAATAAGGTAGACGAGCTGGTGGCTGCCAACTCCAATCGTATTCTGGTTTCCATAGACCAAATCCCGCAGAATATGCGTGATGCTATGGTAGCCAGAGAAGATGAACGTTTTTATGAGCACAATGGTATCGACTTTATGGGTATGTTACGTGCCGGTTTTCAGTTCGTAGTCACCATGGGTGAAGAAAAGCAGGGTGCCAGTACCATTACCCAGCAGCTTTTGAAGAACACCATCTTTACGGAATGGATGGAGGAAGGTGACAACCTGATTAAATCCGTAAAACGTAAATTACAGGAACAATATCTGGCTATTGAATTGACCAAGATTCTCTCAAAAGAAGAAATTTTGGAACGATACATGAACACCATTAACTTAGGACAGAACACTCTTGGTGTAGAAGCTGCGGCACAGCGCTACTTTGGCAAATCCGTCAGTGACCTGACACTGTCAGAATGTGCTACTATAGCGGTTATTACCCAGAACCCGTCCAAGTACAATCCTATCAGTCATCCGGACAAGAATGCAGAACGTCGCAAGGATTGTCTGAATAAAATGCTGGAGTTAGAATTCATCACCAAAGCAGAGTATGATGAAGCCATGGCAGACGATGTATACTCCCGCATTGAGAGACACAATATTAATTTCCTGGAAGAAAAAACCACCAGTACCTATTTCACGGATGCCTTGACCTATGATGTGCGTGCTGACTTAATTGCAGCCGGCTATAGCGAGACACAGGCGGATAACATGCTTTACTCAGGCGGTTTGCGTATTATGTCCACCATGGACCCAAAGATACAGGCAATCGTAGATGAAGAAGTAAACAATCCCGAGAATTATCCGGACTATATCCAATATGAATTGGATTGTGCGTTGACGATTATCAAACCGGACGGTTCCCAGAAGAATTACAGCAAAGAAATGATGACCTTATACTTTAAGGATAATGTAGACCATGACTTTGATTTGCTCTTTAACACTCCGGATGATGCAACGGCCGCTTTTGAACAATACAAGGAAGCGTTACTGGAAGAAGGGGATGAATTTACAGAACGAATCAGCATCACCCCTCAGCCTCAGGTATCCGTTTACCTCATGGACCAGAAATCCGGCTACGTCGTAGCGATTTCCGGTGGTCGCGGTACCAAGGAAGGTCGTTTCACACTAAACCGTGCAACGGATTCCTATCGTCAGCCCGGTTCCACCTTCAAGGTACTGGCAGCGTATGCTCCTGCTCTGGACTGTGGAGAACAGACTTTGGCTACCGTATATAATGATGCTCCTTTCTTTTATGATACCGGTATTCAGGTAAGTAACTGGTACGGTAATGACGCATGGGATTACAAGGGAATGTGTACTATTCGTTATGGTATTGAACAGTCCCTAAATATCGTCGCAGTAAAGGCAATTACTGTTATGACCCCGGAATTTGCTTTTGATTATTTAAAGAATTTCGGCTTCAAGCAATTAGCGGATGGCAAGGAAATCAACGGACAGCTCTTCTATGATGCCCGCCAGCCTCTGGCTCTGGGCGGTATCACCGTAGGTGTTTCCAACGAAGAACTGACAGCCTCCTACGCAGCCATTGCCAATGGTGGTGTTTATACCGAACCTAAGCTTTATACTGTAGTTTATGACTCCGAAGGAAACATTATTTTGGACAATCGTACCCCTGAAACCCATCAGGTCATCAAGGAAACTACTTCATTCCTTCTGACCGATGCCATGGTAGACGTTGTAGAAATCGGTACCGGTACTCGTGCTAATTTCAGTAAGGAAATGGCCATCGCCGGAAAAACCGGTACTACCACCTCCAACAAGGACGTATGGTTCGCAGGTTTTACTCCCTATTATACCTGTTCTACCTGGGCAGGCTATGATAACAACCACGAAATGATTTCCAAAGGCACAAACAAAGAAACCAATATTGCCAAGGATTTGTGGGCAAGTATTATGGAAAGGGTGCATGAGGAGCTTCCTCCCATGGAATTCGCCATTCCAACCGGTATTGTAGAAGCAGAAATATGCTCCAAATCCGGTAAGCTACCGAATCCCGGAATTTGTGACAAGCATATTGTGACAGAATACTTTGAAGACGGTACCGTTCCCATGATGCCTTGTGATGTGCATTATGTGGGTAATATCTGTGCTTATGACAATCTGATTGCTACACCGGAGTGTCCTTTCCAATATGGTGGCAGTTGGGAAATGACCCCTATCGAAGACCCGGCTCTTTGGAATGGTTCTACCATCCCCATCGAACAACCGGATGGCTCCATTGTATATCAGGAACCCAAAACCACCAATATGTGCCAGCACAGCTTGAGCTTCTTCTTGGATCCGAACTGTGAAGCTATTCTGCAACAGCAGAGAGCCGAAATGGATATTCGTATTCAGGCAGTATTACAGGCACAACAGCAACAGGCTGCCGCACAGGCCGGACAGGCACCGGCACCGGAGGCAACACCTGTTCCACAATAAAACGTAAAATGCCCTCTACAGGGCAAGCCAAACGCCGCATCCATGCCGGATGCGGCGTTAATTATTTTATCATGTATTCTTACATATTTCTGTCATCCTTTTTCTTCAGCAATGCCGAAGTATCCAAGGTCTGTTCTGCCTGCTTGGTTCGTTTCCGCGAAGGTGCTTTCTCTTTCTTCTTTGAAGCTTTCTTTTCAGGTGCTTCCGCTTCCGCCACCACAGTTGTTTTCGAAGATACCGCTTCTGTTCCCGCAGTCTCCGCTCCTGCGACCTCCGAAATAGTTGTTTCCGATGGAACCGTCTCTACTGAAGTATCAGTCTTCTTTCTCATCGGTCTCCATTTCGGAAGGTATTGGAAACGTCTCATAGCCACATCCGCTAAAAACAGCAGCAGAGCCAGTCCCAATAACCAATTGGTGATTTCACGCTTTCCCTTGAAATTCACAGGTATCTTCTTCCAAATATCTTCGTCAGGAGTAATTATCTTTCCGTACCGCTGCACAAAATTCTGATAAGCAGTGGTACTCACATCAAACTTATACTCATCTGAGAACTGCACTGCAGCTGCAGTTGTGATATAACTACGGATTTCTTCCTCCTCCATACGACGAATATTAAAATGATACAAGCCGGTATTCTCTGTAGCAATATCTGCCTCATACTTACCGGGAGCCGTAGCATACAGCTTGACCTCCTCCGTATTGCCTTCCGGGTCAATCAAGGTAGCCAGCACCTCTGTCCCCGCATGATAATCCTGCGTTTCATAAGTAATAGAGGTCCTTTCTCCGACGGTTACTACATCCACCCTGTCTTCTCCCAAATCAGCATTGCCTGCCGAATAATCCGTAATACGCTTCCAGAGCTGTACATAATCCTCCTGTCCGGAAAAGGCACCGCTCCATTCTCCCGATACGTCACTGTTCCATGCCACCGTTCGCCCCAAACCATACTGCCACACAGTTAGTATGGGGTCATCCTTCTCTGCGGAAGTAATGATAGAACTGGAAGCAGTCTTGGGGCTGGAGGAAACATATCCATATACCAACGGCCAGCCTCCCTCAAAAAGATTCGCAGTCAACTCATGTCCTCTTCTCACCGCAAGAGAAAACTCACCATTCTGAATATAACTGTCTCCGCCTAAAAATACTTCCTGAGCAAAAATCTTCGGAATATCACTAGACATATCCGAATAATAATATCGTCCGCCGCAGTTCTTCGCCAAATGCTCTAACAGGCGGGTATCAGAGCCCTGTCCCACAGCAACTGTGGAAAGAGTCACTCCACTATCCGTACATTGCTTAATGACATCTGAGTAATCATTGGTTTCCCCCATACCGTCTGTCAGTAATACCACATGCTTTACGGACGCTTCGCTCTTTGAAATCACATTCACAGCCTCCTGCAAGGCAGGCTTTATGGTGGTTCCGCCACCTTCCTTAATTCTCTTAATGTCTCCCTTAATCGTAGATTTGTATTCTGCCTTTTGCAGTTCCACCTGCCATTCGTACTGATCATCAAAGGTCAACACACCCACATAATCGGTATCTCTCAGGTTATCCACAGCCACAGTAGCTGCACGAATGGCCACATCCAAATTCGTAGCTCCTCCTGAGCCGGAATCACTTATCATACTTCCGGAATGGTCGATTACCATGACCATAGCCATAGAAGGCAACTCATTGACACCTCTTAGCTGCATATCCACCGGCAGCACCGTTTCAATCACAGTATCCCGATAACCGCCCAGTGCGAAGCTATCTTCTCCGCCACAGCATATGAAGCCGCATCCATAGTCCTTTACATAGGACTCCAGATTATTCAAAAATCCCTGGGGCAAATCATCAATATAAGTATCCACTAACACAATGGATTTGTAGTGAAGCATCTCCTCCATGCTTTTGGGAGCATTCAGTGCTGAAACCACACTATAATCACAGCCTGCCGCATTCAACACTGCCGTAAAGGCAGAGGTACTGGTATTCCTACCCGAAATCACCAATATTTTCGGCAAAGCCTCTATCACGGAATAAGCACTATAGGTATCATTTTCCGCACAAGTATCTCCCTGTGCCTGTACCTGCACCCGCAGATTTTCCATGGCATTACTGTCCACTTCGGTATCCACCTGTGCACTGAATACAAAATGATTGCTTCCCTTATTCAAATGCACCTGATTGGCAGAAACCATACTACTGCCATGATACAGCCCTACGCTTGCCTCCGTATCATAGTTACTCTCAATGACTACATTAATCGTATATTTATCTCCCGGATGCAAATAGGTAGGTAACACTACATTCTCTATATAAGCATCCTTTGTCATCTCATCCTCGTACAACAGGGTAAGAAACTCTGTCTGTCCTGCTGTCAAAGCCTGTGCCATACGTCCGATGTCACCTCTGGTTTCTTTACCATCTGTCAACACCACCAGTCTGCCATTGGCATCTCCCGGTATCAGAGACAGGGCTCTGGATATGGCTTCCTCATAATTCGTCGCAGACTTGTCCGGCAAGGACATTAATCCGCTGTAATATTTCTCCCTGGTCATAAACTGCTCCACCAAGGTATCCTTTCCAAAGGTCACTACTGCATAGGAATTGTTCGCAGGCATTTTGTCCACCATATCGCTTAAATAGGCTTCCACTTCTGCAATATGCTCTTTATTACTATTGGACAAATCCACCACGAAAACCGTAGCAGTCTGGCTACTGCCCAAACGGATTTTTACCCCCAGAAGAGCTAACACTACCACACCGAAGACAATTCCCCGAACCACCAGGTAGAATTTCCCCTTGTAACGCATCTGGCGAACATAAAGCAACCACTCTACGATTAACAATAGCAGCACCAACACCAAAAACAGGTTTCGCAGGGTTTGCTTTACCTTTTGAAGCTGCACCGCACCGGTACTGCTTATGGTTTCCGCAACTGCCTGACCATCCGACTCCGTAGCCGTCTGAAAGCGCACTACATAGTTTTCCTGATACTCTTCGTTCCCTATCTGATACAAACCGGCTTTCTTGACAACCCCTTCAAACAGCCCCTCCTGTGGTTCTGCCCAAGGCTGCAATGCCAATGCTTCTCCGGCATAATATACATTGGTTGCCAGCCAAGAGGTATCCGACAAATAAATCATAGCATTGGCTAAAAATACAGGGAATTCCGCACGAAGCGGGAAGTCCGACTCCCGAATATCGAAGCCTACTACGATTTCCTTACCACCCTCTATTTCCCGGTAATACCCTACACATTTGCCCTGATACTCCAGAAAACTCTTTGCCCCCTCCGGCAGTTCAAAGCAGTATGCCTTGTTCACACCAATATAAAAATCTGACAACCCAGCTGTCAAATCACAATCTGCCATCTCCAACACTACATTTTCCAGTGTTTCTATGCTCTTTAGACCGGCATCTCCAAAAAGCAACCGATTGCCGCCAACCGACTGCGGCATCTGTCCGGCATCATAAATCACCACATTATAAACATTCTCTTCGTTCAACGTATCTTTGGTAGATTTTGCAATGCCTTCCCCGGTCACTGCCTGATACGCTTTTTCCAAAAAGGTATTCCCGTCTCCCACCAGCAAACCACGGATCAGATTTCCTCTGTTCTTTACTGCCCGGGAGCTGTTGTCTGCTTCCAGACTATCCTTTGCACCGTCAGAAAAAGCAATCCCGCTAATGCGGGAGCTGATAGCTTCTCCCTGCCAATCAATTCCTTCAAACAGACAGACCTGATTATCCGAAGCATCCAGCTGCATCTGAGACAATGCAATCAACTTATCCTCTTCATCATACAAACCAATATCAAAGGAAACCGCCTGACCACTATGATTGGTCAATCCGGCGAGGATATCATACAGTCCATCCTCCCTCTGCGTGAAAACCGTATAGTCATTGGCCACATTGGAGACACTTTCCCCCATGACAAAAAGCTCTCTGCTTCCGGCACTTCTCAGGTTTTCAAAGGCTGCAGCACCGGCTCCATCGGTATAAACCAATAAATCTGCCACATCCTCTGCTTCTTCTCCCATCAGAGTGTCCAGCATTCCCTGTGCCGCCTCCAAATTACCGCCTGCGTCACTACATTGGATTTGTCCCAGCGTTTTCAATAAAGCTGCACTATCTGCAATATCCAAAGCTAACAGTTCCACACCGGTTCCATCCACTGTCACCACCGAGAACCGTGTATTCTCCATGGTTCTAACATAATCAGAAGCTACATCAATAGCCTCCTCCAAACGGCTCTTGCCACGGGTATTTTCATGCTGCATACTTCCACTGGTATCAATCAGCAGTATCTTTCTGCCGCCGCTCTGTCCCATGGTGCGGATAAAGGGTGACATCAATGCTATGATTAACAGCACAATAATCAAAATCTGCAAGTACATGAGAATATTATGGATAAACTTCTCAAAAAACGTCTTGGACTGCTCATTTTTCAACAGCTTTTTCCACAAAAGATTGGAGGATATTTCATAGTCCTCCCCCCTCGGCTTTAACAAATATAAAATTATGATAATCGGAACCGCTGCCAGAAACAACAGCGGCCATAAGCTCTCAAATACCATATAACATCCTTAAATCCTGAAAAATCAGTTGATAAAAATCTCTTTCCGTGCTACACACTGCATAAACAGCACCATTAGCTGCACACACTTTTTGGAGGCTACCCTGAAACTCCTGCAAAGACTTCTCGTACTCCCGGATACTGGAAGCATCCAGCGTAATTCGCAGGGTACTTCTTTCCTCCATGTCTATCAGGTTCTTGGTACCGGTAATATTTACTTCCAGTTCTTCTCCTGCCAACACCTGCAAAAAGACCGCTCTCTGTCTTCGATAATTCAAGAAACGCAGTATCTGTCCGGCTGTCTCCTGTCCCGGTGTCAAAAAGGCCTCTTGTAAAAAATCACTGATTAGGATCGTCAGTCCCGGTCCTTTCATGGGTAACTGGCGAACTGCCGCCTCGATATCCACCACTCCGGAAAACTCGCATTTATCCAACCAGTCCGAAAGCCCCAGTATCATGCGCTTTCCGCTGCCTGCCACAAAGGGGCTCTGCATTCTCTGCATATCATAAAGCAGCACTCTGTCCATATTGTTCAGCCCCAAATATCCCAAAGCCGCTGCCAGCTTACAAGCCAATTCACTTTTCTTATTCTTTCCGTAATCCATGGATGCACTGGTATCCAACAATATGGTTACCACTGCCTCCTTTTCCTCCATATATTCCTTAATATACAATCTGTCCAGACGTCCATAAGCATTCCAGTCAATACGACGAATATCATCTCCGGGCATATACTCCCGAAAGTCCGAGAACTCCGTAGAAGACCCCTTCTGCACAGATTTTCGATTGCCGGATAAATTCATAGAGGATTTCTGTCCCATATACAAACGAAAGCGGGACAACTTTTCAAAAAATGCTGCATCCAGCTTCATATTTCCTCACCCCGTGCCACAGCTTTATTCTTTGCCTAAATCTGCGGTTTCTTTGCCTCCAAAATCTGACGGATAATCACATCCTCGGTAACCCCTTCACTGATAGCATCGAAGCTGGGAATAATACGATGACGAAGCACCGGATAAGCAGCTTCTTCCACATCCTTAAAAGCCACATTAAAGCGTCCCTCCAAAAAGGCTTTTGCACGGGAAGCACGGATTAATGCCTGTGCTGCTCTGGGGCTGGCACCCTCACGGATATAGGGATTCGCTGCATGGGTTTCCATGACAATATCCAACAAATAATCCATTACTGCATCTGCAATAGGAATTTGGTTTACCAGCTTTCTGGCAGCCAGTAAGCCCTCTCCATTCATTTTCTTCTCAATCACCGGCACCTCACTGCCTTCTGTCAAGGCAACGATACCCTTCAATTCTTCCTTTGTAGGGAAGTTCACCAATATTTTAAACATGAAACGATCCAGCTGTGCTTCCGGCAAAGGATAGGTTCCTTCGTTTTCAATGGGGTTCTGGGTCGCCAATACGAAGAAAGGTTCCTCCAACTTATGACTGTCATTTCCCACGGTTACCGTATGCTCCTGCATGGCCTCCAGCAAAGCAGACTGGGTCTTGGGGGTTGCACGATTGATTTCATCTGCCAAAATTAAATTGGCAAAGATAGGACCTGCCTCAAAGGAAAACGCACTTCCCTGTTCATTCTTTACGATAATATTCGTACCTGTCACATCACTAGGCATCAGGTCCGGTGTAAACTGTATTCTCTTAAAGGACAAGTCGAATACCTTACTAATGGTACTGACTAATCGGGTCTTTCCCAAACCGGGCATACCTTCTAACAACACATTGCCACCGGTAAGCATTGCCAGCATCACCTGACGAATAATCTCCGTCTGTCCGATAATTCCCTTCTGAATTTCCTTTTCGCACTCTGCAATCTGTTGTGCCATATAAACAGAATCTTCGAATCTGCTCTTGTCCAATTCGCTCATGCCATATCCTCCATCTATCTCTTAATTAAAGCTTGCAAAATATTCCTTGATAACATCCTCCATACCACTGGGATACCGTCCTGCGGAAATGCCCTCATAAGCATTCTGCTCGTATTGTCCGATTACCGCCTCGTGGGAAACATGAGTACCTTCCCAACTCAAACCGTTCTGGGTACGGAAAAACTCAGAATTATCATGGTTCCCTGCATTTCCGGTGAGATTTCCGCTATCTACAATAGCATTGGGAATACTCACATAGTCGTGGAGTGCATCACTGCTGCCTTCTCCTCTGCCGGCACCGGAACCGCTGCCGCTATTGTTGCTATTCCCGCTACCGTTACCATTTCCATTACCGGAGCCCTGACCATTGCCTGAGCCATTTTGGCCACCTTGTCCGTTTTGACCGGAGTTCCCGTTCTGACCGCCTTGTCCGTTTTGACCGGAGTTCCCGTTCTGACCGTTTTGACCGTTCTGGCCATTTTGATTGTTTCCGGAGGAATTACCCTGTCCGTTCTGATTATTCCCGGATTGACCGTTTTGACCACCATTCTGTCCCTGATTCGATGCCAAGGATTGTGTTCCGCTCATCTGCTGCAATTGTTGGGACATAGCCTGCATAGCCTCAGCAGATGCCAAAGAGGGGGTTGCACCACTTTGCAAAGCCGCTGCCATATCTGCCAGCTGATTGCTCATATTTTCGTACTTATATTCCAGCTTTTCGTTGGCAGTTGCCAGCATTTCACCGGAAGTCACCTGCTCGTATTCTGACATAGAGGCTTGCAGAGCTTCCATCATTTCCTGCAAAGCTGCCAATTGCTCCGGTGTCAGTGCCTCCTGTCCCAGTTCCTCCAGACCTTCCAGCACCTCTTCCACTTCTTCTTTTTTCTCCTCGGCTTCTTCCTTCACCAGATGAAGCTCCTTTGCCTGCTCTTTCATAGGGGATGGGGCTATCATCAGTCCCACCAACACCAACAGACATCCCGCTGTACTGAGCCACTTCTTCCACCCTGGGAAAACGACTATCTTGATTTGGTCCTTTCGCTCTTTTAACTGCTTCATGGCATCTGCACGCTGCAGCCGCACCATGGTGGTATCCTCCTCCAGATGCTCATAAGCCGTAACTATTCGCTCCTGAAAACCGAAGCTGTCCATTACCAGTGCAGTCTGCTTCATGGTACTTCTTTTCCAAAAGGCAATGACCGCCGCCGTAAGGATAGCCAACAGTACAGCCCCCGCCGTATACCAATTCACATAGTAAAAGGGCACCAGAAAGGCTACAATCTGAAGCAAAATTCCCACGCCCATCCCTACACACAGAGAAAAGAGCAATATTTTTAAAAATCTTCCCATATTCAGCCTGCGTCTGCAGACTTTTATTGTATTTAGAAATTCCTTTCGCTCCATTCCATATCCTCATCACTACAATACGTCACTTGGGTTCCAATGCCTCCACACCGGAGCACTCCCACCGGCACGTATCCTCACTCCCTAGCTTCCCTACTTCTTTCCGCGCTTCTTGCCGGAAGAGGCATGCATAGGATTTACCTTCCATGCCGCCAACAGCATAAACAATACGGACAAAAGAATAATACATCCTGCCGATACAAACATCCATACCTTACCATGGGTCAACAGATAGGTTATTAATCCTACATCCCTTTGGGCAAAGGGCTTATCCGCCAACAGTGATTCGTTTGTCATCATCTGCATGAAAAACTCTTCAAAAAAGACTACAGGATTAAACAACAGGGGTAACGCTGATTCGCCTGCATTACCGTTTCCAAACAACGCCTTCAACAACAGCGGCAGGAAGGTCATGCCATATACCACCCCATAAATACCAAAGGACATAATGACCGCCGTAATGGATTTGCGGCTAAAGGCAGAACACAGTATACCGATACTTCCTGAAAATACAGCGAATAAAATAATCGCCAACAGGAAATACAACAAAAATGCCCAGCTCAAGCCACCTACCACAAAGGACAGCGCCATAATCGGCATGGCTGCTATCACATAAAACAAAATACGTAACACTGCGGAAATCACCTTACCCAACACGATAGAAAAAGGTGACATACAGGTAGTCAGCATAATATCAAAGGTCTGACGTTCCTTCTCTCCGGAAATAGAAGAAGCTGTAATAATCGGTGTAATCAGTGCCACGATACAAACCTGCGTAATGGCTACTACAGGGAACAAATACACCAGATAACTGTAAATATTTCCACTACTATAAATATAGCTCGTCTCCTGCTGGATAATCACCAATGCCAACAAAAAGGCAAGGGTCAGCAAACCTTCATAGGCAAACAAGCCCCAACTGATACGCATACTACGGGCAGAAACCTGCAAATCTTTCTTTACTATAGGATTCAGTCTCATTGATTCACACCTCCTGTCAGCTGCATGAACAGGGTTTCCAGATTACCCTCTTCCTTGTAGAAACCGGTGAGCAACACCTGATTCTGTATCAAGCGACCTATCATGGCACAGATATCTTCATCCGAGCCATTATAAGTAATAATCAATTCATTCTCTCTAACGGATTCTACCACTGCTCCTGCCTGTTCCTTCACCATTCGCACAGCAGTCTCCATACCGGCATCTACCCGAATATGGATACGATTTCCACCGGAAAGTCTCTGCATAATTTCCTCAATCTTGCCGGAAGCTACCAATTGTCCCCGGTTCATAATACCGATACTGCTACACATTTCTGACAGCTCTGCCAAAATATGAGAACTGATTACAATGGTTTTTCCCATAGAATGCAGATTTTTCAATAGTTCCTTCATTTCCACACGGGCTCTGGGATCCAGACCGGAATTCGGCTCATCCAGTATCAACAGCTTGGGATTGTGCAAAAGTGCTCTGGCCACACACAAACGCTGCTTCATACCTCGTGAAAGAGTATCCACATAAAACTCTTTCTTGTCCGTCAGATTCACCAGCTCCAACAAATCATCCGTCAGCTTGGCAATATCTCTCGAATGCATGCTGTACATGGAACCATACATGTCCATGTACTCCTTTACTTTTAAGTTATCATAAACACCAAAGAAGTCCGGCACATACCCGATAAGTTGCTTCATTTCCTTACTTCCAACGGTTGCAGCAGTACCGCCTATCCTTACCTGACCGCCACTGGCAGGCAATAAACCACACACAATGCGGATGGTAGTCGTTTTTCCTGCACCATTAGGTCCTACGAAACCAAACAATTCTCCCTCCGGAATATGCAGTGTCAAATGGTTTACTGCAGTGAAGGAGCCATAGTTTTTCGTCAAATCATTAATTTGTAACATAACATTCTCCTCCCCTACTCTATCACATACAGACATCCGTAAGATATCTCACTGCATTCGTCCTTGATGGTATCATCCCAATCCTCTGTCACGCCGATAATTATCCCTCTATTCTGGTTGGAATCGTTGTAAATGGAAAGCAATCCTACCCCCAAGGCAGAAGCTGCCGAAATCTGCTCCGGTTCCAGCTCATCCCTCATATCATTTAAGAAATTATATAAATACTCATGTCGAATATCATACTTGTTATAACTGGTGAATATCGGTGTCAGACCGTACAATTCCCGGCTTTCACCAGCCGGCAAATTCTCGTATACACGAACATCCCCATCACTTATCACTGCATAGTATATAAAATCCTTGTTTGTCGCATTGGTAATGGTTCCCACGATACCATTCATATCTGCCTGAAAAGCATTCAGCTGAATGGTTCCCAAACCGGTATCTGCTGTCTTGTTCGCCAGGAAGAAACTGTCTTCAAAGTTGGAACTCGGGCGAATACCAAAAGCAAGCTCATTGCCGGTCTTTTTCACATGATGATAATAATTATCACTGTCTGAATCATACATATAATTATCATTCATCAGACCGCCTGCATATTGATACCCTTCCTTCATAGTCAGCTCCCATTCCCTGTTATTGGCATCAAAACAATACAGGAAAGTGTCCGCTCCGTCTCCCGCAGATAAATTCTGTGCCGTTACGGAATACACGCGGGTATCTACCACCTCGAAGCCTCTTCCGGCAAGAGATATCAATAATACCCCTACCAGAGCCGCAGCAGGAACTGCCACCCAGTACGCTTCTCGCTTTTTCACAAAACGCAGTATCAGATACAGTACGGGACCCACAAAAATCACATACAATACCACCAAAACCTTTAACACATTGAAATTCAATGGACTGTTCACGCTACCAATCAAACGCAACATTCTACGCAAATAATTAGCATTGTTGTATCGATTCCCGGAAGAAGAATTGCTGTAACGTGCACTGGCCTGACTACTGCTGATTTCCAGTATCTCATACACGAAATCTTCCTGATTGGAATAAACGTAAAACTCCTCTCCTACCTCCGCAAGCTCTGTTAAGGAAAAGGGTAGGATACCGATTCCACCATTTCCATAAGAGCAACTCCATATCCCGGTTAAATATGCCTCATCATATTTAAGCCCCATATCCTGCAAAACAGCCATGGAAAGTAAGGACATATCTACATAATCTTGTGTATAGCTGCTTGCATACTGATTGGGTTCAATCAGGCTTATGTATTCGATTCCCACATAAGTATCCTGGAAGCCTGCCAACGTATCCTCTGCATACGCACCGGTACCCAGTATCAACACACCACCATCATAATTCCATAAATCAATGGCTTTCAATTCTTCCTCAGTGAGGATACCTGTATTGTAAGTATCAATCACCAGAAAATCCAGTGCATCTATGCTCTGCATCAGATTATCCTGTGTCAGTTCCTGTAGCTTAATCGGATACTCATATCCATAATAATACATCTCTCTGCCGCCCATATCCAGATAGGTCAGCGAAGAATATTCATCACTGAGAATACCCATAACCAAAGCTTCCGCTCCATCTCGTAAAAACCGCGGAAACTCTCTCCAATCACACTTCTTGTCCTTTTTATCCCAGAGGCTAATAATGATAGTACCGTCCGTATCTTCTATACTATTTACCGGCACTCTGACCTCAAACTGTTTCTTACTGCCCTGAGGCAAGGACAAAACCGTATCATATGCCGCCGGAGAACGATACTCCTCATCCACTACCAATCTGGCAACACCTTCCCAGTCTGCCCCTTTATTCTCGATGCTTACCTGAATATCATAAGTATCATCATTGCTCGATAGCAGCTTCGCCTGTATGTCAAAAGAATATTCCTGTGCCATGACCTGATAGTCTGCTTTCCACCAAAGGAATAAACCGGTCAACAGACAAATGCTCCAAACCAGCCATAAACTTTTCTTTCGAATCCTCTTTTCCCTCATAAAGCCTTCTAACCTCCATACATTTCCAATATACACTTACATAGTACCACAAAGTATTCCAATAAACCATTAAGATTTTCTGAAGATTTAAAAGAAATCAAAAAGGAAGCCTTGGTCAAGACTTCCTAAGTTCCTCTATCATATTCAGCAAGGCTTCTGCTTCCTCCTCTGTACAATCCACACCGTCCAGACACTCCACAAAGAACTGTCCTGGTGTAATACCGAATCGTTTCAGATTCCGTATCCCATGAGAAATTTCTTCTACGGAAAACTCCTGCTCCGAAATAGCCGGCACATACCTTCTGCATAGTACTGTTCCGCTATAAACGATGTCCTTCACCTCAATCAACTCTCTCTTTAAGAGCTTCTTCAGTACAGCCTGCACCGTATTAATAGTCAAATCCTCTCTAATCTTAGGAAAATCCGAAGCTATCATTCCTTCTTCCTCATTTTGCCACAAAATCTCTAATATATCTCTTTCCCTTCCTGTTAAATTAAAATCTGTAATCATCCCATACTCCTTTCCCTATTGCTCCCTGTAGCAAATATTACCGTATTATACTTTGTGCTATTTGTCAAATTTCAACTTTCCTGACACTATCTCAAATAAATACAAACATATTATATCACACTTTCACAATAACTGAAATATCTATTTTTATTTATCATCCACATATACTTTGCCATCGCCGACTCCCACCAGACACTTTTCGTTCGGTAGGTTCCACTCTCCCGGATTGTCAATTCCCAGTTTCCGATAGATTGCATCACAGTGCTCGCCAAAGTCGCCCTGCAATACAATGACACTGCAAACAGAGAGAATCGCTTCAAAAAGATATTCCTCTTCACAGGAGGCTATTACTTCCTCTATCTTTCCTGCCACAATAGAATAGCCTACATTGTAACGCACGCTCACCTGAATCATTATACCGAGCTGCCCCAGACAAAACCGGGAAAAGATATCGTTCAGATACACATGCAGATACCGCGAATTATCCTTGGTCTTGGCATCTATCAATTTCTTTAACAGCATCTCATAGAAAGCGCTGTCCACATCCGGGGATAGTTCCATAAATATGCCTACTTTTCCTTTTTCGTTGACAACACTTTCCACAATATCATCCCACATTGCAAAGTCTTCTGCCTCTGTTCCGGTGATTACGAACACACTATATCCGTTATTCTCCAGCTTTTCCTGATACTTTTCTCGTAGCTGACTATCCCTTTCCACGAACAACATATCATGACTAAAGGTAAGCAGGTTCGGCTCCATATATGCCCGATTTAGTCCGTAACCGCTACGTCCCAAGACGAGGAAATTCGTATTCTGTTTCAGACGCTTCATTTTATCCATATCCATAGAAATGTTTTTGCTGAAAATATGTTGATTTTTGCTCATGGGGTTCCTCCTTGCCTTTCTTCGTGCAGCCCTGGCCTCCTGTTTCATAGAAAAACCAGTTCTGTTCATCCTTTTTCCTATGTGTTACTTAACATTCCTCTGATATACACATATTACAAAATTCATAAACAAAACCGGTCGCTTAGGAAGAGACATTTTCATACGTGTTATTCCGGCATTATGCGACTCCGTTCCGCCATTTGAAGCACAATATTGGGTAAGCACTATGGGACGAATATTATATTCAAACAGAGCCGTTGCTAACATCAGCACACAACAATCGGTATCCACACCCACCACAAAAACTCTTTCAGGGAAAACACCATCATTTAATTGACACAGTCTTTGAATGAAACTAGCTAATTATAACACGAATCTGCCAGATTGGACACTATTTTCCTTCTATTTTGGATAAAATTTTTTAAGAGGTGTTTAATATGGTTGAACGAGTAAATCAAAGGCATAATCCCATTATAGGTACAAATATACGCAGACTTCGCCAAGAACGCAAAATGAAAGCTGTAGATGTTATAGCACAACTACAACTTCGAGATGTAAACGTAACTACCGGTATATTTTCTAAAATTGAAAATGGTAGAAATAACCCGAGCGTAGATATGCTTATCGCCTTGCAAGAAATATACAACTGTAACTATGAAGAATTTTTCAAAAAATAATAACCGGCTATGTTCTAATGAATATAACCGGTTATTTTTTATTGTATTTATCATATATAACTAGACACTAAAAGGATCTACGAAATCGCAAATGCCCGCAAGACAATTTTTGATGACTGCTCTCCTTTCCCTCTGATTACTTTTTAGGTGTTTGCGAAACACCTGAAACCCGCATAAATGCAGTGTTTTTTCGTTACAAAATAAAAACATCTCCTCAATGATTTATGGTAAAATAGAGTTGACTAGAAACCATTTAACCAATCCACCAAAAAGGAGATGTACT
>JAZQEK010000018.1:0-60998 GCA_045538995.1 Acetatifactor sp. | reverse complement strand
ATATACTTATGCCGTTCAAAAAATTGGAGAAAAATACATTTCTTATACTAATGAGTATAATTTAGATGAAGTTAATTCAACAGATTGGGATATTGAAAAGAAACGAAAATATTGTGGTCTATAGAGAATTAAATGACCTTTTGAATGAATTTGTGGTAAAATACGAAATAACATTTGATAAATTGAGTGTTTCTAAAGGGCAGAAATTTTTTGACGCCGATTTATATTTAGATTTATTGTAACAAAATTCAGTCTCACTGTGAGATTGAAAGCATGTGTTTATTTGAAGTTTACGAATTGATTTATCCGAGAATATAGAAAAGTGGAGGATTTGATAAGATGAATAATATGGAAAAAGAGGCTTATAAAATAATTGAGAATGTTGTAAATTGCTTGGCAGAAAAGAATTATGAAATATTGGGCTCATTGATTACAATAGATGAATCGTGGTCTGATGAAGGCGCTGATAATGCAACAGAATGCTTTGCAGAATGGTTAGAAGGTCAACTTGAAATGTGGACAGAAGACTATGAAAAAGAAATTATCATAGATTTTTATGATGAAAAACAAGTGGATCCTGATGCATTTAGTAATGGAAAGGCTTTTTATGTATATAGTCCAACTAGTAATGGAGAACCACTAGATTTCTGGTTTGAAATTAAATTTAGTGAAGATGAGGAAGGTAATCTATCCGCGGTATTTAATGTTAATATCTAATTAATTAGTGCTTTATGGATTTAAATAGTATGCATGAATTTGAAGTTGCTGGAGGGGTGTAGAATGCATTTTGATGATGCTTTAGAAATGTATGTTAGTGAAATTGATGGTATTATTTTTGCATGTGAAGATGAGCCAAAAAATGACTATGAAGAAAGTTTACAAGACGTGGCAAAAAAATATTGGAGTAATTTGGATTTTATTATTGAATTTATGATGCCTGATTTACAAGAAGTATACGGCGATATTGATACTGAAATAGTAAAAGCAAAATTAGGAAGACCTACTATTGATTTTGATAATGGTCGAGTTGATTATTGCGAACAGTCATTAGATGATATGCATATTTTTAGATTTGAGTTTTTGGATGATGAGTTTAAGGATTTGCAGTATTTTTCGATTGACGGTTAGCATCAAATAAAGGTACTTGATAATTTCAGTCTTACGGAGAGATTGAAAGCAACTGAAGATTTGAAGTTGCTGTTATGATGTTACGCTGGGAGGAAAATGATTTTGATAGAGAAGGCACAGAAAGAAGATTTAAAAGAAATACTTAAATTGCAACATTTGGCTTATCAAAGCGAAGCTAAACTCTTTGGAGATATGGATATTCCGCCTTTAAAGCAAACGATAGAGGAAGTGGACGAAGAATTTGAAAAGGGTACGTTTTTAAAAGTAGTGGATGACAGCGGAGCTATTATTGGTTCTGTCAGGGCGTATGAAGAGAACGGAACCATTTATATCGGCAAATTGATGGTACATCCTAAAATGCAAAAGCAGGGAATCGGTACGCAGCTTTTATTGGCAATGGAGAATGAATTTCCGAATCACAGGTATGAGTTGTTTACCAGTAGCAAAAGTATTAGCAACATAAGATTATATGAAAGATTGGGATATAAAATTTTTAATGAAGAAGCAGTATCTGAGGAACTGCAATTTGTATATTTGGAAAAGTGTTAGGAAGCTTTGGATTTTCTTGATTGAAAGGATAATGAAAATGTATATATCAGATTACTGTGAAGTGAATTATGAGGAAAAGTACAATGTGGTTTTGGTGAAGTGGAAAAAGTTTTGTTGTAATCAGGATTATAGGAAACCATTAGAATATGCGTTGGATATTATTAAGCAACATGAAAATTGTGATTATGTGGCGGATACAAGAAGTGGATTTGAAAATATTCCTGAAGATACTCAATGGGTGGCGGACTACTTTATGCCAATGGCAGTAGAATATGGATGTAAATGTATTTATTTTATAATTGATAAAAGTAATTCATTAAAAGAAGAATTAGAAGGTCAGGAAAATGATTCTTCTGATAAGATTGAATTTAAGTATATTTACAGTTTAGAAGAAGTTGAAATTTGAAGTTGATAAAGAAAATGGTGCAAACTAAGGAGGAGATGGCTTATGGGAAGAATATTAATGTATATTGCGTGGTTTCTTGCCATAGCAGGTGCGATTATAACTAGATTTGTCTATGAAGTATCTGACATAGCATATATCACTTATATAGTGATTTATGTGTTGTTGGGAGGGCTTGGTTATTACATAGATAAGAGAAAAAATAGTAAACAGGACACTTGAAACCTACAGGCTTCTGGAGAGTCTGAAAGCACGCATGAATTTGAAGTAGACGGAGGAGGTGTTGTTATGAACAAGGGGGTGAACTCTGCAAAAGGGGTAGTTGCATTGGCTTATCTTCATCGTTACGGGTGGATTGCTACTATGATGGTGCTGGTTATGATTATGCCGAAACTAAAGTTTTATACTTTGGGCATCTGCTTTATTTTATTTTCACTTTGGACGCTTATTGGGTACAAGTTGAAATGGAGACATATTTATTGCTCACTTCAAAACGCTTATCATAAGAAAATGACACCATACTCTATTCGTTGGAGCGAAATCAAAAAAAGCGATATTTATGTATCTTCAGTATTATTTCTAATATTCGGGTTGATGGTTTTAATTATGAATATACTGTACTGACAAATTCCAATATGTCCAACCGATGAAACTTTCAGTCTTGTGGAGAGATTGAAAGGGCTTATGAATTTGAAGTTTATGAAGGAGGAATATTTTTGTGAATGTAGGATTTTGGCTATGTGGAGTTTTGGTTATACCATTTGCAATATTGGGAGTGGTGTTTGCGATATTTAAGGAAAAAGCTACAAAATTTGTTTCAGGGTTTAATTCATTCTCTAAAGAAGAACAAACAATGTATGATAAAGCTCAGATTTCTCGCGACATAAGAAATCAATGTTTTATATGGACTGCCATAATGTTGATAGGAGCAGTATTGTCTTATTTCATATCACCATATATGTCAATTCTGGCTTATATTATTTGGTTGGTTCTATTTTTTAAAGAGGTACGCATTGACAGTCGCAAAGCATTTGAAAAATATTTGCGGAAGTAAATCTTGAATTTGACGAACACTTGAAACTTTCAGTCTTCTAGTGAGTCTGAAAGCACGAGAAGCTTTGATGTAGGTGAATGAAACATGAATGGATTTAATTTTACAACCCGTGAAGGTTAATTAACATATGGAAACAACTGGTATTAAAAAGGCAATCGAAATATATAGTGAAAAGATTCGTGAATCAGGGGTGACATACAATTTTTTTGATTTTGGTATGATATTACCTGATATTAAGTCCGAGTTTGCTAAGAAGCACTTTTTTGTTGAGAAGAAAGAAAAGACAGAGGTATCGATTTTTGAAAAAGAGTTCGGATATAAGCTGCCTGATGATATAGCCGAATACCTAAATTCATACTATCACCCGGGTGTATTTGGATTTAATAAGTTTTACGAATGTATTTGCCTTAACGCTGTTATAAGGTATGAGGGAGAAGATGAGAATGACCTTCTTTATAACAGTTCAGGGCTTATCAAACATATGAAAAATTGGAGAGATATTTATGGGGGAGATATTAAGTCCTACATTCCAATCGGTAGTCTGATATCTCCGGAATCATATGTGCTTTATGAGGTGAAGACTGGAAGAATATTTTTGGAAGATACAGACAACGATGGGAAACCTGAGAAAATTCCGTTTGAAGAATCCTTAGAAAATTTGATACTCAGCCTTGAACCAATAAGGCCGGATTATATTGACCTTAAATTTGAACTTGAGAATAGTAATGACAGTATTTTCAATGAAAATGATTTTGAATATGTTAGGTACATAAAAGGTGATTATCATTACCATGTTTTGGCGAATGGCAGACCATGGCTGGACGTGGTGGTGCCGGAGAAGAACTTGTTTGACACAGCAATAGTTTATTCACACTATTTGTTGATAGGTTCTTATGATAAGGTATATGTTATAGATTTATGGGAACTCAATCCGAGAGATATCAAGGTGCAAATAATAGATGTGGATATGTATTTTGGAAGTTTTGTAACCTTAGAGGATACCTGTTTTGACAGTTTGTTTATCTTGGATGCTACAGGAATTATCGCCTTTAATCCGCATATGAGCGAGATGTGGAGAAATCACGATTTAGCGATAGACGGAGTTACATTTGTGGGGATTGAAGATTATAAAATGCAAATATCTTGTGAAATGGATCCTCCGAATGGATGGGTGGATAAGAAAATTAATGTGTGGACAGGAGAAGTTATATAGATAGGGATGCTGTAGGAGACATAAATCCTTGTCTTGCACTTCCTCTGGATGTGATTGATTTTTGTCATGCAACAAGGACGGAGATAGATATTGATTTGTATATCTATAATTCGGAGGAGGAAGCATAATGAAAACAGATGAATTGACAGAAATAGAACAACATTATTTGAATGAGTGGATTGTTCATCAGGAAGAGAGACCAATTCGGACACTTCTGATTACTTCTTGGTTATTGAATATAATCTTTTTTTTAGTTTGGTGTAGCATGTGTTTTTCTAATGTGGATTATTTGCTCGGATTGGTAATCCCGGGAAGTATGTTGTTGATATTGGCTTGTTTTACCGGTCTATTGTTGAAACGGTTAAAGAAACATCGCACCTATGTCTATGATGAGTTCAAGCGTACTAAGATTTTGAGTAAAGAAGTTGTTTATTATAAGAATAGCAAGGGATGTCGTATTTCGGCTTATGGTTATTATTGTCGTGGGATTGACGGGTTATGTATACCTGTTTCAAAAAGAATGTATGACTTAGCAAAAGTTGGGGACGATATCACAATTGTCAAAACATCAAAGGGAGTGTGGCTGGGCATTACTTTTGAAGAGGATGAATTTTAACTATTAATTTGTTCCCAGAGCTAACTGGCGATGAAATACAGATTTAGCGATATATGGAATTTTTTGTATTTTAGGAATATAGGTTTAAGTGGGGCGAATCGTAAAGTCATGCGAACTCGAAAGCTGGCGCTTTCTCGTTCACGGACTGCGTCCTATTGAAAATGATAAAATCATAGTAGCATGTGCGTAAACGCCCGCTACTATGATTTTTCATTTTCAGCATGACTTTAGTCAGGCTGAAAATTGTGCCATATATAGATCATAGTAGGCACCTTTTTTCGCCAATAATTTTTGGGAGGTTCCTTGTTCTAAGATACCCCCTTCATCAATCACAAAGATGCGGTCTGCCTTTTGGATAGTACTGAGGCGGTGGGCAATAACGAAGGAGGTACGACCTTTGAGGAGGGTTTCGATGCCTTTTTGTACCAGTAATTCTGTTTGGGTATCGATGCTGGAGGTGGCTTCATCCAGTATGAGGATGCGTGGCATGGAAACAAAGGTACGTGCAAAGGCCAGTAATTGTTTCTGACCGATGGATAAGGCACCACCACGTTCTGACAATTCCGTATCATAGCCTTTTTCCAGTTTCATAATGAAGTCGTGGGCATTGACGGCCTTAGCAGCCGCAATGATTTCTTCGTCGGTAGCATCCAGCTTGCCGTAACGAATGTTTTCCTTGACGGTACCGGTAAAGAGGAAATTATCCTGTGTCATGATGCCCATCTGGCTTCGCAGAGAATGAATGGTGACATCCTTTACATCATGATTATCAATGAGAACGTGTCCATTCGTGGCATCATAAAATCGGCTGATGAGATTGACTATGGTAGTCTTGCCGGCACCGGTGGGACCTACGAGAGCAATAGTTTCGCCGGGCTGAATGGTGAAGCTGACGTTATCTAAAACCTTTACGTCCGGTGCATCGGAATAGGCAAAGGTAACCCGATCAAAGGTGACCTGTCCGGTAATGGGTGGTAGGATAGCAGCATCATCGGTATTGGTGATTTCCGAAGGGGTATCCAGGATTTCAAAAATACGCTCTGCCGCAGCAATATTGGTTATTAACTGATTGTAAAAGCTGCTTAGGTTGGAAATGGGTCGCCAAAACATGTTGATATAGTTGCCAAAAGCAAGTAAGGTACCTACGGAAACTGTTTGGATACCGATAATAACAATACCGGTGTAGTACATGGCTACACAACCGATGCCCCAGCAGAAGTCGATTATGGAGCCGAAGGCATCGTTCATACGAACCGCATCATTAAAAGCGATACGATGTTCTTTCACCAATTGATCAAAGGTTTTCGTAGTTTCCTCCTGTGCTGTGAAGCTTTGAATAATACGCATTCCGGCGATATTTTCGTGTAGGAATGCATTCAGGTTAGCGGACTTTTTACGGAAAATCTGCCAACGCTTGTGGGAGTAGGTCTGAATAATCCACATACCCAAAAGCAGCAGAGGAGTGGAACATAGGGATGCCAAGGTCAGCTTGGGATTTTTCACCAGCATAATCACTACAACACTGGTGATGGTAACAAAGTCCGGTATCAGGGTGGTAACACTGTTTCCCAGCACATCCTTCAGAGAATTGATGTCTCCCATAATACGAGAGAGGATTTTTCCGGTAGGACGGCTGTCGAAAAAGTGAAAGTCCAGTGTCTGAATATGAGTGTACAGTTCCTGACGAATGGTAACCAGAATACCATTGCATACCTTATTCATAATGTTCATGCGAAGCTTTATCAACAGTACCATAAATAGATTGATAACAAAGGCAAAAGCACATAGCTTTATTAAGCCGTTCCAATCGTGTTGACTGATATAGTCATCGATAGCGGTTTCGATAATCAATGGATTTATCAGGTTAATACAAACACATATAGTCATGATAAGGAGGACAATCAGGACTTCTTTTTTATAGGTGAATAAATAAGCAAACAGGCGAAGCAGGGTTTTTAGTTTGCCGGCTTCCTGCACTGTTTGTTCATCTTCTTTAAAGGAATTGATAGGCATGGAATCACCTCCTAACGGTTTGCCTGTTCTGTCAAAAAGTCACCGTATTGTGCCATATAGGTTTCATAATAGAGACCTTTGCGTGCCAGTAGTTTATCATGAGTGCCACGTTCTGCGATACGACCGTTTTCCAGAAAGAGGATTTCGTCAGCATTTCGAACGGCACTGATACGGTGTGCAATAATGATTTTGGTAGTATTTTTCAGTTGCTTCAGAGTTTCCTGTATCATGTGCTCTGTTTCCATATCCAAGGCAGATGTGGAGTCATCCAATACCAGAATGGGTGGTTCCTTTGCCAGAGCACGGGCAATGCTGATACGTTGTTTCTGACCGCCGGAAAGACCTACACCACGTTCGCCAATAATGGTTTCGTAGCCATTTTCCAGGCGTTCGATAAAGTCACTTGCCTGAGCCTGTTGGGAAGACTTTTGAACCAATTTGTCGGATATGAAATCGTATTTTCCCAGCTTGATATTATCACTGATGGTATCCGAGAATAGGAATACATCCTGCATAACCACACTGATGCTGCTGCGTAATTGTTTCAGTGTTAGGTCGCGGGTGTCCACATCGTCTAATAGGATGCGACCTTCGGTGCAATCGTACAAGCGTTGCAGCAAATGTATCATGGAAGATTTGCCGGAGCCGGTGGCACCCATAATCCCTAAGGTTTTGCCGGGGGGCAGCTCGAAGCTGATATCCTTCAAAATATCTGTGTTGTCACGGGTAAAGGATACCTTTTCAAAGGTTACCTTGCCCTGAACCTGTTCTAACACTGTAGGAGCTTCTTTTTCGGTAATGGTAGGCTTCTGGGCATAGATTTTTTTCAACTTCTTGTTGGAAGCTACCGCAGCAGAGAAGCTGTTGGTGAGCCAACCTAACATTTCCATGGGCCAGACAATATTCATGGAATATTCAATAAAAGCACCTAATGAACCCAAGCTGAATTCACCCTGAATGACCATATATCCGCCGGTCAGAAGCATTACCAAGGGAAGTGCCTTAGTGACCAAAGTAAAATAGGGGTGGTATTTTACAAACATGCGGGATTGTTCCATGTTTAAATCATAGTAGCGTTTGTTGTGGGAGAGGAACTTTTCGATTTCAAATTTCTCTCTGGCAAAAGCCTTTACCGTACGAACACCACCTAAGTTTTCTTCGGCAACGGTATTTAGTTTGGCATTTTCCTCACTGATAGCTTCGTAGATTTTGTCCAGCTTCTTTTCCAGAAATATCGCTAGAAAGCCGCATAGGAACATGGTGACGGCAGGGATGAGGGCCAGCTTCCAATTGAGCTGAAACATACAGAACAGCACCATGGAAACGTGGAAGATGACCTCGATAATCAGCATAGTGACATAGGTGAGACCATCCCAGACACGGTCAATATCATCTTTCACACGAGCCATTAGTTCGCCTGTGTTGTTGCGGTCAAAGAAATCTGCCGAAAGTCCCTGAATATGCTGGTACAAATCCTTTCGCATGGAACCGGCGATTTTCGCTCCGGTGATATCAAAGGTATATTCCTTGATGTACATGACGATGCATCTGCCAAAGCCTACCAGAAGAATGCCGCCCAGTAAATAGGGGAGTATGGATAGCTTGCCGTTGCCGATAACATCATCGATAATTTTTTTGGTAAGCTGTGGGGAGAGCATATCCAGTGCCACACCGATGAAAAGGCAGATAACAGCCAGGGCATAGGCACCAATATGCTCCAATATGTAGTTTGATAATTTTTTCATAATTACCTCCGTTTTAAAAAAGCAGTCAAAAAAAGCCCGTGACAGAAGCCACGGGCGTACATGCATATAAATTTGCAAAAGCAAAATTAAGCAATATCTCCTGAGGTAACTGCTGGTTTTCGAGTTCTATTTACCTGTAATAAGTTCATGTTGTTAATCATCTTTGTTACCTCCTTTTCTTAATATTTTACAAAGAACCGAAATGTTCTTTTGCATCTGTAAAAATGAATAACTACGTCAAATATACGCTTGCTGTCATGTATTGTCAAGCATATTTTTTGTCAATTTCAATGACGGCAAAGTAGCGGTCGTTTTGTTCACTGATTTTGCGGCAAATCATTCGATTGAGTTCCTCATCTGAATATATATATTGATAAGGCGTCACCACATCAAAAATAAGGTTGGTGTGAGTAGGACCGGTTACAATACGAAAATCATGCATGGTCAGCTGTGGGTCGATTTCTTCCAAAAGGGTGTGAACCATTTGTTTTAATTCATTGGTCAGGTCATCATGGATACAAATGGGGTCCATATGGATAACAGCCTGACAGAGCAGTTCATCTCGAAGCTTGTGCTCCAATAAATCAATGGTATCGTGCATTTGTATCAGGTCACCATCAGCAGGAACCTCTGCATGGAGGGAAATCAATGTACGTCCGGGACCATAATTGTGAACCATCAGGTCGTGGATACCGATAATCATGTCATCAGACATAACGATATTTTCGATTTGTTGAACAAATTCCGGCTCCGGTGCCATACCCAGGAGGGGATTGATGGTATCCTTTGCGGCATTGATACCGGCAAAGAGGATAAATAATCCTACCAAAATACCACAGTATCCATCAATGGACAAATCCGTAAAATAATTCACTAAGGTGGCAATCAGTACGACAGTGGTGGAAATGGTATCGCTTAAGCTGTCGGTGGAGGTGGCTAACATGGCAGAGGAGTTGATTTTTTTACCAACCTTTCGATTATAATATGCCATGTAACACTTTACCAGAATGGATATTATCAAAATGACTACGATAGTCAATGAGAAGTTTAAGTCTTCCGGATGCAGTATCTTTTGGAGAGAGGACTGCATGAGTTCGATACCCATAAACATAATAATAATGGCTACGAAGAGACCGGACAGGTATTCCATACGTCCATGCCCAAAGGGGTGGTCGGAGTCCGGCTTTTGGGCAGCCAGTTTGAAGCCAATCAATGTAATAATAGAAGAACCGGCATCGGACAGGTTGTTGACTGCATCTGCCATAATGGCTATAGAGTTACTTATGAAACCGGCGAACAGCTTCAGGGTAAAGAGAAGAATATTAAAGCAAATCCCCATCACACTGCAAAGTACCCCATAGGCATGGCGAACAGTAGGAGATTGGGTATTGTCATTGTTGGGAATAAACCATTTTTCCAGTAATGTAAGCATAAAAGCACCTCAAAAATGTATTTTGTTATATTATGTTATACTATTTTACCCCCCAAAGCTCAATGTCGCAAGGAGAATTTTCCAAATAGTTGTTGCACCTTTTGAAAATTAAGTGTATAATTTCTGCGTGTGCAGTAGGACATGTCCCTGCATATAAGAATGATATGCCGAAAGGCAGGAAAGTGGAGGAATTATGAGTAAGAAACCTGTAGTTTTGATGATTTTAGATGGTTATGGTTTGAATGAGAAGACCGAGGCAAATGCGGTAGCACAGGGTAAGACCCCGGTTATGGATAAATTGATGAAGGAGTGTCCTTTTGTAAGAGGTAATGCCAGCGGTATGGCAGTAGGTCTTCCGGATGGTCAGATGGGTAACTCTGAGGTAGGTCACTTGAACATGGGTGCCGGACGTATCGTATATCAGGAGCTGACCCGTATTACCAAGGAAATTCAGGATGGTACCTTCTTTGAAAATCCTGCATTATTAAAGGCAGTAGAGAATTGTAAGGCAAATAACAGTGCATTACACTTAATGGGACTTTTATCCGATGGTGGTGTACACAGCCACAATACACATCTTTACGGCTTGTTAGAACTGGCAAAGAGAAATGGTTTGGAGAAGGTTTATGTTCACTGCTTCTTAGACGGACGTGATACCCCTCCTGCATCCGGTAAGGATTTTGCCATTGCTTTGGCTGACAAGATGGAAGAAATCGGCGTAGGTAAGATTGCTACCGTTATGGGTAGATACTACGCAATGGATAGAGATAACAACTACGATAGAGTAAAGCTTGCTTATGATGCTATGACCAAGGGCGAGGGCTTAACTGCTGCTTGCGGTATTTGCGGTATTCAGGCTTCTTATGACAGGGATGAGACTGACGAGTTCGTGAAGCCTACCTGTGCAGTAGAGGATGGCAAGCCTGTAGCAGTAGTAGAGGATAAGGATTCCGTTATCTTCTTCAACTTCCGTCCTGACAGAGCGAGAGAAATCACCAGAGCCTTCTGTGATGATGATTTCAAGGGCTTTGAGAGAGTACGCAAGGATATTACCTTTGTTTGCTTCTCCGATTATGATCCTACCATCCCTAACAAGGATGTTGCATTCCACAAGGTTTCTGTAACCAATACCTTTGGTGAGTGGTTGGCTGCAAACAATATGACACAGGCGAGAATCGCGGAAACAGAGAAGTATGCACATGTTACCTTCTTCTTCAACGGTGGTGTAGAAGCTCCCAATGAGGGTGAGGACAGAGTACTGGTAAACTCTCCTAAGGATGTTGCTACCTATGACTTAAAGCCTGAAATGAGTGCTTACGAGGTTTGTGATAAATTAACTGCTGCAATCCGTTCCGATAAGTATGATGTAATCATCATCAACTTTGCGAACCCTGATATGGTAGGTCATACAGGTGTTGAAGCTGCTGCAATCAAGGCGGTAGAAGCTGTGGATGAATGTGTAGGCAAGGCTGTTGAGGCTATCAAGGAAGTAGGTGGTGTAATGTTTATCTGTGCTGACCATGGTAATGCAGAGCAGTTGCTTGACTACGAAACCGGTGAACCCTTCACCGCGCATACCACCAATCAGGTGCCTTTCATCTTAGTAAACTATGATGAAGCTTATACTCTGAAGGAAGATGGATGTCTGGCTGATATCGTACCTACTTTGATTGAAATCATGGGCAAGGAACAGCCTGTAGAAATGACCGGTAAGTCATTATTAATTAAGAAATAATTTAGAACCGAAATAGAAAGGTGCTGTCGTTGGGCAGTGCCTTTTTTTGGTAAAAATATTGGTTTTTTTATAGACATTTATAACGTTATTGTGTTAAAATAATAAAGTGAAATGTTGTGAAAGAAACTGTAAAGGCATATGTGTGACAATATGGTTTCGATTATAGTTGAGGAGGATAAAAATTTGAAGAAATTAATGCGGTATTTGTTTTCGTTGTTGGCTATCGGTCTTGGATTGTGGATAACGCCTATGACAGTAATGGCGGCGGAAGCAACTAATATTTATGTTGGTAATGTCAATAGTGTGAGTGGAAGAGAAGAACTATACACAGATACTTACTATAAGACAGATGCCACATCCGGTGCCATCACTGCGGATGGTAGTGCAACAGATTATAATCTGTATGTACAAAAGGTGGATTTAGGAGGCGGCGATTTCAAATACGTCCTTACCATGAATAATGCAACCATTAAAGGTGTGGATGATATAGCCGGTACCGGATTGGTTTCCTATTATGCTACAGATATTATTTTAGTAGGTGAGAATACAGTAACAGCAGGAAAAGATGCAGATTCTCTTGCTATATATGTAAGCGATACACTTAATATTAGTGGAAATGGTATCTTGAATGCTACTGCAACCAGTACCCGCCCGGATGGGGCGTTGGTACAGAGTAGTTGTGCCATTTATGGTAGTGATATAAATATTATCGGTGGTACAGTGAATGCAACTGCAGGCGATGCGGATTATGCTTCCTCCGGTATTTGTGGATATTTTGAAGTAAATATTAGTGGAGCAGGTACTTCCGTAATAGCAGCTGGTGGTGATGTGGTCAATGGTAACAGCTGTGGTATCAGTAGCACCTATTATGATACCTATACAGAGGATGATGTGAAATATGGTGTCAATATTAGCGGTGGTACCGTTGTTGCTACAGCCGGGAAAGCCGGTGCAACAGATGCTACCGTAGCAGATAAAGATTATGGATATAGTCATGGTATTGGTAGTAGAGATATGATTACTATTACCGGTGGTACCGTTATTGCAGTTGGTAATGAAGCAGCAAAGAACAGTTATGGTATAGGCTGTGTAAATACTTTAACTCTGAATGGCGGTAGTGTTCAGGCAACAGCTGATAAGGCCGGAATGGACAGTTATGGTATCGGTACTTATGGTAATTTGGATATTGGTGGAACAGCAAACATTCAGGCTACCGGTGGAGCAGCACCAAACGGTAATAGTTATGGTATTGGTATTGCATCTGACGACCCTGTAAATGGTCTGTTTAATCCGTCTACTACAGCAGGTTCTTCTTACACTCCTCACGAAGGTGGTTTTCTCACTGTTAGCGGTGGCGATGCCGTGGTAGAAGCAAATGGTGGAGAAGCATCTAAGAACAGTGTTGGTCTGGGAGCTACAGAGAATGCTAATATTTATCACGGAGCACAGCTTTTCCTGAATGGCGGTGACGGTACAGAAGGTTCCGTAGGTCTGTTTGTTTTAGGAGATCTTTTGATTGATAGCGGTGCAAATGTACAAGGCACTGCACAAGACTCAAAGACTTCTGTTGGTGTTGGTGTCAAAGGAAATAATGGTATTCAGTTAAATAATGATGGAATGCTAAGCGGACAATCGGGAGATGCGTCCGCAGGAGATAGTATGGGTATTGCCTCGGATAAAGGAATATCCGGTCGGAATAATAGCCGATTAAAAGGTATCGGCGGCAGTGGTGAGAATAGTTTTGGTATTGCGTCATTTGCAGATATTTTTATGGATAGCAGTACAGTGGAAGCACAGGGCGGTAATGCTACATCCAATAGTTTTGGTGTTGGTTCCAATGGTGTGATTGAATATAAAGATTCTAATGTGAATGCAATAGGTGGCGATGCATCAAACGGCAGTAGCTTTGGTACAGGTTCTGATTTGGGTATTTTGATTGATGGTGGAGTGTTGATTTTGGAATCAGGAAATGTGATAAATGGTACAGGTCACGGAGCTGGCACAAAGACAACACTGACAATACAGAATAATCCCGATTTATATGCATCAGGCTCAAAAAGTGCACTTGGTTCCGAAGGAACGATTGTAATTAATAATTCAGATGGTTATGGTTTGCTTGGTGAGGATAATAATGGAAATAACGTGGTTTTGCAGGAATTGTCCGGAGCCAATGATTACAAAGAGCTTCGAAACGGTTTGTATTATCAAGTGAATTTTGACGGAGATATTGCCACCGGAAATATGGAACCTATTTATGGCATTACAGGTGATACCATTACATTACCGGATAATGGTTTCGAAGTACCAACAGGTATGAACTTTGTTTCTTGGGTAATCAATAATACCGAATATGAAGAAGGTGATACCTTTATACTTGAAGGAAATACTACTGTAAAAGCGAAGTTTGAAGCTATCATATATACAGTTGTATTTGATGCTAATGGTGGTACCGGAACTATGGAGAGTATAGAAGTAGAAAGTGGTGACAGTATTACTCTTCCTGAAAATGGATTTCAATATCAGACTGAGAATGGTTATAAAGGCTTTATCGGTTGGCTGGTTCCCGGATTGGATGGAATGGGTGTCGGTAAAAGATTGACCGTTACCTCGGATATGGTAATTAAAGCTGCTTGGACCGAATATACATTGTTGGGTATAAGTCCTTCCGTTTTCAAGGATAAAGAAGGAACGATAGAAAATATTGTCGTGAAATGTGATGGAGAATTTAATAAATTTGACGGTGCAGAAGTGAATGATTCTCCAATTGTTAAAAATACAGATTATACAGTTGTAGAAGGTAGTACCATTCTTACCCTGCAGGAGGCATATTTAAAGACTTTAGATGCCGGAACATATACAGTAACATTATTGTATAACGATGGCGGAGAAGTAAAGGGTACCTTTGTGGTTGAGGCTGCAGACATAGTAAGTCCAACTCAGGCACCGGTAGAGCCTACTCAGGCACCGGTAGAGCCGACACAAGCACCTGTAGAGCCGACACAGGCACCGGTAGAGCCGACACAGGCTCCAGTAGAGCCGACACAGGCACCGGTAGAGCCGACACAGGCTCCGGTAGAACCGACTCAGGCACCGGTTGCACCCACACAAGCTCCGGCTACATCAAAGCCTGCACCGGTTGCACCACAGTCACCGGCTGTAACAGCAGCTCCGGCTACAGCAACACCGGTACCTACTGCAATTCCGGAAGCAGTAGTCAGTCCTAAAATGGATGAAGCTGACAATACCATGGTTTGGATGTTAATGTTTATGGTAGTATGTGTTGGTGGTGTGGTAGTATATAGAAGAAAGAATAATTCCTAAATAATTATTTACGGACCGCTTGTATTGCAGGCGGTCCGGTTTTATAATAAGAATATCAAACAGGGAGGTGGGTTATGATACCAGTAACATTAGGAACAACCGGAATAACCGTGGAAAAGAATTCCTTCGGAGCTTTGCCTATTCAACGTATCAGCAAAGAGGAAGCAGTGAAGCTTTTAAGAAAAGCTTATGACAATGGAGTGACCTTTTTCGATACCGCAAGGTTCTATACCGACAGTGAAGAAAAGGTTGGCACAGCATTCCAAGGAATGCGGGAAAAGATATATATTGCTACGAAAACAGGTGCTACCACAGTAGAAGCTTTTTGGAAGGATTTACATACTTCCCTGAACAATCTGAAAACGGATTATATTGATATTTATCAGTTTCATAATCCTGCTTTTTGTCCGAAGCCAGGGGATGGAACAGGACTTTATGAGGCCATGCTGGAAGCAAAGGATAAGGGAATGATTCGACATATCGGTATTACCAATCATCGCCTGCATGTGGCATGGGAAGCGGTAGAGAGTGGTTTGTATGAGACGTTGCAATTTCCTTTTTGTTATCTTGCCACAGAGAAGGATTTAGCACTGGTGGAATCCTGCAAGGAGAAAAACATCGGCTTTATCGCCATGAAGGCTTTGTCAGGTGGTTTGATTACCAATTCTGCTGCAGCTTATGCATTTCTGGCACAGTATGACCATGTGTTGCCTATTTGGGGTGTTCAAAGAGAAGAGGAATTGGATGAGTTTTTGTCCTATATAGACAATCCGCCTACTATGACAGAGGATATCAAAGCATTGATAGCCAAAGACAGAGAAGAACTTTTGGGAGATTTTTGTAGAGGTTGTGGTTACTGTATGCCTTGTCCGGTAGGGATTGAAATTAACAATAGTGCCCGCATGAGTTTGATGATTCGTCGTGCTCCTTCTGCAGCGCAGTTGACGCCTGAGTGGCAGGAAAAGATGCTTTTGATTGAAAAATGCCTGCACTGTAATCAATGTAAAGCAAAGTGCCCTTATGGATTGGATACACCGGCTTTGTTGGAGAAGAATTTGCAGGATTACAAGGAAATTTTAGCCGGAAAGCCTATACAGTAAGAGAATAAAGTGCCTCTTTTTGGGAATGCTATGTTTTATTATGAAAAACATAACATTCGTAACCAAAGGAGGCATTTGTTATGAAATTGGAAATTGTTGGTGTATGTGGCAGAGAAATATTGGATTCCAGAGGAAATCCTACAGTGGAAGCAGAGGTAACGGTTCGCAATGCAGAAAATGGAAAGCAGTATAAGGGGATTGCAGCAGTACCATCCGGTGCCAGTACCGGTAAGTTTGAAGCAGTAGAACTTCGAGATGGAGAGGAAAGATATTTTGGTTTGGGAGTACGTCATGCCATCCGAAATATTCATGAAAAAATTACTCCTGTGATCTTCGGAAAAGATGCATTGAATCAGGCACAGATTGATACCTTATTAATTCAAACGGATGGAACCGATAACAAGGGTAATCTGGGTGCCAATGCTACTTTGGCGGTGTCCTTGGCGGTGGCAAAAGCAGCTGCTAAGGCTTTGGGTTTGCCTTTATATCGTTATTTGGGAGGCGTGAATGGAAACGAGCTGCCTATGCCTATGATGAATATTTTGAATGGAGGCAAGCATGCCGCCAATACGGTGGATTTTCAGGAATTTATGATTATGCCGACCGGTGCCTGCTGTTATACAGAAGGTCTTCGGGTTTGTGCAGAGGTTTATCATAATCTGAAGGGGATTTTAAATAGTCGTGGATTGTCCTCCGGTGTGGGAGATGAAGGCGGTTTTGCACCGAACTTGCCGGATGCAGAAGCGGTTTTGGAGTTGATTGTGGCAGCCATTGAACGAAGCGGTCACAGACCGGGGCGCGATGTCCAAATCGCTTTGGACGTAGCTGCCAGTGAATTGTATGATGAAAAGAGTGGTTTGTATCGCTTCCCCGGAGAAAGCAGCTTAAAGGGGGAAGAAATTTCACGAACAACAGATGAGATGATTGCATATTACGAAAAATTAATTCAGAGCTTTCCTATTGTATCCATTGAGGATGGTCTTTCTGAGGAAGACTGGGATGGCTGGCAGCTTATGACCAAACGTATCGGAAGCAGAGTACAATTAGTGGGGGATGATTTGTTTGTTACTAATGTGAAGCGTTTACAGGCTGGTATTAAGCTTCATGCAGGTAACGCTATTTTAGTGAAGGTGAACCAAATCGGTACTTTAACAGAGAGTTTAAATGCAGTAGCACTGGCCAAAAAGCATGGATTTGGAACCATTATTTCTCATCGTTCCGGGGAAACTGAGGATACCACCATCGCAGATTTAGCTGTGGCATGCAATGCCGGACAGATAAAGACAGGTGCCCCCTGTCGTAGTGACCGTGTGGCAAAGTATAATCAGCTTTTAAGAATTGCAGAGGAAATCGACGAGAGACAAATCGCTCCGGAAAAAGAGAGCCCTTGGGCGAGAAAGTAGGGTGGAGAGGATACAAATGTAAAAATGTAAAATCTGTAAAAAAGTTGTTGAAATTCTCGGTCTTCTGTGCTAAGATACATTTTGTATGATTAAGATATTAATGCTTGCTTGTGCTACAAGATGGTACAGGCATCAGAATAGAAAAGCTCACGTAGGAGGTGTGGTATGGGAGCAATTAGAGTTATTTTAACAATTTTATTTATTATTGTATGTATCGCTATAACAGTGTTGGTTTTGATGCAGGAAGGAAAGTCAGCAGGACTTGGTGCTATCAGCGGAGCTGCTGAAACTTATTGGGGCAAGAACAAAGGACGTTCCATGGAAGGCATGCTGGTAAAGCTCACAAAGATTTGTGCGGTTTTATTTATTGCTCTTGCGATTATTTTAAACCTGAACTTATTTTAAGAAAAGTTGGAAAGACACTCTTAGCGCATAAGAGTGTCTTTCTTTGTGCGTTACAATGAGCCACGGTAGCCTAGAGTATGTGGGATGCGAATGCTGCGAGTGTGTAAGAGATGGAGAGACTATGAGTAAAGATATAATAGAAATGAGGGAAAAAAGAAAAAAGGTTATCTGTGATTTGGTGGCAGACGAGTTGTATGTTCCTATGAAGGAAAAAGAACTGGCTATGTTTTTGCAGGTGCCGAAAACAGAAAAAGAAGAATTCAAAAGCATACTGGTAGAGCTTTTGGCAGAAGGAAAGCTGACACTTACCGGTAAAGGCAAATATATGAAGTCTCATGGAAAATTCTTCACCGGAACCTTTATCAGTCATGCCAAAGGCTTTGGCTTCGTAGAGGTAGAAGGTCGGGAAGAAGATTTTTATATTCCAGAGGACAAGGTGAACGGTGCTTTTCATAAGGATACGGTACAAATAGCACTGTTGGGGGAAAAGTCCGGCAAGCGTCAGGAAGCACAAGTGGTAAAAATCATTGCCAGAGGCATGACACAGGTAGTTGGTACCTATGAAAAGAGCAAGAATTTCGGCTTTGTAGTGCCTGATAACGGAAAGCTTTCTCAGGATATTTTTGTACCCAAGGAGCGTTCTAAGGGAGCTGTCAGTGGTCATAAGGTGGTAGTGGAAATCACTGACTATGGCAGTCAGCGCAGAAGTCCGGAAGGAAAAATTGTAGAAATTCTTGGGCATATCAATGATCCGGGAGTGGATATTATGTCCATTGTCAGAGGCTATGAGCTACCTATGGAATTCCCGGAAAGAGTATTGAATCAGGCAGAACGTGTAGCGAAGGATGTGTCAGAGGCTGATATGGCAGGTCGCAAGGATTTGCGGGATTTGGTAATGGTTACCATAGACGGTGAGGATGCCAAGGATTTAGATGATGCTGTCAGTGTATCCTTCGATGGAGAGCAGTATCATTTGGGTGTTCATATTGCAGATGTGACCAATTATGTGCAGGAAAATTCTGCACTGGACAGAGAAGCATTAAAGCGCGGCACCAGTGTATATCTGGTAGATAGGGTAATTCCTATGTTGCCGCATATTTTGTCCAATGGTATCTGTTCCCTGAATGCAGGAGTAGACAGATTGGCTTTGAGTTGTTTGATGACTATTGATAAAAAGGGTGAAATCACGGATTACGAAATATGTGAATCAGTAATCTGTGTGAACAAACGAATGAGTTATACTGCGGTAAAAGCACTTTTGACAGAAGAGAAAGTGTATGAAGAACACCCGGAGTATGAAGAATATCGTGAGTTAGAACCCATGTTTAAACAGATGCAGGTATTATCTGCATTGCTTCGTGCCAAAAGAAGAAAGCGTGGTGCAGTAGATTTTGATTTCCCGGAGACCAAGATTATATTGGATAGAGAAGGTGCTCCTTTGGAAATCAAGCCTTATGAGCGAAATGTTGCTACTATGATCATAGAGGATTTTATGTTGGCAGCCAACGAAACCGTGGCACAGCATTTTTACTGGCTGGAGCTTCCTTTTGTGTATCGTACCCATGATACCCCGGATGCAGAGAAAATTCAGAAGCTGGTTACCTTTATCCAAAATTTTGGCTATTCCATGAAAAGCGTAGGCAGCCAGAAGGGGAAGGTTTCCGGTGAAGAGGTACATCCCAAGGAAATCCAAAAGCTCCTAGATAAGATAGCTGGTACCCCGGAGGAGGCTTTAATCAGTCGCTTGACACTGCGTAGCATGAAACAGGCGAAGTATAGTGTGGAAAGCAGTGGTCATTTCGGTTTGGCTGCACAGTATTATTGTCACTTTACCTCTCCTATACGACGCTATCCGGACTTACAGATACATCGTATTATCAAGGAACAACTGAGAGGTCGCTTGCAGGGAGAGAAGGTAGAACATTATAAGCAGATACTGCCGGAGGTGGCAAAGCATTCTTCACAAACAGAACGCAGAGCGGATGAGGCAGAAAGAGAAACAGACAAACTAAAGAAGGCAGAATATATGGAAGCACATCTTGGCGAAGTGTTTGAAGGTGTGGTGTCCGGTGTGACCGCATGGGGCATTTATGTAGAGCTTCCTAACACGGTGGAAGGATTGGTACATGTAGCAAAGCTTCCCGGAGATTACTATTATTACAAGGAAGAATCTTATGAAATGGTTGGAGAGACTACCGGCAGAACCTTTAAGCTGGGAATGAAGCTGCATGTTATGGCGGTAGCAACGGATAAGTTGACCAGAACCATAGATTTTGCTATAGTAGAGGATGAAGAAGAGGCATAGGCTTTTCTTCAGAGAGGGTAGGAAAGAAGTATGGCTAAGGAAACACAGAAATTAATTGCAAATAATAAAAAGGCATATCATGATTACTTTATCGATGAGACCTATGAAGCAGGTATTTCCCTGCATGGTACGGAAGTAAAGAGTATGCGCATGGGCAAATGCAGTATCAAGGAATCCTTTATTCGTATTGAGAACGGAGAGGTATTTGTGTTTGGTATGCACGTTAGCCCTTATGAAAAAGGGAATATTTTCAATAAGGATCCTCTTCGTATCAAGAAGCTTTTGCTGCATAAGTATGAAATCAACAAGCTGGCAGGAAAAGTAGCGGAAAAGGGGTATACTTTAGTGCCTTTACAGGTATACTTTAAGGAGGGCAAGGTAAAGGTGGAAATCGGTCTTGCTCGTGGTAAGAAGCTGTACGATAAGCGTGCTGACATTGCCAAAAAGGATATGAGACGTGAGGCCGAGAAAGAGTTTAAAGTGAGAAATCTTTAAAAACTAAACCACAGGTTTAATTTTTGGAAGGTGTTTACACTTGAAAAATGAATTTTAATATGTTACTATAGGTATGCGTAAGGCAGTTCCTTTGCATACCTTTATAAGGGCTAGTAAAGGTTTCGACGGGGGTCTTGCAGCTGGAGAAGCTATCCGTTGCGACACGTTAATCGCAAAAATAAAAATAAACGCTGAAGATAATTTAGCTATCGCTGCCTAATGGCAGCTGTTCGGCCTAGGGCACTCACACCTTAGAATCCGGGCATCGACTATGTGAGAAACGACATGCATTAAGCTTTGCGTGTATGGGCGTAAAATGAAGCTACTGAATTCGTCGGGCTGTTTGTTTCCCGGCTAAGGAGGGAACAGGTGGAGGCGAGCTCCACCGGAATAACAAACTATGATAGTAGAAGTACAGGGAATGGGCTTTCGGACGCGGGTTCGACTCCCGCCTGGTCCACTCAAAAATCCGGTGAACTGATGGTTTGCCGGTTTTTTGTTTTGGAAAGATATTAATATCGGAAATGTAATGCAATGAATGAAATGTTACATGTGAAAAATTAAGAAAGAGAGTGAATATATGGATAACAGAAGTCATTTGGGAGAAGGTAGTGTAGGGAAATTATTGTTTCGTCTGGCTTTGCCGGCCATTGTGGCACAGCTGGTAAATTTGCTGTACAATATTGTTGACAGAATTTATATCGGACATATTCCTGGACAGGGGGATATGGCTCTTACCGGTCTTGGATTATGTTTTCCCATACTTATGATAGTTACTGCCTTTTCCAGCCTGGTGGGTGGTGGCGGAGCACCGTTAGTAGCTATTCATATGGGAAAAGGGGAGAAGGAAGAGGCAGAAAAAATACTGGGCAGTGCTGTGGCAGCATTATTGACTATTTCGTTGATATTGACGATTTCACTGGAATGGAGCGGAGAAACCATTTTGCGACTGTTTGGTGCCAGTGATATTACATTGCCCTATGCACTTTCTTATATGCGTATTTATGTATTGGGTACGGTTTTTGTTCAGCTGTCTATGGGGCTAAACCCCTATATTACGACACAGGGTTTTTCTAAGGAAGCCATGAAAACTGTGTTAATCGGTGCTGTTTGTAATATTATTTTGGATCCCGTCTTTATCTTTGGATTTCAGATGGGGGTACAGGGAGCGGCTTTGGCAACGATTTTATCTCAGGCCGTTTCTACCATATGGGTTGTAAGATTTTTAACCGGAAAGAAGACTGCGTTGCATATTCGTAAGGACTATTTACGAGTGGATTTCAAAGTGTTATTGCCGGTTTTGGCATTGGGAGTTTCTCCTTTTATTATGACGGCTACGGAAAGTGCCATAAATATAGTTTTTAATCGTTCTTTGTCAGAATATGGCGGTGATGTAGCGGTTGGTGCCATGACGATTTTGAGCAGTATTATGCAGCTGCAAATGATGCCTGTGCAGGGTTTGTCGCAGGGGGCTCAACCCATTATCAGTTATAATTATGGTGCAACCAAAATCGACAGGGTGAAAAAGGCATACAAGCTGCTTTTGGTATGTTGCCTGACTTATACAATGGTGTTTTGGCTGGCAGTTCAATTGTTCCCGGAGGTGTTTGTTCGTATTTTTAATGATTCACCGGAGCTTTTGGAAACAACAACATGGGCATTGCGAATTTATATGGCTGTTTCCGGGTTATTCGGCATCCAAATGGCAGTTCAACAAACCTTTGTATCGCTGGGACAGGCGAAGCTTTCTCTTTTTATTGCCTGCCTGCGAAAAATTATTTTATTAATTCCTTTGGTTTTAATATTGCCTTTATTTATGGAAAATAAAGTATTTGGAGTTTTTCTGGCCGAGCCGGTGGCTGATTTTATTTCCGTAACAGTGGCAGGAACCATATTCCTGCTTAATATCCGACACATATTGGAGAAAAAAGACACGGATAGGAATGAAAATAACTAGGATTTCCGGGAGAACTATGATATACTTTTAAAGTATATTATTTTTTGAGGTGTAGATTATGTTAGAAATGATAAGAGAAATCAACTCGGCTGTAAATGGGTTTATTTGGGGAGTTCCGGCGATGATTTGCATTTTGGGGGTGGGATTGTACTTAAGTATATCCACAGGATTTTTGCAAATTCGTAAGTTTGGTTATGCTATGAAAACCACAATCGGTCGTGTGTTTGCAAAAAGAGATGCAGCAGATGGTGCCATGACCCCTTTTCAGGCAGTATGTACAGCTTTGGCTGCTACGGTAGGTACCGGAAATATTGCAGGTGTAGCAGGTGCAATTGCCATAGGTGGTCCCGGCGCGGTTTTTTGGATGTGGGTGTCTGCCTTGTTAGGTATGTGTACAAAGTTTTCAGAGGTTACTCTGGCTGTACATTTCCGTGAAAAGAATAGTCATGGTGATTATGTAGGCGGTCCCATGTATTATATTAAAAACGGGTTGGGAAAGAAATGGATGTGGCTTGCTTATGCCTTTGCATTTTTTGGTGTTATGACAGTATTTGGTACCGGTAACGCCACACAGGTGAATACGATTGTCACCTCTATTGACACTGCTTTGTTGAGTTTTGGTCTGATAGCAACAGAAAACATACCTACACTGAATTTGTTAATCGGAATTGGAATTGCTATTTTGGTGGCTATGATATTACTAGGTGGGGTCAAGCGCATTGGCGGAGTATCCGAAAGGCTGGTTCCTTTTATGGCAATAGTATACATAGTTTTGTCTATTGGTGTAGTTGTTTTAAATATTAACAAGGTTCCCGGTGTTTTTGCAATGATTTTCCATGGTGCTTTTCAACCGGCTGCTGTTACCGGAGGTATAGTAGGAAGCTTCTTCCTGAGCATGAAAAAGGGAGTTTCTCGCGGCATTTTCTCAAATGAAGCAGGTTTGGGTACCGGTTCTATTGCACATGCCTGTGCAGATACCAATACTCCGGTGAAGCAGGGATTCTTTGGTGTATTTGAAGTGTTTGCGGATACGATTATAATATGTACTTTGACCGCCTTGGTAATTTTATGTAGTGGTGTGCCGATTTCTTATGGTGTGGATGCCGGAGCAGAACTGACCATTTCCGGTTTTGTGTCTACCTATGGTAATTGGGTGACAATTTTTACTGCTTTGGCTATGTGTTGCTTTGCCTTTACTACGATTTTGGGTTGGGGATTGTATGGAGCCAGATGTATTGAATTCATTGCCTCAGAGAAAGTTATTAAGCCATTTATGTTAATATATGCATTGGTAGCCATTGTGGGTGCAACGGTGGATTTGGGATTGATTTGGAGTATTGCGGATACCTTTAATGGTTTGATGGCGATACCAAACCTGATTGCATTGTTCTTGTTATCCGGTACAGTGGTGAAGCTTGTGAAGGAATTTTTTTCGAAGGAGCAGTAAGGGATGGGAAATTATACCCGAATGAATAATTTGTTTTTGAGACAGAGTATTATAGATTCTTGGGATGAATATCTGCGTTGGTTGGAACGAGGCCGTCGCTGGGATTATATTGTATTGACAGCGTCCAATGAGGATCAGGCTGATATGTATCGTCAGGAAATCGCTTTTCGTCAGGAAAACGGATATCTTTCGCAGGATTGTAATTATCTGGTGTTGGCAGACCCGGAAGGAAAACGAGTAGGTTCCGGTGGTGCCACATTAAATGTATTGAAGAGTTTGTCATTACAATATGGTGATCAAACCGCAAGTGTTTTTCGGGGGAGCCGTATATTGGTGATACATTCCGGTGGTGATTCGAAGAGAGTGCCTCAGTACAGTGTGTGCGGAAAGCTATTCTCACCGGTGCCGCGTATGCTCCCGGATGGCAGACCGTCCACGCTATTTGATGAGTTTATGATTTCCATGGCTGCAGTGGCAGAACGGTTTGAAGAAGGAATGCTGGTTTTGTCCGGAGATGTGCTCTTGTTATTTAATCCCTTGCAATTGGATTTTCAGTACAAAGGAGCTGCAGCCATTTCCATGAAACAGCCTGCAAATATTGGTAAGAACCATGGAGTATTTCTTAACGATGGTAATGGCTATGTAAAACGCTTTTTACACAAACAGTCTGAACAGCAATTACAAAACATAGGTGCAGTTAACGCACAGGGAAATGTAGATTTGGACACCGGTGCGGTATTATTAGATGCGGACCTTCTAACTGCGTTATTTTCGCTTATTAGCAAGGAAGGGATTTATAATGAAAAGAACTTTCAAACATTTGTAAATGAGAAAGCCAGAATTAGCTTTTATGGAGATTTTCTGTATCCCTTGGCATTAGATGCTACATTGGAGGATTATTACCGGGAAGCACCGGAAGGAGTCATGTGTCAGGAATTGTTGGATTGTCGTAAAGCTATCTGGGATGCAATATCCCCTTTTTCGATGAAGTTATTATGCCTGTCACCGGCACAATTTATTCATTTCGGAACAACCAAAGAACTGTTAGAGCTTTTGACAGAAAAAATAGAGGATTATGATTTCTTAGATTGGAAGGCTGTTGTAAATTCAAATGTTTCTGACGAGGTTTCTTATGCTGCTTATAATTCAGCTGTATCAGAGGGTGCCATTATTGGGGATAATGTATATTTAGAGAATGTGGTAATTGGTGCCGGTGCAGAGGTAGGAGAGCATACGATTGTATCCGGGATCATGGTAGGTGCAGTAGAAATACCTCCTCAGGTGGTAGTACATGGTGTGACATTGAAACAGGGCGACTATTGTACACGTATTTATGGCATAACAGATAATCCTAAGCAATGTCTGGAACAAGGTGCGGTATGGCTAGGGAGTGTAGTTGATAAAGTACTGGAGTATTATAATATTCCGGTAGCTTGTATCTGGGGGAATGAGGAGCATTATTTATGGTTTGCGAATTTATACCCGGTTTGTGCAACAGCAAAGGATGCTTTGAACGCAGCACTTTTAGTATATCGTATATTTCGAATGGAAGCCGGTAGAGAACAAGTGGCTAACTGGATTACTATGGAACGAAAAAGCTTATATAGTAGTTTTAATGAAGCTGCCGTTGAACAGGTTTTGCCATGGAAGCAACATTTACAGGATGTAATTATGGTAGAAAGGTTTGTGAGTGTTCTTCGCGAAAGGGGTAATTATAAGGATGCGTTATGTCCTTTTCAATACCATACAATGAAAGATGCACAGCTACGATATTTATTAAATGTTGCACAGGAGGATGAGTTTGCTCTAAAAATACGTATATATAATACCTTGGCCAGATATTTTCGTGAAAATAAACTTATGCTGGAGGGGATTAGTGCGACTGAGTTAGAAGAACGTTGTTTTGAAACCATACAGTCTGTTATATGTAAATCAGGTGGTATCAGAAAGGTATGGGAACATTTCCCTAAGATACAGAAAGAAGAATGTACGGTACAGCTTCCGGTTCGTGTAAACTGGGGTGGCGGCTGGACAGATACACCTCCTTATTGTAACGAAAATGGTGGTATTGTATTAAATGCTGCATTAAAACTGAACGGTATTCTGCCGGTTCAGGTTTCTATTCGTCGTTTGGAGGATTATAAAATAATATTTTCCAGTGAAGATATTGGTGTCTCAGCAGAATTCTCAGACATAGAAGCTCTTTTGGATTGTAAGAACCCTTATGACCACTTTGCTTTGCATAAGGCTGCTTTCATAGCATGCGGATTGTTGCAGGATACTCACAAAAGCCTCATAGAGTATTTGCGGGAATGGGGCGGAGGTATAGCACTTTCTACGAAGGTAGTTGGCATACCGAAAGGTTCCGGTTTGGGAACCAGCAGTATTTTGGCAGGTGCCTGTGTAAAAGCAATTTTTGAGTTTTTTGGTGAAAAAGTACAAGAAGACACATTGTATGATATTGTTCTGGGAATGGAACAGATAATGAGTACCGGCGGTGGCTGGCAGGACCAGGTAGGTGGCTTATGTCCCGGAATCAAGCTCATAACAACCAATCCGGGTATGAAGCAACGCATACAAGTAGAAATGCTGGAGTTGTCAGAAATAACAAAGAAAGAATTACAAGAACGATTTGCGTTAATTTATACCGGTCAACGACGCTTGGCGCGCAATTTACTACGTGATGTGGTTGGTAATTATATCTGTGGAAAACCGGAAGCGGTAGAAGCTTTGGCTGAAATGAAATCCTTGGCAGGTTTAATGAAGCAGACCTTGGAAAATGGAAATGTAGATTCCTTTGCTGAGCTTTTGAACAGGCATTGGAAGCTGTCTTTGCAACTGGACAATGGTGCTACCAATACCTGCATTGATCAAATATTTTTATCCTGCGAGGATTTGATAGATGGTAAGTTTATAGCCGGTGCCGGTGGTGGTGGTTTCTTACAAGTGATACTGAAGAAAGATGTAACGAAGGAACAGCTAAATGACCGACTGTATCAAGTGTTTCAGGAATCCGGTGTGGGTGTTTGGGAAAGTGAGTTTGTTTTTACCAGCTTCGACGAAATTCGCCGGGAGTAATACCTTCTACTTTCTTAAAAGTACGAGCAAAATAATTAGCGTCATGGATACCGCATAATACCGCAATTTCTTCTATAGAATGTGTACTGAAACGCAACAATTGTTTTGCATGTGTGATGCGTAACTGTAAAAGATATTGATTTACGGATATTCCGAATTGTTCTTTAAAGATACGTGTTAAATAATACTTATTAATATAAAAACGTTCTGCCAAAAAATCCAAGGTGATTTTTTCAGAAAAATGAATATCCAAGTATTCCTTTAAATCCTGTAGGTTCCGTTTGCCTGCAGGATTTTCATTATTGTATTTCTCTGAGGACCAACTGTCTTCCATTAAGAGTGTCAGAAGAGTGGTTAACTTCTCGCAAATCTTCATGTCTTTTACATAGGAGGCGGAGGAGGCACAGGTGAAGAGTTCCTCTAATGTGTGGCAGTATTCCGAAATCTGTGTTGTAGTGAAAGTCGGATTACCGCCTCTTTCCTGATACTTTTGGTAAATGGCTTTCATGTTGGGACCATAAAAATGTACCCATTGTAATGTCCAAAGCTTTTCAGAGGAACAATGGGAATAGGATTTTTGACAATCAATAAAAACACAAGAATTTGCTTCTAAGGTATAAGCAACTCCATCATAATTCAGAGTACCGCTTCCGTCTAAAACAACAAAGAATAAATAGGAGTTTAACCCATCTCGTGAACTGGTATGAGGTTTTTGTGCACGGAGTTTACCAATTTCCTGTAAATGGAGTAAATTTGTTTTGGCAAAATCCGAAGGAGTATATAGAATTCGATTACTGGTTACCAAGCTTCCTTGAAATTGTGATGGTTTCATGAAATTTTCTCCTTGTTATAATTTGTAGTGATATAGTTTTTGTATGAGGCTTCGTATAATATAGATTTCTAAACTGTAATACGAGCATAACATAAAAGTCAATATAATGCTAGTAAAACACAAAATTATCTATTTTATTTGATTAATATTGAGTATAATATGATAAAGGATGAATTAAAAAATGTGCTAATAACAAGGAGTGTTTTATGAAAAAGGCATTAATAACAGGTGTGACCGGTCAGGATGGTTCTTATTTATCTGAGTTTTTATTGGAAAAAGGATATGAGGTGCATGGCGTAATAAGGCGTTCTTCTGTTGATTACAGAGAGCGTATTGCACATTTGGAAAGTAATGAGCATTTTCACCTTCACTATGGTGATTTGAGTGACTCTATGAGTTTGGTGGCTGTTATTGCTGCGGTGAAGCCGGATGAAATCTATAATCTGGCAGCACAAAGTCATGTACAGGTTTCCTTTGATTCACCGGAATATACAGCGAATATTGATGCTATGGGCGTGTTACGTATATTAGAGGCTGTCCGTATTCTGGGGTTAGAGAATCGTACTAAAATATATCAGGCATCTACTTCAGAATTGTATGGTAAGGTAGAAGAAGTGCCTCAAAGTGAAAAGACACCGTTTCATCCATATAGTCCTTATGCAGTGGCAAAGCAATATGGTTTTTGGATTGTAAAGGAATATCGGGAAGCCTATGACATGTTTTGTTGCAGCGGTATTTTGTTCAATCATGAATCGGAACGCAGAGGGGAAACCTTTGTTACTCGTAAAATCACATTGGCTGCTGCCAGAATTGCACAAGGAAAGCAGGAAAAACTGTATTTGGGGAATTTGTCCAGTCTGCGTGACTGGGGATATGCCAAAGACTATGTAGAATGCATGTGGTTAATGTTACAGAATGAAAAGCCGGATGATTTTGTGATTGCTACCGGAGTGCAGCATTCAGTTCGTGAGTTTTGTGAGCTTGCTTTTCGTCATGTGGGGATAGAGCTTGAATTTGTAGGAGAAGGGATAGAAGAGAAGGGAATTGATAAAGCAACCGGTAAAGTATTGATTGAAGTCAGTCCGGAATTTTATCGTCCGACAGATGTGGTAAATTTATTAGGAGATCCGACAAAAGCCAAGCGAGAATTAGGTTGGAATCCTCAGAAAACAAGCTTTGAGGAATTGGTGAAGCTTATGATAGAACATGACATGATAAAGGTAAGAAGAGAGCGTGCTGAAGAATACGTTCCTCGGAATTTGGCAGAATTTTTGGAAAGAGGAGTGAAGAAATAACCATGATGAACAAAAACGCAAAAATCTATGTGGCCGGACATCGTGGAATGGTTGGTTCAGCTATTGTTCGCGAATTGAAGCGTCAGGGCTATGAAAATATTGTTACCCGAACCCATGCAGAATTGGACTTGTGCCGCCAGGATCAGGTGGAGGCATTTTTTGAAGCAGAAAAGCCGGAGTATGTGTTTCTGGCTGCGGCAAAGGTTGGAGGTATTATTGCTAACTCGGAAGCTCTTGCAGATTTTATGTATGAAAATATGATTATGGAAATGAACGTAATCCATGCGGCATGGAAGAATGGTTGTAAGAAGCTGGAGTTCTTAGGTTCGTCCTGCATTTATCCTCGTATGGCACCGCAGCCCATGAAGGAGGATTGTTTGCTTACTTCAGCTTTGGAGGAAACCAATGAAGCATATGCACTGGCCAAGATTTCTGGCTTGAAATATTGTGAGTATTTAAACAAGCAGTATGGTACCGATTATATTTCCGTAATGCCTACGAATCTGTATGGCCCCAATGACAATTATCATCCGACCCACAGTCACGTGCTTCCGGCATTGATACGACGCTTCCACGAAGCGAAGGAGCAAAACTTGCCCTATGTAACCTGTTGGGGTGACGGAAGCCCTTTGCGAGAGTTTTTGTATGTGGATGATTTGGCGAATTTATGCGTGTTTCTAATGAATAATTACAGTGGCAATGAAACTGTAAATGCAGGAACAGGAAAAGAACTGACCATTAAGGAATTAACAGGGTTGGTTGCAAAGGTGATTGGATATGATGGGGAAATTCGTTGGGATACGACCAAACCTAATGGTACTCCACGAAAATTACTGGATGTTTCCAAGAGTGCTGCCCTAGGCTGGACTTATCAGACAGAACTGGAGGAAGGCATACGCTTATCCTACGAAGATTTCCTTAACAATCCTATGAGAGCAGAGAGATAAAATAGAAATAAAGTCAGATAGCAGAGAGATTAATTATGGAGGGTTTCCTAATTAGTCTCTTTTGCATATCTTATAGTAACTTCAAAGGGGAGGTACCATTATGAATCGTGTCAGAAAAAGGATTCATCTGGAGGAATTGCAACAAAGTAAGTGGTCAAGGTATCCTATAACTATAGCTGTATTAGATAGTGGGATATCCAGACATCCGGATTTGGAAGGAAAATGTATGGTTTTTCAGGATTTTCTGCAACATAGAAAAAATCCTTATGATGACAACGGGCATGGTACACATGTGTGCGGTATATTATGTGGAAGTGGTGAAGCATCCAAAGGAGAGTATAGAGGGATTATTCCTTCTGCTCGGTTGGTAGTAGGAAAAGTTTTGGATCAAAATGGTGAAGGACAGGCAGATGTGATGATAAAGGCTTTGGATTGGTTGTTAGAAAATCGTAAAAGATATGATGTTCGTTTATTAAATATATCTGTTGGTATCGGTAATCTGAAGGATAAGCAAAAGATGTTGCGATTGAAAACAATGGTGGAAGCACTATGGGACTGTGGAGTGGTAGTGGTATGTGCAGCAGGGAATAAAGGACCGGCACAGGGAAGTATTTCTGATATTGGCGGTTCGCAAAAGGTAATCACGGTAGGTTGTTATGATGATATGCCGGAGCAGGAGAATATGTCAGAAAACTGTGAAGCTTATTCGGGAAGAGGAAAACTTAACGCAGATATACGTAAACCGGATATTGTAGCACCGGGGTCACATATTATGTCTTGTTGTCATGAATGTGAATGGATTGGAAATGCATATGAGAAGCTATATTCAGCAAAGAGCGGAACCTCCATGGCAACGCCCATTGTTACCGGTTGTGCAGCACTTTTGTTACAGGAAAAGCCCTATTTGAAAAATAGTCAGGTGAAAGATTGTTTGCATTATTCGGCAGAAGACTTAAACAAACCATGGAATTTGCAGGGCTGGGGAATGATTCATGTAAAAAGCTTGTTAGAAAACACTTGAAAGCTATTGACACATGCGGTATAATTGTATACAATTATGCGAAAGCAATTGAAAGGACTGGTGAGATACATGAGAGACGATACCTTTATGAAGCGTCCGGTGACCATGAATGAACGAAACAATCTGTTACAGATTGAAGAGCATATGTATGTTTTGGATGATGTTCCAAAGCCTAATGTTTTTAGAAATATGTTTCCATATTCGGAGGTTCCGAAGATTCCGTTTAATGATAGAATAGTTCCGCACAATATGCCAAAGGATATTTGGATTACGGATACTACCTTCCGTGACGGACAGCAGTCCCGTGCGCCTTATTCTACCGAGCAGATTGTGACTATTTTTGATTATTTGCATAAGCTGGGCGGTCCCAATGGTATGATTCGTGCCAGTGAATTCTTTTTATATAGTAAGAAGGACAGAGATGCTGTATATAAATGTATGGAAAGAGGATATCAGTTCCCGGAAGTGACCAGTTGGATCCGTGCCAGCAAGGAAGATTTTAAGCTGGTAAAGGAAATCGGTATGAAGGAAACCGGTATTTTGGTAAGCTGCTCTGATTATCATATTTTCCTGAAACTGAAGATGACCAGAAAGCAGGCTTTGGAGCATTATATCAGTGTGATTAAGGAATGTCTGGATGAAGGCATCAGTCCCAGATGTCATTTAGAGGATATTACCAGAGCTGATATTTACGGCTTTGTTGTTCCATTCTGTCATGAGTTGATGAAACTGATGGAAGAGTACAAGATTCCGATTAAGATTCGTGCCTGTGATACCATGGGCTATGGTGTAAACTTCCCCGGTGCGGTTATTCCACGTAGTGTACAGGGTATCATTTATGCTTTGAATGTACATGCAGGAGTACCATCTGAATTGATTGAGTGGCATGGACACAATGATTTCTACAAGGCAGTTGTAAACTCCACTACCGCATGGTTGTATGGTTGTAGCGGTATCAATACCTCCTTATTCGGTATCGGTGAAAGAACCGGTAATACACCTTTGGAGGCTATGGTATTTGAGTATGCACAGCTTCGTGGACATTTGAATGGTATGGATACTACGGTGATTACCGAATTGGCAGAGTATTATGAGAAGGAAATCGGTTATCACATTCCTTCCCGTACTCCTTTTGTAGGTAAAAACTTTAATGTTACCCGTGCAGGTATTCATGCAGATGGTTTGTTAAAGAATGAAGAGATTTATAATATCTTTGATACAGAGAAATTCCTGAACAGACCGGTACTTTGTGCGATTTCCAATACCTCCGGTCTGGCAGGTATTGCACATTGGATCAATACCTATTATAAGTTAAAGGGTGATGCACAGATGGACAAGTCCTGTCAGTTGGTGCATGAAGTAAAGGCATGGGTAGATGAGGAATACGCAAGTGGTCGTGTAACAGTATTGACCGATGAGGAAATCATTGCTTGTATCAATCGTGTTTGTCTGGAGAAGGATATTACTATCGGTAAGTAGCATATAGTATATTATGGAAAGTCCGCCCCTTGTGAAAAGGGTGGCATTGGAGAATGAGTGTGGATAAGTATGATGTAAAGCAGGAGGTTACAGACAAGTTTTCTCTCAGAGGACGCGTCTTTCATCGTCTGCGTGAGGATATTTTAAGCGGAAAGTATAAAGAAGGGGATGAACTGAAGGAGGTTGCCATTGGTGAAGAACTGGGTGTCAGCCGTACGCCGGTTCGTGAAGCCTTTCGTCAGCTGGAGTTGGAAGGATTGATACAGATTATTCCTAATAAGGGTGCTTATGTAACAGGCATTACAGAAAAGGATGTAAAGGACATTTATATGATACGTTCTTTACTGGAGGGACTGTGTGCCAGATGGGCTTGTGAGTATATTACACAGGAGCAGATGGAAGAGATGGAAGAGAATATCTATCTTTCCAAGTTTCATGCTCAAAAGGGGCACTTGGAGCAGCTGGCTGAACTGGATAATAGGTTCCATGAAATTCTTTATGAGGCTTGTAACTCAAAAATGCTGGAGCATCAGCTTCGGGATTTTCACGAATATGTATTACGAGTTCGTAAGAAAACATTATCCAATGCCAATCGTGGTCCTAAGTCCAATGAAGAGCACGAGCAGATTATGGAGGCAATCAAGGCAAAGGATGCAGACAAAGCAGAAAAGCTAGCCAATATGCATATGATTAATGCTTATGAAAATATGGTGAAGTGTGGGTTGCATGAGGCATATGTGGAGACGGAGTAGTTCTAAGCATAGTTTTATTGTGTGCTTGAAATATGGATTACATATAGGCTGTTTGGTGAATAGGGACGGGCATTTGAGTATCACTTCGTAAAATAAGAGAAGTGAGGGAATGTTTACTATAGAATAAAAGGAAAATAGGAATCAAAAAGGAGAGAAACACATGGAAAAGATTAAGATGACCACCCCCCTTGTGGAGATGGACGGCGACGAAATGACCAGAATTCTTTGGCAGATGATTAAGGATGAGCTTTTGCTGCCTTATATTGACTTAAAGACTGAGTACTATGACTTAGGTTTGGAATATAGAAACGAAACCAATGATCAGGTAACCGTAGATTCTGCAAATGCTACCTTGAAGTACGGTGTTGCAGTGAAGTGTGCAACCATTACTCCGAATGCAGCTCGTATGACGGAGTACAACTTAAAGGAGATGTGGAAGAGCCCTAACGGAACCATTCGTGCGATTTTGGATGGTACTGTATTCCGTGCTCCTATTTTGGTAAACGGTATCGTACCTTATGTAAAGAACTGGGTGAAGCCTATTACTATTGCAAGACATGCTTATGGTGATGTATATAAGAATACCGAAATCAAGGTACCCGGTGCAGGTAAGGCAGAATTAGTATATACCGCTGAAGATGGTACTGAAGTGAGAGAGCTGATTCACAATTTCAAGGGTGCAGGTATCTTGCAGGGTATTCACAATACTGAGGAATCTATCTCAAGCTTTGCCAGAGCTTGCTTTGCTTATGCAGTAGATACCAAGCAGGATTTGTGGTTCTCTACCAAGGACACTATCTCTAAGAAGTATGACCACACCTTTAAGGATATTTTCCAGGAGATTTACGATAATGAGTACAAGGCTAAGTTTGAAGAGCTTGGTATTGAATACTTCTACACCCTGATTGATGATGCTGTTGCACGTGTAATCCGTTCTGAGGGCGGTTTCATCTGGGCATGTAAGAACTATGATGGTGATGTAATGTCAGACATGGTAGCGACTGCTTATGGTGACCTTTCCATGATGACCTCTGTATTGGTTTCCCCTAACGGCGTATATGAGTACGAAGCAGCACATGGTACCGTTCAGAGACATTACTACAAGCATTTAAAGGGTGAGGAAACCTCTACCAACTCTATCGCAACCATCTTTGCATGGACAGGTGCACTTCGCAAGCGTGGTGAGTTAGACGGCATTACAGAGTTATGTGACTTCGCAGATAAGTTGGAGAGAGCATGTATCAAGACCATTGAGGATGGCAAGATGACCAAGAGTTTATCCATGATTTCTACCTGTGAAAATCCTGTGATTTTGAACAGTTTGGATTTCATCAAGGCGATTAAGGATACTTTGGAGACACTGCTGTAAAATATGATAAAATGAATAGGCGTCCGTTAGGGCGCCTATTTTGTAATGTTATGGAGAGCGATATGGGTTATAAAATTGCAATATGTGATGACAATGAAGTGGATTGCAGGTATATAGAACAAATGGTGCAGGAATGGGCAGAAGCGAAATCAGTGTCTGTAAGGTTAGATAGTTTTTGGTCTGCGGAGGCTTTTCTGTTCTGTTATGAAGAACAAAAGGATTATGATATCCTGCTTTTGGATATTGAAATGGGGCAAATGAATGGTGTACAGCTGGCAAAAAGCATTCGTAAGGAAAATGATACAGTTCAAATTATCTTTATAACAGGTTATTCAGAGTATATTACAGAAGGTTATGAAGTTGCTGCACTACATTATCTAATGAAACCAGTGAGTTTGCAAAAGTTAGCACAGGTCTTGAATCGTGCAGTAGAGAAGCTGGCAAAGAATGAGCGGATGCTTTTTCTGGAGCATTCGGGAGAGATGGTGCGTATTCTTTTATATGAAATTCAATATTTAGAGGTACGTCAGAACTATGTAACCATTCATGGAAAGCAGGAATATACCGTTAAAAAGACTCTGGTAGAGTTTGAAAATGAGCTAGATGATCGCTTTTTTAGAACTGGAAGGTCATATATTGTGAATTTAGTCTATGTGCAGAGAGTTACTAAAACAGAGGTTTGGTTGGCTGATGGGGCACGGATACCTCTTTCCAGAGGGATGTATGACGCAATCAATAAGGCTATTATTTCACGCATGTAAATACAGATTTGGATAATGCAGGGTGGCAAATATAATGTACTTGATTCTTATAAGTATGATTTTGTATTTCATGAGCGAAAATATATCGATAGTCGGTTTGCAACTGCTTAGCATTTGCAATTTGCACAAAATAAAAAAGGGAGAGTAACAATGACACTACTTTCTAAGAAAATCGACAAACACATCGCAGTATACCAGCGGGAACTCGTTGAAACCCACTACGCAGAGGTAGAAAATATGTACAAGCAAATTCGTGGTTGGCGGCATGATTACCGCAACCACATTCAGGTCATGAAGGCTTATGCAGCGGAGGGGAATATGGAGGCCATTCAGAAGTATCTGGATGAGCTGGATACTGACCTTGCAACGGTAGACACTGTGATAAAAACCGGCAATGCCATGGCAGACGCTATTTTAAACAGCAAGATTTCTCTGGCAAAGTCTAAGGAGATTCCGGTGCAGGCAGATGCACATATTCCCTTGAAGCTGAATACTTCGGAGCTGGATTTGTGCGTGATTATTGGTAATTTGTTTGACAATGCCATAGAAGCCAGTCTGGCTTTGCCTGCAGAGAAACGTCTGATCCGTGTATACATGGACATGAAAAATACTCAGCTGTATATTTCCTTTACCAATTTTACAGCAACCAAGAAGCTAAAGAAAGTCAATGGACGTTTCTTCACCACCAAAGGCGAAGGACATGGCTTCGGATTGGTGCGCATTGATAACATTATTGAAAGACTGGGCGGTTATATTAGTCGAAACAGTGAAGACGGTGCCTTTACTACAGAAATCTTAATTCCCCAAATCAACATTTCGTCCCCGGATTCGGACAATTCATCCCCAAAATAAATTTGAATGAATTTTTTTGATAGAATGTACATAATTCAAGGGCTCTTACAGGGAGCTCTTGAGACTCCAAAAAGCTTCAAGAGTTATTATTTGTTTGAAATATGAATTGCAAATGATTGTGGTTTCGGAACGGATAATGTCCATATAGTTCTGAAGAAACATAGTATTGTATTTTGAAAAGAAAAGGTGAAGTTTTGAGGAAGAATGAGTGTGGATGAAATGTTGAAAAGGAGTAGGAAAAAAGATATGAAACAGCAAAAGAAAGACCAACCCAAATACAATATGTGGCAAAACACAGCCTATATGATAGGGAAAGCCTGGCAGGTAAGGAAGAGTGTGCTGTGGCTGGTGCTTGCCATGGTGGTTTTGAGTGTGGCAGTAAATGTGACAGAGCTTATGATAGCACCCATGATTTTACGCAAAATTGAAGCTCAGGTGAAGGTAGAAGGGCTACTTATAACGATAGTAGGTTTTGCGGGCATTACAGTATTGTTGGCAGGACTTTACAATTATGTGGAGGGTAATATCTTTTTTGGACGCACACATATCAGAATTGTTTTAATGCGGGAGGTGCATTATAAGCTGGCAACCACCTCTTATCCGAACACAGAAAACAATAGAGTGCTTCAAATGGTGGAAAAGGCCGGATATGCATTAAGCAGTAATTATAGAGCCTCCCAGTCTGTTTGGGAGACTTGGACAGAGCTCTTAAAAAGTATTATTGGCTTTGGTATCTATTTGTATTTATTATCTGCGGTAAATGGAGTGTTGATGCTGGTTGTTACTGTCACCACAGTGATTGGATATTTGGTGAACAAGCGCATCAACGAATGGGAATATCGCCACAAGAAAGAGGAAGAAGAGTACATCAGCAAAATGTTATATATTTCAGAACAAACAGAAGGACGAAAGCTGGCAAAGGATATTCGTATCTTTTGTATGAGAGATTGGCTGGAGGACATTTATCAAGGTACCCTTCATTTATATGAGGCATTTTTAAAACGTGGTGAAAAAGTGTATTTGGGGGCTGCTTTATTGGATGTGGTATTGTCCCTATTGCGTAATGGAATCGCTTATGCTTATTTGATTTATATGACATTGAGAGAGGGGCTGCCGGCTTCTGCATTTTTGCTCTATTTCACGGCGGTTACCGGCTTTACTGCATGGATTACCGGGATTTTAAATAATTTCAATAAGCTGCATAAAGAGAGTGTGGAGATTTCGACTATACGAGAATTTTTAGAGCTTTCGGAGCCCTTTTTATTCGAGGAAGGGGAAGCTTTACAGACCGATTTAAGTAAGGAATATACCATAGAGTTAAGAGATGTATCCTATCGGTATCCTGAGGCAGAAAAGGATACCTTAAGCCATATCAACTTGATAATCAGACCGGGAGAAAATCTGGCAGTAGTAGGCTTAAACGGTGCAGGTAAAACCACTCTGGTGAAGCTGATTGTTGGTTTTTATGACCCTACGGAAGGACAGGTTTTATTAAATGGGGTGGATATTCGTAAATACAACAGGCGAGATTATTATCGGTTTTTTTCGGCAGTATTTCAGCAGTTTTCTTTGCTGGAGGTGTCTGTTGCGGAGAATATTGCTCAGTCTGCCGTCGATATCGATAAGCTGCGAATGGAGGAGTGTATATTAAAGGCAGGTATTGGGGAGAAGCTTCAGGCTCTGCCGCAAAAGCTGGAGACGCATTTGGGACGTGCGGTATTTGAGGATGGTATAGAGCTTTCTGGTGGAGAAACACAGCGTCTTATGCTGGCAAGAGCCTTGTACAAGGATGCCCCTATTATTATTCTGGATGAACCTACTGCGGCACTGGATGCTATTGCGGAGAATGATATTTATCTTAAGTATCATGAAATGACCAGAGGACGAAGCTCTGTTTATATTTCCCACAGACTGGCTTCCACACGCTTTTGCGACAGAATTATTTTGCTGGAGAATGGTAAGATTGTGGAGGAAGGAAGCCATGAATCACTGTTAAAGGCAGGTGGTAGTTACTCTAAGCTGTTTGAAATCCAGAGCAGATACTATAGAGAAGGAGGTGCGGAGCATGAGCAGTAAAGAAACGAAATTGTCCGGGAAGGATGTACTACAATTAAATTACCGTGCATTTTTGCTGCTGAAGAAATATTGTCCCGGGTTGTTTGGCAACATAGGAGCTGTTTCTGTATGCAAGGCAGTAACACCTTATATCAATATCTGGTTGTCTGCACAAATAATCAATGAATTGGCAGGGGAGAGAGATGTAAATAGGCTTTGGCAGCTGGTATTTATTACAGTTCTTGCAAATGCTTTGTGCTCTATGCTGATAGAAATTTTAAGTAGCAGACAGAATGTGAAAAAGGAGCTTAGCTGGTTTCAAAAAAGCAGCATTTATGTGGATAAGATGCTGGAGTTAGATTTTGTAGCACTGGATGACCAGCATACTTACGATTTACGTTCTCAAATAGGACAAAATGAACGATGGAGCGGTTGGGGCTTTAACAAGGTTCTTTGGTATTTTGAGATACTGGTGAATGCTGTTTGTAGGATAATCAGTGCGGTTGCATTGACTGTTTCATTATTTACCATGCAGGTCTCCGCGGAAGAGTGGAGTTTTTTAAATCACCCGTTATGTGCCGGTGTGTTGATTATTATGATGATGACAGTAGCATTTGTAGCCCCAATGCTAAGAGTGAAGGCAGGAGCGTTCTGGGCCAGTCTGGCGGAGGATGCAAAGCTTGGAAATCGATACTTTTCTTTTTTCTGTTACATGGCACAGGAGAAGCATCGAAGAGAGGATATCCGTATTTATAACCAACAGAATATTTGTAATTACTATGCTGTTAAGGAACCCATGTTTACACCTAAGTCCAAGATGGCAGCCTATGCAAGAGGTCCTATGGGGCTTCTGAATGCAGGTGCAGAGGCAATCACCAAGCTGTTTATGGGACTAGTGTATGTATTTGTCTGTCTGAAGGCTTGGGCAGGAGCTTTTGGAGTAGGTTCCGTGACCCAATATATCGGAGCCATCACCTCACTATCACAAGGTGTAACTGATTTTATGATTGTGTTGGGGGATATGCGGAACAATGCAGTTTTTTTGAAAACGACCTTTGAGTTTTTTGACATTCCCAATGAAATGTATCAGGGCAGTCTGACTACAGAGAAGCGGACTGATAGGAATTACGAGATTGAATTTCGGGATGTTTCCTTCAAATATCCCGGTAGTGAGATATATTCGCTGCGTCATGTCAGTATGAAATTCAAGGTGGGACAGAGATTGGCTGTGGTTGGTATGAATGGTTCCGGAAAGACTACCTTTATTAAGCTATTGTGTCGTTTGTATGACCCTACAGAGGGGGAGATATTGCTGAATGGTATTGATATCCGCAAATATAATTACATAGACTATATGAATCTGTTTTCGGTGGTATTTCAGGATTTTCAGCTGTTATCATTACCCTTGGGACAAAATGTAGCTGCTAGTGGTGCTTATGATGAAGAGCAGGTTGTTGAGGTTTTGCGAAATGCCGGATTTGAGGAAAGATTACAGAATATGCTGGAGGGTGTGGAGACTTATCTATACAAGGATTTTGATGAAAGCGGCGTGGAAATTTCCGGTGGAGAAGCACAGAAGATTGCCATAGCAAGGGCTTTGTACAAGGACGCACCATTTATTATATTGGATGAACCTACGGCAGCTTTAGATCCTATAGCGGAGATGGAGATATACCAGAAGTTTAATGACATCGTAGGTGATAAGACGGCTATTTATATCAGTCACAGACTTTCTTCCTGTCGGTTCTGTGATGAAATACTGGTGTTTCATGAGGGAAATGTGGTGCAGAAGGGTAGTCATGAGAAGCTTGTAGAAGAGCAGGGCAAGTACTATGAACTGTGGCAGGCCCAGGCACAGTATTATCAGGAGAAGGATGTGGTGATGGGATAAAACTTAAGAGATGTAGGCGCTCGTTAGGGCGCCTATTTTGAACGAAGTGTTAAAAATTCATCATGCTTCTGTTCTAATAAAATGAAATTCACAGTATTATCTAAGTAGGCAATATTAGGTGATTTTTTGGTTTTTTGAGTATAAATAGTAATGGCATTTTTTATAATTCGTTCTCTATTTTTACGAATAAAGAGTAATTCTTTTTGAATCAAGGCTTTATATTTCTTATCTAATTCATTCTCAATATCATATACAGTTAATTCAGAATTGGGAACAGGAATCATATTACTAAATTTTAAAGTCCCCTTAAGTTCCTCTTCGCCGGAAGAGGAAAGTGATGTGATTCTGATAATTGGAATGATACTTTTTCGAATTTGGGGTTTTCCGTTTATAAGTTGGTAATCGGTATGTTTGGGAGAACAAAGAGGAACATAATAGTTGTAATCATTGATTCGAAGAACAACTCCTAGATACTTTCGAGTATGTGTCCGGTTACCATCCTTGGATGATAACACATAATTATCGAATGTTCTTAAGTAAGAGATGTATTCTTCAGATACCTCATATAATTCTAGTTTTTTCATAAATGTGCTCCTTTGGGTAAAGTAAAAAGGAGTAATCACACAGTGACTACTCCTCGGATTTAAAGTTTTCCACTATATGGCAGGAACTCTCCTGATTTTAAAGGTTTCCACTTGTATGGTAGGAACTCACCAAAATATATCTTGATTTTAGTATATGAAAAATTACTGGTTTTGTCAATGGGAATATTTTAAATGTTCTATGATTTTGATTGCATCATAGTTGTTAATCCTCAGCCAAACTCTCCCAAAGTTCATACAAGTCTTCAAGCTCAGCATTATTTTTTTCCTGTTCCTTTGCCAGTTCCTGCAGTTTCACGGAGTTGGTGGCGATTTCCGGCTTTGCCATTTCTGTATCGATTTGTGTATTGCGTTCCTCCAACCGTGTGATACGTTCCTCACATTTCTTCAAATCATTTTCACGCTTGCGCTGGCGGGCCTGTTCTTCTTTTTGTGCTTTCCAGTCCAGCTTGTTTTCGGTAGGCTGAGAAGAGTTGGCAATAGCAGATGCAACACCGGCAGTAACAGATACCGGTTTGGCGGTAGCCATAACAGCTTCATGCTTTTCCAGGTAATAATCATAGTTACCGATGTAGTTGAAAAGTTGTGTATGTGTCAGATCCAGGATGCGGCTGGCTGTTTTATTAATAAAATAACGGTCGTGAGATACATATAGCACAGTTCCTTCGTAGCTGTTTAATGCATGCTCCAAAATTTCCTTGGAGACAATATCCAAGTGGTTGGTAGGCTCGTCCAGTATCAGGAAGTTAGCATTGGAGAGCATCAGCTTAGCCAGAGAAACACGTCCGCGTTCTCCGCCGCTTAAATCACCGATGCGTTTAAAAACATCATCCCCCACAAACAGAAATGCAGCCAATACATTGCGGATTTCGGTATTGGTGAGAGTAGGATATTCATCGGATATCTCTTCGAATAATGTCTTTTCGGTGTGTAATACATGATGCTCCTGATCATAATAACCAATTTCCACATTGCTTCCCAGTGTAATGGTTCCGCAATCTGCCTCCACCAGCTCATTGATGATTTTCAGAAGAGTAGTTTTGCCGGTTCCGTTATCCCCGATAATAGCTACATGTTCTCCGCGCTTGATTTCGAAATCTATGTTTTCGAAAAGCTTTTGAGTTCCAAAGGATTTCGCCAGATTTTTCACGGTTAATACATCATTACCGCTTAAGAAACGGGGCGTTAGCTTTAGCTTCATATCAGTGCGGGCTTCGGTTGGCTTTTCCAGTACTTCGATTTTATTTAGCATCTTTTCCCGGCTTTCCGCACGTTTGATGGATTTTTCACGATTAAAGCTTTTTAGCTTGGCAATCACTTCTTCCTGATGCTTGATTTCCCGCTGTTGGTTTTCATAAGCGTTCATGGCAGCTACCTTCAGTAGCTCCTTTTTTGCTACATAATCGGTGTAGTTGCCACTGAAAACAGTAGCTTTAGACTGGTCAATTTCTATGATTTTGCCGGCGATTCTGTCTAAGAAGTAGCGGTCATGGGAAACAATAATCACAGCACCTTTATAATTAAGCAAATAGGTTTCCAGCCAGGCGATAGAGTTCATGTCTAAGTGGTTGGTAGGCTCGTCCAGAATAATCAAATCTGGCTTTAAGAGGAGTAATCTGCCCAAGGCCACACGGGTTTTCTGTCCTCCGGAGAGGGTAGTAATCTTTTTGGAAAATTCCTCTTCTGTAAAGCCCAGACCTTTTAATACACCTACCAATTCACTCTTGTAAGCATATCCGTTATTTACTTCAAATGCATGAGTGTAGGAGGTATATTGCTTCATCAAAGCTTCTAAGCCTTCTCCATCAGCATGTTTCATATCTTCCTCGCAGGTACGCATCATTTCTTCTAAATCAATCAGTTCCTGTTTCACGGAAAGGAGTTCATCATAAATGGTACGCTCCGAATCTACAGAACTGTTCTGTGCCAGATAGCCGATTACTTTATCCTTTGCCAGAACCACTGTGCCTTCATCCGGTGTCATTTCTCCAATGAGGATACGCAGAAGAGTGGTTTTGCCGGCTCCGTTGATGCCCACAATAGCCGCTTTTTCATAGTCTTCTATATGAAAAGATATATTTTTTAATACTTGGTTTTCCAAGAATGCCTTGGATATGTTTTGACAGGATAAAATCATACCGTTCACTGCCTTTCTAACTTTTACAATTTAAAATATCAATAAAACACAAATCAGTAATAGTTTACATGTGGAAAGAAGGACTGTCAAATGTTTTCATGGAAATATTGTGAAAGAATTTGTTACAAATTTAACATTTGAATTGACTTTAATTTCACGATTCACTATAATAGAATGAAAGAGAAGTTGTTTGGAGGTAATCATGGAGGTAAAAGGGATTTCACAAGCGGTAATAAGTCGTCTGCCCAGATATTTCAGATACTTAGGGGAGTTAAGAGATGAAGGAGTAGAACGTATATCCTCACAGGATTTGAGTGAGCTTATGAAGGTTACTGCATCTCAAATAAGACAGGATTTTAATAATTTCGGTGGTTTCGGTCAACAGGGATATGGTTATAATGTGGAGTATCTCTATACAGAAATCGGTAAGATTTTAGGTTTGGATAAGAAGCATAAATTTGTTATTATCGGTGCCGGTAATCTGGGGCAGGCTTTGGGTGGCTATATCAATTTTGAAAAGAGAGGCTTTATTTTCAGCGGTATGTTTGACAAGAACCCGGATTTAATCGGAAAAGAAGTCAGAGGTATCAAGGTACAGTCTATGGATAATCTGGACGAATTTATCAAGAGCAATGATATTGACATAGCAGTATTGACCATACCGAAGACCAGTGCGGTTGAGGTGGCAGAGCGACTGGCTAAGGATGGTATCAAGGCGATTTGGAATTTTGCACATGTGGATATGCATTTACCCAAGGAAATTCAGGTGGAAAATGTTCATCTGTCCGATAGTTTGATGAAGCTTTCTTATAATTTAAATCGTTATAATGAAGAAAATGTAGATTAGAGGGTTGTTTATGAGTAAGAAAGAGGAATTGTATGAGCTGGCCTTGTCAGGTAAAAAGATTCCTATTTTGACATTGGATAATAAGTGGTATAAGTTGTTTCCGAATTTAAATGATTGTCCTCAAATCATGAAGATTGCCAGAAGTCTGAATGATTTGTTAAAGAGACAGGGAAAACTGAATACCGAAACGAAGGATATTAAGAATCTTAAGAAAAAACTGATGCAGGAAATCGTTCCTATGGTAGATGAACTGGGACAGAATGCAGATGCTTCTTTAGAGAAAAAGATAGATGATAATAAACGTCTGATTGAAGAGTGCAATGAAAAGTTGGAGGCTTATGAGGACGAGATGATGGAGCTTCCGGCACAGATTGAAGCGAAAAATCATGAATTGATGCTGGCGACCATGCATTATTGTTATGAAAAAATGCAAAGCAATACAGAAGACATCATTGAGATTGCGAAATGGGTTGCAGATATTCGTGAAGAACTGAAAAAGAATCTGATACAAAAGCAGGAGATGGAGCTCTATAATAAACAAATGTACTCATACATGCACGATATTTTCGGTGCAGGTGTGATTGAGTTGTTCGATATGAAGTATAATCCTTTGGAGCAGGCACCAAAGAAGCCTGAAGAAAATAAATAATTAAGACAAAGGACTGTTGTGAAACGGTCCTTTCTTTTTGAATAAACGGAGGCGACCATGCAGTATATTGTCACAGCAGCCGAGATGCGGGAATATGATAATAACACAATCGAAAAAATAGGCATACCGTCTATGGTGTTAATGGAACGTGCTGCTTTAGCAGTGCGGGATGCTATCTTGGCAAAAATATCTCGAAGAAGTACCGTTTTGATTGTAACAGGTTCAGGAAACAATGGTGCGGATGGATTAGCATTGGCCAGATTACTGGCAGAGGAAGACTATAATGTGAACGTATGTCCTATAGGGGAGAGGAAGCATGCCTCGCAACAGTATCTGCAACAGCTGGCTATTTTGCGTCATTATCCGGTGGATATCTGGAAGGAAGAGATAGTTCCCCGGATGATAGAAAGAATTCAGGAATGTCCGTTTTTATTTGATGTAGTAGTGGATGCTGTCTTTGGTGTGGGATTGTCCAGAGAGGTTAGCGGAAATTATGCTGAGGCTATAAAATGCATGAATGCCTTGAATGCCTATAAGGTGGCTGTGGATATTCCCAGCGGTATTTCGGCAGATGACGGAAGCGTGTTGGGTGTCGCTTTTCAGGCGGACCTGACGGTTACATTTGGTTTTGCGAAACGAGGGATGTATTTTTATCCCGGGGCTGACTGTGTGGGTCAATTAGTGGTAGCAGACATCGGCATTACGAATCGGGCTTTTTTCGGCAGAGAACCGGAAATGTATATAGAAGATGAAAGCTTCTGGGAACACTTGCCCAAAAGAAAAAAGGATGGCAATAAAGGGACCTTTGGAAAGATATTGGTTATCGCAGGTTTTGAGAAAATGGTCGGTGCAGCTGTTTTAAGTGCCCGAGCTGCTTTGGAGATGGGAGCCGGAATGGTGAAGGTGCTTTGTCCGGAGACGAATCGCAGTATTTTACAGTCTGCGGTACCGGAAGTGCTCTATGGTACTTGTGAAGATTTGGAGAATAGTTTAAAATGGGCTGATGTAGTTGTTGTTGGACCCGGTATGGGACATTCTGAAGAAGCTCAAAATTTGCTTCTTCATTTATTGCGAATGACTAAGCTGCCGTTAATTATAGATGCAGATGCGTTGAATATGCTCAGTGCTTCCGATGAACTGAAAGCATTATTAAAGAGTTATGCCGGAGAAAAGATTTTAACACCTCATATAGGGGAATTGGCCAGACTTTGCGGGCAGGATATCCCTTGGGTAAAAGAACATAGGATTGAAGTTGCAAAGAGCTTGTCAAAGGAGTATCATTGTGTTATGGTTTGCAAGGATGCCAGAACCTTGATTGCAGGTACTTCAGAGGATAAAAACGAGCATAAACTCTATTTGAATGTAACCGGTAATAACGGTATGGCTACTGCAGGAAGCGGTGATGTTCTGACGGGTATTATCGGAGCCTTTCTGGCACAAAATCAGTCTGCTATGGGCACTTATGGCTGTGCTGTGGCAGGGGTATATCTGCATGGTCTGGCAGGGGACGATGCCGGAGAGCTTTATACAGAGTATGGTGTGACAGCTTCACGATTAATCGAAAATATCAGGGAAATAAATAGAGATTGCGTTTAAAGGAGAATGACCATGGACGTACGTGAATGGGAATTTCAAAGAGGGTATGTAGAAGTCAATTTGGACTATATATCCGAAAACTTAGAGAATATGAAAGCCAATATTGCAGAGAATACAAAAATTCTGGCAGTCATTAAAACAGATGGGTATGGTCATGGAGGAATACCCATCGCCAAAAGTATAGAAGGTCTGGAATATTTGCACGGCTTTGCTGTGGCTACTGCTGAAGAAGCCTTTGAATTACGGGAGGCTGGTATTACAAAACCTATTCTGGTGCTGAGTTATACCTTCCCTTATGCTTATCCGGATTTTGTGGCAAAGTCTGTAAGTGTAACTGTCTTTCGAGAGGATACCTTAGAGGATTTAAGTAAGGCGGCGCTGGCAGTTGGTAAAGAAGCCATGGTGCATATTAAGGTGGATACCGGAATGGGACGTATCGGAATCATGCCTGATGAAACAGGTGCTGCATTTGTGAAGAAGGCGATGAATACCCCGGGCATTTGTGTGGAGGGTATATATACTCATTTCGCCTGTGCAGATGAAACCGATAAAACTTCCGTGCAAAGACAGCTTCAACTTTTTAAAAGCTTTGTAGACCGGGTAGAACAGGAAAATCAAGTGAAAATCCCTATCCATCATTGTTCCAATAGTGCAGGTATTTTGGATTTGCCGGATGCCAATATGGATATGGTGAGAGCCGGTATTATTTTATACGGTCTGGCACCTTCTGATGAGGTAAATAAGGAAAGAGTTTTGTTGAAGCCGGCATTGTCCTTACACAGTCATATTGTTTATGTGAAAACAATTCAACCGGGTCAGACAGTCAGCTATGGCAGTAAGTTTATAGCTACAGAGGAGACACGAGTTGCAACCATACCATTGGGGTATGGAGACGGGTATCCGCGTAGCTTGTCATCCAAAGGGTATGTATTGATACATGGTCAGAAAGCACCTATTTTGGGAAGAGTTTGCATGGACCAGTTCATGTTAGATGTCACCGATATACCGGAAGCCAAAGAAGGAGACTTGGTGACATTGATTGGTCGAAATGGAGAAGAATGTATTACTGCAGATTTTTTGGGGGAATTGTCCGGTCGGTTTAATTATGAACTGGTTTGTGATTTGAACCAGAGACTGCCCAGAGTTTATATAAAAAACAATAAAGTTTTGAAGTAAAATAGTATACCTTCTGAAAAATATGGTAACAATAACCACATCAGATATATGGAAAGTTTTTCAGAAGGAGTATAGTTTATGAAACGTGGAGATGTTTTTTATGCAGATTTGCGTCCGGTAATCGGTTCGGAACAGGGAGGAATCAGACCGGTTTTGATTATTCAGAATGATGTAGGCAACAAGCATAGCCCCACTGTAATCTGTGCAGCCATTACCTCGAAAATGAATAAAGCAAAGCTACCTACGCATATTGAATTAAGTGCCAGTGAGTATGATATGGATAAGGATTCCGTGATACTGTTGGAACAGTTGCGTACTATTGATAAGAAACGTTTGAAGGATCGTATCTGTCATTTGGACGGAGAAATCATGAACAAAGTCAATAAAGCATTGTTAATCAGTTTGGAACTGAATACATAAGACCTTCGGTTCCTTGACTATTGTGTAGAAAAATGCTATTATTTTCGGATAGAATTCATTTAAAAAAGATAAAGGAGTGAAATACCATGGACAATGGTCCGACGGCCATTCTAATTTTTGCGGTTTTATTATTATTTGATATTATATTTTGTGGTTTCAGTGCCGCAATGGAACAGCTGAATATCAAAGAGTTAGAGGAGAGAGCAGAGGAAAAGAAAGACAGAAAGACTTTGCGGCTGGTGAAGCTGATTCATGAGCCACAGAACTTTATGGATACTTTTCATTCCGTCATTACATTGATACCTATTATCATCGGTTGGCTGTATATGAACCGTTTTGTTTTGTTGGCAGACGGAATGCTTCAAGATTTGTTTATAAATAAGCTTTCCTGGAAAATCTCCACCGAGCTTTTGGCGATTTTGGCCGGCATTTTGAGCTTCTTCGTTTTGCTTTACATATTGATGTTGGTAGGAATCACTTTACCGAAGAAGATTGCACTGGGAAATCCGAAGAAATTCGCTTATTTGTTTGTCGATGTGGTGTATTTTTTCTTGGTAATATTGAAGCCGTTTACCGGTTTATTATCCTTGTGTGCCCGTGGAATTATGAAGCTTATGGGGCTGAATCCTGACAATGATGAAGGCGATGTTACGGAAGAAGAAATCATTCATATGGTGAATGAAGGTCATGAACAGGGATTGATAGAAGCCAGTGAAGTAGAGATGATTTCCAATATTTTCGAGTTTCATGATAAAGAAGCACAAGATATTATGACCCATCGTAACAATATTATAGCCATTGACGGTAATATGTTATTATGTGATGTGATTGATTTTGTGTTGAATGGCAAGCAAAGCCGTTATCCTGTGTATGAGGAAAATATTGATAATATTATAGGTATTCTGCACTTAAAGGATGTTCTTCGATACCATGCGGACAAGGAACGTCTGGATCATCCCTTGCGAGAGGTAGATGATTTATTGCGTGAGCCGGAGTTTATTCCTTTGACCCGAAATATTCATGAACTTTTCAAGGAAATGCAATCCGGTAAATTGCAGATGGTTATGGTTGTGGATGAATATGGACAGACTGCCGGTCTGGTAGCCATGGAGGATATTCTGGAAGAAATCGTAGGAAATATTTTGGATGAATACGATGAAGAAGAGGAATACATTGAAGAAAAAGGCAATGATGAATATATTATAGAAGGAAAGACACCGTTGGAAGAATTGGAGGAACGCTTCCAAATTTCTTTCCACGAAGAAGAATTCGAGACCATCAATGGATTTTTAATTGCAAAGATGGACAAGATACCGGATGATAACGAAGAATTTGAAATCGTTGTAGATGGTTATTTGTTTAAAATATTATCTGTACAGAATAAAATGATACAAAGTGTTTTGGTCATGAAGCTTCCGGAAGAAAATGTTGAAACGGATGAAGAAACTGTACTTGAAGAGAATACGGATTAATGTTATCATATAGAGATGACAAATATAGAAAAGAAAGAAAACTAAGGAGAATTAACTATGTCAGGACATTCAAAATTTGCGAATATTAAGCATAAGAAGGAAAAAAACGATGCTGCAAAAGGTAAAATCTTTACCATTATCGGTAGAGAAATTGCAGTAGCTGTAAAGGAAGGCGGTCCGGATCCTGCAAATAATTTTAAATTAGCACAGGTAATTGCCAAGGCAAAATCCAACAACATGCCGAATGATACCATTGAAAGAGGTATTAAGAAGGCTGCCGGTGATGTAGGAAATGTAAATTACGAGTATGTTACTTATGAAGGCTATGGTCCTAACGGTATTGCTATTATTGTAGATGCGTTAACAGATAATAAGAATCGTACCGCTTCTAATGTCAGAAGTGCATTTACTAAGGGGCACGGAAGCATCGGTACTCCCGGTTGCGTATCCTTTATGTTTGATAAGAAGGGTCAGATTATCATCGATAAGGAAGAGTGCGATATGGCCGCTGACGAATTGATGATGGTTGCACTGGATGCAGGTGCAGAGGATTTCGCTGAAGAAGAGGACAGCTTTGAAGTATTGACCGATCCGGATGGCTTTGAAGAAGTTCGTAAGGCATTAGAGGAACAGGGTATTCCTATGATGAGCGCAGAGGTGACCATGATTCCTCAGAATTATGTAGAATTAACAGATGAAACTGCTGTGAAGAATTTACAGAGAACCTTAGATCTTTTAGAGGATGATGATGATGTACAGGCTGTATATCATAACTGGGATGAATAAAACATGAGGTATATCTATGGATAAATTAGCAATTGTAGTACCTTGTTACAATGAAGAGGAAGTGCTGAAGATTGCTTCGGAAGCTTTGCGCGGTGTGTTGGATGATTTGATTGCAAAGCAAAAAATTGCAGAGGATAGTTTTGTTCTCTTTGTGAATGATGGAAGTAAGGACAAAACTTGGGAATTGATTGAAGAAGAGCATGCTGCACATCCCATACAAATCTACGGAGTGAAGCTGGCAGGTAATGTAGGACATCAGTCTGCGTTGACGGCAGGTTTGATTACGGCTATGGAGCTTAGTGATGTTACAGTATCCATTGATGCTGATTTGCAGGATGATGTTACGGTTATTGAAGAGATGATAGACAAGTTCCATGCCGGCAATGATATCGTGTACGGTGTACGTAAGGAGCGAAAGACAGATACCTTCTTTAAAAGAACAACAGCTCAGGGCTTCTACAAAGTCATGGAAATGATGGGTGTGAAGACCATATACAACCATGCAGATTTTCGTTTGATGTCAAAGAGAGCGGTGGAGCATTTTTCTAAATTCAAAGAGACCAATATGTTTTTGCGCGGAATGATGCCGCTCATTGGTTATCAAACGGATTGTGTATATTATGACCGCAAGGAACGTGTTGCCGGAGAGAGCAAGTATCCGTTAAAGAAAATGTTGGCACTTGCATTTAACGGTATTTCCAGCTTCAGTGTAAAGCCGATTTCGATGATTATGACCTTGGGGCTTGTAATCGTTGGGGTTTCCATTTTAGCGGCTGTTTATGCTTTAATTTCCTATTTTACAGGACATGTGGAACCCGGTTGGACTTCTTTGATTTTGTCCATTTGGTTTTTGGGTGGTTTACAATTGTTGGCCATTGGTATGGTAGGATTGTATATTGGTAAAATATATATGGAGGTTAAGGAAAGACCTCGCTATAATATTGAAAAGGTTTTGAAGAGTGAGTAAGGATTGGTATTCATATGACACTTAAAAAGAATATTGTCAGCTATGTAGCCTGGATGATACTTCTGTTGTTTACCGGGGTCACATTTGCTTTTTTAGGAATGGTGGCCACACGGATAACAGAAGTAAATATCGTAGTGGCTGCACTAGGTTGTATTGTTCTGTTTTTTGGTATTTTATTTTTGATATATTCCATGTCGGGTTTTATTATCAGCATGCATATTTCCGAAGGAGGTTCCCCCTTCCTGAAAAAACATGCCCGCGCCATTGACATATTGGTGGTAGTATTCTATATAATCATAGGTTTTGTAGTTCGAATTTGTTTTATGGAATTCGCCGGGGAAGAGGCGGCTTACTATGAAATTTCCAAAGTGACCAGTCAAAGCGGTATCATGGTACAGTCCGTACAGGGAAGTGTATACTATTATTGTTTATTACTTCATGGTTTGTTTTTGTTGGTTGGGAATCACTGGATTGCAGGAATTTGGATGCAAATCGTATTACAGATGCTTGGTACGGTTTTGTTGTATTTAGCCATGAAAAAGCTTACGACCAGATGGGCATCATTATTATTGTTGGCATATACTTTGTTTTCGCCTACATCCATCATGATGAGTATTACTTATTCCCCGCAAGTATTGTTTTTTGTTATCTTTTCGCTTGGTTTGTTTTTGTTTGCACACTATCTTTTTTATGAAGACAGGCTTGTTGAAAACAGCTTAATCATGTGGACTTGTACCATTGGACTGGGATTTTTCATCGGATTCACCATCTATATGGATGTGACCGGATGTTTATTACTGATCCCCGGCATCTATTTGTTTATGAGGAAGAATACCATTCTCACCCAAAAAGAAAGGCTCGCTCAGTTCTTTGGTATTATGGGTTCAGCGGTAGTATTTTTCTTTGTTCTGCTGTTGCTGGATAGTTTATTTAGTAAAACTTCCTTTACCGGAGTGTTGCATGCATGGTTTGTTACCTATAGTTCATTGGAATGGAATACCGGTATTATCACAAGTAACACTACCATAGATTTCTTTGTGAGCATGGTAATGATATGTGTTGGTACACTCAGCTTCTGGCGTCGTAAAACTACAGAATATTTTACACCGTTTATCCTTTTTTGTTTGAGCATTTCTGTTATTTATGTGCTGGGCATAACTACGATGAATATGGATGGTTCTTATCTGATGCAAGTATTATTTGCTGCATTGGCTTCAATATCCATAACAGAACTATTTGCATCAGAAGTTATTGAGAAAAAGGATACAGAAGAAATTGAGGTGATTGACTTGGAAAAACCGACGGAAAAGGAAAACACTATACAGGAACCGGTACGATTGATTGAAAGTCCCTTACCCGGACCGAAGAAGCATGTTCGAAAGAATATGGATTATGCACTGAATGTGAATGAAAAAGATATGAAATATGATATATTAGTATCTGATTCCGATGATTATGACGTTTAAATTTTGAGTAATGCATAGAGCGTTAAATCTATGGAAATGATAAAAGAGAACCTTCGGGTTCTCTTTTTTAGTGAAAAAATATATGATGAATAAGGAGCATTCAATGGGTAAGGAAAATTCAGAAAACAAAGTAGAATTGGAAAAGCATCAGGATGAACGTATCGAGAAATGCGGACAACTCACTCTAAAAAACAGTAAAGCAGAGAAAAGTATTCATTTATTATCCATAATCGGAGAAATCGAGGGTCATGAAAATCTGTCCGGCAATTCTAAAACAACGAAATATGAGCATATTCTGCCGACACTGGCGGCTATTGAAGATAGCGACGAAATCGGTGGAGTATTGGTGATTTTAAATACCATGGGTGGTGATGTGGAAGCCGGACTGGCTATTGCTGAAATGCTGACTTCCTTAAGCAAGCCTACTGTATCCTTGGTATTGGGCGGTAGTCACTCTATTGGAGTACCCATCGCTGTTAGTACAGATTATTCCTTTATCGTTCCCACAGGTACTATGGTAATTCATCCGGTGCGTATGAATGGCATGGTAATCGGTGTACAGCAGACCTTTGATTATTTCAAACAGATACAAAATCGTATTACCGGTTTTGTGTGTGCCCATTGTGATATTTCCAAAACGGAATTAGAGGATTTAATGATGGAAACCGGGGTACTGACAAAGGATGTAGGGACAATTTTAGTGGGGAAGGAAGCAGTGGATTTAGGAATTATTAATGAAGTGGGCGGAATAGACAAAGCAATTAAAAAATTGCATAAACTAATGAAGTGAGTTCTGAAATAAGTTGTACAATTTAAAATTGTATACATGATGACAATTTGACAAAAGGGTGGTATAATATTATGACACTTGATTAGAATTTGTAGAAAAGGAGTATGATGAAATGGCATCATCCGGCAACAAAAAAACATCAGCTTCCAATCAAAATAAGCGTAAAAGTACTTCCGGAACGAAGAAGTCCGGCAGTTCCAGAAGTTCCAATACCACCCGAAATACCCGTTCTGCTCCGAGAAAGCAAACGGTAGTCGATTATAAAAAAGAAAGCGAAATGTTTCATGAAATAGGATTAATCATTTTCTTTATTGCTATGGTAATTCTCTTTTTGTGTAATTTCGGTATTATTGGACCGGTAGGAAATGCCATCAGTAAAATCCTGTTTGGTATATTCGGTTTACCGTCATATGTAGTACCTGTTTTGCTTTTCATAGCAGTAACCTTCTGGTATGCAAATACCGGAAATCCTCATGCAGTTCGTAAATTAATTTCCGGCATCTTTCTGTTTATTATGGCCGGTGTGATTTGTGATTTGATTGCTCACAATGCCTCTAATATGACTGCATATGATTTGAAAACCATCTACAATAATTGTAGTACCGATAAAAATGGTGGTGGTGTGATTTCCGGCAGTTTGACCTACTTACTTTATAAATATCTGGGCTTTGTAGGTACCATACTGGTAGTGGTACTGGGTTCGGCGGTCAGCTTTATTTTAATGACGGAGAAATCCCTGCTTACCGGTGTGAAAGATGGCGGTTCTCGCATCATAGAGCGTGGCAGAGAGGATTCGGAACGACGCAGAGAATATGCAGCACAGCGGCGAATTGCTCAGGAGGAGCAACGTATCCAACGGGAAGAACAACGCTTGATAAGAGAAGAAGAACGCTTACTGAAGGAAGAAGAAAGACGTGCTCGTATGGAGGCCGCGGAAGCGGAACGTCGCCTTCAAAAGGAAGAGAAGGAAAACGAAAAAATCCTCCGTATGGAGAAGAAGGTGTCCGGTGTAGCAATGGACACTACCATTCCTAAGAAGGATACTAACAATATGCGTCGAGATGATATCCATGAAATTGTATACAATGGAGAAGAAGAGCAACCTGTTGTGCAGGAAACCATTGCTACGAAACCCACACAGAAATCGACACAGAAAAAGCAGAATTCACAGGAATTTGATTTTGATAAAATTCGGATACGCAGTGCACATCAGGTAAATATGCAAGAGATTACTGCGGAGGAAGAACCGGAAGAGGTAATTACACCTCCGGTTTCTGCTGTGAAACCCGGAAATATACAGCAGACGCAAAATATAAATGAAATCCGTGTACATAATGAACACACTACAGAAAGAACAAGACCTGTAGCTAAGCCTGCACCTGCACCGGCTCCCGGTGTCACAGCAACGGATGTACAGATTTCCAAGGACATTGAAACTGCGGAAAAGAAAATACCGAAGAAATATATCTTCCCGCCCCTTTCCCGTTTGCAAAAGGGTAGCGGAAGCTCCACAGACAATACACAGGAGCTGAGAGAAACTGCTATGCGTTTACAGCAGACCTTGAATACCTTTGGGGTAAAAGTCAGCATTACGGATATCAGTCAGGGTCCCAGTGTAACCCGTTATGAATTACAACCGGAACAGGGCGTAAAGGTCAGTAAGATTGTTTCTTTGACCGATGATATTAAATTGAATCTGGCTGCTACGGATATTCGTATTGAAGCACCCATTCCCGGTAAGGCTGCCATCGGTATCGAAGTTCCGAATAAGGAAACCATGGGTGTAGCACTGCGAGATTTGTTTGAGACCAAGGAATTCCGTGAATTCCCTTCGAACATTGCTTTTGCAGTCGGTAAGGATATTGCAGGACAGACCATAGTGGCAGATATTGCCAAGATGCCTCATATGCTCATTGCCGGTGCTACCGGTTCCGGTAAATCCGTATGTATTAATACTTTGATCATGAGTATTTTGTACAAGGCTCATCCGGATGATGTAAAACTGATTATGGTTGACCCGAAGGTGGTAGAATTAAGTGTTTACAACGGTATTCCGCATTTGTTGATCCCGGTTGTTACAGATCCGAAGAAAGCTTCTGCGGCACTTCATTGGGCAGTGAGTGAAATGAACGAGCGTTATAAGAAGTTTGCAGATTACAATGTTCGAGACCTAAAGGGATATAACAAGAAGGTGGAAGCTCAGAGAGAGAGCGGAGATGAAACTGCACCTGCCAAGATGCCTCAGATTGTGATTATTGTAGACGAGTTGGCTGATTTGATGATGGTTGCACCCGGGGAAGTAGAAGAATCCATCTGTCGTCTGGCACAGCTGGCCAGAGCCTGTGGTATTCACTTGATTATAGCGACCCAGCGACCCAGTGTGGATGTTATCACCGGTCTGATTAAGGCGAATATGCCCAGCCGTGTAGCATTCTCCGTATCCAGTGGTGTGGATTCCAGAACCATATTGGATATGAATGGTGCCGAAAAGCTGCTGGGAAAAGGGGATATGCTCTTTTATCCTCAGGGATACTCCAAGCCTGCCCGCGTTCAGGGTGCTTTTGTATCCGACAAGGAAGTTTCGGATGTAGTAGACTTTTTGAAAAATCAGGCATTGGGTAATACTTATGCAGAGGATATTGAAGAGAAGCTTAAGAGCTTTACCGGTTCTTCCTCCGGCAGTGGTGCAGATGGTGCTTCCGGTGGGGAAAGTGGTTTGGATGAATATTTCGTAGAGGCCGGCAAGTTTATTATTGAAAAGGATAAGGCATCCATCGGTATGCTCCAGAGAATGTTCCGTATCGGCTTTAACCGCGCTGCACGTATCATGGATCAGTTGTGTGATTATGGTGTGGTAGGAGAAGAAGAAGGAACTAAGCCTCGTAAGGTTCTGATGAGTATGGAGCAGTTCGAGCAATTAATTGAAGAAGTAGTCTAAAATATATTTAGGAGAAAAATTTATGAAAACAGATATTCAGATTGCACAGGAAGCGATTATGAAACCTATCGTAGAGGTTGCACAAAGTATCGGTATTCAGGAGGATGAATTAGAGTTATACGGCAAATATAAAGCGAAGATTACGGATGAATATTTGCAGAAGATACAGTCAAATCCTGACGGAAAATTAATTTTGGTAACCGCTATTAATCCTACCCCTGCAGGAGAAGGCAAGACAACCACCAGTGTCGGTTTGGGTCAGGCTTTCGGAAAGTTAGGGAAGAAAGCAATTATTGCATTGCGTGAGCCTTCCTTGGGACCTTGCTTCGGCGTAAAAGGCGGAGCGGCAGGCGGCGGCTATGCACAGGTAGTTCCCATGGAGGATTTGAACCTGCATTTTACCGGAGATTTTCATGCCATTACTAGTGCCAATAACCTATTGGCGGCTTTGTTGGATAATCATATTCAGCAGGGAAATGAATTAAATATTGATACTAGAAGCGTGGTTTGGAAGCGTTGTCTGGATATGAACGATCGTGTTCTACGTAATGTAGTTGTTGGACTTGGTGCCAAGATGGATGGTGTGGTAAGAGAAGACCATTTTGTTATCACCGTTGCTTCTGAAATAATGGCAGTGCTTTGTCTGGCTGCGGATATGAAGGATTTGAAGGAGCGTTTATCCAGAATGGTTGTTGCCTATGACTATTCCGGTCAACCTGTAACTGCCGGACAATTAAAGGCTGTGGGTGCTATGGCAGCACTGTTAAAGGATGCTTTGAAACCAAACCTGATTCAGACATTGGAGCATACACCTGCTTTGATACATGGTGGTCCTTTTGCAAACATTGCACATGGCTGTAACTCTATTATCGCTACAAAGGCCGGTTTGAAGATGGCAGATTATTGTATCACAGAAGCAGGCTTTGGTGCAGACCTTGGTGCGGAAAAATTCTTTGATATTAAGTGTCGTATAGCAGGTTTAAAGCCGGATGCAGTGGTTTTGGTTGCTACCATACGTGCTTTGAAGTATAATGGCGGAGTAGCAAAGGCAGATTTGAATGTTGAGAATCTGGATGCTTTGAAGAAGGGTATTGTGAATCTGGAGAAGCATATTGAAAATGTACAGAAGTATGGTGTACCTGTTGTGGTAACCTTGAATTCCTTTATTACGGATACTGATGCTGAAATTGCTTTTGTGAAAGAGTTCTGTGAGGAAAGAAATTGTGAATTTGCTCTTTCTGAAGTATGGGCAAAGGGTGGCGAAGGCGGTATTGCCTTGGCGGAAAAGGTATTAGAAACCTTAGAAAAGAAGGAAAGTCACTTTAAGGTGCTTTATGAGGATGACTTGTCCCTGAAGGAGAAGATTGAAACTGTTGCTAAGGAAATCTATGGTGCTGATGGTGTGAGCTTTGCACCTGCAGCTGCGAAGCAATTGGCAAAGCTGGAAGAACTGGGATTCGGTAAGCTTCCGGTATGTATGGCGAAGAATCAGTATTCGTTATCGGATGACCAGACAAAGCTGGGCAGACCTACCGGTTTCGAAATGAGCGTACGTGAAGTATATGTTTCTGCCGGTGCAGGATTTGTAGTTGTATTGACCGGTGCAGTCACAACTATGCCCGGTTTGTCTAAAACGCCTGCAGCTTATGGAATTGATGTAAATGATGACGGAGTAATAACCGGACTGTTCTAGGAATATGATGATGAGGTATCTTTCTCATGAAATGTGAAAACTGTGGCGCAGAAATTCCAGCCGGAAATATGTACTGCGGAAAATGTGGAGAAGAAATACATATTGTACCGGTATTTGACCCGGAGGTGGAAACTGAAATCGACGAAACCCTACATCGTATTCAGGACGATTTGGCAGAAGAAATAACATCCTTTGTTTCTAAAACCAAGAAAGGACGCTTTCGTTTTCTGCCCGGTGTTATTGTACTGACAGTTATCAGTGTTTTATTAGGTATCGTGGCATTAACATATCTTTATAATTCACCTGATTACCAAATGAATCAGGGTAATCGTTTTGTAAATAGCGGGGATTATGTCAGTGCCATAAAATATTATAATAAGGCTTTGAATTCGGGGGCGCCCAATCAAGTAGAATTGCATTTATACCTTGCTAAATGCTATGAAGAATTAGGCTATGAAGGAAAGTATGAAGAATATTTATTAAAAGTGGTTCGAGATTCACAGGCTTCTGAAGAAGATTTGCTCATTGCTTACACAAAATTGATATCTTTTTATAGTAATGATAAAAATTATAATACAATAAACAACTTGTTAAAATCCTGTAATAATGATAAAATTATATCAATCTTTGCGGATTTCATGGTGAAGGCTCCAAAATTCAGCCATGAACCCGGATATTATACAGAGATAATCCCACTGAAGATCACTTCCGACCAGAGCTGTACCATATATTATACTTTGGACGGAACCACACCTACCACAGAGAGCAAGATTTTTGATGGTCCTATCTTCCTAAAGGACGGGAACTATCAGATACAGGCGATTTGTGTGAATAAACATGGTGTGAAAAGTGATATATCCATGGGGGAATACCAAATTGAGTTTTAAAAATACAACGAAAGGTGTATAAGAAAATGTATAAGATTGTAAAAGCACAAGAATTGACCACAAACATTTATTTAATGGAAGTGGAAGCAAAAAGGGTGGCACATGCATGTGAACCCGGACAGTTTGTAATCGTTAGAATGGATGCTGATGGCGAGAGAATTCCGTTGACCATTTGCGATTATGACAGAGAAAAGGGTACCGTTACCATCGTATTCCAGTCTGTTGGAGCAGGTACATACAAGATGGCTAATCTGAAGGAAGGAGACAGCTTCCATGATTTCGTAGGACCTTTAGGATGTCCTTCTGAATTGGTTGAAGAAGATTTGGAAGAGTTGAAGAAGAAAAATATTCTCTTCGTAGCAGGTGGTGTAGGTGCAGCTCCGGTATACCCTCAGGTAAAGTGGTTGCATGAACATGGTGTAGCTGCTGATGTTATCGTTGGTAGTAAGACCAAGGATTTATTGATTCTGGAGAAGGAGATGGAAGCAGTTGCCGGTAATCTCTATGTCACTACAGATGACGGTTCTTATGGCAGAAGCGGTATGGTTACCCAGACTATTAAGGATTTGGTAGCAGAAGGCAAGAAGTATGATGTTTGTATCGCTATCGGTCCCATGATTATGATGAAGTTTGTATGCTTATTAACCAAGGAATTGGAAATTCCTACTATCGTAAGCTTGAATCCTATTATGGTAGATGGTACCGGTATGTGTGGTGCTTGTCGTGTAACCGTAGGCGGACAGGTGAAGTTTGCTTGTGTAGATGGTCCTGAATTTGACGGACATCAGGTTGATTTTGATGAAGCAATGACCCGTCAGCAGATTTATAAGACTGCAGAAGGTAGAGCATTCTTAAAGGAAAAAGAAGGCGATACACATCACGGCGGTTGTGGAAATTGTAACTAATAGGAGGCTAAGACAATGGACGTATTGAAGAAAGTACCGGTTAGAGAGCAGGATCCACAGGTTCGTGCTACTAACTTTGAGGAAGTATGTTTAGGTTATAACAAAGAAGAAGCAATGGCGGAAGCAAACAGATGTATCGGATGTAAGAATGCACAGTGTGTTAAAGGTTGTCCTGTAGCTATTGATATTCCGGGCTTTATCGGTAAAGTAAAAGAAGGTAATATTGAGGACGCATATCAGATTATCAGTGAATCCAGTGCACTTCCGGCAGTTTGCGGACGTGTATGTCCTCAGGAAAGCCAGTGTGAAGGAAAGTGTATTCGTGGTATCAAAGGAGAACCGGTGTCCATCGGTAAGCTGGAGCGTTTCGTAGCAGACTACGCTCGTGAAAATGGTATTAAGCCGGAAGGCGCAAAGGAAAAGAAAGGCAAAAAAGTTGCCGTAATCGGTTCCGGTCCTGCAGGTCTTACCTGTGCCGGTGATTTGGCAAAGATGGGCTATGATGTTACCATTTTTGAAGCACTTCACGAGGCAGGCGGAGTATTGATTTACGGTATTCCGGAGTTCCGTTTGCCAAAGCAGAAGGTAGTAGCTGCTGAGATTGAAAATGTAAAAGCATTGGGTGTTAAGATTGAAACAAACGTCGTAATCGGAAAAGCAACCACCATTGATGAATTAATGGACGAAGAAGGCTTTGAAGCAGTATTTATCGGTTCCGGTGCAGGACTTCCTAAATTCATGGGAATTCCGGGTGAAAATGCAAACGGAGTATTTTCCGCGAATGAATACTTAACCAGAAACAACCTGATGAAGGCATTCCGTGATGATCATGATACTCCGATTTCAAGAGGTAAAAAAGTAGCAGTAGTAGGCGGTGGAAATGTTGCGATGGATGCTGCAAGAACTGCATTACGTCTTGGTGCAGAGGTGCATATTGTATATCGTAGAAGCGAAGAGGAGCTTCCTGCCAGAGTAGAAGAAGTACATCATGCAAAAGAAGAAGGCATTATCTTT
>JAZQEK010000017.1:0-29297 GCA_045538995.1 Acetatifactor sp. | reverse complement strand
TGCAGTAAAATGTGGCAATTCCCAGGCGCCACACAGAAGTTTGTTTAATGCTTTGGGATATACAGAGGAAGAAAGAAGACGTCCTATGATTGGTATCGTTTCGTCCTATAATGAAATCGTACCGGGTCATATGAATCTGGATAAGATTGTAGATGCAGTAAAGATGGGGGTTGCCATGGCAGGCGGTATGCCGGTGGTTTTCCCGGCAATTGCTGTATGTGACGGTATTGCTATGGGACACACCGGTATGAAATATTCTTTGGTTACCAGAGATTTGATTGCTGATTCAACCGAATGTATGGCAAGAGCACATGGCTTTGACGGTTTGGTTTGTGTTCCTAATTGTGACAAAAATGTTCCCGGACTTTTAATGGCTGCTGCAAGATTAAATATTCCTACCGTATTTGTTTCCGGTGGTCCTATGTTGGCAGGACGTATTGACGGTCACAAGACCAGTCTTTCCAGTATGTTCGAGGCAGTTGGTAGTGTGGCTGCCGGTACCATGACCATGGAGAAGCTTTGCGAGTTCGAAGAGAAGGCTTGTCCTACCTGTGGTTCCTGCTCCGGTATGTATACCGCGAACTCCATGAACTGCTTAACAGAAGCAATCGGTATGGGCTTAAAGGGCAATGGTACCGTTCCCGCTGTATATTCAGAGAGAATTCGTCTGGCTAAGCATGCCGGAATGAAGATTATGGAGTTAGTTGAGAAGGATATCAAGCCTCGCGACATTATGACTGAAAAAGCATTTATGAATGCTTTGGTTGTGGATATGGCACTTGGCTGTTCTACTAACTCTATGCTGCATCTTCCTGCCATTGCAAAGGAAGCCGGCGTAGAACTGAATTTGGATATTGCAAATGATTTGTCTGCAAAGACCCCTAATCTGTGTCATTTGGCACCTGCAGGTCCTACCTACATGGAAGATTTGAATGAGGCCGGTGGTGTTTACGCAGTAATGAATGAGCTGACCAAGAAAAATCTGCTGAATTTGGATTGTATGACAGTCAATGGTACTACCATTGGTGAAAATATTAAGAATTGCATGAACAGAAATCCTGAGGTTATCAGACCGGTGGAAAATCCTTATTCTGAGACCGGCGGTATTGCTGTATTGAAGGGTAATCTGGCTCCTGACGGTGGTGTGGTTAAGCGTTCCGCAGTGGTAGCAGAAATGATGGTTCATGAAGGTCCTGCCAGAGTATTTGAATGCGAAGAGGATGCTATTGCAGCTATCAAGGGCGGCAAGATTGTTGCAGGCGATGTAGTAGTGATTCGTAACGAAGGTCCTAAGGGTGGTCCCGGTATGAGAGAGATGTTAAATCCTACCTCTGCCATCGCAGGTATGGGTCTGGGCTCCAGTGTAGCACTGATTACTGACGGACGTTTCTCAGGTGCTTCCCGTGGTGCTTCCATCGGACATGTTTCTCCGGAAGCAGCAGTAGGCGGTCCCATTGCATTGGTGCAGGAAGGAGATATTATCCGTATCAATATTCCTGAGAACAAGTTGGATATGCTGGTTTCAGAAGAAGAACTGGCAGAAAGAAGAGCAAAGTGGCAGCCGAACCTGAAGGAAGTAACCGGTTATTTGGCTCGCTATCGTGAGCTGGTTACCAGTGGTAACAAGGGTGCTGTTTTGGAAGTGCCGAAAAACTAAGGAAATAGGAGATTTGATATATGCAGTTAACAGGTTCTGAAATTGTAGTAGAATGTCTCAAAGAGCAGGGCGTAGATACCGTGTTTGGTTATCCGGGCGGTTGCATCCTGAATATTTATGATGCTCTTTATAAGCATAGTGATGAAATCAATCATATTTTAACTTCCCATGAGCAGGGTGCTTCTCATGCGGCAGATGGTTATGCACGTGCTACCGGTAAGGTAGGTGTGTGTATGGCGACCAGTGGTCCCGGAGCTACCAATCTGGTAACCGGTATTGCTACAGCCTACATGGATTCTGTGCCTATGGTAGCCATTACTGCGAATGTAACATTACCCTTATTAGGTAAGGATTCTTTTCAGGAGGTGGATATCGCCGGAGTAACTATGCCGATTACAAAGCATAGCTTTATTGTAAAGAATGTAGAAGAATTGGCAGATACTATCCGTAAAGCATTTGACATTGCAAGGAGTGGCAGACCGGGTCCTGTTTTGGTGGATATTACCAAGGATGTGACAGCGGCAGTTTGTGAGTATACTCCGGTAAAACCGAAAACGGTTGAGAAGCCTTCAAAGTATACCGAAGAGGATATGGAAAAGGTAGTTGCATTAATCAAAGCAGCTAAGAAGCCATATATTTATCTGGGCGGCGGTGCGGTAATCTCTGGTGCTGCGAAGGAAGTAGCAGAACTGGCAGAATTAATGGATGCACCGGTTTGTGATACCCTGATGGGTAAGGGGGCTTTCAATGGTAAGAGCGAGCGATATACCGGAATGATTGGTATGCATGGTACCAAAACCTCTAACTTGGGTGTCAGCCAGTGTGATTTGCTGATAGCTTTGGGAGCTCGTTTCTCAGACCGTGTAACCGGCAATCCTAAGAAGTTCGCAGAAGGTGCAAAGATCATACATATTGATATTGATGCAGCAGAAATCAACAAGAATATTCGTGTAGATGCTTCTTTAATCGGAGATTTGAAGCAGGTACTTGCAGAATTAAACGGTAAGCTGGAGAAGCAGGAGCATGCTGACTGGATGGCTACCATTCAGGAATTGAAGACCAAATTCCCTATGAAGTATGAGGATGCCGTTCTTTCCGGCCCTTATGTAATCGAGGAAATCGACAGAGTAACTGAGGGCAAGGCGATTATTACCACTGACGTAGGACAGCATCAGATGTGGGCAGCTCAGTATTATAAGTATACCGAGCCTCGTACCTTCCTTTCTTCCGGTGGTCTCGGAACCATGGGTTATGGTTTGGGCGCTTGTATCGGTGCACAGGTTGGTCAGCCGGACAAGATTTGTATTAATATTGCCGGAGATGGTTGCTTCCGTATGAACATGAATGAATTGGCAACTGCCAGCCGTTATAATATCCCTATCATTCAGGTGGTTATCAACAATCATGTATTGGGTATGGTACGTCAGTGGCAGACCCTGTTCTATGGACAGAGATATTCACAGACCGTATTGAATGATAAGGTAGATTTCTGTAAAGTAGCAGAAGGTTTGGGTTGTGAAGCAATCCGTGTAACAACAAAAGAAGAAATTGGTCCTGCAGTGGAAAAAGCGATTGCTTTGAAGTGTCCGGTTCTCATTGAATGTGTAATTCCGGAGGATGACAAGGTATTTCCTATGGTACCCGCAGGTGCGCCTATCAGCGAAGTGTTTGATGGAGACGATTTAAAGAATAAATAGTGATGTTAGAAAAAATAGGTAAGTTTTTTATGCGTCTGTTTCTATCCCTGATACTGGTGTGTGTTGCGATTTACCTGTGCATTGCTTACTTCTACAAGGATGTATTCATGTTGAATACTTGGATAAATGGTGTGTATTGCACCGGAAAAACAGTGGAAGAGGTGAATTCGGAGCTTTTGTTTCAGACAGAAGCTCCGTTTCTTACAATTATTGGCACCAATGGAGAAACAGCAGAACTGAATATGGCATATGCATCTTATCATGCGGACTATACAAAGGCTTTGCAAAGTTGTATGGGAACGCGTAACAGTCTGCTATGGCCTTTGGCTTGGACGAAGGAGCAGCATATACAAATAGAGCCTGAAAAGAGCTGGAACGATACCATATTAAAACAGTTGATCACAGAGCTGGAGCTGGTGAAGCAGGAACTGCCGGAGCAAGCAGAGGTGTCGATTATCAAGGGTGAGAATGGTTATGAACTGGTGGACGGCACCAGACAGGTTTTTCATCCGGAGATTTTCGCAGATTATGTATTGGAAAAGGTACGGAACGGAATGTATGAGGCTTCCATAGCAGAAAGCGGAGCCTATCAGGATTTGGAATATACTCCCCAGCAATTAGCCACTTTGGATTTGTGGCATCATTTGCAGGATTTTCTCAGTTGCGATATTATTTACGATATGGGAGCTGAACAGATTGCTTTGGATAGAGCCATTACCAGTCAGTTTATTTTACTGGATGAACAGGGCGAGTTTGTGCTGGATGATGCCGGAAGACTGTTGCTTCGGGAAGAAGGAATTGTAGAATTCGTGGAACAGCTGGCTGCAGAATACAATACCAGCGATACGGAGCTTGCGTTTGAAGCTACCAGAGGGGAAACTGTACAGATCCCTTATAAAAACTATGGTACCAAGCTGGACAGTGAGGCGGAAATTGCTTATTTGAAGGAAGCTTTTCTGAAGGAAGTATCTGAAGTGCACATTCCAAAATATCTGGAGCAAGGCTATGTCAGGGGAAAAAACGATATCGGAGATACCTATATCGAAATCGATATGACGAATCAGAAGCTGTATGGGTACAAAGCCGGTGAACTGATAGTGGAGACTGATATTGTGACAGGTAATATGCGAAAAGGCTGGGATACTCCTGTTGGAGTAAATCATGTTTATTCCAAGCAGAAGAACAGGATTTTGCGTGGAGCTACCTATGCTTCCCATGTGGATTACTGGATGCCGGTGAATGGTAATATCGGTATTCATGATGCAGACTGGCGTAAGAAGTTCGGTGGGGAAGTTTATTTGAAGAACGGATCCCACGGATGCATTAATATACCACCAAAGGTTATGCCTACTATTTATGAAGAGTATGAGGTGGGGACACCGGTGATTATGTTTTATTAGATTGCGGAATTATTTTCATAAAATTTTAACAATGCAGTTGACTAAAGCAGAAAATAGTTATAAAATGTGTTTTAAGTTATTTTTTTAACGAGTAAGATATCAAAAGAAAACAAAACGAGGAGGAAAGAATTGTGTCTAGAGTGTACAATTTTTCAGCAGGTCCCGCAGTTTTACCTGAAGAAGTGTTAAAAGAAGCTGCAGAAGAAATGATGGATTACAGAGGAACCGGCATGTCGGTTATGGAGATGAGCCATCGTTCGAAAGCTTATGAGACAATTATCAAGGAAGCTGAAGCAGATTTAAGGGATTTGATGAATATTCCTGATAATTATAAGGTATTGTTCCTTCAGGGTGGAGCACATTTGCAGTTTGCTATGATTCCCATGAACCTGATGAAGAACAAGGTAGCAGATTACATTGTAACCGGTATGTGGGCAAAGAAGGCTCATAAGGAAGCTCAGAAGTTCGGTACCGCAAACAAGATTGCTACTTCAGAGGATGATAACTTCTCTTACATACCGGATTGTTCCGACCTTCCGATTTCTGAAGATGCGGACTATGTTTATATTTGTGAAAACAATACCATTTATGGTACAAAGTTTAAAACTTTGCCGAATACAAAGGGTAAGACACTGGTTTCTGACGTATCCAGCTGTTTCTTGTCTGAGCCTATGGACGTTACCAAGTATGGTATCATCTATGGTGGTGCTCAGAAGAACATCGGACCTGCAGGTGTTGTTATTGTAATTATTCGTGAAGATTTAATTACAGAGGATGTTTTAGAAGGAACTCCTACCATGTTACAGTACAAGACACATTCTGATGCTGATTCTATGTACAACACACCTCCTGCATATGGTATTTACATCTGTGGTAAGGTATTCAAGTGGTTAAAGAAGCAGGGTGGTTTGGCTGCAATGAAGGAATACAATGAGAAGAAGGCAGCTATCCTTTATGATTTCCTCGACCAGAGCAAGCTGTTCAAGGGTACTGTTCGTAAGGAAGACCGTTCTCTTATGAATGTTCCTTTTGTAACAGGTGATGCTGACATGGATGCGAAGTTTGTAAAGGAAGCAACTGCAGCAGGCTTCACCAACTTAAAGGGACACAGAAGCGTAGGCGGTATGAGAGCAAGTATCTACAATGCTATGCCTATCGAAGGTGTTGAGAAGCTGGTTGAGTTTATGAAGAAGTTTGAAGAGGAGAACGCATAATTATGTTTCAGATTAATTGTTTAAATCCTATTTCTAAGATTGGTTTGGAAAATCTTACAACTGATTATAGAATCAATGATAATGTAAATGAGGCAGACGGTATCTTAGTAAGAAGTGCTTCCATGCATGAGATGGAACTGCCGGAAAGTCTTCTTGCAGTAGCAAGAGCCGGTGCCGGTACCAACAACATTCCATTGGATAAATGTGCAGAAAAGGGTATCGTAGTATTCAATACTCCCGGTGCTAATGCAAATGCTGTAAAGGAACTGGTTATCGCAGGTATGTTACTGGCTTCCCGTGATGTAGTAGGCGGTATCAACTGGGTAAAGGATAATAGGGATGATGCAAATATTGCAAAGACTGCAGAGAAGGAAAAGAAGAACTTTGCAGGTACTGAATTAATGGGCAAGAAGCTGGGTATCATCGGTCTTGGTGCTATCGGTGTTAAGGTGGCTAACGTAGCAAGACATTTCGGTATGGAAGTATATGGTTATGACCCTTATGTTTCCGTAAATGCTGCATGGAGCCTGAGCCGTGATGTAAAGCATGTATTTAACTTGGATGAAATCTATGAGAACTGTGATTTCATCACCGTTCATGTACCTTTGATGGATTCCACCAAGCATATGATTAACAAAGAAGCTATCAATAAGATGAAGGATGATGTGGTTATTTTGAACTTCGCAAGAGACCTTCTTGTTGACGAGCCGGAAGTACTGAAAGGATTAGCTGCAAAGAAAATCCGTAAGTATGTAACTGATTTCCCGAATCCTACCACAGCAGGTCAGGAAGGCTGTATTGTAATCCCTCACTTGGGAGCAAGTACCGAAGAAGCAGAAGATAACTGTGCAAAGATGGCTGTTGACCAGATGATGAACTATCTGGAGAATGGTAACATCGTAAACAGTGTTAACTATCCTGCATGTGATATGGGTATTTGTAACAAGGCTGGTCGTGTAGCAATTTTCCACAAGAATATTGCAAACATGATTACCAAGTTTACTGCATGCTTTGGTGATGTTGGTATTAACATTTGTGAAATGACCAACAAGTCCAGAGGTGAGGTTGCTTACACCATGATGGATTTGGAAGAGCCTGCAACTACAGAGATTATCGATAAGTTAAATGCTATCGAAGGCGTATTCCGTGTACGTGTTGTAAAATAAATATAGTGCAGATGCTGATGGGTTCAGGATTTTTCCTGAGCCCATTTTTGATTCGGGAGACTATGTAATAAGAGAGTTTCAGGCAATGAATTGATGAGAGTCAAGAGGATTGGGGATAACTCGAATGCTGGTTGAGTTGAAGGGATTCACACTCTCCGAATCGGTTATTGTTGAGGAAACTCCGGAATGTTATAGTAAAAGTAGGAACGAATTTTGAGGGAGGAAGGATAATATGCTGGATAAAGAAAAGGTTGGAAAACGGATTGCGTATTATAGAAAGAGCAGAGGAATGACTCAAAAGGAGCTTGCAGAACATTTAAATATCTCTTATCAGGCTGTTTCTAAATGGGAGGCAGGAAACAGCTTTCCTACAGTGGAAATGCTCTATGAAATTGCCAATATACTGAATGTTACGGTGGATTTGTTGCTGAATGAAAATTCGTGGAACAACAGATACATTTCTTATAAAGATACGGGTTTGGATACCGTAAAGCTCTATGAACTAAAGGACAGGATATGGAAGCTGAATTCACAGGATGAGAGATTGCTGTATGCAGATTATGCGGATGCCTGTTTGTTTCAAATGGACACGGACGATACCAAGGATTTTGTATATTCCTGTGTAACCTGTGTTCCCGGCTCCAAGGAGAGGCTGGCAAGAGAACATAGATATAACAAAGAGATTTGTGCAGATGTGGCTGCCAGTGCTATAAATTTCACCGTTCAGCATGGGATAAAGCCTATATTGTTAAAGGCAATGATTGTATGCGGAAATTATGAGCAGGAGCAGTTGTATCAAATGGCACAGTCTTTTCAGAAAACCTGTGAAGAAAATAGTGTTATGTTTGCCGGAATGGAGATTGCAGCACAACCGGTAAATTATAATGTGGATGAATATGTATTAAATGCAACTGTGGTAGGCATGCAGCACAAGCATAAGCTGTTGCAAAGAAGCAATATACAAAAAGGAGATGTGCTGATAGGAATTCGAACAGAAGGGATTGATGGAAGCAATTATCCTTTTGTAAAGGTTATGTTGGACAGAAAGCCGGAGCTGCTTTATGGCAGAATGGATGAAGATAATTATTTTTTGGAAGAACTGTTGAAGCCCGGGAAAGCCTTTCAGAAAGAAATAATGGCTCTGGTGGATGCGCAAATGCTTCATGGTGCATTTCGGGTACCGCATAGTATGGTCAGACCTTATCTGTGGGGAGATTTACCGGATGGATTGATGGCAGAGATTGATCTGTCAGCACTTCCGGTTCTGCCATTGTATCGGTTTCTGCACGAGCAGGATATGATTGGAGAAAAGGTATTTCCCTATCATTTTCATATGGGGATAGGAATGGTGGTCGTGGTTCCGGAGGAGAAAGAGGCAGATGCGATGCAGCGTATCCGGTGTTATTCGGAATGCTATAGGATTGGTCAGATTGTGGAAGATACGGAGCAGAATGAGGAAAAAATCCGTATGAAGGGAAGTATAGCATGGTAAAGAGGCAGGGGAATTTGTTTTGGAGAATTAGTGTCAGACATGGCATATACTTGCTGGTATATGTAGTGATGGCAGTGATATTAAGTGAAATTATCATACGTGGTAATGATTATATTGCAGAAGCTACGGACAATATGCTGGCAGGATTACCGATACAGCTACAGAGCTTTTTGTTACCTCTCACGATGATGATTGTTTTGGGAACAGTAGTTGCCTTTCTGAAAAGTCTGAGTGGAAATCATTATAGTGCTCTGGTGCAAAGGGATGTGAGGGAACAGCTGGGAGAGCATATGTTGAAGTTACCTTTTTCCTATTTTGATGAAAATGGTTCCGGCAGTATATTGACAAGGTTTTCTTCGGATATTGGGGAAGCAGGTCGCTTTTTTTCGGAAATACTTCCGGAGCTTTTGGTGAATTTCGCTACAGTAATTACGGTTACCGTTTACTTCGTGAGAATGGATGCAAGACTGATCGTGATTTTGTTTGCAAGTTATCCGATTATGTTACTTGCGTCTGATAAGCTTTCGAAAAGATTGGCAAAGATTGTGAAGCGGTATCGTACGGGAATGGACGAAAGGACACAGATTGCCTATGATGTGATACAAGGGATAACGGTGGCAAGAAGTTATAATCTTTATGATACGGTTTGCAAACGGATTGGTACGGTGATAGATAAAATTGCAGAACAGGCTTGTAAGAGTACCCGAATCAGTTCTATGGGGTGGCTGCTAAAGGGGATTATCACTACCATTCCGGTGGTAATCTGTTATTTGTTTGCTTTACATGAGGTGCTTCTTGGGAAGATTACCGTAGGAGAAATGCTGGCTTTCACAGTTTTGTTGGGAAGAGTGATTTATCCTTTGGGAGATATAGTATTCTGTTTGAACGATATTCGCACGGCGAAAGTGGCTATGGACAGATTAGAGCTTTTATACCAAGCGGCACCGGAAGAGGCAATGTTTGCCGTGGGGAAGAAAAATGCAGCTACAGAAACAGTACTGGCTGTTAAGGAGGATGTTGTTGCAAATATTCAGAAGAATACGGATTGGGCGATTTGCTGGAGAGGTATCGGTTTTGCCTACGAAGAGGCGAAAACAGTATTGGAGGATGTAACCTTTGATGTAAAGCAGGGGGAGATGATTGCCTTTGTAGGTGGCTCCGGTGAAGGGAAAAGTACTATTTTCAGATTACTATGCGGTTTGTATCATAAGCAGAAGGGTGAATATCTATTGTTTGGCAAGCACTTTGAGACATGGAGCTTGGATAATCTTCGAAATTGCTTTTCGGTAGTGTCTCAGAATGTATTTCTGCTTCCGCAGACAGTAGGACAAAATGTTGCCTGCGGAAAGCCGGATGCCACTATGGAAGAAATCATGGAAGCTTGTAAAGCTGCTAATATTCATGACTTTGTACAAAGACTGCCACAGGGCTATGATACCCAGGTAGGAGAACGTGGAGTGAAGCTGTCCGGTGGGGAACGTCAGCGGATTTCCATAGCCAGAGCATTTTTAAAGGATGCACCAATCCTACTTTTGGATGAACCTACCTCTGCTGTGGATATGGAGACAGAAAGTGAAATACAAGAGGCGATAAACAGAATCGCACAAGAGAAAACGGTTATCGTCATCGCACACAGACTTTCTACTATTCGAAATGCAGACTGTATCTATGTATTAAATGACGGAAAGATTGTAGAGCAGGGATATCATGAGGAGTTACTGGAGAAGAATGGCATCTATGCTAATTTATACGGAAAGGAAGTGCTTGCTCATGAAGACAAAAGATAAAAAGCATCTGTTTTTATGGTTTATGGGTCTGATGGAGAAGCGTTTGCCTATCTATCTGGGAGCAATTTTACTTTCCTCCTTTGGGGCGGCTTTTTCCAGAATAGCCAATGCATGGATTGTAGAAAGTGTGGTAAATGCCGCACAGAGAAGAAGTGCAGAGGGGATTCTGGCAAGGGTATTATTGCAGTTTGGTGCCTTTGCGTTGGGATGGTGGCTTTGGCGAGTAGGGATTATGCGTTACAATATAGAAGGAAAGCGAGGGATAGCAAAGCTGGAGAAAATGGTCTTTTCCAAGGCAATGCGCCTGCCTTATGCATATTATGAGAATCATCACAGTGGCGACTTTATATCGAAGCTGATTTTTGATACGGAACGTGCCGGAGATATTTATGGCTCCCATTTGAGACGTTTGTCCTCAGCAGTGATTTCTGCAATTGTGTATTTGATTCCTATGTTTTGCTATAGCCCACAACTGACACTTTGCCTGTTATTAGTAAGTAGTATTTCTTTCGTGGCAAACAGCTGTTTCTTAAAGCCTATGAAAGTGGCGGGCGGAAAGCTTTCCAAGGAAAATGGGCGACTGATGGAGCAACTGACCAATTTGCTGTCCGGTATGGAGCTGGTGAAGCTGTTTCCGGTAAGAAAGAAGCTTTTTTCAGAGTTTCAGGATGCCAGCAGGGGGTGCTTCTCCATACAAAAGAAGACCAATCTATGGAGTGCGGCACTGGAAAGTCTGAATCGCATGTTTGACTTGCTTGGAGCTTTGTTGTTTTTAGGACTGGGTGTTTGGTTTGCTTCTAAGGACTTGGTCACTTTAGGAGAATTGACTGCTATTTATACCTTATACGGTGCTTTTCGGTATGTATTTCTGGATATTGGACGCTACTTGCCGCAGATGATGAATTGTCTGGCAAACGTAGGGAATTTGTATGAATTCTTACAGCAGGATGAGGAACCGGAGCGGTATGATGAGGCAGAAGGGCTTGCACCGATGACTGGCGGAAAGGAAGCGTTACGGGTAATACATGCCGGTTTCGGTTATCAGCAGAATAGAAAGGTGATTTCAGACTTTTCCATGCAGGTGGAAGAAGGAAAATGCGTGGCCATTGTTGGAGAGAGCGGTTGCGGAAAAAGCACCTTAGCGAAGCTTCTGTTAGGGTTTTATCCTTTGGAGACCGGACAAATAACCATACTGGGGGAAAATGGTACTAACAGTACCTTGCAGGAATTAAGGGAACAGATTGCCTATGTGCCACAGGAACCATATTTGTACGGAGTTAGTATCGCAGAGAATATTGCGTACGGAAAAGGCGGGGAGTGTCCGGAAAAAGTTTCCATGGAAGAGATTATAGCGGCGGCCAAGGTTGCCAATGCTCATGACTTTATTATGCAATTACCCAATGGATATGAGACGATACCGGGAGAACGCGGAAATACTTTATCCGGAGGAGAAAAGCAGAGAATAGCCATTGCCAGAGCAGTGCTTCGAAATGCACCTATATTGCTGTTAGATGAAGCAACTTCAGCACTGGATAATGAATCAGAACGGCTGGTCAATGAGGCTTTGAATAGAGTGTGCAAAAATCGAACTACCATTATGATTGCGCATCGGCAGTCCACAATAGATTTGGCAGATGAAGTGGTAGTGATGTCTTAGAAAGGAAAGCCCCCGCAGGATGATGCCATATAAGCATCATCCTGCGGGGAATATTGGTTAATTGATTTACCGGAACAATAGCGGCATGCCGCCATCCGTATTGATGTCGGATAAGGAGTCGCTTAATTTCTGCTGGGAGCGTAAGCTGGCTTCACTCTGTAAATCCATGTATAAGATGAAGACATCTGCCAAATCCATTCCCTTTTCATCTGCGATTTCCTGCATGATGGGCTTTAATTTTTCTAATTGGGCAGAAACCTGCACCTTCTGTGGGTCAATATCACCTAAAACCTGCTCTGAGTAGGCATTGATTCGTTCTAATAGCTTGCGATTTTCTTCTGTCATCCTAAAAACCTCCTGAAAAAAATATTTCTTATATATTTTAGCACTGAAGACTTGTGATGTATAGTAAAATTTGATAAAATATGAAATCGAGGGTGCGAGGAAGGTACATAACGTTCCCAATACAAAACAAAGGAGGAACAGACATGTCTGTTATTAAACCATTTCAAGCATATCGTCCGGCTGTGGGCAGAGAGGAAGAAATCGCTGCATTGCCTTATGACGTATACAATAGAGAAGAGGCCTGTGAGGTAGTGAAGAACAATCCCGGTTCTTTCTTAGCTATCGACAGAGCAGAAACCTCTTTTTCCAAAGAAGTAGATACTTATGACCCGAAGGTTTATGCCAAGGCTCACGAGCTTTTGTGGGGCTGGATTCAGGAAGGTCGTTTCGTACAGGACGAAAAGCCCTGCTATTATTTGTATGAGCAGGTGATGGATGGCAGAAGCCAGAAGGGTATTGTGGCATGTGCGTCTATTGATGATTACCAGAACAATATTATTAAGAAGCATGAAAATACTCGTGCTGATAAGGAACAGGACAGAATCAACCATGTGGATATCTGTAGTGCTCAGACAGGCCCTATCTTCTTGGCATATCGTACCAATGAAAAGATTCAGGAAATCGTAGCAAAGACTGTTTCCACTGTACCGGTTTATGATTTTGTATCAGAGGATGGTATTACTCATAGAGTTTGGGTTATCGCAGACGCTGTAGATGTAGCGGTGATTCAAGAGAGCTTCGCCGGTATTCAGGAAATTTACATTGCAGACGGACATCATCGTTGTGCTTCTGCTGTAAAGGTTGGTTTAAAGCGCAGAGCGGAGAACCCGGATTATACCGGAGAGGAAGAATTTAATTATTTCTTGTCTGTATTGTTCCCGGCAGATGAATTGAGTATTATGGATTATAATCGTGTGGTAAAGGATTTGAACGGTTATAGTGAGGAAGAATTTATGCAGAAGATTGCAGAGCATTTTACCATAGAGAAGAAGGGTACAGCATGCTACAAACCTGCGAAAAAGGGTGAGTTCGGCATGTTCCTGGGGGATGTGTGGTATTGCCTGACTGCTCATGAGGATATTCAAAGTGAGGATGCAGTAAAGGGCTTGGATGTGTCTATTTTGCAGGATTATCTGTTGGAGCCGATATTAGGTATTCAGGATCCGAAGACCGACAAACGTATTGATTTCGTAGGCGGTATCCGTGGTTTGGAGGAGCTGGAGAGAAGAGTACATAAGGACATGCAGGTGGCATTTTCCATGTATCCTACCTCTATTTATGAATTATTCGGTGTGGCAGACGCAGGTCTTTTGATGCCACCGAAGTCTACCTGGTTTGAGCCGAAATTGAGAAGCGGTTTGTTTATTCATGCGATCTAATGCTTGAAATGTAGTGAGCTTTCGAAGAAAAGTCCGTTTTTATGACGAACGAAAAGGAGATAAATAATATGGCAGGTATGGATACTATTATTTTAGAGAATATTTTGACACAGCTTTCCAGTGCATTGTTAAGTCTGGGAGGCAGGATTTTGGTGGCATTGTTAATCCTGTTTATCGGTTCTAAGTTGATTAAGTTCGCATTGAAGGTATTTAATAAAGCAATGGAAAAAACCAGTGCGGACAAGAGCGTTTCCAAGTTTTTGCATTCCTTGGTGAAAGCAGCCTTGTATGTAGTTCTGGCATTTTTGATTGCCTCCTACTGTGGTGTGGATGCTGCCAGTATTGTAGCTTTGTTGGGGTCTGCCGGTGTGGCAATCGGTCTTGCACTACAGGGCAGTCTGTCTAATCTGGCCGGCGGTGTACTGATTTTGGTATTGAGACCTTTTAGTGTGGGTGATTTTATTATTGACAGTCTGGGGAACGAAGGCGTGGTAGATGATATCCAGATTTTTTATACCAAGCTTCGTACCGGTGACAATAAGGTGATTATTTTGCCCAATGGTACCTTGGCAAATAACTGTATTACGAATGTAACCACTTCAAAATCCAGACGTTGTGATTTGGTGATTGGTATTTCTTATGATGCAGACATTAAGAAGGCCAAGGAAGTGATTGATAATGTGGTGGAAAGTGACCCGAAGACACTGAAAAATATGGAGATGATTGTTTTTGTTTCTGAGTTGGGAGCTTCCAGTGTGAATCTGGGCGTACGTTGTTGGTTTGAAAATGAGGACTATTTCTCCGGTATGTGGAGACTGAATGAGAATATTAAATACGCTTTGGATGAAGCTAATATCTCCATTCCATATCCGCAGATGGATGTACATGTGAAAAATTCCTAAGTTTTTCGGGGAAATTGGCTGGTATTGTCGATAATTGTCTTATTTGGCGTTATATTATGTTGAATTTTGAAAATTTTAGGCTTGAAAAATTGACAATCAGACTATATAATAAACACAGTTACATGAAAATGTAATGAAATTCCCCTTTTACACATACTTAATATGCTTCCGTGGCTCAGTTGGTAGAGCAATTGATTCGTAATCAATAGATCGAGGGTTCGAGTCCCTTCGGGAGCTTAATAAGTATACCCCGGAGCTTCGTACAGCAAGCGAGGCTTCGGGATTTTTTTGCTTTTTTCTGGGAACTTAATCACTAAATTGATTGCAGTAAACCGGTTTTTGTAGTAAAATGGTACTATCTAGTAATATTATTATTTGGGAGCAGATAACATGTATAACATTGGACTTGTGGTGGGAAATGTAGAAGATGCATTTCACAGTCAAATCTGTAAGGGTGCTATGCGTGCAGCTAAGATGGAAGGGGATAATCTGTTTATCATACCGGTGAAATATTTTAACCGTGAGTGGATTGCTGATATCGACCCCAATCAAAAATTTGAATATCAGTACAATTACCTGATTGCGTATGCGAAAAGCAAAGCATTTGATATGGTAATTTTGTGTTTGAGTTCTATTGCGTATTGTATGAGTAAGGAAGAACAAAGGCGATTGCTGGAAGGGTTTGAGGGGGTGCCGGTGCTTTTGCTGGCTTCTCAGGAAGAAGGCTATTCCTCCATTAGCTATGACAATGCTTCCGGGTTCGGAGCAGGGATTCAGTATTTGATTCAGGAAAGAGGATGTAAGCATTTGGGTATGCTTTCCGGGAACCTGAGCAATTCCGATATGGAACAGCGACTACAGATATATAAGGATGCTTTGACACAAAATGGATTGAAGGTAGAGGATAAAAGGATTGTTTTTGGGGATTTGGGTGACAGTGAACAACCGGAAGTGGAGAAGCTTCTTATGAACAATCCGGAGTTGGATGCAATTGTTTGTTCCAATGATGTGATGGCAAAGGCTGTATATAAAATTCTGGAACGATATCATTTTAAAATCGGCAAAGATATTTGTGTCATCGGTTTTGATGATATTCCGGAGGCAGAATTACTGTCTCCTCCTCTTGCGACAGTCAGGGCAGATGCTGCTGTTTTAGGACATGGTGCCCTCATAGAAGCTCATAAGCTGTTAGAAGAATATGAAGCTACCGGACAGATGCCTATTCGACAGGTTTGGTTGGATACGAACTTCATAAACCGAGAATCAGCCAGTGGTCAAAGGCATAAGCGGGAAATGTTCTCCGAGGAGATTAAGCTGGAATATCAGGAACGGATTAATTATATGCTGGATACCAATCATCGTTTAAATATTCTGACGCGAGATATGCTGATGTTGGGAGAAGGAAATAAGAGAAAATTTTCGGATTTCCTGAATGCATTTGATGTTTCAGAGAACACCAGCTGCTATTTGTTTATGCTGGATAAGCCGGTTTCCATTCAGCCGTGTAAAGATTACTCCATTGACAGGAAGCTGTATTTGCAGGCAAGTAAGGTGAATGGAGTGATTACAGAACAGGGCTGGGATGCGGAACGTGTATCCTTGGATGATTTGTTCCGCATGGATTGTTTTGAGAAGAAACCTAAGAATTATATTGTGATTGACATATATTCCCGAGAAAACCAGTATGGCATCATGGTTTGTGATATGCCTCATAAGCACTTTGTTTATGCTGAAAACTTATGCTACCAAATCAGTATGGCAACTAAGATTATTGAATTGTTGCAAGTACAGGAACAGCTGTTGGTAGAAAAGGAAGTCATGGTTCAGAGACTGGCGCAGGAGAACTTGATACTGGACAATATTTCCAACAAGGATGAACTGACCGGTATTAATAATCGGCGCGGTTTCGTTACCCAGACTATGGATCGTTTGAAGGATAAGACACTTTTTGGTCGAAAAGCGGCGATTATTTATGTAGATTTGAACTACCTGAAGCTGATAAACGATAGATTTTCTCATGCAGAAGGAAATTATGCATTGCAGGCTTGTGCACGGGCTTTGGAAAGCATTCATGTACAAAATTGCATACCCGGTCGTATCGGTGGAGATGAATTTGCTTTATTTGTAATGCCGGAGCAGGATGGAGAAGCAGAAAAGATAAAGATACGGTTACGAAAGTATATTGAGGCACTTAATTCCGTGAATCACAAGCCTTATGAAATCACAATGTCTATAGGTGTGTATGAATTTATAATCGAAAAGGATTGCGATTTGAAGGATTTGCTTACCCATGCAGATGAAAAGCTGTATGAGGATAAGGCGAATAAAAAGCCTTTTGTAGAACGAAATATACAGTAGCAGATAAGCAGTTAGGAACCCTAACTGCTTATTCTTTTCTTAATGCAATGTTCCATATATTGAATGACCTTGTAAAAGCTCATGGCAATAATGCAGAGAATAATGATGCTGGTGATTACCATATTGAGTCGGAATACTTGTGAACCATAGATGATCAGGTAGCCCAATCCCCGGCGGGCAGCCAGAAATTCTCCAATGATGACACCTACCAGTGACAAACCGATATTGACCTTGGCGGTGCTGATGAGAATAGGAATGGAGCCGGGCAATACCACCTTGCGAAAGGCATCCTTTTTCTGACCTCCTAATGTGTAAATTAAAGTAATTTTCTCCCGGCTGATTTGTTGGAAACCGGTGTAAAAGCTGATAATGGAACCAAACACTGCCACGGAAATACCGGCTACGATAATGGTGGTCATGCCGGTGCCTAACCATACGATGAAGAGCGGTGCCAGAGCGGATTTTGGCAGGCTGTTTAGGATGACCAGATAAGGTTCCAGCACTTCGGATAGCTTTTCAGAATACCATAATAAGGTGGCAACTAACAGGCTGATGAAAAATACCAGTAGGAAGCTTAACAGGGTCTCTAACAGGGTAATGCCAATGTGCAGGAATAAGGTTTGGTGAAGAACTAAATCCACAAAGCAGAGAATTACCCGGCTGGGACTGGCAAAGAAGAAGGCATCTATCCAGCCGAAATTCACACTGATTTCCCACAGTATCAGAAAGAATACAAAAAGGAAAATCCGCCAGGCTGCTACCTGATGGTGATGGCGGCGATGTTCTCTGACGAAACGTTCCTGATTGGATATATTATGTTTCGGACTTGTTTTCATCGTTTAACTCCTTCCATAATAAGTTAAAATAGTCATTGAATTCCGGTGCATTCATGGCGGCTAGCGGAGAGTGTTCGGTAATGGTTAAATGAATGGGAAGTTCTTTTTTGATTACCGCAGGGCGGGAGCTGAGTACCAAAATTCTATCAGACAGGCGTACTGCTTCAGACAAGTCGTGGGTAATCATAATCACAGTCTTGCCTGTCTGGCGAATCAGTTCACAAATATCTGCGGAAACAATTAATCGCGTCTGATAATCCAAGGCACTGAAGGCTTCGTCTAAAAGCAGAAGCTCCGGTCTGAGGGCGAGAGTTCGTATCAGGGCTGCTCTTTGCTTCATACCGCCGGAAAGCTCGCTGGGACGTTTGGTTTTAAAATCGCCAAGACCATATTCTTCCAGAAGCTGATTTACATAGGCGATATTTTCCGGTGTCAATTGGTGTCGGATTTCCAAGCCTAAAAGCACATTCTGAAAAACGCTGCGCCATTCCAGTAAATGATCATGCTGCAGCATATAACCTACCTGAGGGGAGTGTAGTGTTCCGTTGGGAGTATTGATGGTAATGGTGCCGGCCTCCGGTTTTAACAGTCCGGCGATAATGGAAAGCAAGGTGGACTTACCACAGCCGCTGGGACCTACGATAGCCAAAAATTCACCTTCCTTTACACCAAAGGAGATATTGTCTAATGCTTTGGTTTCGCCATGCAGGCTATGATAGGAGAAACTGATGTTTTTCAGCTCAATTAGGTAATTATTCATAAGCATTACACCTTTAAGATGTTTATTTTATTATATTCGCTCTATTGCAATAAAGTGTCTTTTGTGGTATCATCATCAGAAGATTGGAATTTTGTAAAATTTTATATAGTATGAATGGAGAAAGATTATGGCAGATTTGTGGGGCGGACGCTTTACGAAGGATACCAATCAGATGGTGTATGAGTTCAATGCGTCCATAGGTTTCGATAAGAAGCTGTACAAGCAGGACATTCAGGGAAGTATGGCTCATGTGAAAATGCTGGCGAAGCAGGGAATACTCACAGAGGAAGATAGAGATGTGATTTTAACCGGATTGCAGGGTATTTTGGAGGATGTGGAGAACGGTACTTTGGTAATTGACATGAAGTATGAGGACATTCACAGCTTTGTAGAGGCAAATTTGATTGACCGTGTGGGAGAGGCAGGAAAGAGGCTGCATACCGGACGCAGTCGAAATGATCAGGTAGCACTGGATATGAGACTGTATACTCGTGAGCAGGTTCTGGAAACGGACAATTTATTAAAGACACTCATGGAAGCTATTTTGAAGACCATGGAAGAGAATGTAGACACCTACATGCCCGGCTTTACTCATTTACAGAAGGCACAGCCTACTACATTGTCACATCATTATGGTGCTTATTTCGAGATGTTTAAGCGTGACAGACAGCGTTTGTGCGATATTTATAAGAGAATGAACTATTGTCCTTTGGGTGCGGGTGCCTTGGCAGGAACCACTTATCCTTTGGACAGAGAATATACCGCAGAGCTTCTGGGCTTTTACGGTCCGACTTTGAACAGTATGGATTCGGTAGCAGATCGTGATTATCTGATAGAGTTTTTGGCAGCATTGTCCACGATAATGATGCATTTGAGTCGTTTCTCAGAGGAAATCATCATCTGGAATAGTAATGAATACCAGTTCGTTGAGATTGATGACGCTTACTCTACCGGTAGCAGTATCATGCCTCAGAAGAAGAACCCGGATATCGCAGAATTGGTAAGAGGTAAAACAGGACGCGTTTATGGTGCGCTGATGTCGCTGCTGACTACCATGAAGGGAATTCCCCTTGCATATAATAAAGATATGCAGGAGGATAAGGAAATGGCCTTTGATGCCATGGAAAACGTACATAATTGCCTGGTATTGTTTACCGGTATGATTGAGACCATGAAGTTCCGTAAGGATAAGATGGCCAAGAGTGCTTTGGGTGGCTTTACTAATGCTACGGATGCTGCGGATTATCTGGTAAATAAGGGAGTGCCTTTCCGTGATGCACATGGTATTATCGGCAGACTGGTGCTTTTCTGTATTGAGAAAAATTGTTCCATTGACGATTTGAGCTTGGAAGAGTTAAAATCTATCAGTGAGGTGTTTGAGGAAGATATTTATGAAGCAATTTCCTTGGAGACCTGTGTGGAGAAACGCTTGACCATCGGAGCTCCGGGTATGGAGGTTATGAAGCAGGTGATTGCTTTGCATAAGGAATATATGGCAGTGGACTGGAAGGAAGAAGTTTAAGTAAATTATTTACTATAAAAAATATATATGAGGAGAAAAATTATGAGCGAAAAGTTAAAAGTTGGTATCCTTGGTGGTACCGGTATGGTAGGACAGAGATTTATTTCTTTATTGGAGAATCATCCTTGGTTTGAGGTAACTACAATTGCAGCAAGCCCTCGTTCCGCAGGTAAGACCTATGCCGAAGCAGTAGGTGACCGTTGGAAAATGACTACTCCTATGCCGGAAGCAGTAAAGAATATCGTGGTTATGAATGTGAACGAAGTAGAGAAGGTTGCTGCTGAGGTGGATTTCGTATTCAGTGCTGTGGATATGACCAAGGAAGAAATCAAGAAGATTGAAGAGGATTATGCAAAAACTGAAACACCTGTTGTTTCTAACAACAGTGCACATCGTTGGACCCCTGACGTTCCCATGGTAGTGCCGGAGATTAATCCGGAGCATATGAAGGTTATCGAGTTCCAGAAGAAACGTCTGGGAACCACCAGAGGTTTCGTAGCAGTTAAGCCGAACTGTTCAATCCAGAGCTATGCACCTGTGCTCACTGCTTGGAAGGAGTTTGAGCCTTATGAGGTAGTTGCTACTACATATCAGGCGATTTCCGGTGCAGGTAAGACCTTTAAGGATTGGCCGGAAATGGTAGAGAATATTATTCCTTACATCGGTGGTGAAGAAGAGAAGTCTGAGAAGGAGCCTCTGCGTATCTGGGGTGAAATCAAAGACGGCGTGATTGAGCCTGCAACCAGCCCTGTTATTACCTGTCAGTGTATCCGTGTACCTGTATTAAACGGACATACTGCAGCTGTATTTGTGAAGTTTAGAAAGAATCCTACCAAGGAGCAGTTGATTGAGAAGTTATTGGCATTCAAGGGTGTTCCTCAGGAATTAGAGCTTCCCAGTGCACCGAAGCAGTTTATCCAGTACTTAGAAGAGGATAACAGACCTCAGGTTCAGTTGGATGTAGATTATGAGCGTGGTATGGGTGTCAGCGTTGGACGTATCCGTGAGGACAGCGTATATGACTGGAAGTTTGTAGGTCTTTCTCACAATACTGTCAGAGGTGCTGCAGGTGGTGCAGTTCTTTGTGCAGAATTGTTAAAGGCACAGGGATATATTACAAAGAAGTAATAAAATACATTTGTAGAGAGTGGTATTGCATAGATTTTTGAATGAATGTGAATTTGTAATAATCAGAATAAATAAGGGAGGCAGAAAGATGGAGAAATTGCGTTATCAAAACGATTACTTGAAGGCAATGAATCGGACACTGAAGGACAGAGAAGATATGTACCGTCTGGTTTGTGAAACATCGGATAATGCCTTCCTTTATTATTCTTTTGAAACCAAGGAAGTCAGAACACTGGGCAGGTGGAAGGATTTCTTTGATTTTGAGATGCAAGAGGTACAGGATGTTCACAAGATTTACGAAAGTGTTTCAAGTGAGCATGTGGATGCAGTACGGGGACTTTTGTTTTTGGAGAACCAGGAATTGGCAGAAGGTTCCTGTGAGTGCAGGCTGCGAGGAAGCAGAACCTGGTTGAATTTCCGTGCTGTAGTGGAATATGACGAAGCAGGTGTACCTTTGCAAAAAATCATTTCTATCAGCGATATTACCAAGTTTAAGAAGCAGAATGAAGAATTGACCTATTTGGCATATTATGATACCTTGACCGGCTTGTACAATCGTAATTATTTCGTACGATTGTTGGGTGATTTCGTGCGTACTGCTAGAGAGAACGGAGAAGTGGTCAGTGTCATGGTCATTGATATTGATGATTTCCGAAAGGTCAATGATGGCTTGGGAATGGTAGCCGGTGATGAGCTGGTACAGCAGTTTGGAGCTGTGTTAAAGGAGTTTTCCGGTCAGAATGTTATCGTCAGTCACATTAACAGTGATATTTATTGTCTGGCTATTTATAAGCCGGAGGGCGAAAATACTGCAGATGCTATTTATAGGAAGATTATGGAAAGGATTAAGAAGCCTTTTCGTTTGAGTGATGGCTCCGAAATCAGTATTACGATTTGTGTGGGTGTGGCAGAGTATCCGGAGGCGGCAAATGCAGCACTGGAATTGATTAATTGTGCGGAAATCGTTATGTTCCGTGGCAAGGCTATGGGCAAAAATTCCATACAGTATTTTGATACGCCTATCTTAAATGATTTTTTGCAAAATGTACAGCTGGACAGTAAGCTAAAGGAGGCTGCTACCAATCAGTGCTTTATGCTGCAGTATCAGCCGCAGTATTATACTGGGAATAAAAAGCTGCGAGGAGTGGAAGCACTGATCCGTTGGTGTGATGCCGAATCTTGCAAAATGATTAGTCCCGGTGTATTTATTCCTTTGGCAGAAAAGAATGGTACCATTATCCCTATCGGGAACTGGGTGCTGGAGGAAAGTATCCGTCAATATGCCGAGTGGAAGCAGAAGTTCCATCAGCCTATGATTATGTCCATTAATGTATCTGCCATTCAGTATATGAAGGAGGACTTCGTAGAGCATCTGATTTCCATTGTGGAAAAGTATGGTGTGGAGCCGGAGTGTATTGAATTAGAGGTGACGGAGAGCGTATTGATTGAAGGCTTTGAAAGTGTGGTTGAGAAGCTGAAGGAATTGCGAAATTATGGTATCAGGGTATCCTTGGATGATTTCGGTACCGGTTTTTCTTCCCTGTCATATTTAAAGAAGCTGCCCATTGATACCTTAAAGATTGATAAGAGCTTTATTGATACGGTATTGACAGATTCGCCTACCAGAGTGATTACAGAATCCATTGTAAAGATGGTGAAGACTCTGGGCTTTGAAGCGGTAGCGGAAGGTGTGGAAGAGGAACAGCAATACGAATATCTGCATGCCATCGGCTGCGATATTATTCAGGGGTATTATCTTGGTAAGCCCCAGTCTGTGGAAGAAATAGAAAGGCTGCTAGGTTAGCAGCCTTTTCCTTTCTGATGAAAAGGAGAAAAAGTTAAATAATGAGTAAAAAGTTATTTATTGCAGAGAAGCCCAGTGTGGCCAAAGAATTTGCAAAAGCTTTAAAATATAATATGAGTCAGAAGGACGGCTATTTAGAGTCCCCGGAAGCCATTGTGACTTGGTGCGTAGGACATTTGGTAACCATGAGCTATCCGGAGGTTTACGATGAAAAGTATCGTCGCTGGAGTTTGGAGACCATTCCTTTTATACCCGAAGAGTTTAAGTATGAAGTCATAGATGCGGTGAAAAAGCAGTTTGGTATCGTCAGTGGGTTGCTCACCAGAGCTGATGTGGACACCATTTATGTGTGTACGGACTCAGGGCGTGAAGGAGAGTATATTTATCGTCTGGTGGAGCAGATGTCCGGACAGAAGGTGCTGGAAAAGGATCGTCGCAGAGTGTGGATTGATTCCCAGACCGAAGAAGAAATCCTGCGAGGCATCCGTGAAGCTAAGGATTTGAAGGAATATGATGCCTTGAGCAATGCTGCCTATTTGCGTGCCAAGGAGGATTACCTCATGGGTATTAATTTCTCCAGAGTGCTGACCTTGAAATATGGATACCGGGTAAAGGATTACTTAAAGCGTGACAAGGCAGTGATTTCCGTAGGACGAGTGATGACCTGCGTGTTGGGGATTGTGGTGAATAGGGAACGTGAAATCCGAAACTTTGTAAAGACACCTTTTTATCGTGTGTTAAGCAATCTGGATTTAAACGGAAAGAAGTTTACCGGAGAATGGAAGGCGGTAGAAGGCAGTAAATATTTTAATTCTCCAGTGCTTTATAAGGAAAATGGCTTTAAGGAAAAAATTTATGCAGAAAAGCTCATAGAAGAGCTGCTGGCAGAGCCGGTACAACCACCGATAGTGGATGCTATCGAGCGGAAGAAAGAAAATAAAAATCCACCACTTTTATACAATCTGGCAGAGCTTCAAAATGATTGCTCGAAGTTTTTCAAAATCAGTCCGGACCAGACACTGCAAATCGTGCAGGAATTGTATGAAAAGAAGATGGTAACCTATCCCAGAACCGATGCCCGTGTGTTGTCTACGGCAGTAGCGAAAGAAATCCATAAAAACATCGGGGGACTTCGCAATTATCAGCTATGTAGTAATTTTGCGGGAGAGATTTTGAACAACGGAAGCTTCAAGGGGATTGCCAAGACCCGTTATGTGAATGACAAGCAGATTACCGACCACTATGCAATCATTCCTACAGGACAAGGTTTAAATAATCTGCAAAGCTTAAATCCAACCGCTGCCAAGGTTTATGAAACCATTGTCCGTCGCTTTTTAAGTATTTTTTATCCGGCGGCTGTGTATCAGAAGGTAGCTATTACCACCCAGATAAAAGGAGAGAAGTTCTTTTCGAACTTTAAGGTGCTGGCAGACGAAGGGTATCTAAAGGTAATGCAATATTCCTTCTTTAATAAAAAACAGGAGAATCAGGAGGACAAGCCAAAGGAAGGCGAGGAAAATGAGGAACTGAAATGTGATGAGCAGTTTATGGAGCTGTTAAAGAGCTTAAAGAAGGGGGCAACCATTCAACTGGATGGCTTGGAAATCAAGGAGGGTGAAACCTCACCGCCCAAGCGTTACAATTCAGGAAGCATTATTTTGACCATGGAAAATGCCGGACAGTTTATTGAGGATGAGGAGCTTCGTGCTCAGATAAAGGGTAGTGGTATCGGTACCAGTGCCACTCGTGCGGAGATTTTAAAGAAGCTGGTAAATATTGAATATCTGGCTCTGAATAAGAAGACACAGATTATTACCCCTACCTTGTTGGGAGAAATGATTTATGATGTGGTAAACAATTCCATACGACCGCTTTTGAACCCTGCACTGACAGCCAGCTGGGAAAAGGGACTGACGCAGGTGGCAGAAGGGCAGATTACCTCTGAGGAATATATGGAAAAGCTGGATGACTTTATTACCCGAAGAACCAATATCGTGAAACAGCTCAACAACCAGAATGCTTTGATTGGACAGTTCAATCAGGTGGCAGCAAATTATAAAAAATAAGTCCCGGTTCGCTTATTTGTACCCCTTGCATACAAAGGGCAATTGAGGACATAACATCCTACCGCAGGACGCTCTCGCTCCGTGAAAGAACGCAGCGGACGCTAAGGAATTTTCTTCGCAATGGCTCGAAAATTCCAAGCGCCGGCGTTTTTCAAGGCCTGCTTGTAGGAAATTATGTCCCCAATTGCCCATATTCAATGTAAATAGAATTAGGTACAAATAAGCGAAATGTGACAAAATAACAGGTCATAAAAAGCTTCCGATGCTCTCAGACACCGGAAGCTTTTGTTATTTGATTATTGGGGCTTGTTTCTGGTACCAAGCTCAATGATTACTACCACGCCATCCTGAGTGGTAATAGTGTAGGAGTCTAACTTACTACCGTTGGGGTCATATACTCTGTAGTATTTGAAGCCTGAGGAAGAAGAGTCGTCCAAATCATAGTGGAAGTTTGCCAGCTTAGCTAATACATCTTCTTCGGAGTCGCCGCGCTTAATATCGCAAGGGATAGTAAGCTGGAAGTCAGGGTCGAAAATGCTGCTTTCCATTTCGGTTACAAAGCAGTTTTCTGCTACAGTTGCATAGGTTGCATAGTTACGAACCAGAGTTCTGTAGCTCTGATTGTTGTATCGAAGTTCTACCCAACCGGAGGTATCGGAAGCAATTTCCATCTGAGAGTTCTTCTCGTTGATGGTGAAGCCATTTGCCAATAAGGTGGATACCGGGCAAGGCAAGGTGTAGAGATTACCTTCTAATTCGATGTTGAATTTGTACAAGTCATCGCCAACAGCTTCCGGACCAACATAATTGGTTACGATTTCCGGAACAGTAGCATCAACGGAATTGTCTGCACCTTCTAGTTCTACAAAGTTACGAAGGTCTATCTTGTCTAAGGTACCGCTGTCTTTGAATACATAAAGTTCTACTTTTTCGTAAGAATCGAGTTCATAAGCCAATTTGTAATACAAATCTCCCTCATATTCATCGGAAGGATTACCATATGCTGCAATAATATCATCTCTTGTAGAAACACCGTACTGAATTCCCTTTGGTAACAGGATTTCCCAATCACAGCCCTTGTCCTTTACATAGTAGGAGTCGATAGTGATACCTGCTATTTCAGCCTTATCTAAGGTAACAGTGTTCATACTCAGATTCAGTGATTTGGTATAAATGGTATAACCATCCTTTTTCCATGTGTCGGAAGCAGTGTACTCATTAGGAGATAAGGTTTTGGTAATATCTTCCTGGTTAATAAAGCCTAAAGCTTCAAAATCAGAGTACCACATAGGGAACTGGAGTACAGTACCGTTGATGGACAGCTGGAAGGAATAAATATCATCAGATAAATCTGCGGGAGGTGCTACAGGTGTAGCTGGCTCCTCAGTAGCAGCAGGCTCCTCAGTAGCAACGGGCTCTTCAGTAGCAACAGGCTCTTCGGTAGCAACAGGCTCTTCGGTAGCGACAGGCTCTTCAGTAGCAGCGGGCTCTTCGGTAGCGACGGGCTCTTCAGTAGCAACAGGCTCTTCGGTAGCAACAGGTTCCGGTGTAGGAGCTTCAGTTGGTTCCGGAGTAGGTGCTTCGGTGGGTTCCGGAGTGGGCACTTCGGTAGGTTCCGGAGTAGGTTCCTCGGTGGGTTCCGGAGTAGGTTCCTCGGTAGGTTCCGGAGTAGGTGCTTCGGTAGGAGCCTCAGTAGGGTCTGCCGGAGCTTCTGTAGTGGTAGGTTCTTCTTTGGATAAGTTGGTATCTGCGTCTGTTGAACAGGCAACAAGACTGAATACACACATTATGGCAAAGAAGGACGCAAGTAACTTTCTCTTCATAATGATCCTCCTCAATATGCACTTTAGTGCGTTAATATAATACAAAATATAATTATGGTGGAAAGAAATGGATTTGTCAATAAATTTTGAGTAAAAATACTTGTAAAGACCGGATTCTTGGTGTAAACTTTTAACGTAATTTTATTTTTGATAAGAAATCGGAATTTATTTCGGAACGGAGGCTTTTTATGAAGCAGATTACCATTGAAAATTTGTATGATTTGAAGGAAACCATCGCAGCGGATTTGTTTGAAGGGGCGACTTATCCCTGGGAGCTGTTACCAAAGATACATGATTATATTCTTGAATTGGGTGAAACTTTAGATCCGGAGAAGTTTGAAAAGCGTGGCGAAAACATTTGGATTGCCAAGAGTGCCAAGGTGGCACCTACTGCCTGTCTGAATGGTCCCCTGATTGTGGATGAAGAGGCAGAAATCAGACATTGTGCGTTTGTGCGAGGCAATGCTATCGTAGGAAAGGGAGCAGTGGTTGGCAATTCTACGGAATTGAAGAATGTGGTACTTTTTAATAAGGTACAGGTAGCACATTACAATTATGTAGGAGACAGTATCTTAGGCTATAAGGCTCACATGGGTGCAGGTTCCATTACTTCTAATGTGAAGAGTGATAAGACCTTAGTCAGGGTAATGACCTTTGAAGGTGTGTTGGAAACCGGTCTGAAGAAGTTTGGTGCTATGTTAGGGGATAATGTAGAAGTGGGCTGTAACAGTGTGTTAAATCCCGGAACCATTGTTTGTCGAAACTCTAATATTTATCCTACATCCTGCGTAAGAGGGGTGATTCCGGAGAACTCCATACATAAGAATAGCGGAGAAGTAGTAACAAAAAGATAGAACTTTGTAAAAATTAGAAAAAACACTGGATTTTTTGTCTCAAATATGAGAGAATGTATGCGGTGATTATGATATTTTTTTGTCAAGTGATAAGAAATATCTAAGTATAATCAGAATTGAAAGGAGATTTCACATGATTTATTCAAGAGAAGTTGAAGAAATGTGTCCAGTTGCACAGGGCGTATCTCACGGCTGTGCTCCTATCCCAGAAGAAGCAAAATGGGTAAAAGTAAAAGATGTAGCAGACATTAGCGGTTTAACACATGGTGTTGGCTGGTGTGCTCCTCAGCAGGGTGCTTGTAAGCTGACCCTGAACGTTAAGGAAGGTATTATTCAGGAAGCATTGGTAGAGACCATCGGATGTTCCGGTATGACTCACTCTGCAGCTATGGCTTCTGAAATTTTGCCCGGCAGAACCGTTATGGAAGCTTTGAATACTGACCTTGTTTGTGATGCTATTAACACCGCTATGAGAGAGTTATTCTTACAGATCGTTTATGGTCGTACCCAGTCAGCTTTCTCAGAAGATGGTTTGCCTGTAGGTGCAGGTTTGGAAGACCTTGGTAAGGGCTTAAGAAGCCAGGTTGGTACTATGTACGGTACTTTGGCAAAGGGTCCTCGTTACCTTGAAATGGCTGAAGGTTATGTAACCGGTATCGCTTTGGATGCTGACGATCAGATTATCGGATATCAGTTCGTAAGCCTTGGCAAGATGACTGACTTTATTAAGAAGGGTGATGATCCGAACACCGCATGGGAGAAGGCTAAGGGACAGTATGGTCGTGTAGCTGATGCAGTTAAGATTATCGACCCTAGACATGAATAAGAGATAGGAGGACGTAAAAATGGCATTATTTGAATCATATGAAAGACGTATTGAGAAAATCAATGGCGTATTAAATAGCTATGGCATCGCTTCTATCGAAGAAGCTGAAAAGATTACCAAAGACGCAGGTCTTGATGTTTACAACCAGATTAAGGGCATTCAGCCTATCTGTTTTGAGAACGCTTGCTGGGCTTACATTGTAGGTGCTGCAATCGCTATTAAGAAGGATTGTAGAAGAGAGGCACATGCTGCAGCTGCAATCGGTGAAGGTCTTCAGGCTTTCTGTATTCCCGGTTCCGTTGCTGATACACGTAAGGTTGGTTTAGGACATGGTAACCTTGGTAAGATGCTTCTTGAAGAAGAAACAGAATGTTTCTGCTTCTTAGCTGGTCATGAATCATTCGCAGCTGCTGAAGGTGCTATCGGTATCGCAGAAAAGGCTAACAAGGTTCGTCAGAAGCCTTTAAGAGTTATCTTAAACGGTCTTGGAAAAGATGCAGCTCAGATTATTGCACGTATCAATGGATTTACCTTCGTTGAGACTGAGTATGATCCTTACACCAACACTGTTAAGGAAGTATTCCGTAAGTCTTACTCCGAAGGTCTTCGTGCAAAGGTTAACTG
>JAZQEK010000016.1:0-4149 GCA_045538995.1 Acetatifactor sp. | reverse complement strand
GGATGAACTTACTGAGGGATGGAAGATTATTTTGACACACCAATTCCATGATATTATACCAGGATCGTCCATTCGAGAAGTGTACGAGGATTCGGTTGTGAATTATGGCAAAGCAAAAGAAATTGCGGACAATGTAATCGGGCACTTTTTTGAGAAGACATTGCTTTCTCAGGAAGCAGTGGTTAGCGTAATTAATTCTTATGGGGAAAATAGAAGCGGTATGGTATGGCTTCCGGAAAGACGTGTGACCAAGTTGTACGGGGAAAATGGAATGCCGGTAGAAGTACAGACTGAAGAAGATGGAACTTGGATTTACGCAGAGGATGTTCCTGCTATGGGTGCCAAGTATCTGCATATTCAGGAAGAATTTGCCGAAGATGCTGTAATAGCAGATGAAAATAAAAAAGTGTGTGCGACTATCCAAAAGGCTTCAGACGCAGAAATGGGCATGGTCATCGAAACGCCGTTTTATCATCTGGAACTAAACAAAGATGGACAGATGATAAGTCTTTTTGATAAAGAGTACGACTGTCAGGTCCTTGCAGAAGATACAAGGGGAAATGTGCTACAGATGTTTGAAGATAAACCATTGAATTTTGATGCGTGGGATATTGATATCTACTACTACCAGAAGATGGAAGAACTGACCGCACCAATAAGACAGGAAGTGATTGAAAATGGTGCCCTTCGGACGGTAATTCGTCAAGAGTGGAAATATCATAAGTCTTGTATTACGCAAGACATGATTCTGTATGCAAAAGATCGAAGAATCGACTTCAAGACTCATGTGGATTGGCAGGAAACCCAGAAGCTTTTAAAGGCAGCGTTCCCGGTAGACATTCGCACTACCTATGCAACTTACGATGTGCAGTACGGAAACGTTAGACGTCCAAATAATTCAAACACAAGCTGGGATAGGGCACGATTTGAAAGCGTGGCCCACAGATGGGTGGATTTATCTGAACATGATTACGGGGTAAGTCTCTTAAATGACTGCAAGTATGGACACGACATTCATGATAATGTGATTCGTATATCCCTTCTGAAGGCAGCTACGTATCCGGATTATGCAGCAGATAAGGGAGAACATGATTTTACATATTCACTGTTCCCTCATAAAGGAGATTTTGTAGAGGGAGGAACGGTACAAGAGTCGTTCGATTTGAATCAACCAATGGATGTGGTGGAAGGAATTCTGCGTATGCCGACGGCGGCAGGAAAAGGCATGGTTTGCCTTTCAGGTGGACATGTGGAGCTGGATGCGTTGAAAAAATCAGAGGATGGAAAATATGTGGTATTACGTTTTCATGAATATGCGGGAGCAAAGGGAAACGTGTTTGTGGACACCGGATTCCCAGTAAAAGCGTATGCGGAAAGTGATTTGATGGAAAGACCACAGGAAGAGTTTAGAGAAGGTGAGATTCGACTGGCTGTGAAACCATATGAGATTAAGACACTATTGTTAGAAGTATAAATAGGTGGAGGGGACGAAATGCGTTATCTAAGTAAACAATTTGAAACAGAGATTTGTAAATCCTATCGACCATTTTTAAATCAAGAGTGGGAGAGGGAGCGAAGCTCAGAAGTGTTTTGTTTGAATTATGGGAAGGCTGAGGTATCAGCGCAGGAAAAAGATATACGTAGAATTGCCAGTTTGGCAGCTCAATTAGATAAAAGCAAGATGGTAGCTGAAGTTCCAAGTAGAGATATGGAGCGAGTTGCGAAGTATTACTTTGCAAATGGAGTCAACCGAATCTGTTTTCAGGAAAAACCGGATGAGCGTGTGCAGGAATATTTTATGCGCCTTGGATATTTACTGGGAGAAGGCAGTCAGGAAATTCACGTAGCAATTTTGGAACCAGACGAGGAAGACTGTCGGCTATTTTCCAAGCATGGAATCCCATATCATATACTGACGAATATGGGAATGATGAAATATGGATTTGTGGATGGGGACAAGATAGGATGTGGTAGATGTCCGTATGAATTTCTGGTTTTGCCTTCAGCAGTGAGGTTAGAGCCATTGACTGAGAAAATGGTGCATAGGTTTGCTACGCAGGGAGGAAAAATTCTGTTACTTGGAGACAGACCAATGTGTAAAGGTAAGCCTACGATAGCTTTGAATGAAAGCACTTGTACCTTTGGGCAGATAGCTGGGACACAAATTTATCGGAATAAAAATACAGATACAGAAATCTATACTACTTATCGCAGTATAAATGAAATGCAGCTTTTGTATGTGGTAAATGTATCAACAAAAAGGGAATATGAGCAGACCTTTGACTTGGGGAAGCAGGTAAATTCCTTTTTGAAACTGGATTTGCTGGAGCTTACGACGGAGCAGGTGCCGTTAACGATGAGGCTCGGACCGGGAGAAGATGTGATTCTCTTGCCGTATGCTCGTAAAATGGGAGAATAAGTCATAGAAAAAAGGAGGAACAGAACCGTGGAGAAGCAAGAAAAAAAACAATTTGTACAGGCAGTATTTTGTGCGCCGACAGGTGCATATGAGGACAAACCATATCCGTCAAGGCTTACGGATGAGGTGTTCGGAGCATTGGCGGAAGCAGGGATTAATCGAATCTTTGCTTTTGGGTATGACTCGAGAAGAGAAACCATAGAAAAGACTTTTGAACTTTGTGAGAAATATGGAATTATGTACTATCCAACTCCAAAGATATCTGAGGAGTATGTGCGCATACTTCCGGGAGAGCATGGCGAGAAACCGTTTTCAGAATTAACTCCAGAGGAAATCGTAGAGTTAGATAGAAATTTTGTTGCTGAGATTGAGCCAATGACACATAAAAAAGCATTTGGAGGTATTTTCTTCTCAGACGAAGCAGGGTATTTATCTTTCGATGGAATTGCTCATGCAAAAAAAGTTTTTGATGAGTATTATGGGGGTTATGAATTTCACACGAATTTCTATTCCTATTCTATCAATGATGCAATCTTTTGGGGTGGCATGGGAGGTTTAGCACCGGAAAAGTTACCATTTCGTTTGGAAGGGGATATGGAGATTTGTTTCAAAAATAGATTTACGTTTTATGACACATTGGTAGAAGGACTGCTTTCAAAGGCGCCGTTTGAGTTTGTATCGCAAGACAAATATCCGTTCGAAAATTTTTGGCCGACGGTTCCAACTTCTGTGCATGTGGCTCTTTTTGAATTAAATGACTATTTTAATGTGAAAAAACGAAAATATGGAAACAAATTTTACAACTATATGCAGGTTGGACAGTGGTTTGGAAAAGACAGACAGATGAGGTTTGCTGAAATGGCCCTTCAAATGCACGTGACGGTAGCGTATGGAAGTGAAGGATTCGCTTATTTTCCGGGATGCTTTCCATTGGACTATACAGGCCAGGAATGTTATGCATTTGCGGAGAATGGAGGGAGTGCCCTTATTGATATGCAGGGGAAGAAGACGATTTTCTATGAATGGGTAAAAAAGTTGAATGGCTTTTTCAAACAGATAGAGGATGACATCTTATCTTCAGAACATAAGGGAGTACGAGCATATGGCACATATAAGAATGGATTTACACAGGAGGAAATTAGTGACCTGACGGATAGCGAATGTATCTTCTGTGGGGAACTTCCAAAAACGCTACAGATAGAAATGGATGTTCAAATTGACTGTGATAATGAAGTTATGGTTTCTGAATTTGAACGAAATGGTGAAAAACGTTACTATTTGGTGAATTTATCCACTGCCTGTGACTGTAAGGTAGAGATGACATTGCCAGGAAAACAGTATCAGATGTATGGTTTGGAAACTGTAAAAGTATTTGAAAATCAAGTAACATTGCAGATTCCGGCAGGAGAAGGAGTTTACATTATTGAACAGAAATAGATAAAAGATAGCGGAATTGTATGAGTTGAATGACGATATCGTACTATGCGAAAGATTCTCATGCGATAGAATAATGATAGAATGAAAATTTTGTATAAAATATGTACGGAAATAGGGGTGAAAGAATGAAAAATAAAGTATTGAGAAAACTTGTGTGCTTTATAGCAGCTTGCTGCATGATATGTGGTAGTGTAATGCCTGTGGGAGCTGTAGAACCATTTGAGGTCATTGGCGAGGTAGCACCAAGCGAGACGGATTATTCGGTGACTTTGAATAATCTTTACAATGGTTTC
>JAZQEK010000015.1:0-1856 GCA_045538995.1 Acetatifactor sp. | reverse complement strand
TTTTGGTCCAGACTTGGATTCTGTTATGATCCTCCTATATCGGATGCTGAAGGAAAGCCGCTTGTCTTTAATCCCGATTTCTCTAACACGCTTAAGACGCATGATGCTTTTTGCGATGCGGGAGTAAAAATACATACATGTATTCTGCACAGCGGCTGGGTAGGCGTTAACAAATATGATTATTCCCTTTGCGACAGAGTATTGGAAAGTATCTTTGCATCTGGCAAAGTGGAATACTTTATTCCGCGAATTAAATTAAATGTTCCTATTGACTGGTGCTTTGAAAATCCTGAAGAAGTATTTGTATATGAAGCAGGTCCGCGCAGCGCAGAAGAAATCCGGGCTTTGGTTGGAACAGAACAGCATGATTATCTGGGCTATGAAGCTTCCTACGGTTATTATAATGCTGAGGGATGGAAGGACCCCAGACCGAATGTAGGGGGATTGATCGCCCGACAAAGTTTTTCGTCAGAAAAATGGCTGGAAGATGCCGGTGAAACCCTGCGCCGGCTGATCAAACGGCTTGAGGCGAAATGGGGAGACCGCATTTTAGCATATCATATTGCCTATGGTACCAGCGGAGAGTCTATGCTTTGGGGCCGTCAGAGCGGCAAGTTCGGCGATTACGGAATTACGAATAGTAAGAAATTCCGTGAGTGGGGCATAAGAAAGTATGGATCAGAAGAGAAAATGCTTCTGGCGTGGGGTGTTGCATCTGGAGAAGAAATTGTTCCACCGTCTATTCTCCGTGAGAAACCTTTTGTTAGTCCTGAGATTTCCTGTAGGAACGATGTGTCTGACTGCTGGAGTTTGGACTATGATATTTTTACTGGGGAAGTAAACACAGATGCAATGATGTATTTTGGCGACATTGTTCATGATTGCAGTGGCGGAAAGCCTGCTGGGGCATTCTATGGATACAATCTTTATGTTGCTCGAAGTGCATATACTGGTTTTTATGCTTGGGATCGCTTATTAAAAAGTGATAGTATTGATTTCTTTGCAGGACCAAAACCATATCATCGGTGGAACGGTGGAGAACCGGGATGTGTAATGGCTCCCACAGCATCAATAAACAAGACCCATCTCTGGCTAGATGAGTGTGATATTCGAACCCATATCAGTGGAATGTATAATGCCTTAAGCGATGCAAAGGAAACGGATACGGTACTGCTCCGCGAAACATGCAAAAACATTGCCCATAATTCTGGACTTTGGTACATGGATCTTGGTGGTGGATGGTATGATGACCCCGGAATTATGAAGCAAATTCATACTCTTTTGAAAGCCTCTGAGCAGATACGCGTAAAAAAACACCAATCCGTTGCACAAATCCTAGTGATCGCTGATGATGAGAGCAGGTTGCGGATGCATCCTTCGATGATAATTCCTGCATTGGATGTGCTATGCAATCTGCAACTGACTGGTGCGCCAGTTGATATTGCGCTTGCAAATGATTTTGAAGCATTGGAATTGTCAAATATTAAGTTGGCGGTTTTACTTGACCCCCTGAAAATGGCAGAAGAGAAAGTACTGCTTCTTCGTAAACTTCTCCCTGAAAATGCTACCTTAATGTTTTGCGGAGATTGTGATGGAAGGGAATATGAAGAAGATGATATTGTGCTTCCTGAAGCAAAGGCGGACGTTTTGCAGCTTAGAGAAGTTGTAGAGCGAGCAGGTGTTCATTGCTATGCACCAGCAGAGTGTACTGTATACGCAGATAACCGAATGGTGTCATTCTTTCCGCGAGAAGATATGAGCTTCATTCCGAAAATGGAGAGAACTGGGGTATATATCGATATTTACTCATGTGAAGAATACGTCCAAGGGACTATGATTAAAGCGAAAGCTAAAGA
>JAZQEK010000014.1:0-142466 GCA_045538995.1 Acetatifactor sp. | reverse complement strand
TGGAAGGGACCGCTTACATTCAAAGGTAAGCATCTCTTTGCGCCTGCTTCCTTTAACTTCTCGCAAGCCACTTCAACTGCTTCCTTCCTACCGGTGATAACAATCTGTCCGGGGCAGTTGTAATTTGCAATATGTGCACCCTCGATATCATTAAGTACCACCTCAATTGCTTCTGCTTCCATACCCAAAACTGCTGCCATGGAGCCCTTGCCGCCGGGTACTGCCTCTTCCATGTAAATGCCTCTGGCTCTTACTGTTTTAATGGCTTCCTCATAAGTGAAGCCGCCTGCAGCTGCAATGGCTGCATATTCACCCAGGCTTAAGCCTGCGGTGACATCAGGGTAAAATCCCTGCTCATTTAATACTGCTGTCATGGCCAGACAGGTAGTTACCAACGCTGCCTGAGTATATGCAGTCTGATTCAAACGCTCGTCTTCTGTAAAACAAAGCTGCGTTACGGAAATATCCAACAACTCATCTGCCTTGTCAAAAACCGCCTTCGCAGTGGGAAAGGTATCATAAAAATCCTTTCCCATGAAATATTTCTGAGCACCCTGTCCGGGATAAATAAATGCTGTTTTGCCCATATTACTTTCCTCCCAACAGCTGCTCAGCCTGAGAGCATACTCGCTCAATTAATTCCTTACAGGTACATTCATCCTTCACCAATCCGGCAATCTGTCCTGCCATCAGGCTTCCGTTCTGAACATCACCATCTACAACAACCTTCTTCAAACCACCTAAGGTCAAATGGTCCAACTCTTCCAGACTAGCTCCAGCAGCTTCCTTTGCTAAATATTCCTTGGTCATATTATTACGCAGACATCTTACAGGATGTCCGGTAGTTCTACCGGTTACCTTGGTATCGATATCCTTTGCCTTAATAACACAATCCTTATAATTCTGATGTACGGTACATTCCTTGGTTACTACAAAGTGAGTACCCATCTGTACGCCTGCTGCACCCAACATAAATGCTGCTGCCATACCTCTGCCGTCAGCAATACCACCTGCTGCAATTACAGGGATATTCACTGCATCAACAACCTGAGGTACCAGTACCATAGTAGTAAGCTCGCCAATATGTCCGCCTGCCTCGGTACCCTCTGCAATCACTGCATCTGCGCCTGAGCGTTCCATACGCTTTGCCAACGCTACGGATGCTACCACAGGGATTACCTTGATACCGGCTTCCTTCCACATACTCATATACTTTTCAGGACTTCCTGCACCGGTAGTTACTACAGACACATTCTCCTCCACCATCAGTTTCGCGATTTCATCCGCCTGTGGATGCATCAGCATGATGTTTACACCAACCGGCTTACTGGTCAGCTTCTTCGCCTCACGAATCTGCTCTCTGATCCATTCTACCGGTGCGCCGCCTGCCGCAATCAGCCCCAAACCGCCTGCTTCAGATACAGCACTTGCAAGATGGTATTCTGCCACCCATGACATGCCGCCCTGAATCACAGGGTATTCAATATTCAAAAGCTCTGTTAATGCTGTCTTCACAATCTTCACCTCTGTTGCAAAATCAATTACTTGTTTGCTTCAATGTAATCCATTACATCCTGAACAGTTACCATTTTCTCCAATTCCTCTGCAGGAATACTTACACCGAATTCCTCTTCAAAAGACATTACTAATTCAAATAAGTCTAATGAATCTGCTCCCAAATCATCCTTGAAGCTGGCAGTAGGAACTACCTTTGCTGCCTCTACTCCTAAACCATCTGCTACTAATTCCTGAATCTTTTCTAACATTGCTATGTCCTCCTAAAATTTAATCCATTTTCTATGTAAGCCGCTATGCGGTCATTACCTTAAACTAAAATATATCCTGCACCCCAGGACAAGCCTGCACCAAAGCCGGCCATTACCATACGACTTCCGGGCTTCAACTCGCCCTTTTGATTCAACTCATCAATCAAAATACCCAAACTGGCAGAAGAAGTATTCCCCATCTCTGCTATATTCACAGGTACCTTTTTCATATCCAGTCCCAATCGCTTGACTACTGCTTCAATAATACGCATATTGGCCTGATGTAATAAAAATACATCCACATCCTCCTTGGTTATCTGCATCTGCTCCAACAGCTCTGTAATCACTTCCGGCACTCGCTTTACGGCAAAGCGGAATACCTTCTGACCATCCATGGAAAGCTTTCCCCCTACGTGACATAGTAGAGCATCTCCACTTTCTCCCTCAGAGTGCATCACCATACCGCAGGGGCCTTCGCAGGCAGTTACCAGCATGGCTCCTGCACCATCCCCAAAGAGAATACCTGTGCCTCTGTCAGACCAATCCAGAATACCGGAAAGTCTCTCACTGCCAATGACCAAAGCCGTTCTAATCATACCCATATTCATGTAAGAAACTGCCATATTGTAAGCAAATACAAAACCGGAGCAGGCAGCATTCATATCATAGCAGAACGCTCTTTTGGCTCCGATTGCCTTCTGTACCTCACAAGCAATGCATGGCACAGACAAGTCCGGTGTTACGGAGCATACGAAAATTGCATCCACCTGTTCTGCACAATATCCCTGTTTTGCAGCATTTTCCATAGTTCTTTTCGCCGCCACCACAGCCATTTGGGAAGTAGTCAGGTTTTCTGAAATATGCCTTCTGGCGATTCCTGTTCGCTCTCTAATCCATTCATCATTGGTGTCCATAAATTCCGTCAGTTTATTATTATCCCAAACAAGTTCCGGTATATAAGAACCTGTGCCTACGATTCTGCCTGTCATGGGTATCCTCCACGCAAATATTATTTGTTTTTCAAATTATTTTATTTTAAATTAGTTTTAAATTCAAACCATTTGACATTCAAAGTATAACACATCATACGAATATGTCAACCACTATTTTCCAATTCCTATTTGGAAAATAGAAAAAGGTATTGAAAATCGTTCTCAATCAACCATTTTCAATACCTTTATTTGAATTTCTATTTTTCGGTAGCTGCCATCATCGCATCTACCAAATCCTGACTGGGGAACGTCAGCGTTCTTCTATCAAAAAGTCCGAAATTCTCACCGGAACCACGGAAAGCATTATTATCCCACCAAATGCATGGCACACCATATTCCGTCGCCTTTGATACGTAATAGTCTGCCCACTCAATACGCTCTGCATCATTCTCCTTATTCATGGCACCGAACTCGCCAATAATCACCGGAATGCCTTTACTTAAGAACAACTCATCCAACGTTTTCAATAAATAATCAATGTCCTTTGCATCCTTATCTACATCCCACCGGTCTGTACCCTTGGTATTCAAAGCAAAATTATAAGGGGTATATGCATGTACGGAAACTATCAACTTATCATCCTCCGGAAGCTGAATACTCTTCAACGCATCCCTGCTGGAAGATGCCGCATAACCGGTTACCATCAAATGGCGCTCCGCATTGTTTCCCCCCGTCGCACGCACTGTATCTACGAAGACCTGTGCGAAATGATTCACCACCTCACGACCTTCCTTGTCACCACCGGTCCACTCCACCGCAGTACCCTTTTTACGAGGTTCATTCAAACCTTCAAAAATTAAATGTTCATCATAATCCTTGAAATGATTTGCTATCTGTGTCCATAATGCTGCCAAAGTTTCTGAAGCAGCCTCCTTATTCTCCTCGGAAGGGAAATGCCACTCCTCATGGTGCAAATTCAATATGACGTAAGCCCCACGGTCATAGGCATAATCTACCACTTCCTGCACTCTGTTCATCCAGATATCATGTATCTGATACTCCGGAGCAGCACCAAAATGTCCATCCCAGGTAACCGGAATACGAATCACATTAAACCCCTGATCCAGCACTGCATCAATCATCTCCTGTGTAGTCTTGGGATTTCCCCAGGAACGTTCCGAATCGGCACCTACACCGCCGGTTGCATCCAAAGTATTTCCCAGATTCCAGCCAATCTTCATATCCGCCACCAAATCCACGGAAGAAATATCTGCAATGGTCAACTCTGTCTCACTTCCTATGGCGTTCTCACCATTCCCGCTATTGTCCGTCTCAGAACTACTTTCTGCAACAGAACCTCCCACTTCAGAGCTTTCTGCTTCTGTAGAATGCCCGCTTGTTTCTACCGTTTCATCTACAGGTGTTCTTTGAGACTGGCAGCCACATAAGGTGGATATGCTCAATGCCAAACACAAAACACTCACTAATAATCGTTTCTTCATAAGTACCCTCTTCTTTTTGTGCATAATGCCAAACATTATATACTATTATCCTCTCATTTGTTGAAAATTGCAATACCCAAAACAAAAAGCCCAAAATCTTAAGATTCGGGCTTTGATACTTAAATATCCTATTTATTTTCCTGTATCGCTTCATGAAGCTTGCAAAACACATCATTGTACTTTATTCTTTCCAAATCCAGTCTGGTTACCACAGCATATAAACTCAAGGGTATCTCCTTATCTTCGTAGGAATAAGTCTTACCGTTTTCTCCCAAAATCCTTTCCCGAATCCCTTCTGCATAGGCTTCCTCCTCGCTATCGGTCATCATCACAAATTCATCTCCCCCGATACGGAACACTACATCATTTTCGCCGGCAGCTTCGTTCATACGCCTCAACGCCTCCAAAATCGCCAGGTCCCCTGCCTTGTGACTGATTTCATTAATCGGTACCAAACTCTTAATATCACAACACACAAAGTAACAATTCTTTCTTGCTACAAACAAATCATATAATTCACTAATATCATACTGTCTTCTTGTCTTCATATAATCATCCCACTCTTCCATCGGCAAGCACAATCTCGGGAAAAGCTCGGTATATCGTACCTGCTTACGAAATTGTGACGGTTTACAGTTCCAAACCTGTTTAAAGGTACGGGTAAATGCCTCATGACTGCTATACCCCACGCTCAGTGCTACGTCCAAAATACTGAGTTGCGGCTCCTCAAACAACAGTCTGGCTCCCTTCGTCATACGCCTACGTACAATATAATCCCGTATAGACATATGATTCATATCCTGAAACAGTTTTTCTAAAGTAGATTTTGAGCAAAAACAGGCCTTGGCAATATCCTCTGTACGGATATCCTCCACCAGATTCCTCTCGATATATTCCAAAGCATCTGCTAATAACATTAATTTGCTCAAATTCTTCACTCCTTCCGGTACCGTAATCTTATACTAACACAGAATAGGAATAAATTCTTGACTTTTTGAGTAATTTGTTTAGGGCACCTCTTTTCTCCTAGTTTCCGGAACTTTTATAATATCTCAGACTATATTTCCAAAACAAATATGTGACTGCAAACATCCCTACACCTATCACCGGTGTCAAATACATAAATATCTCCGGATACTGCTGCATATCACCCTTGCGAAGCAGATATTGGCAAGGGAAGTAATTCACAAAGGCAAACGGAACTACATAAATCATAATTACCTGTACCGCTTTATGAAAAATACTGATGGGATAGCCTGCGAATTTCCGCATGTTCCAATAAAACAAATCCTTCAGGCTATTGGTCTCCAGCAAATAAATATTGAGTGTCGCCAGAAACAGAAAAATCGCTCCCTGTATTAACACCCCTCCCGCTATAGTTACGATATAATAAACTGCCAACCATACATTCCACTGTATTCCAACCTTCCACGCGGACAACAAAAACAATGTCACACCCAGCCCGCCATGACCAAGTGCTGCAAACCAATCTGCGTTTACGAATATAATTTGAAACAATAATCCCCTTGGGCGTAAGATATATCGGTCAAAGCTTCCATCTCTTACGGTTCTGCCAAAATCCCTTAGTCCTGTAAAGAAAAGAATCATAATGCCATAGGTCAGAAACAGTAGGCTAAACAAAAAGAACATTTCATACATATTCCAACCATTCAAAGAGTCAAACTTTAAAAGTGTAAAATAAATGACAATGATTCCTGTAGCCTCTCGCAGGAATACTGCCAGGGATTTCAATACTGCATCCACTCTGTACTGAAACCATGCCTTCATTATGGTTTTTGTATAAACACCAATTAGGCTCAGTGTATTATTACGCATGTTCTCAACCTCCCTGAACGACCAGTTTTCTCTGTCCGAATCTCCACAAAATGTCACCTATCCCATAAATCACCAGTATCCACACCACCTGTACGACGCATTTCATCAGGATTTCTCTCATGGATAACTGTCCCAGATAAATCTGTACCGGCGTAAAGTAAATCGAAGAAAAGGGGGTAAACCTTAACACACCTTCCATCCACTCCGGCATAAACCACAGTGGTATCATGGTTCCGGACAATACATTCACAAATACATTTTTAATGGTAATCAAACTCCACACATTGACCAACCAAAAGGCAAACATCTGCACCGCAAAGCTGATAGTCCAGAGTACTCCATACCCCAAAACGGCACTGATCACAAACCAAATCAACATTGCTCCATCCGCTGGCGGCAATATGCCCATTATCAGACATGCAATGAGCAGTGCCGGTGCAAAGCGAAACAGCAGATGAAAAGCTGCGTTCCCCAAATTTTCTGCAATCATTCGTCCCTTAAAGCTCATAGGACGCAACAGCTCTGTCGTAATACTTCCGTTCCAGATTTTATCCGGCAGGAAATAATCATTCACATAAAACACTGCATCCAAGCCCATAGACAAAATAAAGTTCGTAGTCACCATGGACATGGTAATACCATCTACCTCTGTACGCCCTCCATAAAGAGCCTTGTAAATCTCCCAGAAGATAAACATTCTCAGGCAATTGGACAAGATACTCATAATATGGTCAAAACGATAGGCACTTCTGTTTAAAAAGCTTTTCTTAAAATATGCCAGATAAGGTGCTAAACTCATACCGTAATCACCTCTCCATTATAAATTTTACGAATAATACTCTCTATCTCCGGCTCAGAGATGCTGATATCCTTCACCCGATAGGTCTGCAACAGATAATTCATCAAATCATTAATCTGCACCTGCTTATTCTCAAATACAAAACGTTTCTTCCTACCATCCAATTCATCCAGCTCCACCACTTCCACATTGAGGATTGGCTGTATCTGCTCCACGTTTGCAAATTCTACATCCAGCTGCCTGGTAGCACCATAACGCTCTCTTATTCCTAACAGAGAACCATCATATATCTTTTCCCCTTTGTCAATCACAATCAACTTCTCACACACCTTCTCAATATCCTGCATGTCATGTGTCGTAAACAGCATAGTCACCTGATCCTCTGCATTCAGCTCCTTAATAAAGTTACGAATCGTCTCCTTTCCTACTACATCCACCCCTATGGTAGGCTCATCAAAAAAGACAATCTCCGGTGAATGCAAAAGTGCTGCTACAATATCTGCACGCATACGCTGTCCCAAAGATAGCTGTCGTACCGGTTGCTGTAAAAAACCACCCATATCCAGCATCTGTACAAAGCGATCTAAATTCTTGCGATATCGCTCCTCCGGTACACTGTAAATAGCTTTCAACAATTCAAAGCTGTCTATCACCGGTAAGTCCCACTGCAGTTGTGAACGTTGTCCGAATACCACACCAATACTGCCTACATACTCCTTACGTTGTTTATATGGAATATAGTCATTGACTTTGATTTCTCCCGCATCCGGATGCAAGATACCGGAAAGCATCTTGATAGTAGTGGATTTCCCGGCTCCGTTAGGTCCTATAAATCCGACCATATCGCCCTTCTCTATCTGAAAACTGACATCTTTTACCGCCTGCTTTACCTCATACTTTGGAAGTACCAGATTCGCCAGCATTCCCGGTATGCCTTTCTGCCTCTTATTAATTCGATAAGACTTGGAAATATTGTTTACCTCAATGATACTCATTCTCTTTCCCTCCCTTTATTTGTAGAATAATATCTGTCAAATCCGGCTTTCGGATATTTACTTCTTCCACCTGTGTCTGCACTAATAACAATTGCAAAATTTCTACAGCGGAAAGGTAGTTGGAATTATAATGAATCTGCAACCAATCATTTTGCAACCGATAATCCTGTATGGGTAAATCCTCCATATCAGGCAATTCTCCCAACAGTCTTACCTCCATCCTGTCAACAGGGGCATACTGACTCAACAGTTTTTTCATGGAACCATAGTATAATAATTGACCTTTCTCTAAAATCACCATTCTGCTACACAACTTTTCCATATCAGTCAAACTATGGGAAGCTACCAGTATGGTTGCACCCTGACTACGCCTCTTTTGCAAAATCTCCCACAGAATCGCCTTTCCGTTTTCATCCAACCCCACATTGGGCTCATCCAGCAAAATTAACTTAGGACTTCCTATAAGTGTAGCTGCCAATTCAACCCGCATTCGCTGCCCCAATGACAGACTCTTTAATGGCTTATTTTGGTATCTGCCAAAGTCCAATACCGATGCCAGTTCTTCATACTCTTTCTCAAAATCCTCCTTCGGTATTTGATAAATACTCTGTAACAGCTCAAATACCTGTCGCACGGTATCCGCACCCTCCAATGGTGAATACCCGGTCAAAAAAACACTTAAGTCTCGTCCATACTGCCTATTGGATACCACCGGCTCCTTCCCAAGGGTTCTGACATATCCCTCCTGAGGCTTCAATAAACCACAAATCAGCTTAAGTAAGGTGGTTTTCCCAGCTCCCGAAGCCCCAATCAGTCCCACACATTCCCCTTTCGGAATATGTAAACTCAAATCCTTAATAATAAATTTACTAACCTTCTCCAACGTAATCATGTTTACTCCATTTCTTAATGCCAACCCGCACCTAAATCTGATCTGTGCGTATAATAACAAAATATCCCCTGCAAGCATTTCTTGCAAGGGATTGGGATAAACAACTATTCTGTTGGGATAAACGCACTGACACAAAACCAGTTTTCTTCCTCATAAAAATCGCAGAGACCATTGTACTTCTCCGCAATAGCTCGTATTTGCACAATACCCATTCCATGTGCCCCCACTTTATTCTTCGTGGTTTGGAGCCGGGGATTTTCGGCCAGAACAGAGTTTAGGATACTGTTTTTCACCAAAATGGTATCATATCCTCTCTTTGATGCAATCTGCACCTGCAGCTGTGCCTGTTCTTCCTTCCGGCAAGCCTCTATTGCATTATCCAACATATTGGACAAAAGTGCTGAAAAATCCAAACTCTCCATTTTAGAAAAGGAGAGATTCTCTATTTCTGCCTTCACTGCAATTCCTTCTTTTCTGGCAACATTTAACTTTTCATTCAAAATATGATTGAGGAGGGAGTTTCCTGTTTCAATATAACTGTGCACTGCATTTAGCTTATCCAGAATAACTGAAGTATACTCCTTTGCCTTATCGTATTCCCCTCCATTCAGATAAGAAGCAATCACCATCGTATGATTCTTCATATCATGCTTCAGTCGACGCACATTCTCATGCAACTCCCGTACCTGCATTTCCTGCTCCCGAATTTGCCCCAAAGATGCCTTTAGTTCTTCCAATTCATAAGCAAGCTCTGCCTTCTCTCCCAGTAGAGCATTGTACCTCTCATCCAAAAGAGCATATTCCTGTTTGTATTCTTTGCTCCATTTCATTGTAGCATATACCTCATAATCCGTTTCTTGGCAACCTCTGCATAATTTCTTCCTATGGGTAAGCTTCTTCCATCTGCTAACTTCAATGTATCCGCTCCCAACTGCTCTACCACTGCCTGATTCACCAAAAATCCCCTATGTACCCTCACAAAACCATGTTGCTCCAGAGCATTCTGTACTGCAGATATAGTTTCCCGAAAACGATAGTTTTTGTTTCTCGTATAAATCTGCAGGTAATTCCCCTCGGCTTCAAAATACTGTATTTCCTCCAGAGGTAAGCTGACTGCCCCATCTGAGGTACGGAACTGATAGTGTAACCTTCTGCCTGCCAATTCCTTCTCACAATCTTTCAGAACCTTAACTAATTCTGTACTTAAAAAACTCTTTCTTACGAAACCGAAAGGATGAAATTGCAAACTGTCATACACCAGCTCATCATGGCTTGTCACAAAAATAAGTAAGGGCTTCTTTTGCAACAAGGGAAGCTCCTTCGCCACCTCTAAGCCATCCATCCCCGGCATATCAATGTCCAAAAGCAGAACATCACAATCCTGCTGGCAAATTCTCTCCAAAAGCTCCATAGGTGTTCCCATCTCAACAATACAACTCTCTGGTAAACAAGCTCGTACCTGACACCCTATTTGATGTAATATTTGTGGCTCATCGTCACAGATATAAATATGCATGCTACTTCCCTTCTCCAGATAGTTCCTATCTTACTATCTGGGTTTTTCTTAATATTTATTCTAGCGCAATCCATGTTTCTTTAATAATTTCAATTCCGGCTCATCACCATATAAGTTAATATCAAAGGCTCTTCCGTCATTCATGCTCCGAACTTCACGTGTTAGGGTAATCACTTCATAGATTGTACGTTTTTCATCAGCCCTTTCCGGATGTCTCTTGTTCCAAATTTCACGCTGTATCTCATCATCTTTTTCCAAGTAATATTTCATACAGCTTTCTATCAATTCGATTTGCCCATCCGTCAAAGCTTCCTCGCCCCAAATTCCTACAATATAATAAGTGCAATCGCGAGTTTCCATATTGAATCTGCTGGAGGTATGTATTCCATACTGCTTTTCATTCAACCAAATAAGCCAAACCGTTGCATAAGCATGTGCCGTAATATCTCTAAAGCCTCCGCTTGATTCTATTAACAGCATCTTTCCATCCTCTGTATAAACCCAATCTTCCTCTGGGTCTAAATTTGCCCCCTGGACTTCATTGTATCTCTCTCGTATAGCATCCGGTAATACCCCATATTTTAACTCCATCTCAACTTCCTCCTCATCTATCCTGTTTTATTCAAAACGGCAGGATGTTACTCCTGCCGCCTTTTCCTTACTTTATAGCTTGGACAAATCATCCTGACTCGCCAGCTTCACACCATTCTTACTCAGTACCTGAATAGCCTTTTCATTGTCCTTTACACGGAAAATCATGTATGCCACCTCTTTCTGTCTGGTGGTAAATGCATACATATACTCCATGTTAATACCAGCTTCTCCCAAGTAATGAATTACCTTTGCCAGTCCTCCGGGTTCATCGGGAATCGCTACTGCCAACACCTTGGTCGCAGAACATACATAGCCTGCGTCCTTAATCACCTGCATCGCAGCGTATACATCATCTACAATGATTCTCACAATACCAAAATCTGCTGCCTCTGCCAGTGAAAGTGCACGCATATCAATCTTGTTCTCGGACAATATATCCGTGAATTTTGCCATAGCACTGGGTTTATTTTCCAAAAATACAGAAATCTGCTTTACGGTCATAGAATACCCCTCCTTTTCTTAATACAGCTTACGCTTGTCAATAATACGAACTGCCTTACCCTCACTTCTGGTAATCGTCTTCGGTGCTACCAAAGTAACCTTTGCATAAATGCCCAGCATACCCTTTAACGCATTTACCAACGCTTTCTCCCTTGCAGAAACTTCACTCAGACTGTCAGAGAACATTTCCGGTGTCATCTCTACCTGTACCTCAATGGTATCACCATGATTTACACGGTCTACAATAATCTGGTAATTTGCTGCATAACCGTTGTTCAAGAGTACGGTTTCAATCTGTGAAGGGAATACATTTACACCCTTGATAATCAACATATCATCACTACGTCCCATAGGCTTGCTCATTCTTACATGAGTTCTGCCGCAGGAACACTTTTCCCTATTTAATACACAAATGTCACGGGTACGATAACGAAGAAGCGGGAATGCTTCCTTGGTAATACAAGTAAATACTAACTCACCCTTTTCACCGTCTGGAAGTACTTCTCCGGTATTCGGGTCGATAATTTCCGGAATAAAATGGTCTTCATTAATATGCATACCGCCCTGTGCACTACATTCAAAGGATACACCGGGACCGGAAATCTCTGTTAATCCATAAATATCATAAGCCTTGAGACCCAACTTTTCTTCAATGTCACGACGCATTTCCTGTGTCCATGCTTCTGCACCAAAAATACCTGCTTTTAACTTTATCTGATCCTGCAAGCCTCTCTCCATAATACTTTCTGACAAATATGCTGCATAAGAAGGTGTACAGCAAAGAATGGTGGAACCAAGATCCGTCATAAACTGTATCTGACGGTCTGTATTACCGGAAGACATAGGAAGTGTCAGGCAACCTGCCTTATGGGAACCTCCATGTAATCCTGCTCCACCGGTGAAAAGTCCGTATCCGTAAGCAACATGCACCACATCCTCATCCGTACCGCCTGCTGCCACAATAGCACGTGCACAGCAGTCCTCCCAAAGGTCCACGTCATGTTGGGTATAATAAGCTACCACACGTCTGCCTGTGGTACCACTGGTAGAATGAATACGTACACATTTACTCATGGGTACACCAACCAATCCATTGGGATACGCTTCTCGTAAATCATCCTTTGTCAAAAAAGGAAGCTTATGTAAATCGTCAACAGACTGAATATCTTCAGGGGTAATTCCTTTTTCTTCCATTTTCTTGCGATAATAAGGTACATTATCGTATACATGCTTTACCTGCTTTACCAGGCGCTCATTTTGCCATTCCAGAATCTGCTCTCTTGAGGCGCATTCTATCTCCGGCTGATAATAATTCTCCATGTCAAATACCTACCTTTCGTGCAACTATGGGACCTTCTCCCTATGCTCTCTTACACTATAGCACTTTAATGCAGAAAAGTAAATATATTTATTGAAAATACACAAATTTATCACAAAAAGGGAGCAAACAAAATTGATTAGCTGAACTCATTCCTTAAACTTCTGGAAAATAACTTTTGTAACTCTGTATATGGGTTGGCTCCCTCATATAGAATGCGATACACCACTTCGCAAATCGGTAATTCCACTCCATATGCCTTACCTAAATTGTATAACGCCTTCACTGTATAATACCCCTCTGCAAGTTTATCATAAGTGCTCTGCGAAGCAATTGCTTTCCCATATGACAAATTGTGGCTATGTTCAGAAAACAAAGTGGCTTCGTAATCTCCCAAATGGCACAGTCCGTATACTGTACTTGCTTTTCCCCCCATTGCAACAATCAGTTTCGCAATTTCGTTTGTACCACGTGACATCAATGCACCTTTTAACGAAGACAAATCCCTTCATACAAAGCACTATCGTCTTATTTTCTACCTTATGCACATTTAGTTCGTTGACAACATCCTTTAGTTTCTGTGCTGGAATTGAAATAATAATATATTCTGCTTTTTCTATATCTTTTAAATCCGTAATCAGTTGAATCCTGTTATTCAACTGCAAATATTCATTTTCTCTTGTTGCGACTAATCGCTGCATTTTGGCAGATGTTTCTCTTCCGTACAAGGATACTTTGTGTCCAATTTCATTTAAATACCATGCAATAAATGTCCCCCAACGTCCACAGCCAATCACTGTTATTTCCTTTGGAACTTTACTCTTATCCGGAAAAACTATTTCTTTTTGATATTTAATACTTGTGGTATCTGCATTTATTATATCGTTAATAGATACCCCATATAGTTCTGATAACTTCATTAGTAGCTCAATGTCCGGTATTGTCGCCCCATTCTCCCATTTCGAAATCGCCTGTCTGGTTATTCCCAATCTATCTGACAATTCATCCTGTGTAATTTTATAATATTTTCGGAGTGATGATAAGTATTCTCCTATCTTTACATTATTCACGTAATCACCTCTTTCCTCCAAAATATATCATAATATTATCCCCTGAAAAAGCAACTTGGAATTGCAATTCCTGCCTTAATGTAATATTTTCCTACAGCATGCAAAATATTTCCATGGCAACTGAACCATAATACGCAGAGTAATTGTTATTTTTTTGAATCATCTAACAATTCTGGCGTTGTTGCGTTAGAACTTGAAATCACTGTTCTTCCTAATTTCGCTTCAAGCTCTTTCCTTGCATTTCCAGCAATTTCTCCACCGGATATTGTAACTTCCTTTGTTTCATCATATCCGCTTGGCTTTTGCATGCGAGACAATTCTGTCGCAGATACCTCAGCAAGAAGATTTAAAGCAAGCTCTGTATTTGTCATGTTATCTCTTAAATTTTCTTTCTTAAGTCCTTTTAATTCCTTGTATGCTTGAACTGTTTTTCCTGACCAAGCCATAGTCAAAATATTCGTCAATGCGGCATATTCTTTCGGTGTATTAATTCCTGCATTTTGCCATTCATCTGTTAGTTCTTTGCGAATTTCAATTGAACGAAGTCTTTGTGAAATCCATTTGTCAGAATACCCTTTTGCTTTATATGTAGCGACCGCCCTTTCCATAGCTTTCTCCGGATCAGCTATTTCATCCAGACGTTCTTTTCCCACTAATGCGAGCCACTGTTTAAACGGTTCCGCTTTTTTCGAAGGAATTGATTGAATAATTCGGAGTAAATGCTCTGTGGTGAAGCAATCTGTAAATCTCATTTTTCCATCTGCAGCTTTTAATTTGAAGCGTCTACCAATCGTAGACGTTTCAAAACCATCTTCCTCTAACTGACGCTTTAGTTTGCTCCAATACTTCTTAGGTGCATTACTATTCGTCAATAATGCAATTACATCAATTATCGAAAAATACCATTCCTCTAATTCAGTATGCCATACTTTACGAACATAATTATCTTCAAAAAGTACTTCTTCCACTGTCCCAAGTTCGCTTTTTTCAATTACCAATAATTCTGTGCATTCTTTTTTAGCATCATATATATACACATTCATCCTTTTTCCTCCTTGTTCATTAATTCCTCATACTTCAACATATACGCCAATAATCTCGGTACATATTCAGGTGGGGTTCTCCGTCCTGCTTCCCAATCTTCCAAAGTACGAATTGGAATTCCCGTATGTTCTGAAAATTCTTTTCTATTCATTCCTATACTTTCTCTAAGCCCTCTAATTGTAGTTGCTGTATCCATAAATAAACTCCAAATCATTTTTCTATATTTTAGCACAAACGGTGCGATTACGCAATGCGTGGTTTTATGACTTATTGAGTTTTAGAGAGACGCTTCTGACATAATTTACGCAAAGGTACCAGAACCCGCCATTTTTCAGCGTTTTCAACCCCCTATCCTGCATTATGATTTCTTCTATCAAAGGACATTATGAAATACCATATGAGTTAATGCCCGAGAACCATTCTGTAACTCCAGCTCTTTTATCATATTGATTTACACTAATTCAACTATCTTAAGAAACCAATAAACCACACCTAACACCCAACTGGCAAAAACACCATATAGTATCACCGGACCTGCAATGGTGAAAATCTTACAACCGATACCAAAAACCTGGCCCTCTGCTTTATACTCAATGGCGGGCGCAGCCACCGAATTGGCGAAACCGGTAATCGGCACCAAAGCTCCGGCACCTCCCCATTTCACGATTCTCGGATAAATATTAAAGCCTGTTAAGACTACGGAGCAAAGCACCAACAGCAAAGAACACCAGCTACCGGCAGTTTCCGCATCCAGTTCAAAATAATTAGTTCCCATCTGTAATATCGCTTCACCAATCACACAGATAATCCCTCCCACTAAAAAGGCCTTCAACATTTGCAGTCCCAAATTGTGTGTGGGAGTTACAGACTTCACATACTTAGCATATTCCTGTTCCAATTGTTCCTTACTTTTTTCCATGATATATTTCTCCTCTCTGACCTATATCTCTAAGTTTTTAAGAAAGAAAAACAGGGAACCGCATAGTTTCCCCAATGCAATACTTAACACCATACAGCCCAATCCATGACGAAAGGAAATTCTTCGGGTAAAAATAGGAATGCTGTCTAACATCTCTGCAATAGCCAGTGCCAAACAACCGGTGAACATCCCGCCGAATATGCCACTCACAATTAAAAAAGCATATCCAATCCATAACCAAACCATCTGCGGAAGCCAATTCTTCACCAGTTCACCCAACTCCAACAAGTCTGCAAATACGCTATAGACACCTCCAAAAATGGTTCCGAAAATAACCATATCCTCATACAGCCAAATTTCCTTTGCCGAATGGGTGCTTCCCACGAATCTTGGTATCAATCCTACTGCACTCAGTACGGTAAACACTCCTGCCGACGTCAAAAGTCCAAACGTAAATCCTCCAAAAGCAAGCAGAATCAAATTAAGCATCCTCTTCCATTCCTTCCCTGTCTGCTGTCTCAATCAATGCCTGATTCACATCACGCTCGTAATTTTTCATAGAAACTTCGATAGGCGTGGGGTCTTTCGTGATACGTCTGCCACCGATGTGATTAAAGAAAAGAATAATTCCTGCTGCCAAGCCCACCGAATAGGATATTTCCAACACATTCACTTCCTTCGGCTCCTGTCCCATTACCACACGATACACCTGTTCAAACACATCACTTACTCCCACATCATTGTTGTAGGCAATAATGGTAAATGCTGTACCGAAGAAGCTGACCAGACATACCAATGCCACCTTCCACCATTGTTGCCAGCCTTTGTAGGTATCTGCCTGCACCTTTTCAATCAATACATCTGTTTCTCCTACCGACTGTACCAACACCTGCGGACATTCCCTGCAAATCAATTGAATGATTTTAATGACACTGATAACCACTCTGGTGTTTTCCTTTTTGAAATGATGCACCTTAATTGCCTTGCATTTTGCACAAACTGTGGCATCTTCGCACTCCAAAGAAGCAATATCCTTCAAATATACATCCTCCTTTTGCGTTTCGATATCCTTGCCACATTTTAAATAAAGTACCACTTCCCTCACACCATCCATGTCCTTCCATTTTGCTTGATACTATTATTTACAAACCGTTCTAAAATATACAAAAAACAGCATTCAGATTTCTCTCAATGCTGTTTTTCAGTATTATTGTTATTTCATAAATTATTAATCCCACAAATGGAAAGAAATATTCAAATCTACATTGGTATTAATACCATTCACCTTTCCCTTGTCTGAATACTGCCATACCCCAAACTCATAGGGATAGTAAATATCTTTATTATAATAAGCAAACCACTTCTCATAATCCTCCAGCTGTGCCATGTCCAGCATAAGGGTTCCCATTTCCATATTGTGATACAACATGGACTTATATCCTGCTGCCTCAATAGCCTCCAGAAATGCAATGGTATTGGCAGTACGCTGTTCCTTGCTGATTTTATTCATGCGTGCTTCACTGTCGGATACCTTTTCCACATCCAGAACTACCGGACAGGTTATTTTGTAAGGGGCAATCTTGTCCAGAACAAACTTTGCTTCCTCCTGTGCCTCTTCCACGGTAATAGCCTGTGAAAAGAAGTATACTCCTACCTTGATACCATTGGTAGATGCGCCTACAATATTGGCTGCAAACTGAGGATCTTCCACAATAGCCCCGGTACCATAGCCTCTGTTTCCTACACGAATAAAGGCAAACTCAATACCATCTGCTGCTACCTGTGCCCAGTCGATTTCTCCCTGATGCTTGGAAACATCGATACCCTTATGAGAAACCACGGTTCCGTTTTCCACATACTCTACAAAACCATTATCCAAAATATTCAGGTTCTCTTCCTTCAAAGAATGCAACTTCAAATTTCTGTTAATCGGAATAAAATGATACTGACCGCTACTCGCCACAATCAAATCATCCTTGTACAAAGGACGAAGTGCTCCTACTACCGTAGAGCTGTTATTCATACTTTCTGCCAGCTTGTCCAGTACCTGCTCCTGAGCTTCTGCCTTTGCCACTGCAATCTTTTGATCCAACTCTTCCTGCGTATAAGTCACCACAGCAGGCTCCTGCTCCTCGGTTCCCTCACCTTCCTGCAAAGCATCATTCTCCAAATTTACTACATCTGTTAAATTCTCTTGTATCTTTCCGTCTACCCAGATATACAAACCCACACTGGCCGCCATCACCACAATAAACAGTAACATACAACCAATAAAGCTTAATATGGATATCAACTTCCTCTTTCTTTTCAGCTTCTGATCTCTCAACCTTCCGGCTCTGTCATATTCTGTTATATTTTCGTTTTTATCACTCATTTGTATCCCATACCCTTTCTTCGAAACACATTCACTTTCTCTCAATATATAATATAATCGAAAAAATAACTCTTGTGAAGTACTAAGTTTTTTCTTTATAAAATCTTAACAAACCTTCCCTTCTGCACTCTTACGCATACTTAACAATATCTTCTTTTCCAAGCGGCTTACCTGTACCTGACTGATACCCATATACTTTGCCACCTCTACCTGTGTTTTTTCTTGAAAGTATCGCATCTGTATCAGAGTATTCTCTGTTTCACTGAGCTGTGACATCAATTGCTGCAGCAACATTCTGTTCAAGAGTGCTTCCTTTTCCTCGTCCTCTTTCCCCAATACATCTACCAACGACACTTCGCTGCCATCATTCTGATATACGGAAGCATCTATAGATTCTACCCTGCTGTCTGCCTCCGTTGCCAGCACGATTTCTTCCGCACTGAAACCGGTCTCCCGTACTATCTCTTCTATATGAGGTTCTCTCCCCAGTTCTCCCTGAAGCTTTTGTCTGGCTATGTTTATCTTCAGAGCCTGTTCCTTTATTCCCCGGGATACCTTCACCAATCCGTCATCTCTCAAAAAGCGTTTGATTTCCCCTGTAATCAACGGTACCGCATAGGTAGAAAACTTCACCTCATAAGATAAATCAAAATGATCTATGGCCTTCATCAAACCAATAGACCCTATCTGAAATAAATCCTCCGGCTCTACTCCTCTCCCCACAAAACGGTGAACGATAGCATGTACCAGCCCCAAATTTTTCTCTATCAGTACCTCTCTGGCTTCCTTATCTCCCTGTTGTGACCTTGCGATTAGTTCGGAGACCTCTTTCATCCCTTCACCACCTAACAGGCTTCTATCCAGGCACCGGCACCTATTTTCTTTTGCATTTTTACCACGGTTCCCTTATCCGGCTCACTATATACTTCCAACTCATCCATGAAAGCCTCCATAAAGGCAAAGCCCATGCCGGAACGGTTGTACTCAGGCTTTGTGGTATAAAGTGGCTCCATTGCCCTTTCCACATTCTCGATTCCTTTTCCCTTGTCCTGTACCTCTATGTAAAGCGTCTTATTCTTTATTTCACAATGCATATAGACTTTTCCCGGATGTACCGATACAAAAGCCGGTACCTTGTCCCCGTATTTTCCATATCCGTGTAAATTCTCATATCCGTGTATGATAGCATTTGTAACCGCCTCCGACACTGCTGTCTTAATATCTGCCAATTCTTCCATGGTTGGATTCAGAGATGAAGCAAAAGCAGCTACAGCCAGCCTTGCAAACCCCTCGTTTATGGATATGGCATCAAATTCTATTTTCATTTCATTGTTCATCACTTACACTCCTCTTCCCGCTTTGTTATTCTACAATCTCTACTAAATTATGAATTCCTGCCATAAGTAACAGTCTCTTAATATGCTTGTCCGGATGCAATACAAAAACTTTCCCTCCAAAGCAGGAAATCTTTTTATGTCTCCCCAATATCAAACCTATTCCCGACGAATCCATAAACTTTGTTGTGGCAAAATCAAACACCACATGATCCACATTCTGCTTCACAATATACCAATCTGCTTTCTCACAAATATATCCTGTCCGATAATGGTCTATCTCCTCCGGCAGTCTCACCATCAGACAATTATCTACAATTTGAAATTCCTCCATATCCTCTTCCTCCTTTTTCACATGCAAAAGGACATGCAGTTTCCTACATGTCCTTTTCTTTCGTACTTTATATATTATCTTTAGTTTCCTGTAAGCCTCTTTATGTATTTCTTGGCATTTGCTGCCCTTTCACTGTCCGGCACCAGCTCAATAACCTTATTATATGCTGCAACAGCCTCATCATTTCGATCTAAATATCGACAGGACTGTGCGAAATAATACTGCGCATCTGCATGCATTTCATCATACTTAATCGCTCTTCCTAATTCTGCAGCAGCCAGCTCATAATTCTCTTCTTTGTATGCCTGATAACCTTGGTCAAAGCTTAACAGTGTTACCTGGGGTGCCAATGATGCATAAAGTGCATTGTACAAATTCCGGAAGGAATTGGTGGTTTCTTCCATTACCACACTTTCCTTTACTTTCTCCAGTTCCTCTGCCGCTTTAATAATATTTTCACCACTCAGATACAATGTGGTTGCCTGCACCAGTGATTCCATGTTTTTCAGTGTACCGTCTGTACCGGCATACTTCACCATCTCTTCCTGTAATGCTGCCACTTCCTCTTCCGCATCCTTCAATTGGTTTTCCAGGTCTGTTATCGTAGTATTCTTGGCATCTATCTGATTCCCGATTTCCGTAATCTTTGCCTGTGCCTCATTCTGCACATTGGTACGAACTGCCGGAACTACCAAGAAGTACATGGCAGCCGCACCGATTAAAAGACCGATGCCTATATTCAGCAAAGTGGCTGCTCCGCCTCTCTTGGGTTCTGCCACACCCATGGGCTGAATGATAATTTCATTATCACTCTGATACCGCACGGAATCCTCTTTTTTCTTAATAGGCTTGGTACCATCTTCCGGATTCAACATACTGTCCACTTCCTTCATATAAGTCAGTGTTAAAGTATTGTTTCTATCCATATTGATACATTTGGTCAATTCTTTTTTCGCTTTTTCCCATTGCTCTGCATCCATGTACAAGAGTGCTAACAGCTGATGTGCACGGATAAACTTGGAATTCATGGACAACACTTTCTTTAGCTGGATAATCGCCAAATCCTTGCTGCCCTGCTGACAATAGGTCAATGCCTGATTGTATTTCTTCACCGTTTGTCCCATTGCTTCAAAGCGGGAAGCACTGGACTGCAAACGATTGATATAATCATCCGCTATATTTTTTTCAGGCTTTAAATTCTTACTGATAATCCACTCACAAAGAGCAGCTACCACTTCACCCATTTCAAAATATACAAGACCTAACAGGTTTCTTGCATCTACATTGTTCTTATTAAACTTCAAGCTCTGCCGTAAGCTCGTTACCGCACCTGTCAGGTCTCTGATTTTCGCCTTGGCAAGTCCGTCATTGTAATACATATTGGCCAAATACATGATTTTCTTATATCTGCCTACATCCACGCCACAGGATGTACAAAAATCATGGTCATTCAAACGGCAGCCACAATTATAACAAAACATAATATCCTCCTCGTCCACTGTGTCTACCGACTAATTCTCTTCTCCACTCTCACGCTCTTCTTGTTCTTCCTTTACCAGCTTCACCAGTAAATCTGCCAAATCTGTCATATCCTGATTGTAAATAGTATCTGTAATGTCCTCTACCTCCGGACTGGGATGGAACTTCTTTAATTCTTCTTCAAAGTTAATCATCGTTTAAGTACTCCTTTATTTCCCCTACCAAATATAGGGAACCTACTATATATACACGTTCATCTCGTTGCTTTTCGTTTCTTATCCTGTCAAAGGCCTCTCTTACTGTATCGTAAGTCCGTACCTCTTCACAAAAGGACTTGGGTAAATTCTGATACATCTCTTCCAATGATGTGGCACGATAGCTTCCCATATGTGCCAGCCATATCTGCTGAAACAAACCGGATACTGCAATCTGACTCAGCATAGACTGATAATCCTTATCGGATACCACACTGAATAGCAGCTTCCTGCGTCCGTCATAGCCGTCCCTTTGTACTGTTTCCAAAAATGCTCTGATACCATCTGCATTGTGTGCACCATCCACAAAAATCTCCGGTGCCACCTCTTCCATTCTGCCTGCCCAGAAGCATTGCTCCACACCCTTTGCTAAAATCTGAGGGGTGAGATTTCTCTCCTCATCTAGTACTTCCATAGCCCGCAGTGCCAAGGCACAATTCTCTACCTGATACGCGGCAATAGTATTCAAATGCATCTCAATACTATAATCATAACGAGAAACATAAGAAAAATCAATGCTTTTATTCTTAAAATTTAAGAATGTATAGTCCTTTTTCGACACCGGATAACAGGGTGCTGACATTTTCCTACCCTTTTCGTAAAAAACTTCTGTAGCCTCTTCCACCACATCCGAAAAAACTACCGGGGTATTCACCTTCATAATCCCTGCCTTCTCCCCGGCAATTTCAGCAATGGTATGACCCAAATACTCTACATGCTCTAGGCTGATACGGGTAATAACTGCCAACCTTTTGTTCTCCACCGCATTGGTGGCATCCAGTCTGCCTCCCAGTCCTGTTTCCAAAATACAATAGTCCGGTGCTTCCTCCTTGAAAATCAGCATCGCCATGAAAAATAAATACTCAAAAAAGGTAGGGTGATAGCCCTTCCCAGTCTCTAATTCTTCCCAATTCAAATTATCATATACCGTCAAAAAAGCCTGCAAAAAAACTTCCTTGCTTATCATCTCTCCATCTATTACAAAACGCTCCCTCACATCCACCAAATGGGGTGAGGTAAACACAGCCACACGTTTACCGGCAGTCTCCAAAATACTGCGCATATACGCACAAACAGAACCCTTGCCATTGGTTCCTGCCACGTGAATAATCTGTAGTGACCTGTCCGGGTTCCCTAATCTATCTAAAAATGCCTTGGTGTCGGCCATTGTATTCTTGGTTGTAAATTTCGGCACATTGAACACGTAGTCCACGGCCTGTTCATATGTGTGAATTTCCTGCTTCTTCATTGTTTCAACCGCTCCCCCTTACGAAGCTGACATTATATCTATCACCCACACACCGATGAAAAAACATTTTCCTCAAATTGTATGCCAACTGTCGGCCACTAGTGTCCGCCTTTGGCACACAATTTTCGTCAACTGATTTTTTCAACGTTGCATTAAGTGATAGATATAATGTCAGCTTCTTAGTTACCGATAATTCTAAATACTAATCTCTCTCATACCTACATCCCGGGTACTATGATACGCTTGTCAGACTTCAAAAAAATACTTTCCTCGTCCTGACACGTTACAGCAAGTTACCAGGCTCCGGGGATATATATGTCATAAAATACACCGTAGGAAAATACAGCTGCCGAAATCCTGTATGGCAGGGGCGGACAACATTGTCCGCCCTATGACATACAAGATGAGGCAGAAGTTTTTCCTCCGGTGTGTGCATGACATATATGCCTCCGGAGCCGTCCCCTCTTACTGTAACTGTGCCAGACGCTCCTTCACCTGTTCCATCATCTGGGTATATTTAGCCAGCTTTGCCTTTTCCTCTTCAATCTTGGCTGCGGGAGCCTTAGATACAAATTTTTCATTGGAAAGCATGCCGTTTACACGGGCAAGCTCACCCTCTAAGCGCTTCTCTTCCTTCTTCAGACGTTCGATTTCCTGTGCAATGTCAACTAATTCTGCGAAAGGAATGTATACCGTAGCGCCTGCAATCACTACAGAAACTGCATCCTGTGCGATACCGGTCTTGTCAGCCTGAACCAGAACTTCGTTTGCATAAGCAAGTGATGCAAAGAACAGCTTACCTTCGGTAAATGTATTGCGGATATCTTCGCTTTCACTTACTACGATACACATTGCCTTACGGCTGGGTGCTACGTTCATTTCAGTACGGATATTACGGATACCGCGAACTGCTTCCTTAATGGTTTCGATATCCTTCTCTTCCTTTGCAAAACATCTTTCAGCAGAAAACTCCGGCCACTTGCTAATCATAATAGACTCTTCTTCGCTCTGTAAGGTACAGAAGATTTCCTCTGTAATAAAAGGCATATAAGGATGAAGCAGCTTCAATGCATCAATGAGTACAGTCTTTAAGGTCCAGAGTGCTGCGTTCTGACTCACTGCATCGTTGGAATTGTACAGACGAGGCTTCACCATTTCGATATACCAGTCACAGAACTCATCCCAGATAAAGTCATAAACCTTCTGCACTGCAATACCCAGCTCGAAGCTTTCCATATTGTCGGTTACATCCTTAACCAAGGTATTTAACTTAGAAAGAATCCACTTATCAACAGGTGCCAGCTCATTTGCAGCAGGTGTGGTTACATTCTTGCCTTCCATATTCATCATAATGAAACGGGAAGCGTTCCAAACCTTATTTGCAAAGTTACGGCTGTTTTCTACTCTTTCGTAGTAGAAACGCATATCATTACCCGGTGCATTACCGGTAATCAAGGTCAGACGAAGTGCATCTGCACCATACTGCTCAATAATCTCAAGAGGGTCAATACCATTGCCCAGAGACTTGGACATCTTACGTCCCTGACTGTCACGAACCAAACCATGGAACAGTACCGTATGGAAAGGCTTCTTGCCCATCTGTTCAAAGCCTGAGAAAATCATACGGATTACCCAGAAGAAAATAATATCATAACCGGTTACCAATACATCGGTAGGGTAGAAATAATCCAAGTCTTCTGTCTTGTCCGGCCAACCTAAGGTCTCAAAAGGCCAAAGTGCGGAAGAAAACCAGGTATCCAAAGTATCCGGATCCTGTGTCAGCTTGGTGCTGTTACACTTAGGACATGCACAGGGTGCTTCCTTAGCAACGGTTACCTCACCACAATCTGCACAGTAATATGCAGGAATTCTGTGTCCCCACCAAAGCTGACGGCTGATACACCAGTCACGAATATTGTCCGTCCAGTTGTAGTAAGTCTTTTCCATTCTTTCGGGAATCAGCTTGATATCGCCGGTCTTAACCGCTTCTACTGCAGGCTTAATCAGCTCATCCATCTTTACGAACCACTGCTCTTTTACCATAGGCTCGATGGTGGTCTTACATCTGTCATGAGTACCTACATTGTGAGCATGGTCTTCAATCTTAACCAGAAGTCCCATAGCATCCAGCTCTTCTACGATAGCCTTACGTGCCTCGTAACGAGCCATGCCCTCGAACTTGCCACCATTCTTGTTGATGGTCGCATCATCATTCATGACATTGATAATTGGCAGGTCATGTCTCTTACCAACCTCAAAGTCGTTAGGGTCGTGTGCCGGAGTAATCTTCACAACACCGGTACCGAATTCCATATCTACATAAGTATCTGTTACAATAGGAATCACTCTATTCATGAGAGGCAACATCACCTTCTTGCCGATTAAGTGCTGATATCTCTCATCATCGGGATGGATTGCTACAGCAGTATCACCCAACATAGTCTCCGGTCTGGTAGTAGCAAAGGTCAAAAATTCTGTGTCACTGGGAGTACCGTCATCATTCATAATCGGGTACTTAATGTGCCAGAAATGACCTGCCTGCTCCTCATAAACTACCTCTGCGTCAGAGATAGAAGTATTACAAATAGGACACCAGTTAATGATTCGGGCACCCTTGTAAATATAACCTTTTTCATGCATCTTTACGAATACTTCCGTAACAGCTCTGTTACAACCATCATCCATGGTGAAACGCTCTCTGTCCCAGTCACAGGAAGAGCCCAGCTTCTTTAACTGAGAAATAATACGTCCGCCGTATTCCTTCTTCCACTCCCATGCTCTCTCTAAGAACTTCTCACGACCAAGCTCCCACTTGTCAACGCCTTCTTCTTTTAACTTCTCAATAATCTTTACCTCAGTTGCAATACTTGCATGGTCTGTACCCGGCTGCCACAATGCATTATAGCCCTGCATTCTCTTGAAACGAATGAGGATGTCCTGCATGGTATTGTCCAAAGCATGTCCCATGTGCAGCTGACCGGTAATGTTTGGAGGGGGAATTACGATAGTAAAAGGCTTCTTGGTTCTGTCAACCTCGGCATGGAAATATTTCTTCTCCAGCCACTTTGCATACAATCTGTCTTCTATGCCCTGAGGGTCATAGGTTTTTGCTAATTCTTTGCTCATAGTTTTTCTCCTTTCTTGCATAAGAAAAGCCCTTTGCCGACTTTCATCAGCAAAGGGCGTCAATAACGCGGTACCACCTTTGTTCACAGCTTACGCTGCCTCTGTGACTTCTGCGAAGTCAATGTAACTTCTGCAAAACCACTATCACTTCTGCAAAACCACTGTAACTTCCATCAAAGTCCTATCCTGTAACGGGGATAAATCGGGAGCTCCTACTGTTAGTTCAAAACTCCTGCTCAGAAGCTACCTTCCGCATCCCTTCCTTAAAGCCACCTCGCAGCAGTTTTCACTGGCGGCTCTCTCTGATAAGGGGTAATCCGTACTCCTCTTCCTCATCGCAATTGCTATATACATAAAATATAGCCATGCGTGGAAGATTTGTCAAGGGGATTTGTTAAAAATCGTTTCACCACACACATTTAATATACTTCACTATTATATTTTCCAATTCCCCGCAATCTCAAAAATATACTTGGTATCAAAATCATTCCATTGCAAATCAACCAAGCCCCTAAGGACCATGGATGATAATAGTACAGCTGTAATCCGCTTTTAGCATATACAAACGCATTCAACAAAGCAATAATTAAAAATGTCAACAAGATTCCCAATACCATACCAATAGTACTCATTAACACTAATTCTTTCATTACCTTCCGGCAAATCTTTTTATGTGGAATCCCAATACTCTTATAAATCTGAAACTCTGATTTTCGCTTATCATAAATTCCCACCATCACTGCATTTATGGTGATAAAGAACACACAGGTGACTACTACAATGATACCAAGAAAAATAATACTGTTAATTGCAAAATTTTCCTTTGCTCTCTCATAACGTTCCTCATAGGTTTGAATTTGTACACCATCGTATTTTGCCTTCAACTCTATCAGACGCTTCCCCCAGCTTTCCTTATCCCCTTTTTCACTCCAAGTCAAGTGATAAAACTGATTTTCTGCCGAATCCTCTGCCACCAGAAATGCTCCGAAGGAATCTCCCTTCATGAATTGCACGGTATAGGGACGCTCTCCATAATAAAACGTGGCTTCCTCCCTGTTTTCCGTGAACAAATCCCCTTCCTTTAGTCCCAGATATTTGGCACTGCGTTCAGTCACAAACAGGGTATTATCCTTAACTAAATTCGTATCCTCCACCCAACCGGTTCTTTTATTTAGCCACAGAAAATCCTCTACCGTATAACTGAATGCATTATCTCCGTTTGTAAAGGTAAGTACTGTCGGAAACTGAAAGCTATTCGCGCCTACCGGAAATAACCGTAATGTTTCATCTTGTTCTACTTCGTTTAAAAACGCTTCTTTTACGCTTTCTTCCACACCATTCACAGGGTTTACATAAGCAAAGTCCTTATTTCTGTCCAATACCTTTAAAAATTCAACCTCTATATTGGACAAATAGCTCCCTCCCACGTACAGAAGTCCGGTCAATGCCACCATAACCAGTACTGTTAAAACTCTGGAAAGATTATGACGGATAAAATACAATGCCTGAAAAGGCTTCATCGTACCGCCTCCTTTGTAGAAATCTCACCATCCCATATTTCGATAACACGGTCTGCCCCCTCTAAAATAGAGTGGTCATGAGTAATCACCATAACCAGATGTTCCTTTGCATACTCCTTTAAATAATGCATTACCCGAAATGCATTTTCATGATCCAATGATGCCGTAGGTTCATCCGCAAATAACACTTTAGGCTCATTAATCAAAGCTCTTGCAATGGCACAACGCTGTCTCTGCCCTCCTGACAGCTGTTTTGGCTTTTTCTTAAACTCTGTGGGTTTAATCTGAAGTCCCTGTAAAAGCTCCCGGGCACGTTGTTTTGCCTCTGTGGTATTTTCCTTTGCCGCCACCATCACATTATCTAATACGCTCATATACCCTACTAAAAAGTGATGCTGAAACACAAATCCAAACTGTTCTCTACGCAGCTTTTCAAGCTCCCCTCTGGTAAGCTCTTTGTAATTTTTGCCATTATAAATAATCTCCCCACTGGTACCCTCCTTCAAGGTAGAAAGACAATACATCAAAGAGGACTTTCCGCTGCCGGAGGGTCCGATGATACCGATTAATCCGGTATCCGGCAGGGTAAGCGTTACATCATTTACTGCACATACCTTTTCTTCTTTATCCATGTCATATATTAAATTCAAGTGACTCACTTCAAACATCTTAATCTTCCTCCATTGCATCGATTGTTTTTACCTTCCCCATGGCTACTACTACCGGAATTTGCATTATACCCGCCAGAAGTGTACCGATTCCCAAAATCTGTAGTAGTACCTCCGGTAATATATATTCATAAAACATTCCCTTTGAACGCATAATAGTTGCCCCCACTGCACACAGAAGCACTGTAATCAGAAATGCCAATCCTACACTAATCCCCATACAAATAGCAAACTCCCGAAATGCCAGAGCATAAACCTCCCTTTCCGAATATCCCAGAGAGCGATACAGGCACCACTCTGTGTAACGATCCTGCACATGCAATCGATACACAAAAAATACTGTGATACCAAGCACAAAGGCAATGGAATAGCTCATAACACTTAACGGAAACTGCAGTTCCTTCTCAAATTCTTTCACTTCCTTTTCTGCATTTACCTTATCTGCATAAATCTCTATAGTTGCAAAGGATTCCGTATCTGCCTGAATACCAAATCCGGCAAAGTACTCCTTTAAGTCCGGTATGGCACCATCACTCAAAAGATATACATCCCTATCCGGATATTGATTTCCCTCATAATCAATCCCTGCTGCCATATAAGTATCATATTCTACGATACCCACCAGTTTCGTTTCCCGGTCAAATAAATTATCGCCAACGGAGAATCCTCCGTTTTTTGCCATCCTCTCATCCATCATAAACTCTCCCGGTTCCTCCGGTAACCGTCCCTCTGTTACCTTTAAATCCAAATAGTCTGTAAATGCAACAAGCTCCTCCTTGGTCATCATTGGTGCATTATAATAACTGTCTCCTCCAAAAGAATTAATATAGATTCCATAGCTATTACAAACAAACACATGCTCCGCAGTTCCCTCCTTTTGTAAGAGTTCCTCAAAGTTGGTAGTTGCTTTATTGATTTCTGCCACCAATTCTTCATAGGTTGCGTCGCTCTCCGGCTCCCACAAAGACATGTCCATTCCTAAATTCATCACTTCATTCAGTTTTCCCAAGGAATTTATGTAGCCGCTCTGCATCTTCTCTGCCCCATGAACTTTAATCATTTCATCCATATATGTTGTGGGATACATAAAGAATTGCACCACATATAACAGAGCAAAATACAGACCGAAGCAAAGAATTAATATTGCTGCCCGCTTTTTGTTATTTTTCAGATAAAACCATGCACTCAATTGTTGCATTACCATTTCTCCTCTCTCTTCTCGCTTTTCCTTTGTCCTCAGTATAGCAAACACAAACTACACACAACAGTAGCAAAAGTCACAAAGAAGTGTCCTTCCTTGTGACTTCAGTCATACCTATGCAATCATCTCTTTTAAAAACAATACTAATGCAGTACGGTCATGTATATCAAACTTATCATAGATTGACATCATGTAATTTTTCACAGTACCTTCTGCCAGAAACAACTCCTTTGCCAACTCTGTATTGCTGTACCCCTTTGTAAGAAGGGCGCAAATCTCCAGCTCTCTGGGTGTCAAATCTTTAGGTAAGTTCGCTGTGGAAAGTATTCCCCTATTTCTGCCATCAGCCCCCCGCTCACAAGCATTTTCGCTTTCTTTCATGGTATCCTTTGTATTTTGACCTGTCATCATCCTGGTCAGTGCTTCCAGTACCTTCCCTGCCAAAACGCTTTGTCCTGCCAACAACTGATGAATGGCTTTAATAATAGTATCTCCGGCACTATCCTTTAATAAATATCCATCCGCACCACCAGCCAACGCATCCGTAATATACTGATTATCATAGAAGGTGGTCAATACCAAAAGCTTCATCTGCGGATACAACTCCTTCAACTTAGGAATCAATTCTATACCACCCATTCCCTTCATGTTCAAATCCACTAGGGCAATATCCGCCGGAGTTTGCTTCAATCGCTCCAAAGCTTCCTTTCCGTCCTTTGCAATGCCCACCACTTCCATCTGACCCTTTAACGTCAGAATGATTTCCATGCTTTCTGTCAGAAGCTCCTCATCATCTATCAAAAATACCCGAACTGCCATTATCGTCCTCCCATTTCCTGTTCCTCGATTACCAAAGGAAGTGTCACCTGCACTTTAAAACCATTCTCTCCATCAGCCAGAAAAGTTCCTCCTTGCACCTGCACATACTCCTTTATTTTACGCAAACCATAACCATTCTCCAAACGCATCCTTTGCTCTGTCTCTGAAATTCCTTCAAAGCCTGCTCCGTTATCCGAAATAACCAATTGAATATGTGCTGTATCATATGTCAAATGCACAAAGAAACTCCTAGCCTGCCCATGTCGGATACCATTATTCAAACACTCCGTGAGAACCGAATGTAAAAATTCACAGGTGCGTTTTTCTACAAAAATATCCTTTTGTACAACTTCCCCGAAATTATGTATAATCTGAAGCTCTGTATCCATGGAAAACTTATCGGCTTCGGTTGCCAACAGCTTACAAAAATCCTGCAAACTGATTTCCTCTGTTTCCTCATCCAACACCCGCACTGCCCGACGTATCTCCTCCAATGCCAAATGCATTCGTTCCGAAGTAGCAGAAAGCTTCCCTTCTGCACGTTCCGGGTCTGCCTCTTTCAAAACCTCATAGGCCTGCAGAGAAACCAACGCAGAGGTAATGGTATGACCTACTACATTGTGAATATTTCTCGCTATATGCTCCCGCTCCTCCAGCCTGGCATTTCTCTCTGCCACTTGGGCACGTACCCTAATCTCCCTATTTAGATTTTTCACTTTCATTTCATTCAAAGCTGCATACTTCATCTGGTGATACAGCTGCTTATTTTTTAATAAGACACTGCAGATCCCGAAATCCGTCAGTGCTAACAGCAACGTAAGTAAAACCACTGCCAACACCGAAAAAGCGGTATTGTCCACTGGTCGGTACAGCATACAACAAACGGAAGCACCGACAGGCAACAAACATTGCATAGTTAAGCAAAAATAGTTAACCCCCTTGGATTCTGTTTTAGGATAAAATGCAAAAAACAGTATCATTCCCAATAAAGAAAATGGATGCAACCAGAGGAGCCCTATCGTCACCAGTATCTTTCCTGCCACACAAAAGAAATGTATTTTTCTTTCTTCTCGGCTCACCATATCATAGCATTGTAGCAAAATCCATCCTCCCAGCAATAGCATGGTAACGGATGCCTTATAATCTAAAGTATTCATTCTGAAACCATTTCTTCCCCAGATTCGCTGAGATGCAAATGCACCATTCATCGTTCCTGTAATAAGTTTTTGCTAAATATTACTTAACAACTCCACTATACTAAAGTTTTGTATACAATTCCAGTCTAAAATATATATGCCTTTCACTCTATTCTTGATATATACCGTTTGCGACTTCAAATCCGCCAAACTGGCATGCTCAAAAAAACTCATTCTGGCACTTTTCACACTGCCACTTTTATGTAAAACTATGGAAAACAAAGAAATACACATTTGCTTGTTGAGGAGAAATTATGAGTACAAAAAAGAAAAAAAGTTATAGCCTATTAATCGTATCTGCCATTCTGTTAGTCATTGGCATTATTTTTGCGCTGGTTGCATACCATACCAGTTATGAAGAATCCGTTGCTACAGGGAAGGAGCTGACTGCTCTGAAGGAACAGATAACTGCAATTGAAGACGGCACTGCTTCCGGCGATTTAGATGCATTGAATGCACAAAAAGCAGAACTGACTGACTTAAAGCTGAAGCAGGAAAAACCATACTCCTATGCTTTGACCCTTGTATTTTTCAGTATTTTGCTGTCTATGAAAGGACTGTACAATGCTTTCCATGGTTACAGTGAAAACTTCAATAAAACCGACGCCAGCAAGCTGGCACAGGCAGGTCTTTTAGCAGCTTTGTGCTACATAGGCTTTGCTTTCTTAAAGATAGATATTCCGGTAGGTCCGGAAAAGACAGCTTTTCACTTCGGTAATGTATTCTGCGTACTGGCTGCCCTATTATTAGGCGGGTTCTGGGGCGGTCTGGCCGGAGCGGTAGGTATGACCATCGGTGACCTGACCACAGCCTATGTTACCAGTGCTCCCAAGACCTTTTTACTGAAATTATGCATTGGTTTGATTGTAGGCTTTGTAGCTCACACGATTTTCAAAATCAGTCGCAAGCATACCAAGAAATACGTGACCGGAGCCACCATCTTTGCCTGTGTTTGCGGCATGGGCTTTAATATTGTCGCAGATCCTTTAGTAGGGTATTTTTACAAAACCTATCTCTTGGGCGTACCCCAGGATATTTCTAAAGCTCTGGCGAAAATGGCTGCCCTGACTACCAGCGTAAATGCAGCAGTTGCCATCATACTGGCATCCATCATTTACTTGGCACTGCGTCCGGCCCTGAAAAAAGCCGGCTTGTTTATACAAGTGTCACCGGAAGTAAAAGAAAAGAAAAACTTTTAATAACAGAGGTTCTCATGAAAAGAATAGCACTTATCAATGATTTATCCGGCTTTGGCAAATGCTCTTTAACTGCTGCCATTCCGGTAATATCCGCATTAGGCGTACAAGCCTGTCCCCTTCCCACTGCGGTTCTGACCGCACAAACCGGCTTTGACAGTTACTATTGCGATGATTATACAGACAAAATGGATACTTTCACGGAAGAATGGTCGAAAATGGCAGTAACCTTTGACGGTATCTATTCCGGCTATCTGGCCAGCCCCCTCCAAATGGAAAAGGTTGTGCACTTCTTAGACCGCTTTCAAAAAGAGGATACCCTCTATCTGGCAGACCCCATCTTAGGAGACAATGGAAAAGCACATCCCTTTTTCAATCAAGAATTGCTGTCCGGTATGAAGGAGCTTACCTCTAGAGCGACTATTATCACTCCCAACCTGACAGAGCTCTGTCTCTTGGCAGGTGCCGATTATGATGCGCTCTACGTTCATAGCCAGAAGGAAGATTATTTTCAAAGAATACAGAATATTTGTGAGGAATTACTGACACAAGCAAAGCATCCGCAAACCATTCTGGTCACCGGTATTCTACGCAACCAATTAACAGGCACTACTGTTAGTAATCTGGCAGTTTCTGCAACAGAATGTGTCAGTGTGGAGACCCCTTACACGGGAACCAGCTTCTCCGGAACCGGAGATTTGTTTGCTTCTGTCATCTGTGGTTGCCTGGTAAAAGACCTTTCCTTACAGGAGGCCATGAATAATGCTGCTGTTTTCCTCCAGCCTGCTATCGAAGAAGCTACGAAGCTGAAGATACCCAGAAATCATGGGATTTATTTTGAGAAATATTTAGGAAGGTTAATGTAAAAAGAGTCCTCAGTAACACGGGATGTGTTACCGGGGGCTCCCTTTATACCTTCTATTATTTTTCTATCACATCATTAGTAAACACACTTAATTGTCATGTTCCACTTTTTTCAGAGCTTCCTCGTATTCCTCCATGGTTGCTCCCATACTTTCACAAGCCTCCTGCACGCTACAAGAAAGATTCTTTCTCAATGCTTCCACGCTTTGTAACAGACACTTAGCATAGCCGATGTCTCTGCCCTGAGCATAGCCTGCGGCTGCTCCATCCTCGAAAAAAGCCTTTCGTGCGTATTCTTCGTTATATTCATAGATTGACATGGCTATCACCTCCGCCTTCTGCTCCAACAGGAAATCACGTAAGACACCCTCTTGGATACACTCTTCAACTGCTGCTTCTACTGCCGCAGTAATTTCTTCTTCACCGGAACCATTCTCCAACTTACTTCGTATCTTTGCCACGAAATAAGCATACCCTGCCAAAGTCTCACACTTATCCATCAATTCCTTATTGTGACCGTGATTAATATTAATACCCCGTACCTTTAAGCATAGCTTTCTTGAAATGTTTTAGAATAATCGAAAACCTTAGAAAAATAGAAAACATGCTTCATTAGTATGATAACATGTTTTCTAAAAATGTACAATATTTTCTATGTTTATTTATACAGTTCGTGAAATAAGAACACACTCTAAACCGTCTTTATCCCTGCAATCCTGCTACCGTCTGCCACCTTTTCAAAAGCAATCTCCAAATCCTGCGTGAAATGTGCCACCAGCTTCTCTCCATTCCAATCGTACTTTGTTCCATTCCACATAAGCAGACTTTCCACGAAGATTTTGTGGTCTACCTCAAAGCCCTGAATAGCCTCCATGGTAACGGAAATAAACTGTTGCATATCCACCGGACGGAACACCTCATCCGTCATACCACTAAAAGCCATCATTACAGCACCGCCATCATGGGGACCACGGTAATAGCAATACTTCCCTTTGGTAATACCGCAAGCCACGATTGCCAGTGTATGTCCGTATAAATCATCTGTCAATCCAAAGGTTTTGGATGTCAACGGCTCCAAGCCCCAAGCTTCGCCTATGGCTTTTACCTCCTGCACAAAGGTCAATATTTTCTCATCAAAACCGTTAATATTATTCCAGCCCCACATCCAAGTCTCACTGCTGTTTGACTCACTACCAATAAACTGTACCGGATAAACAGAATCTCCGAAAGCAAGGGTTCCGGCTCCCAAATCCACGAACCAGTTTCTGTTCTTCACCACCAGCTCTGCACAAGCATTCTGGGTAATCATGGAAGCCCCCAGACATGCAGAAAATACCTGTTTCCAGTCACTCTTATCAAGCGGATAATCTGTGTCAAAGATAGATTTTCTTTCTGCTGTAGCCATCAATGCAGCCTCTGCTTTTACCCCTTCTTTTTTCTTAAAAATATCGAATAAGCCCATACTAACCTCCCACTATACGTTTCGTTACTTCTTTAACTGCATTCCATCGAAGAAAGCCTTACCGACTACCTCTCCCAGAGAAACATAGGTATTATTTACCGGGTCATATGCTATAGGCTTTAATTTCTTAATATCAATCTTACCATCCGTCAGCACCGACTCATCTGCCGTTACGTTCACAATCTCACCTATTAAAATACCATCTTCAAAGCTTTTCACCTTACATTCCAGTGCCATAGGCAATTCTTCTATTAGCGGTGCATTTACATGCTTGCTCTCTATCGCATGAAAGCCGGCTCTCGCAAACTTATCCGGCACCTTGCCGGCGGATTCGATACCCACATAATCACAGGCAACCACTGTATCTTCCGTAGCCATGCTGACTGTAAAGGCACCCGTCACAGCGAAATTCTCTGTAGTCTTATGCTCTGACAGACTAATGGAAATCTCCTGAAAATCCGAAATCATCCCCCACGCTGCATTCATGGCATTCGGTACTTTGTTGGCATCGTAAGTTCCGATAATCAGTACCGGCATCGGTAACATAAGCGGCTTTGCGCCAAAATCAACTCTTCCCATAGTTTACGCTCCTTTTATTATTTTACTAAATTCTTTTTCTATCTCGCCCCTCATAGAAAATCTACTGACCAAACTCCACTTCCACATTGCCCATGGCACATTCCAAATCCATGGTTTTGGAAGCATTGTTGTTGACGCTCTTTTCCTGGGAAAGACCGGAATACTCTGTGCTTCCAATCGTGATGTTTCCGCCGACACACTGAATCTCATAATTGAAATCCTGCTCCTCTCCGTTTGGCCGGAAGGTAATATTTCCAACCGCACACTCCGCTTCCATGTCTCCGGCTATCTCTCCTTGAATTTCACAGTTTCCGGCACCTACTTCCACTTGTACATTTTGTAACGAGGCATTTTTCAGTACCATTTCTCCTGCACCAACGGAAATATCCAGTTTCTCCGCTTGCAAACCATCGGCAACGATCTGACCGGCACCTAAATCCATTTCCACTTCTTGTACCTTTAACTGATCCAGCTTCATCTGACCGGCACCTAAATCTATATTAGCATGAGATAAGGTTTTTTCCAAGGGCATGTATAGCGTCATACAATTTTTCACATTTGTAGTTCCCCAATTTATCAGGCTCCAATCGTTACCATTCAATACCTTAATATAAAGCTTATTGTTCTTTGCATATGCTTGTGTTTTTCCGGTTCCCTCATAGGTTATATAAAAGGCATCATCCCCTGAGTCTTTGATTTCAAACATACAGCCGCCCAATTCTATCTCCAGCTCATTGGTTTCGCTTCCGGCTACCTTTGTTTTGTCCACATTGTCCTTCCAAATCTCCTGGTCCTTTGCAAACATATTCGCATCGTCGATATCATAGCGTGCATTGCTTTCCAATACATTTTCTACCTTGACCATCCACTCTTCATCAATGCGAATTCCCTGCAAATCCATCTGCACTTTTCCATGGGTTAAGTCCTGCACCATCTCATTCATAGCATCCGGTCCTACTGCTGCATATCCGACGCCCCAAAGTATCAGCCCCAGCACAATCAAAGCCAAAGCCAGACTCCCACAAAATCCCAAAAACTTTTTCATTGTTATCTCCTCTCTTCCTAACCTTTATACTGCCTTATTCTTACCGAACAGTTTACGGAATATCCATGCAATTCCTTTGAAAACTGCCGGAGTAATCTTCCCTACCAGCAATACTACCAGCATCAATGCCAATAATCCGATTGCCATGACTACCAGTGAACTTCCGAAGATTCCTACACCGGCCAACGGACTGGCGAAGATACCCATGATACCAACCACAGCCAATATCGCACCTACCACCAGCATCACAAAAGCTATTATGCCAAAGCTGGCAACCAATGCAAACCAGACTGCCGCTACTGCCACGAATACTCCTGCCAACCCGGTTAATACACCCAACAACACCGGAGATGCCAAAAGACACAATACCACAATTAGTACAATGATTCCAGTGGATAAACCACTCTTTTTTGCTTCACTTCTTGTTTGTTCCGTACGCTCTGTTTGAGGCTGGTATTTTACCACCTCTCTTCCTGAAGCTACATGCTGCGGCTCTGTCATATCACTGTAACGATTCTGATATAAATCCCGCTTAATATTTTCTGCCACCTTTTCAGGCGTTCCCAATGCCTCTATAACCTCTTGCTCATTCTCTTCTCCGGCATCCTCGAAATAATCATTATAATATTGAATAGCTTCTACCTTCTCCTGCTGGGGAATACCCTGAAGCAAACGCTCTAACTGCACCATAAATTCTACTTTATTCATAATGTACCTGCTTCCCTTCTATTTTAATTACTGGTTGTACTGACCTTCTTATTGTTTTCTCTCAAACAGAGAATTGATTTTTGCAGAGTAGCTCTTCCATTCACTTTCATATAACTGTAGCTGTGCCCATCCCCGACTGGTTACCTTGTAATATCTTCTGTTCCTTCCGGCACATTCCATATCATAGACCTCCAAGCACTCATCCTTCTGCAATCTGCGAAGCACCGGATACAGGGTTGACTCGGAAAGCTCAATAACCTGTCGGACATCTTGTGTAATCTTATAACCATATGTTCCTTCCGGTTCCTTCGATACTACCGCCAATACAATTGCATCTAACAATGCGGCTCCTGTATTAAATACCATTTCATCACCTATCCTCGTTCAAAAATAATACTGTTTCGTTTTATAATATTATATGACGTATAATATTGTTATGTGCATACTATACGGCATATAATATTGTTTGTCAAGTAGGAAATAAAATAATTTTATGAGAGTCCTTTTTATGAGAGAAAGCAGTATGCACTAAAAGGTAACTCCTGATACAAAAAAGCTTACTTAGTTATCACTATTCAATAACTAAATAAGCTCTTATTCTTTGCACATTCTATTAATCTACTCTTTCCTCTCCCCAGTAGAAAAGTGCTACTGTTCCCGGACCGGTATGACTGCCGATGGTAGTACCTATACTATTAATCAGTACCTTTCCGTTCAGCTTAGGGAATTTGCTTTCTATCAAATCTGCTACTGCTTTAGCATCTTCATAGCAGGCAGACTGTGAAATATAGCATTTCCCACTATAATCGCATCCATCCTGTGCATACTTCTCCATTTGCTCTACAATAGCCTGTATTGCTTTTCTTTTGGTTCTTATCTTATATCGCGGTATCAACTTACCAACATAATCTACATTCAACAGCGGGCAAATATTTAATATTCCTCCTACAAAGCCTGCTGTCTTGGTCACTCTTCCTCCCTTTACGAAGAAGGTCAAATCAGATGAAAAGAACCAATGATGCATCTTCAGTTTATTTTCTTCTGCCCAGGCACATATTTCATCAATACCCATTCCTGCATCTCTCAAATCTGCCAGCTTATCCATCAACAATCCATATCCGGAAGAAGCAGCAAGAGAATCTACTATGTATATCTTTCTGTCCGGATATTTCTCCAATAACATCTCTTTTGCAATATTTGCAGAATTTACCACACCGGTAATACCGGAAGATAAACATAGGTGTAAAATATCCTTTCCTTCTTTTAAGAATGGCTCAAAATACTCTTCAAACTCCTGCTCATTAATCTGGGAAGTCTTGGTATCTGCTCCGTTCTTCATGGCATTATAAAAATCCTCAAAGGACATAGATACGCCCAAATCGTCTGCATATTGTTTTCCATCCAATTCATAATGGAAACATATGTAATGTATATTTCTCTTCTCAAAATGCTCCTTTGATAAATCTGCTGTAGAGCAACAGCTAATCACAAAACCACTCATTTTCAATACCGCAACCCTTTCACATAGTTTTCATAACTACATTCTAAATCATTTCAAACCCTTTGTAAAGTATTTCTTTCTATTTTCTCCGGATGTGAATAAATATCTCTGTTATAGGAGGTTGATAGTCAATTTCTATTTACATAACAAAATTGACCAGTTCAGTACTGATGCAATTTGCCTTGCAAAGGTGATTTTTGCCCCCTCCCCACTCAAGATGTCAGTTTTTGTGTCGCTTTTGATTCCTTATCCACCGTTTCCACATAGTTATCCACATGTACACACGTGTCATATTCTACCTTTTACTGACGTCAATTTCATAAAAAATGCATGTCAGTTATTCAAATTTTAATGTTTTGATACACATGTTCGTTTAACATAAAATGTTTACAATAATTAAATTATGTCATACTACTTATTCACAGATTTATGTGGATAAAAATAGGGGTAAAAAACAAGGGGAAAGGATAATTTCAAAAATAACAAAACAGAGAAATAAAAAATTGGAAAAGAGAAAATGAAAAAACGGATTTTAAAAATCCGTTTTTTCAAAAATCAATTTTTAAATTATAAAAATCAGAATTACAACCAAGCATCCCAGAACCGCTCCACCCGTATGCCGGCATCTGCCACACTCACGGGAAGAAACCGGGACCATTCCCTCGGAAACAGACGCACATAAGAAGGCTGTAAAAAACGCTCATCCAACAGAGCAATCACACCCACATCATCGGAAGTGCGAATAACACGCCCGGCAGCCTGTAGGACTTTATTCATACCGGGGTATCGATAAGCATAGTCAAAACCATTGCCACCGTTATCATCAAAATAGTGCTTTAAAATCTCACGCTCATAGCATACCTGGGGCAAGCCGGTACCCACAATAATAGCACCGATTAAGCTATCGTTTTTCAGGTCGATGCCTTCACTAAAAATACCTCCTAAAACACAAAAACCAATCAAATATTGGTCATCCTCATACTCTACTTCCATGCCGAGAGCCACCTGAATATCTACATCACCATTTCCTTCGAATCTATTTAAAAATTCCTCTCTGGAAGCTTCATCCATATAATCTGACTGTATGATACATTCTGTTTCCTCATCTGCGAAATATTCCAGGTAAGTAGTGTATACTTCTTGTAAAAAAACATGCGACGGACAAAATACCATATAATTTCCGTGTCGTTTTTTTACTATTTGTTCAATATATTTTGCAATATTATAAAATTCTTCTTCCGAACGTCTCGTATACTTACTTGTAACGTCATTCCCTATCAAAAGCAAACGTTTTTCCGTATCAAACACTGAATTTGCATACACCTCATAGTCATTTTCCTCTCCTCCCAACAAGCTTTTATAGTATTGTATAGGAAGAAATGTGGCGGAAAACAGTACACTGCTTCGCCCTCTTTGCATGCATTCCTTCAGATTCGTAGACGGATCCACACAAAATAGCTTCACCAGAAAGTCTCCATCCTCTCTTAGCTGTGTATATTTTACATACTTTTCGTCTACTTTTTCATAAATTTCCATGAAATGACTGAGTTTGAAATAGAAATCCAACAGTTCCTCCTTTACCGGAACTTCCACCTCTTCATTTTCCTCCAGATAGCTCTCCATGGTACCTTGTAACCGTAGTAGTGGCTGCACCAGCTGGTCCAGCTTCTCTACAATTCGGTATTCCTCGCACTCTCGCTTCAATGCCAGCATTTCTTTATTGCACTTTTCCAGCTGCTTTATCATAGTATGTGCAAAGCCTTGTCCATAGAGAATGGTCTTCCCCATGTCCTCCATACCATCCTGTAGGCTGTTTTTTAACAGTAGCATTTCCTCTTTTATCAAAGTGGCACTGTACATTTCTCTGCCACGCTCCAGCAGATTATGTGCCTCATCAATTAGGAAAATATAATTTCCATTCACTCCATCCCCAAAGAAACGCTTCAAATAAACATGTGGATCAAATAAGTAATTATAATCTCCAATAATACCATCTGCATACAGACTCATATCCAGACAAAATTCAAAAGGACAAACCTGATGCTTATGTGCATACCGTTCAATCGTCTCTCTGTCAAAGCGATCCTCATGGGTCAGCAAATCATACATAGCTTCATTCACTCTGTCAAAATGTCCCTTGGCATAAGGACAATGCTCCGGATTACACTCCGGCTGCTCCAGGAAACAAATCTTATCCTTTGCGGTCAGTATCACACTTTTGAAACGCAAACCATTCTGTCTCAAAAGCTGAAAGGTCTGGTCTGCTACGGTTCGTGTAATCGTCTTTGCTGTCAAATAAAAAATCTTATCTCCCATCCCCCGTTCCATGGCCTTAACTGCCGGAAATACCGTAGAAATCGTCTTGCCCACTCCCGTAGGTGCCTCCAGAAACAGCTTGCGTTTATGGTAAATGGTCTGATACACATAAGTGACCAAATCCTTTTGTCCTTCCCTGTAAGGAAAGGGAAACTGTAGATTGCGTATGGATTCATCTCTTTCCTTCTTCCACCGGTATTCGTAATCTGCCCACTTTAGATAAGCACTTAATACCTCTTCAAACCATAGCTTCAGCTCTTCAAAAGAATATTCCTGCGTAAAGTAACGAATTTCCTCAGTCTCCATATGACAATAAGTCATACGCACCTTTATAGAAGGGATTTCTTTCTGCAAAGAATAGATGTAGGCATAGCACTTAGCCTGTGCCAAATGAACCGGGTTGGGTCCTTTCATGCGAAGAAGCTCCCGATAGGTTCCCTTGATTTCATCTACCAACTTCTCCTTGGGGGTATCTATAATACCGTCTGCTCTCCCCTCCACCACCAATACATAGTCCTCTGTAGGGTGTGTATAACGCAGACTGACCTCTGCCTGGTAGTCCGCACCCATACGCTTCTGTATCATACGATGTATGCGGCTTCCCTCCTGCATGGCATTCTCCGGAGAAGAGTGATGCCTGTTATCAATATCGCCGCTTCTCAATATAAATTCTACCAATTCTCTCACCGAGACCCGGATTTGTGCCTTTGCTGTTTCCATGCTTCCCTAATACTCCTGTTCCCTACTCGCCTTCGAAGCTTTCCTCGGAAGCTCCCAAGAATTCTTTCTTCCAAAAATCCTCGACCGGCTCATTACTCTCTTTCCATAGTATCGCATCCTGCAAGGGTAGTCAATATTGCCTTATCCCGGATATTCTGATGAAATATTCCCTATATACTCAGCCCCCTTCTCAGGAAAACTCTGTCATATAGTCTCGAAAATATAAAGGAAGCATATTTCTCTGCAAATCCGCATTTTTCCGCTCTTTTATGGCTATGGTTTTGCAAAAATGACGAAACAATTCTGCGTACTTTTCCTCTTCCGCAGAGTAGTTTACTTCTCGAAAGCGTTCCTCCAGCTCCTCTCCGCCTGCCAAAAACCATTGTTGCCGAAAGGGATGTATTCCAAAAAGCTTACGTTTTTCATCAAATATGGCAAAATTTTCAGAAGGCAAACGGTCCGAAAAATGCTCCATCAGTTCTGTCATCACATTACACTTAGGCGAAATCACCGCATACAGAATACCATTCTCCAGCTCCCGAAAACGTAAAAATTCTACCCAATGGTGAGACTCCCGATTGGCTGTAGCAGATAGTTTGAATGCCTTTAAGACATCATCATTGGTCAGATGGTCAAATAAATGTCCTCTCTGAGGCTTCGCATTCAGCCCATACGCAATGGTTTTGTACACTGCCTGTGCTTTCTCCATATCCGGTGTCATTAGAGCCATACAGAGGCTAAAATAATCCCTTTCTCCAAAGCGTTCCTGACAGGTACGCATCACCTTCACCGCACTCTCCGGACAGGTTTCCACAGATATGTATTCTGCAAACAATTGATATTCCTCTTCCAGACAAATACGGGTATCCGGCAGATTATGCTTATCCCGATAAATATTATAAATGGCAGTAAAAATCCCCTCCAGCGTATCCTCACACTGATAAACATATGCCATACTCTCGCCTCCCTTCTATCCATCGGCTCTCGTACTATAGTTCCCCCACCACGGAACGATATGCATCCTCCCGTCCTATCTGTCCGTCAAACAACTGATCATCAAACAGAGACATTTGCTTATAGGTCATTCCGTCACTGCCGAAACGTATCCTATCCTTATCCGTGGTCAGATTTCGTACGATGTAGTCCTCCTCCAGCTTGGTAGGATACATCATCCTGCCGTTACAGGTCATAAAATAAACTGCCCGCTTCATGACCACTCCCAACTTCTTCAAATCTGCAAAGGTCAGATTCGCAGTTCTCCTGGCACCCACAATTCGCATAGCACTCTTTACTCCGATACCGGGAATACGAAGCAGCATTTCATAAGGAGCTTTATTGATTTCTATAGGAAAGCACTCCAAATGCCGCACCGCCCAATCCTCCTTAGGATCCAGCATCACATTAAAGAAGGGACGCTTTTCATCCAGAAGCTCCGAAGCCTGAAAACCATAGAACCGTAACAGCCAGTCCGCCTGATACAAACGGTGTTCCCGCAAAAGCGGCGGTCCTCCCGGCAGGCTGGGTAACAGCTTGTCATCATTTACCTTTACAAAGGCAGAATAATATACTCTCTTTAAGTCAAACTTCTGATACAGGCTCTCGGCTACATTGAGTATTTGATAGTCATTCTCCGGGGTAGCTCCTACAATCATCTGGGTAGACTGTCCGCCGGCTACAAAGTGCGGAGCACGTCGGTACAGAGCCAATTCATTCCTGCTCTCTGTGATACCGTTCTGTATCAGTCGCATGGGTGTAAGAATGGTCTTGCGATGCTTGTTCGGTGCTAAATTCTGCAACCCTTCTGCCGTAGGCAGTTCCAAATTCACACTCATTCTGTCTGCCAGAAAGCCTGTCAGCTGTATCAATCGGGCATCTGCTCCCGGAATAGCCTTTACATGTACATAACCATTGAAACGATACTTATTCCGCAACAAATACAAGGTTCGATAAATCAGTTCCATGGTATAATTCGGGTTTTGAACAATACCGGAGCTTAAGAATAATCCTTCTATATAATTCCTTCGATAAAAATCCATAGTCAGGGTGCAAATCTCTTCCGGCGTAAAGGTAGCTCTGGGAACATCATTGGAACGACGGTTAATGCAATATTTGCAATCATAAACGCATTCATTGGTCATTAATATTTTCAATAGGGAAATACACCTGCCATCACTGCTGAAGCTGTGACAAATGCCGGCCTTTTTACAATTCCCCATATCTCTGCCGTTCCCCTTTCGCTCCACACCGCTGGAAGAACAAGAAACATCGTATTTCGCGGAATCTGTCAATATCTCCAGCTTCTGCATCAGGGACATCTCGCCCTTTTGCGAAAAAATAACCGGTGTCGTATTCCCTCTGTCAATCCCCTTCAAACTACTCACCTGCTCCAATGCCTCTTCCTCCTCGAACATTTGTTTGTATTTATAGAATAGCACATATGTTCGATTATTTCAAGAGCATCCATGTGGGAAGTTTCTTGAAGCTTCTGAACAAGTTCCTGTAAGTCGTCGAAAAACCGTGTCCCTTCCCTTCCAATGTCACTAAGTTAAGACATTGTCTTCCCTTCTCACAGATTTTTATGGAAATGCCTCAAAAAAGCTTGCAAAACTATCGAAAAAGGAGTTAAATAGTAAGGTGGGCGGAATAAATTTTGCGTGTTCCGCTTGAAATGTTTTGCGCACGCAAGCGCAGGTAGGTTATTTTATGGCAAAACCATCCATACCAAAGGGATATAAATCACAATTGAACTTATACGAAACCCAGATAGCAATTAAAACAGTAAAGGATTTCTTCCAGCGATTACTGGCTGACCGTCTGGATTTGCTGCGTGTATCCGCACCTCTTTTTGTGGATCCGGCTTCCGGCATGAACGATAATTTGAGCGGTATCGAGCGTCCCGTAAGCTTCGACATCAAGGAGCAGAATGCAAGAGAAGCAGAAATCGTACAGTCTCTGGCAAAATGGAAGCGTTATGCTTTGAAAAAGTATGGTTTCTCTGCAGGTGAAGGTCTTTACACAGATATGAGTGCTATCCGTCGTGACGAGGAAGTAGATAATATCCACTCCATTTATGTAGACCAGTGGGATTGGGAAAAAATTATTACCAGAGAAGAGCGTACTCTGGAAACCTTAATGGAAACAGTACGCGATGTATACAAGGTACTGCGTAAGACCGAGAAATACATGGCTATTCATTATGATTACATACAGGAAATTCTCCCCAGCGAGATTTTCTTTGTAACTACTCAGGAACTGGCAGACATGTTCCCTGACAACACTCCCAAGGAGAGAGAATATTATATTTCCAAGGCGAAGGGTGCCGTTTGTATCATGCAGATTGGTGATAAATTAGAAAATGGTGAGCCTCATGACGGTCGTGCGCCGGATTATGATGACTGGGCACTGAATGCAGATATTCTGGTATATTATCCGGTATTAGATATTGCTCTGGAGCTTTCCTCCATGGGTATCCGTGTAGATAAGGAAGCTCTCCTCAGTCAGCTGGATAAGGCAGGCTGTCCGGAAAGAGCCGAGCTCCCCTTCCAAAAATCCATTATTAACGAAGAATTGCCTTATACCATCGGTGGTGGTATCGGTCAGTCCCGTATCTGTATGTTTTTCCTGAGAAAGGCTCATATCGGCGAAGTGCAGTGTTCTCTGTGGCCGGATGCTCTGATGAAGGAAGCGGAAGAAAAAGGCTTGCAGCTTTTATAAAATTTAGAACACAAAACACCTGCTTGCGGTACTCTGGATAAGTACCACAAGCAGGTATTTTTTCTACTTTTCACTATGAATTGTGGAAGCACTAGGCTTTACCGAAAGATACTCTATTTCACCGGTTTCTGTCCCCATCAAAATACAACCGACACATTCCCTTTCCTGAAATGCAACATATATAATGGCTCTTTCAGAACCCACGTCCTCTCCGAGATAACCTGTGTAAATTTCCACATCCTCTATCCTTCCGGAAGCATAAAACCATTGTAAAGAAAGCTGCTCTGCTTCCTCCTTTTTCAATGCCTTACGATATGCCTCTACTCTTTTTTGTGTCTCTGCAAACTCCTTCGCCGTAGAAGTAATCTCCCAGCCCTCCACATTGATACGCCAAGGATAACTGCCATTTGCTCCATGCACACAAATATCTTCTCCTATCATAACGATTTCTCCAAACCAGGCTGAAATCCCTTCATAAGAGTGTATTTGATAATCCTGTGGTGCATTCGGAGAAAAGTTTACAATCATCAAGCCTTCACCGGTACCTCCTGCCGGCAGGACGATAAACACCTGTCCTCTATGGTAAAATACACCGGAAACAAACGCCTTGACCCATGCATGATTATTCATCTCCTGTTGCAAGTCAAAATGAAGCTCCTTTAAGGCAGTTCCATCCGGCAGGTTCATCCAACATTCCAACATGTAATCATTGTCTGCACACAGCTCTCCGTTGTCACCATAGACTGCCTCTTCCTCGCCTGTCATATCTGCAAACACCGGTAACACACTGTTCTCCCAGCCAAAATCTCTGGCATTGCCATGGTTTTCTTCACAAATACTTAGAAGAGTCTTTACCCATTCCGGCTCCTCGTCTACCAACTGTTGAATAAGTGTTGTATTCGTGATATCAGCCTCAGGAAAATCCATCTCCCCAGCCTTTTCGTTCTCCATTGAGGAAGTCACAGACTCACCATATCCCTCTTCAACTGTCTCAGAAGATACTGTATGCTTCTCGGTTTCTGTCTTCTCCATTGGTCGGGTAAGTAGACCACAGGCAGTAAAGCATACCACCATAACCGACACAATAGTAAGAAGCAATCCCTGTTTCCTATATCCCAATACATTACGTATGCGAGACTTTAAGGATGGCTCCCCAAAGGTCAGCGGTGTAAACACAAAGCCATTCTGCCTTGCAGCATACTTTAGCAGGCTGGAAGCATACTGTTTCTTAATATCCTGCTTGGAATGTCGTAACACAGCCTCATCGCAAGAAATCTCCATATCCCTTACAAAAAGAGCATAGGCTGCCCAAACCAGAGGATTGAACCAGTGTAGAGTCACAACCACAAATACAATCAGCTTGCTGATATGGTCAAACCGTTTACGGTGATGACGCTCATGAGCTATAATATAGTTTCTTTCTATCTCTTCCATGCTTTCCGGAAGATAAATAATCGGTCTTCTGAACCCCCACAGGAACGGAGCCTCCAAATCCTTGGCAATCACAATACCACTCTCCAGCCAGACCCCTGTGTCACGACATTCTCTCAAGCTCCGGTTCAGCTTCACACATTTTATGATACTGATACCCCAAAGCAACAAAACTACCACCAACCACAAATAGCTGACACGCTGTTGCCAAAATACCTTCGGTTGCTGTATTTCACTAACTGCTGTATTTACAACTCCCTTCGAAGCATCCGACTGTCCTGAGAATATCTCTGCCGGCTCCCTTTCCCCTGATGGCTCTCGCTGCTGCACTTCCTGCTTTCCCTCAAAAATACCGCTATCCTCCATCGGAAAAGAAAGGGAATAAATATCCTGTACTTCTTCTTGTTTCACCAGTGTCCAAGTAAACATAGCTCTTGGCAACAGGCTAAAAGACCCCTGAATAGTAATCGGTAAACATAGATTTAAAAATACGACAAACCATAACAGATAGGAATATTTCCGCTCACATTTCTGTAAAAGGAAACGTACCAGCATGACTACCAAAATAATATAGCAGCCCACAACACTCATGCTCCATATTTTTTCGAATAAACCTACTAACATTATTGCCTCCTTTCCAAGGTCAATCCTTATAGGTCTCAATCAACTCTGCCAATTCCTCGATTTCCTTTTTACTCAGCTTCTGCTTTTTCAAAAAGGCAGCCACAAAGCCCGGCAGGGAACCATTATAATTTTCCTCCAGATAACGCTCCCCCTTCCTGCAAGTATACTCCTCCTTACTCATCAGGGAACTTACCAGCGAATCCTGATTCTGAAAAATTTCGTTCTCACAAATCTTACGAAGCACCGTATAAGTAGTGGATTTCTTCCAATCCAATCTCTCTGCAGCCAACTTCACCAGCTGTCCACTGGCAATAGGCTCCTTCTCCCAAATCAACTCTGCCAATTGATTTTCTGCCTCTGTCATAATGTATACAACCATGTTCTTAAGCCTCCACTCTCTAAAACTTCCTAATATGCATAAAAGGTGGTTTAAAAGTTTTAAACCTGTTTTTAGTTTAAAACTTTTAAACCACCTTGTCAAGTACTTATAAAATTTTTTTTGACTTACCCAGCAAGCGTATGCTTACTACCGCTACCACCAAGAACAAAATGCAAATGGGCCAGCTGTAAATAGGGCTTTGTACGATAGAAGTATACGTAATGATATAAGCCAACACACTGGATACGATATGAATAGCCACCGGTATGAAGAAGGTTCCGAAATACTCATAAGCATAAGCAGCCAGGCAGCCAATTACAAAAGCATATACACCTTGTACATAGTTCATATGATAAAAAGCATAAATCAACGCAGACACCAGCATCGCCAGCTGAAGCTTGGAACGTCTTTTCAAAATATTAAAAATAATTCCTCGAAACAACAGCTCTTCTGCAATCGGAACAATAATTCCCGCACACAATAAGCCAATCACCATAGAAGCTGCATGCGTCTCCTGTAACAGTAACTCATACGCACCAGCCTTGTCCGTTACTCCGGTAAGCTCCAACAGGATATTCAGTCCCAATACCCCGGTAATCGTAGCAATACTCAGCAGCACATAGTGCTTGGTAGGCTCCGGTCGCAAATGTGCCAGATACATATCGTCCTTAGCCTGCTCTATACGCAGTATTGCCACATTCCAAATAAAGGCTGCAGCAATCACAAAGGTCAATCCATTCATCAGGGAGGCTGCATTTCCGGTCATTGCCTCCAGCTCACCGCTCTCATTGTACACGAAAAGCAGCTCTGCTATGGGTCCTGTCATGGTTCTTCCCAGCATCTCCAATAACAACAGCAATGCATTTCCTGCCACCTGCTTAATCAGTATAAACAATAACAACGGATATAAGAACGGCCACATTACCTGAAAAAATCCCTTCGGCTTTATGTCCACAAATTCCCGAAACAAAAATCGTTCCAGCTCTGCCACACTTCTGACGATGTAGTCTGCCTGTGCTTCCTTCAGCTCCTCCAGGCTTCCGTAACCATAACTGACACCAACTGATTCAATGCCCTGGGCTTTCGCTCCCTCCACATCGAATTTACGGTCTCCTATCATGTAGACCTTATCCTTTTCTACCGGTTTATCACGAAAGAGGCGACGCAGTGCTTCCTGCACCACCTCATCCTTATTCACTCTGGTACCATCCAGTTCACTGCCAACGATTACCTCAAAGTACTGCTTAATCTTGAAATGCTCCAAAATCTTCTCTACGAATACGGTAGGCTTACTGGAAGCTACTGCCAGATGCATTCCGTTCTGTTGCAGCGTCAGCAGCATCTCCGGTATGCCACGATAGATTTCATTCTCATAAAGCCCCACGGTTTTGAAACGTTCCCGATACTTTTCTACTGCCGCCTCTGCCTTCTCCTCCTCAAAGCCATAAAACTCCATGAAGCTGTCCTTGAGCGGTGGTCCGATAAAAGGCTCCAGCTTGTCCAAATTCGGCTCCTCAATACCAAAAGCCTTCAATGCATATTGGACGCAGGTGGTAATTCCCAGCTTCGGGTCAGTCAGGGTTCCATCTAAATCAAAAAGTAAATATTCCTTCATTAAAAGCTCCTTATTTTGTCACTGCCATCATCCACAGTATTTTCAATCTGAATAATTTTTACATCATAACCAACATTCGCATTGACCTGTACATGCACCACATCCCCCACCTTATGCTTCATGAGGGCTTTACCCAAAGGAGATTCGTTGGTAATCAATCCTTCCAAGGAATTACTTCTTACGGTAGTTACGATTTTATACACCTCTACACTTCCGTCGTCCACAAACTCCACAGTCACCGTATTGTTCATGCCTACCTCATCTTCAGCAGACTCGTCCGAAATAATCTGTGCCGTACGGATCATTCTCTCCAGATAACGAATACGGCTTTCATTCTGGTTCTTTGCTTTCTTTGCCGCATAATATTCAAAATTCTCACTCAGGTCTCCCTGTGCTCTGGCTTCCTTCACATCCTCTATCAGTGTGGGACGCAATACCAGCTTACGATGGTCTATCTCCTCCTGCATCTTTTGAATATCCTGTGCAGTTAATTTATCGTACATTTTTTACCTCACATATTATCCTCTATTTGATTGCATATATGGTTGCCACCGCCAAAATAATCTGTATAATCGCGAAGCGGAACACCGTCTGCGTATTGGACCAGTTCCACACCTTACGCACATGGTCATGCAAAGGCGTACGCACCTTAGTCAAAATATGGATTTTGAAGAAACGTATCAGGGACACCTTCAAAATACCTAATCCACCATCTAAAATCAACACTAATGCAATCGGAATGTACAAGAAAGGACTGCCCGTTTTCAATATGGCAATACTGATAAAAAGCCCCATGGCTCTGGAGCCGGCATCGCCCATCATCAGACGGCTGGGAGTAGCATTGTACCACAAGTAGCCCAGAATACAAACTGCGAAAAGCAGTATCATAAAGGAGAAATCTCCTGCCACATTTTGGATTACATCCACCGCATAAATAGTCATTATAGAAATAATGGTAAGTGTTCCGGACAAACCATCCACACCATCCGAACAGTTGGTTACATTCACGGAGGTCCAAACCAGTACCACTGCAAACAGGGCAAACAACACGGGATGAATGGTGAAACGCACATCAAACATAGCCAGCTCCACCACGTTAGAATTGTACCTCAGGAAGGTCACTGCCACCATGGCTGCCACGCACAAATCCAGAAAGCCCTTTTTGTACTCTCCCCAAGGGGTCTTGGCAGCATCATCCAAAAAGCCTGTCATCATCCCCACCACTATCAATATCAGGTAAATTATGTTTTCTGCGTTCATAGGTGCAAATAATAAGGAAGCTATCACAAAAGCCAGCACGAAAATAATACCGGCGCCTCTCGGCTTTCCTGCGGATTTCTTACCGTCATGTGCAAATTCTCTTCCCGCATCCTTGGGTAAAAAATCACTCAGTTTATCCGTTGCGATAATGGTTGCCAAAAAGGCAAACAAAATCCCTATAAACGCTCCGATAGAAGCCCATTTCTCCGATAACATTTGCAAAATCATTTAACTTAATTCTCCCATTTCTCTTTTATGTTGGCTTTTGACAATATACATCATCTCATCTGCCTTTCTCAAGAAGTAGTCCAAACTATAATCATTCATGTTCGCAGTGAATGCTCCCATACTTGCCTGCAATACATACGGCTTTGTACTATTTTGATTATATGCATCCAATCCTTGGATTATCAAAGCTTTAATATGTTCTGCTCTTTCCTCATTATCCTCTCCTGCGAATGCTATCAGGAATTCATCACCGCCTACACGCGCTGCGATTTCGTCATTCACACTATTTTGAATGATTCTGCCCAGACTTTTCAGTGCCTCATCCCCTTCAGAATGTCCATAAGTATCATTTACCTTTTTCAAACCATCCATATCGATATTAATAATAGTAAATTGCTTATCTTCTCCGGCAGTGAACAAAGCCTGCACCTTCTTATAAAATCCATTACGGTCGAACAGATTTGTCAACTGGTCATTTTCATAAATTCGCAATATTTTACGCTGAGATTCCTGTAATTCCAAAAGATGACGCATATTAGTCAAAAATGGGTCATATGCCATGAAATTAAATTCATCCACATCCATACGTAACAGTGTATAACCGATTCTCATGCCATTCATGTGAAGAACTGTTACCATACAATAATCATTATTTTCAAAGAACTCCTCACTATTGGGGATTAATTCTGCACGTTTCATATATCCCATGCCGGAATATACGCCTTCCCCATCAATGATTTCATAGTGAAGCATTCCCATCCATTCCTTCATATCAATCTGTGAGTAGGAATACTTCCCTATATAACTAATTTGCAAATGATTTATCAACGTTTCATCAAAGCAAATCCAGACATCCTTGAAACGTAACAATCTGGTATAATTGGCAATCCCTTCCACAACTTCTTCTAAATCTTCCATATTACCATAGTTTGCAACCATCTGATTCACATCGCTGTGATACTTCATCAACAAATGAAGCTCCTGCTTCACCTGACGCAGCTCATCCACCATATTGCAGGCTTCCAAGCCATGGCAACCACAGGAACGGCCGATTTGCAGCTGGTTGTAGATAGGTGTTTTTTTCTTGCGATACTCCTCCCAATCTCCCTCTGTAATCATTTGGAAAATCAGATGAATCATATCTTCTACATTATAAATACCGGTGGTCAGTCTGGGATTACTGTACTTCTCCAGCTCTATGGCATCAAAACCGCTTACCGCTACATCCTCCGGAACACTATAGCCCATCTTGCGAAGATATTTGATAACAGCCAGTGCCATAGCATCATTTGCACAAATAATTGCCTCCGGGAGCTCTTTCCAGTCCTCAAACATCTGGTCCATAGCCACATTGGTAGGGTCCTCCCAAAAATAGCCATAATAACTCTTCCTAGGATCATAGGGAATATTATTCTCTGCCAGTACTTCCTTATAAATATTTAAGCGTTCCTCTGAGAAGCTGTTATTCGGCATACCGCCCATATAAATAATATTACGGTATCCATGCTCCTCCACCATATGCTTCATAATGGCACGAAAAGTAGTCGTGTAATCAAACACCAGATTGATACACCCATCAAAACACTTATCCACCGCAAATATCGGCACATTTGCCAGATTCGCACGTCTCACCAAGTCCATCTGCTCCTCATCCTGCTTAAAGGATTCGGACATAAGTACAATCGCATCATACTGCTTTGGCTCCACCAATTCAAAAATTTTCTTTTCACCGGCATCAATGGAATCATTGTAAAAGAAATCGGTAACCGTGGAAAAGAAAACCACCTTACAGTGATACTTCTTGCATTCCTTTGCCACCTTTTTGATGATACGCATTTGTTCATCATTGGAAAAACAAGCCAATACATATGCTATTACCTTATACGGTTTTCCCTTTGAAAATTTATCTATCATTTCATACTCTCTTTCAAATCAATATTTCTGATTTATCATTCACTTTCAGGCTTACTGATAATAATCTGATTATCCTGTAACTCCAGCTTCACTTTATTATCCCCCAAAGCCAGCGTATTGAGCAGTTCTCGGGGAATTTGCACACGACCTGCCTTATCCACGATGGCATACTCCTCTTGGGTATCCTCCAGACGCCAGTCAATGGAAACCTCCTTGATACGGTCAGCATAGCTTTCCTTTAAAATACGTTCGCTACTGATTTTACCGTCACGAATAGCCACTACACGCTTTACCTTCTTGGAAAGTGCCACATCATGGGTAACGATAAGGATGGTCTGACCCTGCTTATTCAGTTCCGTGAATACATCAAATATATAATTGGCCGTTTTAGGGTCTACACTACCGGTAGGCTCATCTGCCAAAAGCAATTTAGGAGAATTTGCCAGAGCAATAGCAATAGCGATTCTCTGCTGTTCACCACCGGAAAGGGTATTCAAACGACTATGCTTCTTATGAGAAAGACCTACCATATCCAATAATTCCAATGCCTTCGCCTTTTTCTTCTTGGCACTGGACAAATACATAGGCAGCATAATATTTTCTAATGCAGACAAATAAGGTAACAGATTACGAGCATTGTTCTGCCAAACAAAACCAACTGTATCCCTCTTATATAAAACCAGTTCTTTCTCTGACATGGTAAATAAATTCTTACCTCCAACCACCAGGGAACCTGCACTGGGTCTGTCCAAGCCACCAATCATATTCAGAAAGGTAGATTTACCACTACCACTGTTTCCGATTAGGGCGGTCAGTTCTCCTTCTTCGACTGTCAAATCCAAGCCCTGCAAAGCCAAAACCTCAGTTTCCTTGGTTTTGTAAATCTTTACCAGACCTTCTGCCTGTATCATATTTTCTGCCATAATCCTTCTCCCTCTCAACCAACATTCCCATACTCTTTATAGCATACAACTTAATTTTACATATGTCTACCTTGACAATTGTATATGAATCTGCTACATTATTCAAGTATACACCAAATGAACAAATTTTTCATCATTTGTTCTAAAAAAGAAAAATATTTTTCACACAACAAAATAACCGCTAGGGGAGCACATCGCTGAGATTGAATTCTATGAATTCTAACCCTCATTACTTGAACCGGGTAATACCGGCGTAAGGAAGCATATAAAAGAAATAGCAAGCTGTAAATATCGGTATATTTCTTTTTTGATGTAGCCCCTCCTCGCGCAAACGAAGGAGGATTTTTTATGTTTTATGATGTTGTTGTCAACGATTGGGGCGAAACTACATACGTCCCCACCACTCTGGGCAATATTTGCCTGATTATTCTGATTGCTGCACTGCTTTTCTTTGCTGCCGGCTTTATTCAAAAGCGTAGCAAAAAGCTTTCTGCCAAGCAATTGGCAGTGTGTGCCGTAGCCATCGCATTGGGTACTGTTTTGTCCAATATCAAGGTATTCAGCTTCCCTACCGGAGGCTCTGTTACCTTATTGTCTATGTTGATTATCTGTCTGCCCGGTCTTTGGTTCGGCTTAGGTGCCGGTATTCTGACCGGTGTAGCCTATGGTGTTTTACAGATGTTGGTAGATCCCTATATTCTTTTTCCGGCACAGCTGATTGTAGACTACCTGCTGGCTTTTGGTGCACTGGGACTTTCCGGACTTTTCCGCAAAATGAAGCATGGTCTGATTCCCGGTTATATCACTGCAGTACTGGGACGTTATTTCTTCTCAGTCCTTTCCGGCTGGCTTTTCTTTGGTATGTATGCCTGGGAAGGATGGAACCCCCTTCCTTATTCACTGGCATACAACGCAATCTATATTTTTGCAGAAGCCGGAGTGACCATTATTATCCTCTTATTACCGCCAGTTCGTAAGGCAATGGAACTGGTGAAACGTCAGATAACGGAGTAAATATATTCCCTGTGAAGTCTTCACAAACACTACCTAATGAAAAACGTGTATCCGTTTGCACATTAGAAACATGTATTGCTAAGCACACTGAAAAAGGCGGAACGCAGGTTCCGCCTTAATTTGTTTCTGTTATGTAATTATAACTTCTCCATGGTTAAGGTACAATCAACATCTGCACCACCAATCCACCACATCTGAACCTGTGCACTATTGCTACCACCATATACGGTAACTGTCTGTGATACAGAAGATCCTGCACCACTATCATAACCGGTCTGTGTCCAGCCACCATCAACTGAAGAATCGTTAGCACCTAAGCCACCGCCATACCAACCACCGCTGGTAGTAAAATCAGCAGTTAACTTCACCTGATCACCTTCCTGAAGATCCGGGAAGTAGGTATATAAATCTACGCTAAAGGTTTCATTATTACCATTCTCAGCAGGATCAAAGGTATATGTAGCAGTCTTTACATTACTAGGGGTCTCTTCTTCCGCAGCACCACCATCACCTGCCGGTGTTGCACCATTGGTGTAAACATCCCAGGTAAATCTGTAAACTACATCATTACCCTTAGAAAGACATAACTTCAACATATAATCTGCAAAGTTTACATCTGTAATAGTATAACTGGTAGCACCTGTAGGCTGTGCCCAGTCAGAACCGGTAGGCTTGTAACCAACAGTAAAGTCGGTTTCACCATTGAATACGATAGAAGTAATGGTAGAAGGATCTACATTACTAATTAATTCACTTACACTGATTTCCTTTTCTGTCCACCAGCCACCATCAGCAAAATCAACATATCCTGAGTAAGCTGCATTTGCATTTCCTTCATAAGGATCTCTTGCAGGTTCTGAAGGTGTAACCACCTGTTCTAACTTGCTGAGAGGATTCGGATCAGTTGCTCTGTCTACCTTAATAGACTTGATACCAATCTGGCTTCCGCTCATCCACCAGAACTGAAGCTGGATATTATTCTGAATAGGGGTAAGCATCCACTTCACTTCGATGGTGCTTCCGGTATCAGAAGAGAAGGATTCCATAGCCCATGCCCACTTATTTACACAAGTACCTAAACATCCGCCGAAGCTACCATTACTTTCCATTTCCACGGTTACGATAATAGTCTGTCCGGGAACCCAGTACTGACAATACAAATCAGGCCAGATAGTAATAGTCTTAGTGCTGTCTAACAAGTATAAATAGTCACCGCTTAACTCCGGTGGTGCCTCAATAACAACTTCTTTTGTTTCTTCTTCCTTAGTTTCTGTAGCAGTTGCCTTATCCGTTGTTGCAGCAGCACTTGACTTAGCAGAAATGCTGATTGATTCAATCTTACCGCCATTCCAAGCACCTAACTTAATAAAGCTTACATCAGAACTAGCCTTAATTCCTAAAATCTTCTTAAAATCCTTAACGGTTACCTTTGCAGACATCTTTTCTGTAGCGTCTGTCTCAGATGCAGATAATCCCGGACCATCCTTCCAGTTACCATCTACTGTTGCGCCCCAGCCGAGAACACCCCAACCGGCATGTGTATCATCCGTACAGGTATACTTTACGGTGATTACATCACTGTCAGCTGCATTAAGAAGCCAGCTTGCATCATTGGATTCATACGATTCGTTTGTGTCTCCGCCTTTAAAAATCACTGTTGAACCGGCAGCATCAACCGGAAGCTCAGCACTAAACATCATGCTGACTGCCATTACAACTGCCATTACTTTTGCTACTCCTTTGGAGAGCAGGCCACATCTTTTCATTGGGAAAACCTCCTTGTATATTTTTTTCGCTTGCACCCTTTCCGATTACCCCAAAACCGTTTTCGGTGCCTTTCGTATATCCATTTTAACCCAATTACATGGATATGTCAAATATTTTTGGTATATTTTAACAATCAAAAAACGTTTTTCCAAGGTCGGTTTCGTAGCATATCACCACTCGTTTTTGCTCTCTCCCTATTCGCTTTATCCATTTTTCACATTTTCGCCCAGTGTCTTGCTTGTATTTTTTGTACATTATGCACTATTTAACCCGTAACACATTCCTCTAAACTAAAGGAATACAGTATCCGTTCCTTCACCGGCATTTGCATCAGTTTCGACAAAGCTTCTTCATAATACTCCACCTGTGTCTCATATCTGTCCCACAGTTCTTTCCCGGTATTCACTCTGTCCGTCTTATAGTCCAGAAGTACGATTTCTCCGTCTTCCACGAAAAATGCATCGATAATACCCTGTATCAACACCCTTTCCTGCTCCGGGAACTCCTCGCCCAATCGCTTCGCAGGAATTCCCATCACGAAAGGCTGCTCCCGATACAGCTTTCCTTCCTGCTGTGCCTTCCACATTCTCTTAGCCAAAGGATTTTTCAGGAAATTCAAAAGCTTATAGACATTGACTGCCTTGCGATAAACATCCGTCAATCGTCCGCTCTCCACGAACTCCTCCAGGCACCGCTCCAGCTGTGCCTTAGAAACCTTCCCTTCCGAATCATAAAGCTTTTCAAAATCCAACAGCTCCATGACCTTATGATAAGCATTACCTCTGGCAGTGGGTCCGATTTCTGCTTCCTCTCTCAGGTACACAGGAAGTATGGGCTCTACCTCTCTTTCTTCAAACTGATGATAAGCAGCCTCATCCTTATCTGCCATAGCAGCAATCTTCAGCTCGGAAACCGTAGTCTTGGTATAAAGCTTCTGTAGGTTTTCATGTGCATAAACATAAGCAAAATCCGTTTGCAACCTTTGCAAACAGTCTCTGTCCAAATAGACAGCAGAATTCTCCAGTGCCAGCTTCCGCTGTGCCAGCTGTATCTGCTCCACACCTTCCTCCGATAGCAAATCTGTCTCGGAATAAAAGCTTACCCGAACATATTCTTCCTGTAATACCGGCAACAGAAAATCCAGAAAGCTGTTACTTTCCATAAAAGCACCAAAGGTCAGTCTCTCCCCTGCCAAAGTGCCTCGCTTCTGCCATTTTTCTTCCGCCTTTTCCACAGTGGCTGTCAATATCAGCTTCTCCTTGGCTCTGGTAAGTGCCACATACAACACTCTCAGTTCCTCTGCCAGAGTTTCTTCTCTGAGCTTTTTCGACAATGCCATTCTGGGGAAGGATTTGCTGCGATAACGTTCCTTCAGGTTTACATAATCTGTACCAACACCCAAATCCATATCCATCAAAAAGCTCTTGTTCACATCCATCATATTAAAGCGTTTGGAAAGTCCTGCCACAAAGGTAATCGGAAACTCCAAGCCCTTACTTTTATGAATACTCATAATGCGAACCACATCGGCACTTTCGTCCAGCATATCCTCCTGACCATAATCCACTTCATATTTCTCCAACTGCTCAATATAACGCACAAAATGAAACAGTCCGAAATAACTGGTCTTTTCGAAATCCGAAGCCTTGGTAAAAAGCATTTCCACATTAGCCTTTCGCTTACTTCCTCCCGGCAATGCGGTCACATAATATAAATAGTGGAAATTCTCTACGATATTCTGCAAAAGCTCTCGAATCGGCATATAAATAGTATACTCCCGATACCGCTTCACCATCTCCAGAAAACCGGCACATTTCACATTGCCTTCTGCCGCAGCCTGCTCCACGCATTCCCACAAGGAAATGCTTTTATCCCTGCTGCGCAGTATTGCGATTTCCTCCTCTGAAAAGCCTCCAAAGACAGACTTCATCACTCCAAACAAGGGAATGTCCTGTCTGGGGTTCACCAGTACACGCAAAAACTGTAACAGCTCCTGCACCTCCGTGGCTGCAAAGTACCCGGTCTTTGATGTTATGTAAACCGGTATACCTTCCTGTTCCAGTGCTTTCTTAAACTCTTCATCCCAACCACTGGTGGCACGGAGCAAAATCACCATATCCTTATACTGTGCCGGGCGTAAGGCACCACTTTCCTTATCCGTCACCAAATAGGATTTTTTCAATTCCTTGATGCGTTTGGCAATCAGCTTCCCTTCCGCTTCCTTCGCCTCCAGTTTGCTTTCCTTATCCGGCTTTTCCAATAACAATAACTCGCTGATGCTTTCTGCATATTCCGGATATTCGGCTCCCGCATACAGGGCTGCCTTTTCATCATAAGCTATACCGCCCACTCCCTCACTCATCAGCCTTTGAAACACATGATTTACTGTATCCACTACCGAGGTACGGCTGCGGAAATTACGGCTCAAATCAATTCGCCTGCAATTCTCCTCCTGTTTTTCATAAGCATGGTATTTTTCCAGAAACAGCTCCGGTCTGGCCAAACGAAACTTATAAATGCTCTGCTTCACATCGCCTACCATGAAACGATTGTACTTTCCTTCTTCCTCACCACAAATTGCCTGTAACAAATATTCCTGTACCAGATTACTGTCCTGATACTCATCAATTAATATTTCCTCAAAAAAGCTGCGATATTCCAAAGCCACCTTACTGGGCACCACCTTGCCCTCTTCACGAGTCAGCAGAATCTCCAAGGCATAATGCTCCATATCCGAAAAATCCAACAGCTTCTTTTCCTGCTTTCGCTCCTGTAACCGTCGGTCAAAATCCAGTGTCAGCTGCAAAAGCTTCTCCACAGGTGTCTTACACGCCTGTATCTGTGCTACGCTTCCCTCTATTAAAGTACCGAAAAACTGTTCCTTTAGGGACTTGATAATATCCTTACCCTGATTCCGGAGCTCCTTTACCAGCTCCTTTTTCTCACCATCCACACTGGCATCTTTTTTCGAAGACAAGCGACCGAACTGTATGGTCTCCAGACCAACCTCCCAGTCCGTTAAATGACTACAGTTCTTGAGTTTACATAACATCTCAATTTCAGCATCCACAGTCTCCCCATACATATAGGGACCATCCGGCATTTCACAAAGCTTTTTGCAGGTCTCCAAGTTCTCCACACAGCCTTGCAACATTTTCGCAAAATAGCCTAATGCATACTGTCCCATATGGGAAGCCTCCAGTGCCTCCACACTATCCAACTGATAATTTGCCTTGGCATTCTCCAGCCATTCCCGGGGCCAGGGATTACTGGCAGCGAACTCATGCAGCTTCAGAATCAGCTCCTCCAGAGCCTTTTCCTTCCCACCGGGACAGAAAAACTCCACACACTCTAAAAAAGCCGCTTCTCCTGCTGCAAAGCTCTCCTCCAAAAGCTCGTCCAATACCTCCTGCTTTATCAGCTTGACCTCCCCTTCATCTGCCACACGAAAGGCAGGATCCAGACCGATTTCATGGAAATGGTTCTTAATCAGATACAAACAAAAGCTGTCAATCGTTGTAATCAAAGCATTATGTAAAAGAGTAGCCTGTCTCTCAATATGCTCTGACTGGGGAAATTCCTCTGACTTGGCGGCGATTCCTAAGCTGATACGCTCCCGCATCTCGGCGGCTGCCGCATTGGTAAAGGTAACAATCAATAAACGGTCAATATCCACCGGATGTTCTTCCTTGCAAACCATTTGAATGATTCGTTCCACCAGCACTGCCGTCTTACCGCTTCCGGCTGCTGCCGAAACCAGAATATTACAATGATGAAGGTCAATCACCTGTTGTTGTTGCGGTGTAAAATGTATTCCCATTATTCCAACTCCTCCTTCATCCTCTTCATGATTTCTGCATCCTCCGGCACCTCTAACTCTCTCTTCTGCATCCCCGGCAGAGAAGGGTCAAAGCCACAGACCTTTTTATACGCACAATATTCGCAGGCATCCTTCTTTTCTGTCTCATAAGGGTTAATCTCCTTATGTCCTGCCAATATTTCCTTCCCCAAATAACGAACCTTGTGGTTTACATAATCCGAAACCAATCGCAATTCTTCTTCACTCATCACACTGGAACGCGCAGAAAGGCTACCATCCTTTTTTCGTTCCACCGGAATGACCTGAGACTTATCCGTCATCTCTTTATCCAGACGATACACCACTGCCTCGTCGCCGTTCACCACACCACTCATACGCAGCTGTTGCTGTACCAGCTGCTGTATTTCTTCCTCACTCATAGATGAGGCTGCTTCCACCATAGGGTCTTCCACATGATAATACAACAAAGCGGCAGGTACGATTTCCTTCCCCGGATGCTTCTTCGCCTCCAGCTCCATGGCCGCATTCATATATACCACCAATTGCAGCTGTAATCCATAATACAAGGCCGCCAGATTGAAACTATGATTTCCGGATTTATAATCAATGACCTTTACATAAACATGCTCTTCATCCTCTGCCACATCAATACGGTCAATTCGTCCCTGCAAACGCATACGTTCTTCCTCTGACAAACGTATATCCACTGCTTCCATGTTCTGCACATATTGAAAGGACAATTCGTGACCATCGGGCAAGAATTCCCCCTTTTGCAGCTGCTTCTGCAGGGTATCCACCGTACGGTTCAAAATACGCTTCATTCGGGTAATGGCATATTCCTGACGGGCAGAGCTATAGAGAATTCCAGCCCCATACTCCGCTGCAATCTGTTCCATAGCCTCCGATACATTCTGCTCCCCAAACTCCCGCGGGAAATTCAGCCATGTATAATCACTGCCGTCCAATCTCCGAGCAAACTCATCCAGTACCCCATGGAAAATATTCCCCATATCCACTGCTTCGAAACCAAACTCTTCCCTTTCCTTCAGCGACAGCCCGTATTTCAGAAAATGATGATAGGCACAGGCTGCATAAGTCTCCAAACGGCTGACACTATTTTCCAGATGCTTGCCATACAGAGCTCTGGCTACTGCCTGAGACAAGCCGCTTGCTTCATACCGATAAAAGGCAGCCTCCTTTAACTCCTTCACCATTTCTTCATAATCTCCTCTTTCTGCATAAGCCTGATACAATGCAAAAAGCTCATGATTCTCAAGCTGGAGCGGCATTCCTTCCACATATTCCCGCAAGTTTTCTGCCAGATAGCGTATTCCTTCCTTGGGAGTGACAATCTGCTGCAATACCGGATATTTCCAAGGCTGTTCTATCACCAGCTTGGGAAACAGCTTGCGTATGGTATCTATGAGATAAGAGGGGCGCAGGGTCTTACCCGCGCTGCTTACCTTTGCATAAGACAAATACAGCTGATGAGAGGGCTTCGTCAAATTCAAATACAGATAAAATCGCTGAATAAACATCTGCTGTCTGGGAGAAGGTGCCAATTCTAATTGCGACTCCTTTAAAAACTCCCTGTCCATATCTGAAATAATACCGCCCTTGGAAGCATTCTTGGGAATATTTCCGTCATTTACCCCTAAGAAAAACAGCACCTTCACCTGCTTTAATCGAGTACGCTCCATATCCCCCACTAAAATTCTGTCTACATTCTGAGGTATGGTACCCACTTCAATTTCTCCAAAGCCTGCCTCTAGGATTTCCAAAAATTCCTGTAAGGATATTTCCTCTTCCTCCATCAACTCATAAATCTGATCCAACAGTTCCATCACCAAACGGTAAATCTGGGCATATTCTCTGGCTCTGCTGAGTTCATCCCTACGAGTAAATTCCTGCTCCATGTCTGCCAGCTTCTCCTGCACTCTGTTAAGTACCAGAAATTCATGCAAGCTTTTCACCTGAACCTTCGCAGAAGCCTTTTGACATCCCGCTAATGGCTGCAACTGCTCCATCAAACGCTCTCTCAAAGCATTGATATGCTGCAGTGGTTCTTCCTGCTCCCCCATCTCCCTCAGCTTGTGGGTAAACAGTCTGTTCCAGCGACGCACTCCACGGATACCTGTCTGCAAAATATAATTCTCCAATATATCCGTTTCCTCTGCTGTAAAATCTGCCAATCCACTGCGCAAATAATGAAACACCGTCTCATAAGAAAAATCCTTCAAGAACAACTGCAAGGCACTTTTGATATACTCAATCATGGGGTTCAGCACAATTCCTCTGGTACGGTCTATATAACAAGGAATATCCATATCCGCAAATTCTCTCTCCACAAAGGCAGCATAAGCTTCCATATCTCCGGTAATCACCGCAATATCCCTATATTCCAACCCCTGCTCCCGAATCAGTCGGCTGATTTGCAGCCCTGCCTGATGCACCTCTTCCTTAGGGGTAGGTGCTTCTGCTATCCGTATATTCCCCTGCACCTTCTCATAGCTCCTTCCGGCACCACGAAACAGACTCTGTTCCAAAAAGGTCAGAGCCTCTCTTTTCCCATATCTGGGGGATACCGTATTTGTGATCAAAATATCTTCGCCACGTTCTACACCGGCTTCCTTTGCCAATCGTTCCAGATCACAGGCAGTCTTCTTACTAAGGTGAAACAGCTTCTGCTCCCCATCCTGTACAAAGGGCTGCTCGCCCTCTCCCAGAGTAAGGGTGACCAACACCTCCTCCGCCAGCGTCATCAGCTCCTGTATCAAACGATTCTGTATAGGGGTAAAGCCGGTAAAGCCATCAAACACAATCACACTGTTTCGAAGAATCTGTGAATATGCCAGACGCTTTCTCAACACATCCAGCTTGCCCTCTGTAGTAATGAAATGCCCCTGAATATATTCCAAAAAGCTTCGGTACAAAAGCTCCAAATCCTTTAATTTATAGTGCAATGCACCTCTCTTGTCAGAAAAGGCAACCAGTTTTCCTACTTCTTCCACGCCCAGACCATATTGCATGAACTCCGAAATGGCACTTTTTACCTCATGGATATAGCCCTGCTTGTGCAAATGACTGCCCAGTGCCGGTAGCTCTTCCCGAATAGAGCCTGCTACCCTTTGCAGCACCAAGCTCTTTCCGGTGTCATCCAGAACCGGAATATCCTCTCCGCCCACTTCCTCGAAGATTCGATGAGACAATCTACCGAAGCTCAATACATCAATATTCATGATGCCTTCCCGCTCATGCAGCATCACCAGCTCCTTCTGAGTCTGCATGGTAAACTGGTCCGGCACCACTATCAAAAAATTCTGTTTCGGATTTTTCATAGAACGCTCTATCATTTCACTATATACCCTATAACTCTTTCCGGACCCGGATGGTCCGAAACAAAACCGCAAACTCATATGCGTCCTCCTCTTTCTGAACACTTTAGACAGCTGCTCCTATAGCAGAACCTTCTGTTTCATTAAAATTACTCTAAATAAAATCTCCACAAATAATCCGCTGCTTCCTCTGCATAATCAATCCCGATACGCTTTCCGGCACGAATTTCCCCCGAAGAAACAGTGATACCTTCTGTTACATAAAACACATCACTTCCCACCATATCGACAGCGTTCTCCGCCTTGGTAATCCCCATGGCAATACACAGCTTCCCCGGTCCGTCTGCCAAATGCTTTCGGGTATTCTTTTCCATACGAAGCACTTCTGCCTCCGTCAGCACTTCGCCCTTAGCTTCCTTTCGCTTCCTTGCCTTTTCTAACTGCACCTCCATACGAAATGCCAGCATGCGTTCCTCAGACTCCCGGTCTGCCGGCACCACACTGCGTAGAAGCACTGCCTGCGGTATCTCCGCCTGTTCGCTGGAAATATTCATACAGTGATACATCCCATAGGTAAAATACACATAGGAAGTGCCACCTATCCGAAACATAGGCTCGGTACGCTCTGTTCTGCGTCCGCCATAGGTATGAGAGCCCTTATCCTCCACTCCCATATAGCTTTCCACCTCTGTAATAAAGCCCCGGATGGTTCCCAAAGGAGTTTCATGCACCAATATCTTACCCAGAAGCTCCTTTGCTACAGTAATACCATCCCGGATAAAAAATCCACGCTCCAGACGTTTCTCCTGCTGTTCCTTCCCCTGATAGTCTCTTACACGCTCTTTCCACATCTTACCATCCACACGCTTTCTTCCTTCTCACATCCTGCTACAAGGTTTCAGGAAACCCCTTTTAGCCTAGTTCCTCATCTGCTTTACCCAAAGGATTACACTTCCTTCAAGGTCAGTTCCACCGGACAATGGTCAGAGCCCATCACCTGCATATGAATCTTGGCATCCTCCAACTGCTCCTTCAGACTTTCAGAAGCCACAAAGTAGTCAATACGCCAGCCTACATTCTTGGCTCTGGCCTGTCCCATATAAGACCACCAAGAATACATATCCGGCATATCCGGATAAAAATAGCGGAAGGTATCCACGAATCCATTCTCTACTACCTTGGTAAAGCAGGCTCTCTCTTCATCCGTGAAGCCGGCATTTTTACGATTGGTCTTTGGGTTCTTTAAGTCAATCTCCTTATGTGCCACATTCAAATCCCCACAGAAAATGACCGGCTTTTCTTCCTCCAGCTTCTTCAGATACTGCAAAAAAGCCTCCTCCCACTCCATACGATAAGCCAATCTGGTCAGCTCTCTCTGGGAATTGGGTGTGTAAACTGTCACTACGAAGAACTTCTCAAACTCTGCTGCAATCACACGACCTTCCTTGTCATGCTCCTCTATACCGATGCCATATCGTACACTAATAGGCTTCTGCTTACAGAAAAGTGCCGTTCCGGAATAACCCTTCTTCTCTGCATAGTTCCAGTACTGGTAATATCCCGGCATATCCAGTTCAATCTGTCCCTCCTGCAGCTTAGTCTCCTGTACACAAAAAACATCTGCGTCCATTTCCTGAAAAAAATCCATAAAGCCCTTGTCCCTGCAGGCACGCAGACCATTTACATTCCATGAAATCAATTTCATCCTTTTTGTCCTCCTGTCTTACTAAAAATTGAAATCCTTATTTCCTTATCAGTTTAACAGATTTGTGCTATCTTAGCCACTAAAATTCTACACAAAAGGGTAATCTTGTAGTATAATTTTCCTAGAAATATTTGGAAACTTATTTGGGAGGTTTTGACACATGGGTTTATTCAACTTCAAGAAAAAGAAAACAACAAATGACCCCTACTGGGATGGCAGTGCTGCCAATCAGGAGGGTGCTTTACAACATTTAGTCAACATTGCTCTTCATGGGAATTTTGCAACAGAAGACATCGTGCAGGGGCAACAGCTCTACCTGCCGAAGTGGCAACTGACCATTACCCCTAATATCCAGCAATTAACAGACCAAAGTGCGGTATTGGGCTTTCAGGTATACCATCCAAACTGGGGACTTCCCTTGTATGAATGCTGTGCCAGCGTAGGCAAGGATGCCAAAACCGCTCTCGGAATGGCTGTGGGTTCTTTTCTCTTTGGTTTTATGTCAGGAATTAGCCAGCTTTTTGCCAAGGCAAATCCTCGCACCATAGAAACCGTCTTTGCCGAAAAACCGCACCGCTTCCATACGTATCTGAGCGATATTGTAGGCATGGGAGAAAGCCCGGAAGTAAAGCATGTGGATATGTATTGGCAGCTTTTAAAAGAGGATATCCAAAAAAGACTGGGCAATCAACGCTTCTGTTATGTAAAAGTATATGCTTCTAAGGTAAATGGAGAGATTATCGGCGAATGCCGCATCAATGATATTCAAAGTGACGAACTCAGTGCCAAGGTGGCTGATTTTATCAAGGACTGGAAGGTGCAAAACTTCGCCTCCCAAAAGCAGTTTTTCTTTTTGGAGCAGGACGCTGCCACCATACAGCCCTATCCCTATTGGGGAGAAAAAGGTGAAAAGGACTTTATCGGAAAAATGTTAAAGGCCATACAGCTTTTCCACGCCAGCGATACTCAAGAATTGTTCGATACCCTGCACGAGCGCATGGTAACGGAACTGGGGGATGCCACTCTGGCAACGGAATGTCGCTACTTCCTGCCGGAAATCTGTGCAGAACGTGCCGGAGAAGGCAAGGTGCAATTCAGTGAAACCATCGACCTGATGATTCACAACAGTGAAAAAATTACCCTGTACAAGCATCAGCTGGCGGATTACTATGCTTTGGAAAATGCCCTATTTACCGCTTTTGGACAAGGTATCTTCGGAGACGAAACCAATGCCATTTATCAGGAGCTGGTAGGTACCAGTGCCATTTGCAGTGTACTGGAACAAATGCTGGAAAAGGGCTCTCAGTTGGAAAACTGCCGCCTGACCAGCCTGTTATTCCAGGTAGACGAGCGTTTCGAAATCCGTTAACGCAGAAATACTTCCACCTTCTTTTGGATCCAACTGATAATAGGACCCAAGAAAAACGCTACCGCAACGGTGACGATTCCTACATCACCACCAAGAAGGAAACCGCCAATCATAAATGCAATGTCCCAAAGCATGCGAATTACCTTAAAGGACAGCTTTTTGTGACGCTCTGAAATAATAAAAGGCAAGCCATCATAGGGAGAGGAACCCAGTCCGGCACTCATATAAGTCGCCGCTCCGATACAGAACACTGCCAACACCGGCACTAACAGCAGATAGCAAATCCATCTCTGCTCAAAAAAATCTGCCGGCAGTACATTGCTCCATATCCAGCGGAAGAAGTCTGATATGTAACCCAGACACACCATATTTCCAATGGTTCCGAACCCTATCTGGCTCAAATCATAACGAAGCACAAAGGCAAAGGTAATCAGATGGCACAGCAACTGACAGGTACCGAAGCTTAGCGGTATCAAATTCGTCACTCCCTGTGTCAGACAGGAACAGGGATCCGTACCCAATTCTAAATTTATCAACAGAGACAATCCCAGTCCTTGCAGCAATACTCCTACTATCATCATAATCATACGATTTCGAAACTTTGGCGGACGTGCAAAACATTTCCCTTTCATAATGACTTCTCCAATCTATCATCTATAATTCATTACCAAACATACCTTATAGTTATAATACTTCTTCACTCAAATTTCAAGACCAATCTTGTGCAAATAAAGATTTTGGATTATGATAATAGTACTTAATTTGGAAAGGGAAACACAGAATGAATGCATTAGCAAATAACTTAACAGAAAACTTAAAGAACAAGAAACTCTTTTTATTTGATATTGATGGTACCATTGCCGTAGGTGACGATTTAATCGAAGGCACCAGAGAACTTTTGAATTATATTGAAGCAATCGGCGGAAAAGCCTATTATATTACGAATAATTCCACCAAAAGCGGTTCTGATTATGTCCGCCGCTTCCGGGAAACCTTTCAGCTTTACACCACCGAGGATTTATTCATTACCTCCGGCTACATGATGCTCCAATTTTTGTTAAAGGAATACCCACAGGACAAAATTTTCGTACTGGGGACTGCCTCCTTTGTAAAGGAACTGCGCCGTAACGGTCTGCACATCGTGGAAACCGCCGAGGAAGATGTTGCCTGTATCGTTGCTGCTTATGACAGTGAACTGAATTATGAAAAGCTTATTGAAGTCTGCAAGGCACTTTCCACTACAGAAGCTCCCTTCTATGCTACCAACCCGGACCTTTGCTGTCCTATTGAGTTTGGCTTCGTTCCGGACTGTGGTGCCATCTGTGAAATGATTACCCATTCCACCGGTAAAGAACCCATCTATCTGGGCAAGCCCAGTGCCGAGGTGGTTCGTGTGTGCCAAGAGGCTTCCGGCTTTACCGATGAGGAAACTCTCGTGGTTGGCGACCGCCTTTATACCGATATTGCATGCGGTATCCATGCCGGCGTAGATACCTGCGTGGTCTATACCGGAGAAGCAAAGGCAGAGGATTTGGTAGATACTCCTTTTGCCCCTACTTATGTTTTTGAAAATGTTTCAGAGCTTTTGCAAGCCATCCAAGCATAAAGAAACGCCCACAGGATACTATTCAGCATTACTTTTTTGTAATCCTGCATATTCCCGCTGGTCATCACATACCACAAATTCACGGCAATGGATACGGTTCCCAGATACAGACCGATCCATTGCTTTTTATTGCTCTTATCCGTTGCTTTTTTCTCTCTTTCGGACAGTATTCCCAATAAGGCAAAAAGCACCAATAATATACACCACGCACTCAATGAATAGTTTACATAATTCCCTGTCAGTACCGGTGCATAATCCTTCATTCTTCCATAATTCCAACCGGTATAGGCTTCTCCCACGTCCATTCCATGCAATTGCAAAAACATGGTCAGAGGAGGACAAAGATAGGCTACTGTATCCTCCATTATATTTCCGACAATATTTCTCGTATCCAGAGAAAGTGCCTTCTTGGACATATGCCAATAGAAGTCATCGGCACGCTCTTTTCCATAAGTCGCTTCCACCATGGGACCAAACTCATAAATCACCATCTCCGGGTGCTGTGCTATGGTCACAATTTCTTTTGAATCCCAAAGAGCCTTTATTTCATCATACCAAAACAAATGAAAGGTAGAAAAATTGGGCCATACAAAGCGTTGTAAAAGCATTGCCCCCACAGACTTTTGTATTTTCCCCATACTGCCTTCCGTTTGCACCACCGGACTGACACAGCCGATAAACAAACTGCAGCATAAGCACATAACCAACAGCTTCACTGCTTTCTTTTTTCGTAATATCATATAGCGTATGGTACTAAGAACTACCGCAACACCACACAGCCATGCATAGTCCGGACAAAGGAACGCACTTAATATCCAACCGGCTCCCATGCGAAGAACCAACTTCTTTTCAAGCTCTGCGCCCCGCCACAATTCTATGGTATCTGCTAAAAGTACTATCATAACCGAAGTTGCCAAGGAATAGGGCAACAATGCCATGTGACATTGCGCAATAGGAGGCACGGTTAGAATAAAAAGCACCCCAAAACGCAACCTATTTCGTAACAATACAGATAATTCTTCACCCGGGAAGAAAACCTTTCTCAGGAAATAGATATATGCCAGATAAGCTACTACCACCTGCAAAAGGTACACAAAAGAACACCCCGGAAGCCGCAACAGCCCTGCTACTGCGTACAACAGGCGAATACCCAAAGGGTATAAAATCCCTGTATACTCATCTACGCAAAGGGTCTCACTCATGTGCAAAAACTCCATACACTCTTGGAAGCGTGGCACCTTTCCCAGATTCGCTGCCATCCACAGAAATCCCATGAGTATCTGAAGTCCCATGATCAGATATATTATGTTTTGAATCAGTTTTTTACACTCTTCCTTCATCTTCCTCAATACCTATCTGCTAATCTGCCACCTGCTCCAAATGGTCTGCAATCATATTTGCCAACAGCTCATGCCCTATCATTCGCGGATGCAATGCATCCCCCATATATACATCCACATTATCCTCCCAGATTCCCGAGCCATGATAGGCATCAATCCAGCCCACACCATATTCCTCGGCAATCTCCTTTTCCAATGCCACATAATCATCCAATATACTGCCTTCCCCATAGCTGGTGTTATAACATTGCTTATCCCTGTTTTCTCCTAAGGCACAATAAATAGGGGACAGTATCACAATTCGTAGATTCGGATAATGTTCCTGCAACAAGGACAGACTATAACGCAAGGCTCCGCCGAAAGTATTCACATCATATGGGTTCTCCGGATTGTCCACCGGTCTGCCATTGTTATAGTCATTGGTGCCATGCTCAATCACCAAAACCTCCACTTGGGAAAAATCCAGTTGACTCAAATCCTCCATGCGCTCCGCGAAATAATCCAATGCCAGTGTATTCACATCCCGATAGGAATCTGCGTATGCCACCACTGCCAGCTGACTGTTCCAATCTCTGTAACAAATGGCTTCCGCCAGCTTCACCATGCACCATTCCGTAGAGACCATAGAGCCCCACAGGTTCTGCTTCGGCATAGACATACAACTTCCTCCGAAGGCTCCGTTAAAAACTGCTTTGCCTGTACGTTCCTCCAGCACAGATTTCACGTTGATTTCGCCCCAGATGTTTCCAACCACACTGTCACCCAAAATCACAATATCATACGGTTTACTTCCCTTCTTCTCATAAAAGGACACGCTTACCAGTACTGCTACAAGCAATAAGGCGATAGTATATCTTATGATGTTTTTCTTGGAAAGCCATTTTAACATACCCATCACCTTTCCCTTCTCTTTTATAATCTCTTATAATCTTTTCAAACGCTTGTGTACCACCCGGATGCCCTTGGGGGCCATAGCAAACAATAGGGTATACACTTTATTCTTCCCGGTCAGATGCTTATTTCCCAAAGCCCTCAGACAGTTTTTCTTCATATATTTGCAAATAGCACTATACTGTTCATTATCCGCCTGCATCTGTGCAATGGGTATGTGCAACAAATACTCCAGCCGTTGAAAAATTCCAAACCGGAAAGCCACCTCTGTCAGCTCCGGATACTCCTCCTTCACCAACAATGCTACCAAATCCGCATTATTCACACTATCCGCAAACACTCTGGAAAAGACTTCCTTTTCTACCTTACGGGTATTGCTGCCGTTTCGGTAAAACACATGATACCCTGTCTGTGGCAAAGAAACAATTCCTTTCACCCAGGACAGCATCTGTACCAACAGCTTAAAGTCTTCATTCAGTTCTCCCATAGGGAACAAACCCTGCTCAAACAAGCTTTTCTTCACCAGCTTGGTGCAAAAAGAACAGTCTCCCCGATGCATGAGAAGCTCTCGTAAAAAATCCGCAGAGCCTATCAATTCCACTGTTTCAGGAGGCTCACAAATATTCGGCAGGATATTCCCCTGCGCGTCGATTTCATCACGCCCGATTTGTGCAATCTCCACACCATATTCCTGCACTGCCCGATACAACAGTTCATACATATCAGGAGCTATATAATCATCACTATCCACAAAGCCCAGATACTCCCCTGCCGCCTGAGAAATGCCCAGATTTCTGGCAGAAGAAGAACCGCCATTGGGTTTGTGAAATACCCGTATTCTATTGTCCTCTGTAGCCAGTCTGTCACAAATACTGCCGCTACTGTCTGTGGAACCATCGTCCACCAAAAGTATTTCCAGATTTTCGTAGGTCTGCTCCCGTACGGAATTTACACAGCGTTCCAAATACTCTTCAATATTATAAACCGGGATAATTACACTAATCTGCGGTGTACTCATCTTAGCCTCTCTCCTTTATTACCTCTGCCCGACTGCAAGGACCGGTTTCCCATAAAATAGCAGGTTCTTTTCCGGCTGCCACATCCCTGCAAATACAAAGCAGTCTCTCCGCCGCCACTTTGGCATTCCACATTTTCGTAATGGTTTCATAGGCCTTACGTCCCATCTGCTCCCTGTATTCTGCGGAATCCAATAGGGTATTGACGAAATCCACCAGCTGCGTCACAGAACCTGTCTGATAAGCAAAACCATTGACTCCCTGTTCTATCAAATAAGGGGTAGCTCCTTCCATTCGGTCAGCCACCACCGCACAACCGCTGTTCATCGCCTCATTCATAACCGCTCCCCAGCCTTCCTGCCGATCACTGGTCATTAAAAATACTGCCGCCTTTTCCATGGCAGTACGCACCTGAGGCGGAGTTTTGGCTCCTGCCAATGTAAGGTACTCTTCCAAATGCTTTTCCTGAACAGCTCTTTCTATGCTCTCCTTTAAGGGACCATCCCCTATCATGGTAATGTGGAAATCCTTTCGCACCGTTGCCAGTCGCTGTGCCAGCTCCACCACCAGCTCCGGATGCTTCCAATCGATAAAACGAGCCGCCCAGAGTAACTTTGTCTTTTCAATCTTTTCCGGCTTTTGCGCTGTCACTGCTTCCTCTTTTTGCGTATTCTCCATGCTTCGTCCTGTTTGACTACGCTTGCTTGCCATCAGTTCCTCCACATCATATTCCTTACACTCCGGAAAATACCCCCACTTGAACATCTTGCCGGGATAAGCACGCACAATGTGAAAATCCGATGCCACATACGCTCCTGCACAGAGCAAATATACCGGTGCCTTACGATACCGGGTATGGTCATAATACTTTTTCCGTAAGCCTCTGGGGGAAACAGCCTTCCACTGCCCGGTTTTGTACAAACGCTCACTATAGCGTATTACCGGCTTCCCTGCATCCAGACGAGGTTTCAGCAGAGTTTCCTCTTCAATCCCTCCCCAGATAACCACATCACTGTCCATGATTAACTGCTGACATAACTCTTTTTCTTCATAAGCACACTTTACATACACCGGAACCTCTTTCGGATTCCAGCCCATCTGAATTCGTTCCTCTTCCATAGGCTCCGTCTGGATAAAGGTATAATCCGTTCCCAATGCCTCATACAATACATTGCTGACAGGTATTTGATGATGATTGATATAGTTCGAAACAAAAGTTATCTTCATACTGCGATTTCCTTATAGATTTCTAATAAACGCCGGTAATTTTCCTGTGCATCATGGGTCTTTCGGGCATGTGCAGAAGCATTTTGTGCATACCTTTGCATTTGCTCCTCCTCTGACCACATAGCGATTACTGCCTGTGCCAGCTTCCCCGCCTGTGCAGCTTCCTTATCCGGCTCCTTTGCATAGCAGTCTGCCCCAAAGCCCGGATATGCCACACCATCTACTCCATCCTCAAAAATAGAAGCCACGCCTCCCACCTGTGCCGTCACACAAGGTACTCCCAAAAGCATCGCCTCCCCCAGAGAATTGGGAGAATTTTCGATAGCAGAGGGACACACGAACAGATTGCTTTTTAAAAACCGGTCCTTCATCTGCTCTGCATTTAATTTTCCTAAGAATACCACTTTACCCTTCAAGTCATTTTCCTGTATCAATTCCAAAATATATTTCCCATAGGAGGAAATTTTTAACTTGTCCTTCCAGGTCTCATAATTTGCAATAGAATTCCCTGCTACATAAACCTTTGCATCCGGATACTGCTCTAATATCCCCGGCATCGCCTGTAACATATAATGCAAACCTTTAATAGGATAATCTCCCTGACTTAAAAAGATACTGTGCTTTTCACACTGCTCGGCCTGCCAAATACCTTGATAAAAATTGCTGCGCAGGGTTTCATTCATAAAGTGATACTGTACCTTCGGGTTCGTTTCTGCCGCAAAAGCCTTGTCCCAATGAGTTCTGCCGGTAACATGACCTGCTTTCTGAATGGCTTCCACCTCATGTTTGCCCCTTTGTACAAATTTCTCATACTGTTTACGGATACTATCCTTTCGCAAAAAATCCCGAAAAGTCACTCTATTTACTACCCGCTGTGGCAAATCTGCCATGTAGCACTTGGCATAAAGCTCACAGGAGCCTTGTATTCCCAAGAGCACCTTATTCTTATCACATACCCGTGTTGCTGCCAGAGTATGGGGATACTCAGTACCGAAGCAATGCACCACGTCCGGCTGCCAATCCTCCATGATAGCCTTTAACTGTTCTTCCAGAGCCTGCGAATAACACTCCGGACGTCCGGTATCCTCTACAAAGGCATAACAATGGAGGGAGCTTCTCCTGTCCTTCCCTTCCACCACGAATTTCTGTTCCTCCAGTGGCTCTTGTACCGGAAAGGCTACTGCCAGCTCTATTTTGTTTGATTCCTTATTCTGCAAAATAGTGTCTGCCAATCCCGTGAGCCAACCTTCCTTGTTGCTGGCTACCAGCCCCAAGTGCTCCGCTACCATGGGCAGCATAATATTGCAAATCCATAATATCCTCATAAATTAACCTCTCTTCGGTGCTTCCCTGCTTCAAAGCCACCCACCAACTGCTCCACGGTTCTTCCCATGACAAGTATTTCGCCATCACCGTTCCTAATTGAATATCCAATTCAAATAGGGCAACAAGCGGATGTCCGTGCTATATGCCGACCGTAAAAACAGTGCAAAATAGCCCAGAAATGCCGCGGTCACACCCACGGTCCAGAAAATTCTCCACTTCTTGTCCGGTATCCGTATCAGCACGCCCGGTATCAAAAATATCTGCGAAATAATCAAATAATAACCGATTCTGGATACCTCCGGAATAAAGGAAGCAAAGGTATACACGGAAAATCCTGCTAAATTCAGGAAAAAATAAAACCGATATGCCACATTGTCTTTGATGGCTGTCTTGTAAAAGAAGAAGCACAATGCCAGCACACCCATACACTTCGCAATATTCGTATAGGAAATATCCACCTTATCAAAAACAGAGCCTTCATAAAAAGGATAGAAAAAGAAAATAATCCTTCGATAAAAGTCCTGAAACACCAACAAACTCACCAAAAAGGCTGCCCCTACCACATACAGAAGCTTGGGTATCTTATGCTGTGCCAGCCAATGTGCCATCAGATACACCGGTATCACCACCAAGATGGATTTGTGGAAAAATGCCGCAAATACAATCCAGGCTATAAACACGCCATACTGCTTGCGAAGCACATACTTCATAGCATACATGGCAATGGCCAGTACGAAGTAGTATCGTACGGAATTCAGACTGGAATAGTAGTAACCACCTGTCATCAGTAAAAACACTGTAGCAGCAAACCATTCTGCCTGATCATACATAGCCTTCACAAAGAAGAAACAGGTGGCAACGGAAAACACCGCAAACACCGGCAGATAGTTGTCATATCCAAACAGGCTCTGCAATATCCAAACCACCAGATTAAAGCCCGGCTCATAGGATACATGCCTGCCCTGCATAATCAAATTGAACTGAAAACGATATACCCAGTAATCATTTCCCACCGCAATTCTACAGGCAGAAACTGCCGACAATAACAAAAAGATAGCTATAGCAGCACAAATATTACAAGCACGTTGTCTGTCTCTTGGACTTTGCAAACGCAGCTCCCGCGCCGGCAAACCAATATGAAATTGTACATAATCCTTATTCTGTACCAGCAGACCAATGCCCACTACCGCCAGAAATAATGTAAGATATACTGCCATATTGCCTCACAATCTATTCTCTATAACCTTTTTTTACGAAAAACCCAAGCTTTCCATACTTCCCGAAACGATACACATTTATCAATTTTGCATCCGCTTTGCATAATAAAGCTCCTGCCACAGAACAATTCTGAATGCCCAATTCATGCAAAACATACTCTATTCTCTTGCCGTTTTTTGCGCCTGCTTCCACTAAGAGCAATATTTTCTCTGCTTTGTGCAGTTGTTCAAGGTTTTCTGTATTCAATGCCACACCACTCAGTACCACACTAAAGCCAAAAGGAGCCAACAGCTCCTGCAACGGCTTGTCCCAATTCATACCGATGCTCACTAATGCATGTGTCCCCTTTGGGTCGAAAAGATATTGCAAATGGGCTGCCACTTCCTCCTGTGGCTTCCAATTGCCCTGTAAAATGTCCTGTTGCTCATCCCGGCCCACATAGCCCAGCATAGGCACTCCGTAGCGGTAGGTAAAGGTCTCCGGTATCACAATGGAATCATCCATAATAATAGCAAAAGCCAGACCAAAGCCAGCCAGAAAAGCTCCTACTATGGCCCCCAGAATCACTGCCCGCAAGGTACGAATATCCTTGTCCGCTACTGCCAAAGGAGTCTCGTCCGTAATCTGAATACCGTCCATCTCCGACTGCTGTGCTGCAAAATCCATAAAGGTCTGCTGCAAAGCATCGTTTAAAACCTCTGTAAGCCCCTCATAGGGTGTTGTCACCGTAGAGGTGGGAATACGTAGGTCTGAAGGCAAATCTGCCGTAAAATAGCCTTTTAACGCAGTCTTGTCCACACCATAGGTTTCCGGTGTCAGACCTGCCTCCAATGCATGCTCCCATGCTCTGTCCACAAACCAATCGGAAACCACCCAGCTTTTCCAAGTGGCAGCATTGGTATAATTAAACATCTCGCCGGTCACCGGGTCGAACTGGTTGTATTCTACATAATAAGTCGTGGTAATGTCATACTCCGTCGGACCGCCCAATACCACCTTCTTCAGGTAGTAGCCGCCCCCAATCAGCAATGCTCCCAACACTGCTGCCAAGATTACCAACCACAGCTTTTTCAAAAATCGCAATAGAAATAACTTCGTATCAAAGGGTTCCTTTGCATAAGGCCATTCCTTCATAATCGTCTTCCTTTCCGCCATGCCTGCTGTTTTCCTGAAAGAAATACCACAAGGCATATTATCACATATTACTGATTTTACCACAGAAACAGTGGTACTGTCAAAAAATCCTGCATTCTTATTTCTTTGTTATTGCAGGATACCCAACAATGCTTTAAAATACATTTATACCACTATTTTTACCAATGGGAAAGGCAGGATTTCTATGAAAGAACAATTATATACCATACCTTTGAATGAAGCTGTAGATGCCAATGATGAATGCCCCTTCTGCTTTGTGGAACGTGCCATTGAACAGGATCTGATGGATTTTTGTCTGGGCTCCGGCAGTTCTTATATGGAAGCAGATATTCGTGAAATGACTGACAAGGCAGGCTTCTGTCGTATGCATTTCAAGAAAATGTTTGATTACGGCAACACTCTGGGCAATGCCTGGATACTGAAAACCCACTATATCCGCATGATTCACGAAATGAAGAAGCAGTTTAACTCCTTTGCACCGGGTAAGGTTTCCTTAAAGGATAAGCTGTTGAAAAACACGGAAAGCTCCAATCCCATCGGTGTTTGGATTACCGAAAAGGAAGAATCCTGCTATATCTGCAATTCCTTCAAAGATACTTATCAACGCTATCTGGATACCTTTTTCTACATGTATACCAGAGATGAGGAATTCAAAACAAAAATCAAAAACGGCAAGGGCTTTTGTCTGCCTCATTTCAAAGATTTGTGCAACATGGGGGATGTTAAGCTTTCCGATAAGGAAAAGAAGGAATTTTATGATATGATGCTGCCTTTAATGGAACGCAACATGGAGCGTCTGGCAGAGGATGTGGCATGGATGGTGGAAAAATTCGACTACAAGAATGCAGATGCTGACTGGAAAAACTCCCGGGATGCCATCCAGCGTGGCATGCAGAAACTGAAGGGCGGCTATCCTGCGGATGGACCGTATAAATCCAGTAAGTAGCTTTTACGAACCGAGCGGCACCTCGTCACTCACACACCGGTGAAAAAACATTCTCCACATTATGTATGTCACAAGTGGACGGAATAGTCCGACAAGTGACACACAGAAAGTGGAGAATGTTTTTTCACTATCCAAATAGTGGCGTAGAATAATACCGGTCACCGCTGTCCGGCAACAACACTACGATAGTCTTTCCGGCATTTTCGGGACGTTTTGCCAGCTCTAAGCCTGCATACAGAGCAGCTCCGGAAGAAATGCCGGTGAGAATACCTTCTCGTTTGGTCAATTCCTTGGATGCTGCATATGCCTGCTCACCGGTCACCGTCATCACTTCATCGTATATGGTAGTATCTAATACCCCGGGGATGAAGCCTGCACCGATACCCTGCAAGGGATGTGCTCCGCTGCGACCTTCCGACAATACCGGAGAATCTGCCGGTTCTACTGCAACCACCTTGATATTTGCATTCTGCTCCTTTAGGTATTTGGCTGTTCCCGTGAGGGTTCCGCCGGTTCCTACTCCGGCCACGAAAATATCTACCTGTCCTTCGGCATCTTCCCAGATTTCCGGTCCGGTCGTTTCATAATGTGCCTTGGCATTTGCCGGATTGTCAAACTGTGCAGGTAAAAAAGCCCCCTCCAGCTCAGCTACCAACTCGTTTGCCTTCTCAATGGCACCACTCATTCCCTTAGAGCCTTCTGTAAGCACAATTTCTGCACCATATGCTTTCAAAATGTTTCTTCTTTCCACACTCATGGTTTCCGGCATAGTCAAAATCAACTGATATCCCTTTGCCGCCGCAATGGCTGCCAAACCAATACCGGTATTCCCGGAGGTAGGCTCTACTATGGTAGCTCCCGGCTTTAACACGCCACGCTTTTCTGCGTCTTCTATCATATATTTTGCGGCTCTATCCTTCACACTGCCGGAAGGATTCTGAGCTTCGATTTTTATCAAAACCGTTGCCACCGTATGATGCTCTTTTTCTAAATTGCATACCTCCATCAAAGGAGTTCTTCCAACGATTTCTTCTACACTTTTATAAATCATATATACCTCCGATGTCCCAAACGACTGTCTATACTGCTATTTTTCCGCCAAAGCCTTCATCATATTCAGATAATCCACAATTTCTTCGTACAGCATCTCCGGCTGAAAAGAGGCATCCGCAAAACGTTCCGTCATCAAGCCCTTTATCGTAAAATCCATCATTTTACGCAACTTATGCCCATCCACACCGGCACGGAAACCATGATACTTTATCTGTGCATAGATTCTGTCGTACTCTGCATCCAGACAAGCTCGAATATCTTCTATCGCCAACAGCACCTCGCTGGTATCCTCGCTCACGGAACGATTGAGAAACTGCTGCATGTACGGATATCCCTTCATGGCATTCATTCGGGCAAACTCAATCTGCTTCATGATTTCAAACAGATTGCTTTCCTCCTTAGACACCATGGTACTCAGCTCCAACACCATATAACGCACACTGTATTCATACACAAACTCGTACACACCCAGCTTGCTTTCAAAATAGTGAAATAACAGACCTTTGCTAATAGCTGCTTCCTTCACAATATCATCGGTACTGGCATGCTTATAGCCCTGCATGGCGAAAACCTTCAATGCCGCATTAATCATGCGGTCCTGTTTTTCTTTTTTCAAATCAAAAAATTTTGCGTTCATAACTCTACCCATTTCTTCATATGTTTACATGAAAATAAATATAACATACTAAGAGTTCTGTTTCAAGTTCAGTAATCACAACATTTCATAAACTTTTTACAGATAATCCCTTTTCAATTTGCTAAAAACGTATTAAAATAAGGGAAATAGAGAAAGGAGCACCATTATGGCGAATAAATTTGGTAAATTTTTACTTGCTACTGCAGCAATCGGTACTGCAGCTGCTGCCACCCTTTATTTCTTTCAGAAAAAGGCACCTGCAGACGTGACCACAGAAGATGATTTCGATGACGATTTTGACGATTTTGATGACTTTGAAGATGAAACCTTAGATAATCACCGCAGCTATGTTTCCTTAACCCCTAATCAGGCTACCGAAGAGGAGGTTCCGGAAGCAAATACTGCTGAAGAGATTGGCGATAAGCTGGGAAAGGCAGCAGATGCTGTTAACGAAACCATAAACAAAATTACAGCAACTGCGAAGGATGTTTTCGAGGAAGCGAAAGTAACCGTTGCGCAAACAGTAGAAAATATTGCAGAACCCATTAAGGAAACCGTGAAGAAAATAACAGAACCTGTAACAGAGGTTGCAGAAGAAGTAACCGAAGCAGTTGCGGAGCCTGTGGCTGAGGTTGTGGAAGAAGCAGCTGAAACTGTTGCGGAACCGATAGCTGAGGCAGTAGAGGAAGTAACCGAAACTGTTGCTGAACCTGTGGCTGAGGTTGTGGAAGAAGCAGCTGAAACCGTTGCTGAACCTGTGGCTGAGGTTGTGGAAGAAGTAACTGAAACTGTTGCTGAAACCGTAGCGGAAGCTGTGGAAGCGGCAGAAGATACTGTGGAAGCGGTGGAAGAAAACGTAGTGGAAACCATTGAAGAAGTGGCAGAAACCACCAGCGAACCTATCCCTACTCCTACCGCAGACAATGATGAATTCGTAGTAGAAACCATCGGCGATTCCTTCTCTCCTTTGTCAGACCAGATGATTATCGAAGAAACCGAAGAATTTTTCAGCGAAGAGGAAGTTTAGAATTTATATAAATGGGTCCTCCATTCAATGCAACATGAGTGGAAGGCCCATTACTCATAATTGTCCAGACAATCAGCGAGATATTTTTCCATATCCTTCATCTGATGTACCTCCTTATATTCATGTTTCACTTAATACCTAAAGCAACTTCAACTAAACGCATGCGTTTATAAATTATAGCAAAATTTTTTTGTGTATATAATCAAAAATCTGCTTCCATCCGTTCATCTCTGCATTATCACTCCAATACTGCTCAGTCAATTCATCCAAAAGGCTTACCTTTTGTCTCTTCAGCTTCACCAACTCCCGCCTTTTTTCCGGAGCAATTGCTTTCAATTTTTCATTTTGGGCTTTATGGCTAAATGATGTAAAGAAATTATATATATCATAATACGCTTCACTATCAGACTGAAAAACAGTCTCCTCAGGAAATAATGATATTACATTTTCAAATGCATCTTGGACATCATACAACCCGAGTTCTTCCAAAACTACCGGAATATAAGGTACAAAATCAGCCTGTTCTCCGATAATGCTATCCCAGCCTTCGGATTTCCATATACCTATCATATTAATTCCTATATGTAAATTAAATAGTTCCACAGTAACCTTTTCTTTTATATCTCTCAAACTTCCCAGCGCCCATAACTTGTCAGACAGTCGAGCAAACACTGCCTCATCTAACTTATTTAAATCTTCTATCACATCTTCTATTTTCAGCATATACGTTTCCTTTCCATTTTATTTCTACAGAACATACATCATACACCAAATACACACACAGGCTCCAACAGGAATTATTACTATCACAGCCATGATAATCCCTATCACTGTAAAAATACCCTCCTGCTTTTCCTGTTTCATAATCTCCAGTAGTTCCTCCTTGCACGCACTTTGACGTAAAACGCTTCGTTGCTCTTTCTTCTTTGCTTCCTCCGCCCTGCCACGCTTATCTATGGCAAATGCCAGCTTAGAATATGCTACAACAAGACCTATCAGTACTAATACCCACAGGAGTCCTTTTCCAATATTTCCTACCTCAAAAGAATCCATTATTCCTAAAAAAACAGACACATTGACCATTGTGGATATTAAATCCAATCCAAAATGCAATATGGTCATACTAGGACAACCTTTATAGTAAGTTAATTTATAATTTCCTGCCGCCATTGCTCCTCATTCTTTCATTTGCGTTTTCAAACTTATTATTATGCCCGATAGAGTTCCGGATGTTCAACCAACAAACCATACTTCAATTTAGGAAGCTTCATCAATTGGTCATAAATCACCTTTACTTCCTTGCAAGACCCAATGGTCAGATACTCAATATTTTCAAGTTCCAGTAGAGGTGTATAATCCTTACTTTTAACCCTCGCTACTTCTAATGAGAAAGATCTTCACTGCTTCATCCTACGAAGAAAACCCCAAGAATCAATATGTATATATCTAGGATACCATACATCTCCCGATATAGAAAGCAATTCTAAATTATCTAATGCAACCAATGCTCTACACTTAACTGCATTGTGTAAAAAACATCCCTATGTCATTTGCATCAGGTTCTCCCTTTAAGAAAAGATATCCAACAGAATCATTTAGATAGAATATATCTTGAAATTCTTCTGGAAAATCTCCACCATATATCTGCAGACAAAACTGATAATTATCAACTTCTAAGTTTTCATTTTGCAAGAAAAGCGGTTTTCCTCCCAGATGTGAAGCTCCACATTCATCCATAAAATCAGTCTCCTCTCCAACTATTAGCTTTCTAGCCGGAATTAAATAATCCGAATCATTTCTCGAAATCCCTATATCATGTAATATCACTTTGGTAAATCCATTTTTAATATTAGTAAGTTCTTCACTACTTCCATGATATACAATGGTGTCCAAAAAATAATCCTCTGAATTATAGGTCGTAAACACTGAAATCATCTTCTCTTTTGGGTAATTGTAAGCTAATTTATCATTTAAGAAATTGGTGGGAATATTCAGTATTAGAACCATTTTTTCTCCATTTGGATTAACCGGCCATTCCATACCCTCAGGCAAAAAACTCATACCACCAATACGCATAACATTTTCTTCATTACCTACAACTTCAAATTCTATCACTTTAGACATTTCTTATACGTACCTCCTTACCCATTGCTTCAGAGAACATCCCAACAAACATAACCATCAGTAGCTATGCTTATTTTCTCCAGAAATTCCTGTTTTCTTTTTTTGAAAAAACCACTCTTAAAACTGAAATTCATTTCCTCACAAAATAATTCCATATTTTCCGTTCCTAATTTTTTCAACAATATAAGTTTAACTTCTTCAAATAGCGTCTCTATCAGTTCTTTAGTTACTTCCTGTTCATAAAAATCAACTGCTGCGCCACTCCAACAAAACTCTATCTTATACGAGCCGCCTTCAAAGTCCCACATGGCATTACTCCAAAAATATTGTTCATTCTCTATTACCAGTAGATTATCTCCTTCTTTAAACAATAATACTGTAAGGTACGCGAAAAAGGCATATTTGATTTCCAGTGTACTTTGTAAAACCTTGGAAAAAACATGTTTGATATTATCCTCTGCCAATGCAACCGTAGTGTTAAAAAAAGACACCCAATACAAAATTTCATTTCTTTTCACAGCCATACTCTCTAATACCAGTTCAATATAAGAGCACATAATATCCTGATAATTCTTAAATCCTACCGCATTGATAATGCTTTTCTTATTTCCAAACAAAGCAGTATTAAACTCCCAACACACATCCCTTGCTATAGGGTTTTCTTCCAAAACATATTCTCTTACACACTTTAAATAAAAGGGCAATAAATACTGTAATAGCTGTGGTTGAATTTCTTCTGCATACTTACAATCCGTAGCAAAATTATATAGAATCAAATAGTCTTCTGAAATCGGCTCTTCTATATGCACCGACTCCATGAAACACTCCAGCACTTCTCTTTCTGTCTCATATAGTGGCATCACAATTCTTGGTTTTTGTGTATAAACAGTCATATGCGGACTGCAAAAACCTGTTACAAAATCCATCAACTCAAGGATTCTGTCCTCCACTTCATGGTTTTCTCGTAAGAATCCTAAACATTCCAACATTTTCTCTCTGCTCATCCCACGATTTTTGAATAAACACAGCTGTCTATGTAATGAATCTATCTCTGCATCTTGATTAATCAGTTCAAGTATTTTTTCTGCGAACTCTTGCTTCAATTATTCAATCACCCCCTGCCTAACTGGTCTGTGACGGTATGGAATTATACTATTCCCTTGTCCACTTATCTAAAATTTCTTTTATTACACCAACCATGGTATTAAGCATATCTATAGCTTCATCATAAGAAACCATACTTGGCGAAAGAGTTTTTACTCCGGCTATTTCTCTTATGTAATAGCCTAACTCAGCTTCCAAATACCAATCATCCTCAATTTTTATGATTATACTAAAACCTACAATTCCACGTCTAATCTCCATTTCACAAACCACCCTACCAACATCACTGGGAAGTTGTATTCGATAAAAACAATCTCTGGAAAAATATTTTACATTATATCCTTGACTTCTTATTAATTCTAACAACTCCTTTACATCATATTTTACTTTTCTGCCCTCACGATTCCAAGGATACTTTTCACAGATTCCCTTGTATACTTCAACAAGTCTGGTTTCCTCACATACTATTTTAAAATTTCCTTTTGTGTCATTCGCAACTAATTTCATAATTATTCCTCTCTAAAGCTTACCCTTGCTATGCTCATGCTGTTGAAACATTTCCAACCATCTTCAATCTGTTATGATACCGAAAATTAATCTATCACAATTCCCCTTCCAGATACCTCTCATAAGTCCAAAATGCCTCCTCTGGAGAATCATCTAAAAGCCACATAAGTGACTCTTGTATAATATCTACCCACATATTTAATTTGCTTGTTTGTTCCTCGGTCAATAGTTTATTAGACCCCAGAATCCCATCTGGCGACGCCCAAACTCTAGCCAAATGGGTGATTCCTACTATGTCTGACACCATATACTTATCAACCTTATCTTGCTCGAATTCATCTTGCAAGACCTTCATACACTCCATAACTTCTATAAAATTATTCTCATGTAATTCACCTCTGAACGGTCTCAAGCTTCCTAAAAAACCATTTATCCATTTAGGATTATCAACATTCTCATTTCTGCCCGAATGATATGACAACAATTCTTTGGCTTCGTCTATACTCATATTTCTTCTCCCTCTATTATGTCTAAAGTGAAAATTCAAAGCTTCGCATGCTTTCTCACTCATAAATATTTATAGACACTTTTATAAAGCACTTGTCTTTCAACTATCTTCACAATTATTTTTCTTGCAGTTGCATTAACAGTTTCACTATTTTTTCTCTATTTTTTCCTAGTTTCATAAAAGTAGGAAGCTCATCAGCTTGTGTTCGCATGCCTGCTTCCAAGGGCTTTGGGCGCTCTCGTAGCTCTGCACTCAGATATTCTATCAAATAAGCCAGATGCTCTCTATTTAGTGCCCATACCGGTTTGCCGTCAAAAGAAGATAAAAACCAAAGCTCCAAACCAAATACGGATTCACATCCGTTTCTTATCTGTTCATAGCACCCATAATATCCGTTCTTCGCTTTTTGAACCTTTCCCTGCATTACATACCCACAATAAGTGCATGCCACATGAAGTGCCGGGTAGTGCTTTTGTGCTTCCTCCGTAATATCTACTCGATAGTACCTTCCGCAGTTCTCACACTTATTTTGAACATCATAACGGTACTGAAGCCGCTCTGTTTTTATAGATTTACTACAGTTTGTACAAACAAATTGATAAATCCCTTCCTGCTTCGATACTATGCCTCGTTTGCTACAATTTGGACATTTCACATCAATTCCGGTTTGTATAACCGCATAAACCGAATATTTACCATATTCTTCATCCGTAACACGTTTCATAAACATCTTCCTATATAATTAAAAACTTGCTTCCAGCTATCTCTAATATTAGCATAATTACATTCTACCTTTGCTCACCGGAATTAAACTTCTTGACAGACACATCAAGCATTTGCTGCATATAATCTCCGGTGTCCATTATTGTAAGCAAAGTCAATGCAAAATCCCACCTCTCATCCGATGGATAACAAAAATCAATCTCTTTCCACCCCATCACTAATCATCATTCATAAAATATCTACGAATTTGAAAGCTCGTTCTTAAGCTGTAAACATATAGTTGCTATTTATTACAAATCCGTTATCAAACAAACCCATTAATCTCTTCCTCCTTTGTTCACAGCATCAGCTATTTACCCTACTTCGAAGATTTGAAAAAACTTCTTCATGTGTATATTTTTTTCATTCTCCGACGCATATCTGTCTGCCTCATCTAATACAGCTTCAACACCGTCTTTAAGTCTCGAGTATGCCTCTATCTTCTCATCACAGCCATGCTTTTTTCAATGCCTCTATTCCCTTTTCTATTTCTTCTCTCTTTAGTCCACCATAACCCAAGATTACCGTATGGGATTGATTCTGATCTTCTTTCTTTACCAGACTGTCCGATAGTCCATACACTTTAATCCCCTGTCGAGAAGCCGCTTCAAGCAACACTTTCTCCGTTACCTTCCGCTTGCTCGTCAGAAGCAGGTGCAAACCGGCATTCTCACCGGAAATATCAAACTCTGCACGAAAAGGCTCCAATAACTCCAAAAGTAAATCATGCTTCTCCCGATAACATTTACGCATCTTATTCAGGTGACGCTCGAAATAGCCCCCTCGTATAAACTCATCCAATATCTTCTGGTCGATACGGGAAACCGTAGTAGAATAAAAATAGCACCTCTCCCGATAAACCTCTACCAGTTTCTGCGGCAGCACCATATAGCTCACACGAATGGCCGGTGCAATAGCCTTGGAGAAGGTTCCCATATAAATGACTTTTCCGTTCTTGTCCGAGGATTGCAGAGAAGGGATAGGCTTTCCCTTGTACCGAAATTCACTGTCGTAATCGTCCTCTATCAGATATCTTTCTTCCCGACTGTTTGCCCACTTTAACAATTCGCTGCGTCGCCCGATAGGCATCACCGTACCTGTCGGATACTGGTGGGAAGGCATCACATACGCCAGTACCGCCTCTGTTTTCTCCAGCTCGGAAACCAACAGTCCGTTTTCGTCCATATCTACGGTAATCACCGGATAACCAAAAGACTGAAAAATTTGATAAGCTCTCTTATAGGTTGGATTTTCAATGGCTACAGGAAGGTTCTTTCCCAATATTTTTTCCAACAGCATCAATAAATAGTCATTTCCTGCTCCTACGATAATCTGCTCCGGGGTACAGTTTACACCTCTGGAGGCATGTAGGTAACGGGCTATGGTCTCACGCAGTCCCAAATCTCCCTGTGCATTTCCTTGGGAAAACAGCTTGGAATTGCTGTCACTTAATATATTTTTATTCATTCTCTTCCAAACACTAAAGGGAAATGCAGACATATCAATCTGGGTAGGCGAAAAGTCATAAGTATAGCTTCCGACAGTATTTTTCTGAGGTGCAGACACAGCCGCCACCCCTTTTTCTCCCTGCTCCTCTAATCGAAACAGTTCCTCCATCTTACATACAAAGTACCCTCGATAGGGTCTGGCTTCAATATACCCTTCCGACAACAACTGTTCGTAAGCCACATCCACCGTACTGCGGGAAACCTGCAAATACTCTGCCAAAGAACGCGTAGAGGGAAGCCTCTCCCCTTGGAGAAGCTTCCCATCTCTAATCTCTTGTCTGATATACTCATAAATCTGCTCATACAAGCATTTTCCATTCTCTGTCTGAAGTTCAATGGTAAATTCAAACATCTATATCTTATCCCTTTTTATGTGCATCCAAAATCAATTGTTTTAAGTCCCTTGCCTTGTCCTTTATTCTGGCACTTACAGCGGGAGCCACCAAAATACCGGAGACCATCTTCGCCGCCACATCATATCGTTTTACCTCATATGCAAGTGCCCCGATGAGATAATCCAATGTATACTGGTCCATTCCGCAAATGGGGAGACTTTCCTTCTGTCTGGCATTGATAAAACCTTCCAGTGCATTGTTGATACACTCCAGCTCCTGCTCCTTTAATTCTGCATTATCCTGCTCCAGGCTCTCTGCATAGCCTCTGATAGCCCATGCATACTTTAAACACAGGTATGCTTTTTCACTATCCTTGGCATGCTTCACAATAGCACATGCCAACGCCAGCTGATACCGTTCCAGAACAGTATCATAGGAATAAATCTCTTCCTCGCGAAAAGTAATTTGCACCTGATTGCTGATATTCTCCCGTATCATCCTCGCCTGTGCACTCAGCATGCCGGTAAAATAATTGGTCATGGCTGCGTACTTACATTGCGGACACACCTGAATATCATACTTTACAGAATCAATGCCTTCATATCTGGGCTTTAAGTCCAAATCCATACTCAAAAGTCTGGCTTTTCCTGTTTTCATGATTTTGGAAGTAAACTTGTGGTCACATACCGGGCAAGTAAAGGACTTATCATAAATCAAATCCTTCTCTTTTACGGAAGTATCCTTCACTACTGTCAGAGCCGCCTTTTCCTTTATGGGCTTTTCCTGTACCTCTTCCTCATAAAGCTTGGCATCCTCCAATTTACCCAGTCCCAAATTCTTTAATCCTGACAAAATTCCCGCCATGCATCTTCCCTTTCCACAAAAACTTTATGAATTCTTCGGCAATACAAAGGAGCTCTTCAGAGAAACAATACGGTTGAATACCATGTTCTCGTCGGTCGAATCCTTCGCATCCACACAGAAGAAGCCCTGTCTCACGAACTGGAAGTTGTCATAAGCCTTGGAACCGACAAATGCAGGCTCTAAGTAACACTCCTTCAATACAGTCAGGGAGTTAGGGTTCAGGTTCAGACTGCCGTCTTCGTTGTAAACACCCTTTTCTTCATCAATAATATTTTCGTACAAACGTACCTCTGCCTTGATTGCCTGCGGTGCAGATACCCAATGAATGGTTCCCTTTACCTTACGGCCGTCATTGCTGTTACCACCCTTGGTTTCCGGGTCATAGGTAGCATGTACTTCAATAACCTTACCGTTTTCATCCTTTACGCAATGAGTACACTTTACGAAATAAGCATTCATCAAACGTACTTCATTGCCCGGGAACATACGGAAATACTTCTTAGGAGGTTCTTCCATGAAGTCCTCTCTCTCGATATATAATTCCTTGCTGAAAGGAACCTGTCTGGTGCCAAGTGCCTCATTCTCCAAGTTCAACGGAGCTTCCAGCATCTCTACCTGTCCTTCCGGATAGTTGTCAATAATCAGCTTCACCGGATCCAAAACAGCCATCATACGAGGTGCCTTGGTCTTTAAATCCTCACGAATACAATACTCTAACATAGCATAATCTACGGAAGAGTTTGCCTTTGCCACACCGCAAAGCTCTACGAACATCTTGATAGAGCTGGGGGTAAAGCCACGTCTGCGAAGTGCTGCGATGGAAACCAGACGAGGGTCATCCCAACCGTCTACGATGCCTTCTTCTACCAGCTTCTTAATATATCTCTTACCGGTTACCACATTGGTCAGATACAGCTTCGCAAACTCAATCTGCTTCGGAGGATGAGGATACTCTAACTCTCTCACTACCCAGTCATACAAAGGTCTGTGATCCTCGAATTCCAAGGTACAAATAGAATGAGTAATTCCTTCAATGGCATCCTCGATAGGATGTGCAAAGTCATACATGGGATAAATACACCAAGCATCGCCGGTATTGTGATGGGTCATATGAGCCACACGATAAATAACCGGGTCACGCATGTTGATGTTAGGAGATGCCATGTCGATTTTCGCACGGAGCACCTTCTCACCATCTGCGTACTTGCCATTCTTCATATCTTCGAACATCTGCAAGTTTTCTTCTATGCTGCGTTCTCTGCCGGGGTCATTCTTACCCGGAACCTCAAAGGTACCTCTGTACTCACGAATCTGTTCTGCGGAAAGGTCTGACACATAAGCCTTACCCTTCTTAATCAGCTTCACGGCGCCTTCATACATCTGTCCGAAATAGTCTGATGCAAAGAACAGTCTGTCCTCCCAATCAGCACCCAGCCACTCAATATCTGCCTTAATCGACTCTACGAATTCAATCTTTTCCTTGGTAGGATTGGTATCGTCAAAACGCATGTTGAACTTACCATTGTACTTCTGGGCAAGTCCGTAATTTAACAAAATACTCTTTGCATGTCCGATATGCAAATATCCGTTAGGCTCCGGCGGGAAACGGGTATGAACGGTATCATACACCCCTTCTGCCAAATCCTTTTCAATAATCTGTTCAATAAAGTTTTTGGAAACCTTTTCTTCTGTTGTTTCTACTTCTGTATTCTCTAAATTCTTTTCTACTTCACTCATAGGTCAACCATGCCTTTCTTATACTTTCTACTATCCTAACTTTGAATTTTACCATAGAAAGGTGCAATATTCAAGGCATGAAATACGCTTATTGGAAGATTTGTGTAAGAAAAACACTGCTTCGCAGTTATTCCACATCCATCAGGGTTCCTATAAAGAAGGGCTGATTATTCTTCGTATCCACGAGCATGTATACAAAGGGTCTGTCCAAATAGACCTGCTTGGGTTGTCCCGGCATACCGGAGCTACCATTTGCCATCATCTCCACTGCGGTCACTGCACCCGCCTTGGTTCCCTTCTCCCCTACGGAAATAAAGGTTTTGTGCAACACCCGACTGATATAGATATTCCACTCCGGTCGGGTATCTCGTCCCAATCCGGAAAAGTCAGCTTGTAGCACGTCAAAGGCTAAGGGCATCCCCATCTGGGACAACACCTGACTAAGCTCTGTATCATATTCAGTTTCGAATTTCGGAATGGCGGCATATACCATTTCATCACTTGCTCCGGTGAGCAGCTCCTTCACATGTGCACCATTCAGGCTCTCTACATACTCCGCCACCGTCACTCCCTCCTTGGGAAGCATCGCCACAAAGGCATATTGTCCATCCTTATAGTACTTCACCAGACCGGTAGCCAGCTCATCCTCCAAATAGGTCTGCTCCGAAGAATACATCAGCTCCGTTGTTCTCTTGGTTCCGTCTTCTAAGGTGAAGTTTCCCTCCCTTACCTGCCTGTCCTCATAAACCTTCTGCCATTCTGCCTCGAAAGCAAGGGCATTCACCAGATACATCACCGCATCCTCCAGTATCTCCTGAACAATCTCTTCTATCATACCATCGGTCTTTTGCTCTACCCAATGATTGATTTCCCGAACTGTCCCATCATCAAAGGTGCGTTTCAAAACATCTGCTCCATAATAATTTTTATTAGTCTGTAAAAATTCCTCCTCTATCTGAAAGGTTTCCTTATCTGCAAACCAGATAGAGTTCGCCAGCCTCAAGCGATACTTTTCCTCCTCCGGAAGCTGCTGTAAATATGTATACAAATAAGCATTCAACTCCTCCACCGGCACTCCCAATACCGCTTCCATTTGTGCCAGAGTTTCCCCCTCGGCACCATTGGCAGTCATAGCCAAAGCACTGATCACCGACAAGGGTGACAGCAAGGTGCTTTCCCCCTCCTTCATGGCAGTTTGAAATAACCGAATGCCAAAATCTGTAACCTTGGCATGATAGGGCTGTAAGTCTGCCAACTCCTCCACCCTCTGTGCGGATATGCCCTTACTCAAATCTGTGGCATCCACCGGTCGGTTCTTCTTATGGTTTATACCCACCACTGCTCCTATAGCAATGCCTGCCAGTACAAATATTGTTGCTGCTAACCATTTTAAATTTTTCCCATTCTTCTTCATCATAAAAAACCTCCCTTCACCTATCGAGTCACCAAAGAGGAAAGAAGGTTGCAATTTTTATTATTCTAAGTTTGTATTTAACTTTTATTTGAGGTATTGCAAATATAATAATTATATAAATTTTGTCACTTTTTGTTGAAAAACATGATAGAATACTATATAATAAAAGAGTATTAGGAGGGTGACATGAAACAAAAATGGACAGACTTAATTAATAATGTACTATCGAATATTATATGCCAAATTATTTTTATCCTTTTCACTGCGATAGGTACCCCCATTGTTTCTGCTATCACGCTTATGAAAAAGGGAACTGGGCAATATCTTGATACAACATGGTGGATAATATTTGCCACTTTCATTTTATTGAGTGTTATTAATATTATTGCTGCGATACTTCATTTTATCAATATAAAAACCAACCCGTCTTTTCCTACTATAAAATCAGAAGTTTCATATTCCTTTATACGGACAGAGCTCTTTTTTAGTGATAGGGAACATATAAAATGCAACCGAGATGTTAATTTCAAGGTATTACTTGATAAAATGAGATTTATTAGGAAACAATTTACCTGGACAGGTGATGGATATAAAGGCACCACTTTAGATGCCAAATCCATTGCCAAAAACTACAAAATTGATGATACTATAAGACGATTACCTCCTCAAATTTACGACATAGAATTTGATTGTGAAAAAAAGAAAGGCGAACATGTTTCTTATAGAATAACCTCTGAAGTAGAAGATAACTCACATGTAATGCAACCTTTTTTATCTCAACAGATAAATCAAGAAACAAAAAAATTGAACTTAGTATTAACAGTTCCTATGGGATTAGTTAAAAATGTCAAACAGATTATATATGCTGACAGTGCTTGCAAAATCAAAATTGCTGAACCATGCAGCATTACTCCTATAACTTATGGCAATATGGAAACATATGAAATAAATATTAAGAGACCAAAGTTATTACATATCTATCGAATAGAATGGGAGTGGTAATCAGACATTTGACAAGGTAACCAAATTATGTTATTCTACAAACTAGTAAAGATTAAATGGAGGGCAAGTTATGGATGGTGACTGAATGTTATTAGTCCATTACTACACGATAAAATCACAAAGGACTAATGAAAAAATCAATATTTATCTGCAAAAGACCAAACGATAAATGGTCTTACGATTTTAACGAAAACATAGGGCTGTTGTACTACTCGTTTAGTACAACAGCCCTACATTTCCATTCAATTTCTTTTTCTCAATCGCATTAACACCTCCCCAATCTGCCTTATCTAACTTTTTAAACATTTTTCTTCTCCGTAATTCGATAATTTAAAACAGAAATACAGTAATACAAAAGCTGACTTTAACAATATTAACGTTGTTAAAATCAGCTTTTACTTTCACCATATTATTTTAAATTAGTGATGGAACAAACGAATACCGGTAAATGCCATAGCCATGCCATACTTGTCTGCGCATTCAATAACCAAGTCATCTCTTACAGAACCACCGGGCTGTGCGATGTACTTCACGCCACTCTTGTGAGCTCTTTCAATATTATCAGAGAAGGGGAAGAATGCATCAGAACCAAGGGTTACATCCTGCATACCATCCAACCATGCTCTCTTTTCTTCACGGGTAAATACTTCAGGCTTTACCTTGAAGACTTTCTGCCATGCGCCCTCAGCCAAAACATCCATATACTCGTCACCAATGTAGTTGTCGATAGCATTGTCTCTGTCTGCACGTCCTACGCTGTCAAGGAACTGCAAGCCAAGTACCTGCGGTGCCTGACGCAAGTACCAGTTGTCAGCCTTCATACCAGCCAGTCTGGTACAATGTACACGAGACTGCTGACCTGCACCGATACCGATAGCCTGTCCGCCCTTTACATAGCATACGGAGTTAGACTGAGTATACTTTAAGGTAATCAAAGCAATCTTCATATCAATCAGTGCTTCTTCCGGGATGTTCTTGTTCTCCGTTACAATATTTCCAAGTAAATCTGCATCAATGTTCAATTCATTTCTGCCCTGTTCGAAGGTGATGCCATAAACCTGCTTCTTCTCGATTTCAGTAGGAACGTAATTTTCATCAATCTGGATGATGTTGTAGTTACCCTTCTTCTTTGCCATGAGCAGCTCCAATGCTTCCTCGGTATAACCGGGAGCAATCACACCGTCAGAAACCTCTCTCTTAATCAGTCTGGCAGTATCTGCATCACAAACATCAGACAATGCGATGAAATCGCCAAAGGAAGACATTCTGTCAGCACCTCTTGCTCTTGCATACGCACAAGCCAAAGGAGAAAGCTCGCCTAAATCATCTACCCAGTAAATCTTTGCCAAAGTCTCATCCAAAGGAAGACCTACTGCTGCACCGGCAGGAGATACATGCTTAAAGGAGGTTGCTGCAGGAAGTCCTGTTGCCGCCTTCAATTCCTTTACCAACTGCCAGCCGTTGAAAGCATCCAAAAAGTTAATATAGCCGGGCTTACCGTTTAATACGGTAACAGGCAAATCGCTGCCATCCTCCATATAAATGCGGGAAGGCTTCTGGTTCGGATTACAACCATATTTTAACTGAATTTCGTTCATTGTATTTTCCTCCTACTTGTTCTTATTCACAATCTTTGTTTCGTACTTACCGGTTTCGATGTCGATATATCTTACGAACAAAGACACCTTGTTTTCTTCGTTCAAGCTGTTCCAAAGCATCTCTGTGAAAGCTTCCATATCATCCGGAATGCTTACCCACTTAGGCTCCCCTTCGAAGCTGGGCAAAGGATTGCCGTCATGCATATATGTATGAATGAAATGACCTTCACCGGCTACAGGGTTCTCATAAGCAAAGGTATAACGGTTGCATGCATCCGGGTTACCATTGTTGCTCTTTAAGATAGACATTGCATAGTTGTACTTGCCGTTCTCAATGTGCATAACACCGGAAATTCTGGGGGTATAGTTAGGACCGTCCGGCTCGAACTCACGGCTGCGCAGAGACTGCTCAAAGGTCAGCTGCTTGTCCATACCTTCATAAATAGTATCGGTCTGGTCACCATTGGTTACGATAGTCTTGTTGCCAAGCACACGCACCGGTGCGTAAATAATCAAACTGGGGTCTTCCAACTTAGAAGGGTCAAAAGCTTCGGTACGGATGCCCTGTCCTTCTTCTACGAATACACGGTTGCGGCTGTTAGAGCTTCTACCCATGATGAAATAAGCAGTAACGGCATACTTTCCGTTAGCAGACTTACCAATCACGATTCCTCTTCCGGGATATGCATTTTCCTTCAATTCCTGTTCCAGTGACAACATGTTCATTTCTTTTTCCTCCGTTTTTTTAATATAAGAAACCGCCTGAGCGGCACTAAAATAAGTGTGCGCCCAGGCGGTCGGCATTTTACTCTATATTACGCTCCCTGTGGGTACTCCCACATAAACTCCCATGAGCTTATTTTCCGCCAGTCGCGTAATTGTAATTTTATATTACATGCTTTTGCAGGGTTTGACAAGAGTATAATTCTACAAAAATATCCCTTAAGAATCAAAATTATACTTATAATTCTCCCAATCCTTCAAATATACCTTGTCATCCTCTGTTCGGATGAAGAAGCCTTCATCCACCAGCTCCTGTACCAGACGATTGGTTTCCTCCGGTCCGTAAGCCAATCCCAGCTGGTAATAAGGTTTATCCAATAAGTAAGGCTCCTCCAGCTCCTTCTGATAACTAATCAGCTGTGCCACAATACGTTTTTTTCTATCTTCCTGGAAGTTCACATGCATGGGCACTTCCACTCCGGCATTCTTACAAAATTCCATAACCATTTCATACTGTGCCCGGGCTTCAATCTGCCCCCAAGCACCAATGATACAATTGTAATCCTTAATCGGCTCTGAAATCTCATACAGGCGGTCGTTCAATACCTGTACATCCAATCCCTGTGCATAATCTGCCTCCAGCTGTGCCAATGCGATACGAAACTCTGCGAAATCTCTTATCTGTACCATATGAGGCTGCATCATTCTCAAGACATCCTGTAATGGGATAGGGAAAGGCATGGTATAGCTTTCCACATCCTTCTCAATCATCTCCTCCAGCACCGGAAGCACTTCATTGCATCTGGCCAGAATTTCCTCTGCCGGATAGGCATCGCTCTTTAAAATATAGTTCTCATTACTCCAGAAATAAGTATCCCAGGTATATCCGGAACGGGCATCCTGAATGATACTGAGCATTTCTGCGAAAGCTTCTGCATACTCCGGTCCTACTGCCGCCGTAGAAAGTTCCTCATAAATCACTTCAGACTCGGTATCCGGGTTAATCAATAGCTGACCTGCACAATAAAGTGAAAATGCATTTAACACATGATAGGAATCCATCTCGCTCCAATAAGAAGGCTTCGCGATATAGTCATATTTTCTGGCAGTTTGATAAACGGAACGAATAATTTCCAGATTAAAATTCATCTGTGCCAACTGGTCGATTTCCATTTCACAGGTATTCCACGCCCAGGTACCCAGTCTGCATCCGAAACTGCTCACCTGCGTACGGAAGGGCACATAAGCATCTTCTCTATCATGATGTCCGCACTCATATAGGGTAATATCTGTTCCCAACTCCCGCACAAATACATTCTTGTCATATACATCCACCCAACAACTGATACCGAAATCAATATCCGGATTCACTGCCTGGAATTTATCCTTTAACATTTTTGCAAAAAAAGCAATATCCTCTGCGGTATGCAGGTTCCCCGGGTCATAATAGTGTCCGATTACTCTGTCACAGCAGTCTGCCAGCTCTGCATAGCGGCTATAATAATTTTCAAAGGTTTCGATGACACGTGGAGTTTCAAAGGTGTATCCCTTATCAAAATAACCAATGATGACTTCATCGTCTACCCAGCCATTGTCTGCAAATTCCGAGCCCCACACCCAAAGAGTAAATTTCATATCCAACGAATGTGCAGCATCTGCAAACATACGGATTTTTTCGTGGCTGGCCTCATAGGTACCAACACCTGCCCAGGTAGAACACATTTCTGTTACCTGAATACCGGTGAAACCGCAGTATTTTAACATCTTCACATATTCATAAATCTGCTCCTCGGAATAATCAATCAAATTATTCTTTAAGGAAACATCAGAATCCAAATAAGCACCTCGGCTGTAATTAATGTTCCACAGGGTAATAATCGCTTCTCTTTCCTCTATCCATGATTCCTTCGGCAATACCTCCTGAGGAACATGTATTGCAGATGCTACATTACTGATGCAAGCGTCCTCTTCTCCGGCATTCATCCAGCCCAGATAGGTATTCAGGAATAAGTAGACCTCCTCCTGAAGCTCCTTGGCACTTCCCGCAAAAAGTGTCACTTCTCCATCACTAATCTGACAGCTGCCGCTACCTTCCGGGAGACTTTCATCTAAAGAGAGACGGATACGCTTCTCTTCTGCCTTTTCTGCGGAAACAATATCTAATACAGTTCCATTCGTCTGCTGTACATAATATTGCATCTCCTGACAAGCCTTCAGTGCCTTTTTATCAGAATAAGCAATCACATATTCCTCGATAGGGGTTTCCCCGATAGAAACCTCTGTCTTTAACTGCTTACCGTTTTCAACATAATAATCGCCCTTCTCCAGTGTCAGGCTGCCATCTTCCTGCACATAATTTCTGGAAAAATAAGCAGAAGCCCTATTCAAGCCCTCACCGGTAGGTGCCAGCAGATAAATAGCCTCTTCCCGATTAGCAATGACAAAACCTGTCTCCTTCATATTTTCCAGAGAATAGCCCAAACTCTTAGCATATTCTTCATCCTTCACCAGATAAATGCTTCTGGCATAGGTACCGTCCACATTTTCCAGCTTCACATCTGCACTCTTGCGTATCTCCGCCTTCAGAAAATCTATATTCTCTGCCTCTGCCAGACCATCCATGCTGTGTACTTTATAATCTTTAATCGTCACCTGTTCTAAATTGCCGCCACACCCGGTCAGGGCAAATATCAACAGCAACAGGGGTAATGCTTTCTTCCAACCTTTTCCCTTCATCCTTTTTTCCTCTGCTTCGCTTCCTTTTTCGTACCATTAACGGGCAAGTCCATAGGAATGTGGTGCTGAAAAGCCCAACACATCCACGACTTCCCCCATCATCTTGTCATAAACCACAATGTTGATTCCATGCTCTACTCTTTTGTGTATCTGCTTGTCCACGCTTATGGTTCTGACACCATCCACACAGCTTGCTACTAAATCACTGCTTCCCAAATCCATATGATGCAGTACATCTTCTCCACTGGAATAAGTCATGACGCCTTCTTCCCATACCCAGATACCTCCTGTGGTATCAAACAGCTCCTTCATTCCGGCTGCCTCTATAGGTGCAGAAATATCCGCATCCGTGGTTTTATGGTCTCCTACCGTAGCCAATACCACTACATACCCTTGTATATTCTGAATCACATTCAAATAGCTTGCGATATCATTGGTGGTTTGCAACGCCCTATTCTGTGCCTCACGTTGACGAACACGGGAGTTCTCTTCCCACAGAGCATAGCGTGCATCTCCCCTTCTATCCGGCAGGTCATAATTTGCCGCCAGATAATCTCCCACATAATCAGAAACCTTCAACGCACCATTGTAATTGGTATGTGCCCAGTCAATAAAATCTTTTCCATAATCCAGTCCCAGCTCCTCTGCCAGTGCCAGCATATTCAGCACGGGAATATTATGCTCCTCTGCAATCCCCTCTACATATTTAAAAATCTTCTGATCCTGTTCCGTAACTGCATAAGGTGCTATGAAAAAGCATACCTGTATTTCATTCTCCTCTGCCAGCGCAATCATCTTACGCAGCCACTGCTCCCGCTCCGGTGGCAAGGGTATCATTTCTTCTCCCTGATAGAGTTCAATCGGCGCAATTCCCTGAGTTCGAAACTCTGCGTGATAACCGATATAAGGTTCTCTTTCTTTTGCGAAATCTTCCTTTTGCACTTCCCTGTAACGAGTATGCAAAATGGGCCATTTCAACCAGAAATCCTTCCTTTTCTCCTTTTCCTCCACCAAACTGTTGATGGCATCATAGTTATTTTTAGAATACTTGAAAGGTAAGGTGCTTCGATACAAATTTCCTTCTGCTAAATAACCATCAAAAATGGAACCATACAGCTCCACAAATACAATTTCCGGGGTCTGTGTTTTCAGAGCCTCCTTTAAGGTATAATAGGTTCCTGCAAAATCCTGTCCGGAAATCGCCAGACTAAAGCTGCCTATACCATGTTCCTCCCACAAAACTGCATTATTAATAGAGCAATAGCAACGACTACTGCCCAAAAACAATACATCTACCACATCCTCCTCCAATGCATAATAGGAATCCACGGAAGAATAATACTCTCCGGCAGTATCCTTCCAAGATAGGATTTCATAGATTCGATTCAGGAAAAACAAAAAGATAACACAAAAAAGAATTATCTTCGCAACCTTTATACCTCGCATCTTTTCACCCTTCTAAAACTGAAAATAAATAAACTGTGAAGATTCAAACTGAATACCATACATGCCATACACCAGTGCTGCATATGCCAAAAGCAGTATGGCTCCCCATCGGAACCAAATACACTGCTCCTGTAAAAACTCTGTGATGGTCTGTTTCTTACAGTATCTCACCAAATCCACCAAAAACAATACCAATGCCGCTATAACTAAAACATTGAACTCAAAACGCTCCAAGCCCAATGTATAAATTTCTCCATTAAATAAAGACCACGGGTCCCACTTGGTTACAATACGCTTGCAATACTCTACTGCAATGCTTACCGAATCTGCCCGGAAGAAAATCCAAGCCAAATCTACTAATATAAAGGTGGTTACCATCTGCCCCAACCGAAAGCTGAAGCTTTGGGTCTTGACCTGACCTTTTGCATATAGTGCTTCCCGCATAGGACGTGTCAAATCTCCCACTACCTGATAAATACCATGCAACAAGCCCCACACCACATAGGTCCAGTTGGCACCATGCCACAAACCGCTGACGCCCAAGGTCACCATAATATTAAAGTATTTTCTGGGCTTAGAACAACGATTGCCACCTAAAGGAATATACACATAATCCCGAAACCAGGAGCTCAGGGAAATGTGCCATCTCCTCCAGAAATCACTGACAGAAACTGCGAAATAGGGAGTTTCAAAGTTCTCCATCAGTTCAAAGCCCATTACTCGTGCTGCTCCTACTGCAATGGTAGAATACCCCATGAAGTCTCCGTAAATCTGCAATGCAAAACCAACTGCACCTGCCACAAGAGCTACTGTTCCATACATATAATAACCGTCAAAAACCGTATTTACCAGCACCGCCACTCGGTCAGCTATTACCATCTTTACAAAAAGTCCCCAGACCATCAATGTCAATCCACTGGTTACCTTCTCATAATTCCACAGCTTCAACTTTTCAATATTACGCATCTGCTTCAACAGACTTTCTGACCTTTCAATCGGTCCTGCCACCAATTGCGGAAAAAAGGACACAAACAAAGCATACCTGAGAAGATTCTTCTCCGGTTCAATTTTTTCTCTATAAACATCAATAATGTATCCCAAAGCTTGAAAAGTGTAAAACGAAATGCCTACCGGCAGAATAACATCAAAAGGTCTCTCCACTATTTGCAGATTTAATTTTTCCAGGACACGTATCAGCGTATCCTGGAAAAAATTAAAATACTTAAATAAGAAGAGTATACCCAGATTCACCAATACACAGCCTGCTACCGCCAGCTTCTTGCCACTCTGTTTCCTTGCCCTGTGAACCAGCCACCCGGCTCCCCAGGTAGTAAAGGTGGACAAAAACAATAGTCCGGCATACTTGGCATTCCAGCACATATAGAAAAAGTAGCTGGCTGCCAAAAGCCACAAATACCGCAGCTTCTTCGGCACGATAAAGTATATTAGTGTTACTATCGGAAAAAAGATTAAAAAATCTACGGAATTAAATAACATAGGGTATCCTCTCTGTCACCAGAACTTATAGGGGCACCTAGTTATCTACACTATAGTTTGGTGCTTCCTTGGTAATATGGATATCATGAGGATGGCTTTCCTTCAAGGATGCAGCAGAAATCTTTACGAATCTGCCGGTCTGCTTCAAGGTCTCAATGTCCTTTGCTCCACAATAACCCATACCGGAACGTAAACCACCCAAAAGCTGGAATACAGTATCCTCCAAAAGTCCCTTGTATGCTACACGTCCCTCAACGCCTTCCGGAACAAGCTTCTTTGCATTCTCTTGGAAATAACGATCCTTACTACCATTTTCCATAGCAGAAATGGAACCCATACCACGATAAACCTTGTACTTTCTGCCCTGGAATAACTCGAACTGTCCCGGGCTTTCATCACAGCCTGCGAACATGCTACCCATCATACAAACGCTACCACCTGCTGCAATCGCCTTGGTAATATCTCCGGAATACTTGATACCACCGTCTGCAATAATCGGCACACCATACTCCTTTGCTACAGAGTAAGCATCCATAATCGCGGAAATCTGAGGTACACCGATACCTGCAACTACACGGGTAGTACAGATAGAACCGGGACCGATACCAACCTTAACCGCATCAGCACCTGCCTCAATCAAATCTCTGGTAGCTTCACCGGTTGCCACATTACCTGCAATAACCTGAAGGTCAGGATATGCTTCCTTAATCATTCGGATACAATTTAATACATTCTGGGAATGTCCGTGTGCACTATCCAGAACGATTACGTCAACCTTAGCCTTTACCAAAGCTGCTACACGATCCAGTACATTTGCAGTAATACCTACTGCTGCACCACAAAGCAATCTGCCCTGAGAATCCTTTGCAGCCAGCGGATACTTAATTGCTTTCTCGATATCCTTAATAGTAATCAGACCCTTTAAGTTGTATTCCTCATCTACGATAGGTAACTTTTCTTTTCTGGCCTGTCCCAAAATCTTCTTTGCTTCATCTAAGGTAATACCTTCCCTTGCGGTAACCAAACCTTCAGAAGTCATAGATTCTTTAATTTTCTTAGTGAAATCTGTTTCGAACTTTAAATCACGGTTGGTCAGGATACCAACTAATTTGCGTCCCTCAGTAATCGGAACACCTGAAATACGGAATTTTGCCATCAACGCATCAGCATCAGCTAATGTATGCTCCGGACTTAAAGAAAATGGATCTGTGATAACACCGTTCTCAGAACGTTTTACCTTGTCTACCTCTTCTGCCTGTGCTTCGATAGACATATTCTTGTGGATAATACCAATACCACCCTGACGTGCCATTGCAATCGCCATACGATGTTCGGTAACGGTATCCATACCGGCACTCATCATTGGAATATTCAGCTTGATTTTCTTAGTAAGCCATGTTGTTAAGTCTACCTGATTTGGTACTACCTGTGAAAATGCGGGTACGAGTAACACATCGTCAAAAGTAATGCCTTCACCAATAATCTGTCCCATTATCTTTCCTCCCATGAAATGAATTAGTAAGTTAGTTTCTTTATATTGTTGTTGAGTTTAACAAACTTGTCGAGGTATGTCAACAGCAAATTTCACAAAATTTCAGCCAATATTTTCAAAGTATTTTAATCCATGAATACCTTTCTGGGGGCAACACTCTTCATAACCTTCACCAATTCTTCGGAGGGGCTCAAAAGAAGCTTCTCGCCACCTTCATAATAAAGTGCATATCTGCGGTCCGGCTGGAGTTCCTCTCCGATACTGAAATCCTTCACCTTTACATTTCGATTTCTATAACTATCCAAATGATAAGAACGAACCGGTGCCAATATTTCTATACGGTCAATGGCATAGGTACCTACACGCTTTCTGTTAGACTTCGCCAACACCTTATCCACTACCAGTTCCTTGTCCAGATACAAATATTCATACTCAATATCTGTATACAAATTCACAAAATAGGCTCCCAGACCGGTTAACACTGCACCAATCAGCCCCACTGCCAGTCCGGTCATGGCTAATAACAGTAGGATGACTGTCAATACAATCAACACCCACTTAAAAAACTTGCCGGCTCCGGAGGTCTTTGCCTTCACTAAACATTCTACATAAGTTTCACTCATAATACACCTGTCCTTTACTGCTTGTTCAAATATTCTATAAATATGATGATATAACAGATGCTACAAACTTTCAAGATTTTTATCCTTTTTTTAGATTATTATTACGAAAGCTTCATTGACAGTTTTTAAGAAAACTCTTATTATAAATAACAGAAAAAACAAAGGAGAACTACTATGCCGGTAATGGACGAGTTCCGTGAGGAACGTGAAGCACTGAAATCAGCCAGTTTAAAAGTAAAGTGGCAATATTTTTTAGATTATTATAAGTGGTATGTGATAGGAGGCGTTGCCATCTTCCTGTTTCTTTTCTTTTTGATAAGGGATATGACCAATTCCAAGGATTGGACCTTCTTCGGCTTCTTTATTAATGCTTATAATACGGATGAAGCCAGCGATGCTTTCTTTGATGAATTCGCAGAATTGGCTCAGCTGGACTTGGAAAATTATGCAGCCGATATTGATGATACCATGAGCTTAAATATTGATTCCCTTGACGAAGTAACCATGACCTCCGTCAATAAGCTTACTGTCTATATGGCAGCGGCTGATGTGGACTTTATCGCCGCAGATGCCACTACCTTTGAGCATTACGCTTCGGTGGATAATTTCTTGGATATTACTCAAGCTCTGACTTCAGAACAGCTGGAACGTTATAAGGATTATATCTATTATGTAGATATGGCAGAGGTTCGTGCCAGAGAGGAAGCATCTCTGAAGGGTACCTTTGATGATTATGTGAAGCCGGTATATGACCATCGCAAACCAGAAGAAATGGAAGACCCTCATCCGGTAGGTCTCTACATCGGGCATTCCGAGAAGCTGAAATCCACTTATACCTTTAAGGAAGAAGAAGTTGTCATTGGTATTCCACTCAATACCTTGCATTTAGAAACAGTATTGCAGTTTATAGATTATATTTTAGCAGAATAACCCCTCTCTTTTTTCATACAAAAAGAACCGTTTCCACGCGATACACAGTGTTTCACTGTTTCCACCGGAAATGGTTCTTTTTATGTTTTCTCTTTCTACTGTTTATCCTACGATTTGGATATTACTTCCGCCGGTTATGATAAAGCCAATATCCTTGATGCTTTCCCCATTGGCAATCCTTCCGTTGTAATCCACATTACTAATATGCAAGGTTTTGCCTTCTATGGTGAAATTACCGCTCCAACCTTGAACCGCAGTAATATTTTCCGTAAAGTTCAAGCTGATCTTCCAACCATCCACATCCTTGCCAGAATTGTTGGTAATGGTCAGGCTATAATTACAGTTCTTGCCCTCCGGACTTTCCCAACTGTCTCTTGCCTCAGCTGCAATAGCTAACCCTTCTCCGGTACTGATATTGGCAGGAGGGACCTGTGTAGGTGTGGGTGCTGCCTGCTGATTATTTCCGCCCTGCTGTGCGGAGCCCTGATTGTTCTGCTGCTTATCCCCGGTATTGCTGGGTGTAAAGTCCGTTACAGCTCTTCCGGTCAAGGTCTCATACAACCACTTTCCGGAATCTGACAAATCATTTTGTCCAAAGCCGGAGGTTTTGTTGCAACTGCTCTTCAAAATTGCAGAGGTTTCATTCTTGTTGGAAAGATTCCAAGCAATATAGCTAATCCCCAAATCATCCATGGCCTTTACCCATTTATTGGCCTGGTCATAATTAATACCGCCATTTCCGCTGGCATCACAAATACCATACTCGCTGACAAAAACCGGCAGTCCATTGTTCACTGCATTCTTCATCTTGTTTCGCAAATCATCTGTATGAGTTGCCGCATAGAAATGCAATGCATACATGATATTATCGGAAGTCGTAATCGGGTCCGCTGCTGCCTGATCCACATACTGTGACCAGTTCGGAGTTCCTACGATAATCACTGCGTCCTCATCATTTTCACGAATAACTGCAATCACTTCTTCAGCATAAGATTTTACCTGTTGCCAGCTTACACCACCATTGGGTTCGTTACAAACCTCGTAAATAACATTGGTGTAATCCTTGTATTCCTGAGACATTTCCTTGAAAAACTTCTTTGCTTCATCCTTGTATGTATTGGGATCCCTGTCATTTAACACATGCCAGTCGATAATCACATAGAGATTCTGGTTGGTGGCATATTTCACACCATCCTTTACCAGTTGCTTCAGAGTATCCTTGTTTCCACCCGTACAATAACCATCGTATTCCGCAGTATACATTGCCAGACGTACAACATTGGCATTCCATTCTTCCTTAAAGCCCTTAAAGCACTCTTCATTCACATACTTTGGAAACCATGCAATACCGTGAGTACTGATACCTCTCAGCTGTACAGGATTTCCTTCTGCATCACAAAGCTGTGTACCGTCTACCTTTAAAGGACTGAGCTTTCCATCCACCAATGCGGGCTCCTTCGGCACTTTGGGTGCTTCGGTTAGTTTTGGTGCTTCTGTTGCTTTGGGAACTTCGGTTGCTTTAGGTGCCTCTGTTGCTTTGGGTGCTTCGGTTGGTTTCGGTGCTTCTGTTGCCTTCGGGGCTTCCGTTGCCTGAGGTGCCTCCGTTGCTTTGGGAGCTTCCGTTACTTTAGGTGCCTCTGTTGCTTTGGGAGCTTCCGTTACTTTGGGTGCCTTCGTTGCCTTAGGCTTCTCAGTCGCCGCCGGTGCTTCCGTTACTACAGGTGTTTCGGTGACTGCCGGCTCCTCCGTCGCCGTTGGAGCTTCCGTTGCCTCCGGTTCCTCCGTTGCCGCAGGAACTTCTGTGACCTTAGGCTCCTCGGTCACCACCGGTGCTTCTGTTTCCACAGGCTTTGCCGCATCCGTTGTGCTCTCCGGAGCTTCCGTTGCCTCCGGTACTTCTGTGGGATTCGGTGTGTTCTGATTGCTCACCATGCCGGAAGCAGCATTTCCTGCCTCATGCTTTCCGGACAACACCCCTACCAAACCAATAGTTAAAGCTATCACCGCTATTACCAACAAAACGATTATCAGATTTCTTTTATCCTTCATTTTCGATTCACATCTCTTTCTGCCCATTCACAAGCATTTCTACATCACAGCTACTACTGCCTCTGCCTATCCAATCTGGATTTCTCCCTCAAACACAGTCGTTGCCGGGCCGGTCATATATACCAAATTTGCTTCTCTGTCCCACTGTATTTGGATTTTGCCGCCTAATACGTCTACCTCTACATCCGTATCCGTCAACCCATTCAATACACAAGCCACTGCCGTAGCACAGCAGCCGGTACCACAGGCAAAGGTTTCTCCGGTACCACGCTCCCACACACGCATTTTCACATGATTTCGGTCCACTATCTGCACAAACTCGGTGTTGGTACGGTTCGGAAACAATTTATGATTTTCAAAATCCGGACCAATTGCCTCCAAATTCATATTTGCCACATCCTCCACAAACAATACTGCATGAGGATTTCCCATGGACACACAGGTCATTTTGTATTCCTTGCCCTGCACTACGATAGGCACATCAATAGCACTCTCTCCCTCCAAAGCCACTGGTATCTGTTGCGGTACCAATATCGGATTGCCCATGTTTACCTTTACGGTTTCTACCAAATTCTTTTCATTTACGGTCAAATCCAAGTATTTCACCTGACCGGCACTGACGATGGAAATCTGCTGCTTGTCCGTCAATCCCTTGTCATAAACAAATTTTGCCACACAGCGGATACCATTCCCGCACATTTCCGAACGGGTTCCGTCAGCATTATACATTTCCATCTCGAAATCCGCCACATCACTGTCATTGATAAAGATAGCACCGTCTCCGCCGATACCAAAGTGCCTGTCACTTAAAAAGCGAACTATCTCCGGCTTCTTTTCCAAGGGGAGCTTTTCCTCTATTCCGTTAATATAAACATAATCATTTCCGCAACCATGCATCTTTGTAAATTTCATACACATTCCTCTTTATTCTAAAGTATTTTTCAGTCATAAACCTTTTCCTTCCTTCATACAGTGTATAAAGTAATATGAAACGAGGTCTTTTCCATGAGTTCAAAAACCAAAATCGTCGTACTCCATATGAAAGAATTGATTTATACCGGCATCTTTGTTGTCCTCGGTATACTTTTGCTTATTTTCCTTATTCTGCTGTTTGTACCGGGGTCGGATGGGAAGGATACCACTCTTCCGGATACCTCGCCGGCACCTACAGAAGGAACCTCTGCTCCCTTAGATAGTACAGTGAGCAGCACTTCTCTATACATACCGGGTATCTATAATACCGAGCTGGTACTAAACGACCAAATCATCAATGTAGAAGTCATTGTGGATCGTTCCCAAATCACTTCTATCAAGCTGGTCAATCTCAGCGAAGCAGTGGCAACCATGTATCCTTTACTACAGCCTACCTTTGAATATCTGACCAATCAAATCTGTGAAAACCAGTCTCTGGAAAATGTCAGCTATTCTCAGGAAAGCAAATACACCTCTCTGGTATTGCTGGAAGCCATCCGTAAGGCTTTGGAAAAAGCAACACCATAACTTAATGCGTCACCCCAAAAATACCTGCGTGGGCAAGTCTCTCTTCCCCCATTCCTTTCAGGGAGTTGCCCACCCGGTATTATCCTATCATGAAATCCGTTATTTTACTGCTTTATGATAAATTGCCTTTAATTCTTCTACTGTAAATTCATAACCGGTATTGCAGAAATGACACTTTACCTCAATAGGTTCTCCATCATCAATCATTTCTTTAATATCTGTTTTCCCGATACTGATTAAAGCCTTTTCTATACGTTCCTTACTGCAGTTGCAGGCAAAACCGGTCTCGCTGGTTTGCAAAATTTCTACCTCTAAACCATCCAATACCGTATATAAAATATCTTCCGGTGTCTTTCCTGCTTCCAACATACTGGTTACAGACGCCACCTTAGACAAATTCTGCTCCAGTTTTTCAATGACTTCTTCCTCTGTAAAAGGCATCAGCTGAATAATAAAGCCACCCGCCTGCTTCACCGTATTGTCGCGTTCCATCAAAACTCCCAGACCGACACAGGAGGGAACCTGTTCTGAGGTTGCAAAATAATAAGTCAAGTCCTCCGCTATCTCTCCGGTCTGCAAAGCCACCTGTCCTACATAAGGCTCCTTCAAGCCCATATCCTTAATCACACACAAGTTACCCTTTCCCATTGCACCTGCCACATCCAGCTTACCTACTGCATTGGCCGGAAGTATCACATCCGGCACAATAGGGTAGCCCTTGACCATTCCCTTAGGATCTGCTGTAACGGTCAAGCCTCTGCCGGGGCCATCTCCCCTTATCTGCAAGGTCAATAAATCATTCTCTCCCTTCAGCATAGTACCCATCATGGCTCCTGCAGACAAAAGTCTTCCCAATGCCGCAGTCATAACCGGACTGGTATTATGTGCTTCTCTGGCGGTTTCCACCAACCCTCTTGTTGTACAGGCGAATGCACGAATCTGTGCATTCGCTGCCGTTGCTCTTACAATATAATCTGTCATTCTTTTCTTCCTCTATTATTTATTACAATACTTATTCTTTTCTTACAAATGTTTTCCCTGCTCCCGTGCCACTACCAACACACGCTCACTCTGTGCTGTTACTGCTTCTTCGGTATCGCTGTCCAGCATTTCTACAAGCTCCAAGCCTGCCTCCTGCAACAGGTGCTTCATCTGCTCAGGCGTGTATCCCCTTTGTACATGAGTTTCCGTAAAGCGACGAAACAACTCCTCATCCTCTTGCACAAAAATGGTTACATCATATTCATTCAAGCCCTCTGCTTCATCATAATAGTTTTCCCAGATGAAGCTGCAGCTCTCTCTGTTTTCTGCGATTACCGTATCTCCGATTACTTCCCGATATTTGTAATCCGTATTAAAATCAAAGACAAAAATACCACCCGGATACAAATAATTATTTACCAGAGAAAAGACCTTTATCAAGTCCTTCTCCTCCAAAATATAATTCACGCAGTCACAAACACTCACTACGGTACCCACGGTACTATACAACTCAAAATCACGCATATCCTGCAGTAAATAGAGTATCTCCGCTCCGTTGGCAGCTTTCTTATCCATGGCAATATTCAGCATGGATTCTGAATTATCCAAACCTATCATATCGTAGCCCTTTTGATACAAAAGCTCTGTCAGGTTTCCGGTACCGCAACCCAAATCCAACACCAGGTTTTTTTCCGAATCCAGTGCATCCTGAGCATCTCGTTTCGGACTGGAAACACCATATTTTCGAATCAATGCATCAATTCTTTCACACCACTCTTCATAAGGTGTCTCATCCATAAACTCATCATATACATATGCAAAATCTTCATATGCCGCCATACACATTCTCCCCCATAATCCTGCATAGAACATACCCGTCATACAACCGCCTTGACTGTAATCGCTACAAACCAACCGGGCAATCCATTTCACAAATAGGACAGGATTATTATTATCATTATCCTATCTTACTCACCTAACTTCATGGCAACCACAAAGCCCACTGCCAATGCTACAACACCGGTCAAAATACTTACGATGGTAATTGAAGGGAACGTACCCATCGCTATAATTGCAATAGGCGAAGCTACAATCAAACCAATAATTGCCCAATATGCATACAATGGAAACTTGGCGAAAATAATCTCAATCAGCTTTGCAATAGCGAAAATACCAACTACTACACCGATACCAAAAGGTGCAAGGATACCAATACCCGCAATAATACCATCCATATCAAAGGCAACCAATGCACGCAGAAAATCATTAATCGCTGAAAGGATAGGATTATAATAACCCATCAACAAAAGCATCATAGAACCACTGACACCGGGAATAACCATAGTTGCTGCTGCCACAATACCAACTCCGAGAAGCTTTAATACGTTTACCAGATTAAAGCTCAAATCCGCAGCATTTCCCTCTGTTTCACCCATCAAAGCCATAACAACTACTACTGCAAAGAATATTACAAAAGCAATGATATGTCCCGGACGAACAGTTTTACCCTTTACGTTTTTCCACATAGCCGGAAGACCGCCTACTACCAAACCCACAAACAACAGACTGGTCTGAAAAGGGAAGTGTTCAAACATCTTCTCAATGGTAAAGGAGCTGGCGATAATAGCGATACCCATACCAATTACGATAGGAAGCAAAAACAATACATTCTTCTTAAATTCACTGAACAAATGGGTAATACAATGAATCAGCTTATCATAAATACCCATGGCAACCATCATGGTTCCGCCACTGACACCGGGAATAATATTTGCAATACCAATAACCATACCTTTTAAAATATTCTTAATCATTTTTAGTCTCCATTCTTTATTATGTATAAAATGTCAGGAAAGTCCTAATGAACTTTTATTCTCTCTCTGCCAGATACTTCTTCAAAAAGGACAGCAACGCATCCATCTCCGCATCCGTACCGATACTGATACGCAAAGAATTGTTGATACGTGGCTTGTTCCAGTAACGTACATAAATATCAGCATCCTTCAACGCCTTAAAAATCTCCTCTGCCGGAACGCTTTCATGTGAAGCAAAGATAAAGTTGGTTTTGGAGTCCGGAAACGAAAATCCCAGCTCTTTCAATTCCTTCTTTACTCTTTCTCTGGTATTTATCATTTTCTGCACAGTAGTCTCAAAATATTCCTTATCACGCAAAGCCACAGTTCCCAATACCTGTGACGGATAATTCATGGTATAAGAGTTGAAGGAAAACTTGGCATCGTTTAGATATTGAATCAGCTTCTCATTACCAAAGGCAAAGCCGATACGCATACCTGCCATGGCTCTGGACTTCGAAAAGGTCTGTACCACCAGCAGATTATCATACTTTTCAATCAACGGCAATGCACTGGTACCGCCGAAATCCACATAAGCTTCATCCACAATAACAATCACATCCGGATTGGCCTTAATAATCTCTTCTACCGTTTCCTGACTTTCTTCCAAACCGGTAGGTGCATTGGGATTCGGGAATATAACACCACCATTTTCTTGCTTGTAATCCTCCGGATTTATATGCCAATCCTCTGTCAAAGCACAAGTCTTGTACGGTATCCGATACAAATCTGCCCACACATCATAAAAGGAATAGGTTACATCCGGAAACAGAATGGGCTTGCCGGAATTGAAAAAGGTAAGGAATGCCATAGCCAACACATCATCGGAACCCACTCCTACGAATACCTGCTCCTTCTTTACGCCATAATAAGCTGCCAGCTCCTCGGTCAAAACCTTGGTCTCCGGATTCGGATACAAGCGAAAATCCACATAATTCATGGACTTCATGGCATCCTCTACACCGGGTGCCGGAGGATAGGGACACTCATTAGTATTTAACTTAATCATATTTTCTTTATTCGGTTGTTCACCGGGTACATAAGGAATTACCTTACGCACATTTTCTTCCCATTTCATAAACGCTCCTCTTTTCTTTTTATATATGTATGAATATCCACTAAAATACGCTTTACAACCTATTGATTATACAGCATATTTTCAGAATAATCTACAAATAACTTTTATTCTTTTTCTTCTGCTGCGAAACGCTCTATTTCTTCTTGGTAAAAGGCTACCTGCTCCGGCATGGAAAGTGCCTCATAGCAACGCACCAAGCCTTCTAAGGGAATTTCCTCTCCCCACGCCTTTACCAATACCGGTTGCGTTCCGTACACGGCATTGTAAAACCAGATGATTGCTTCTTCATAATCCTGCTCTTGCTCATAAAAACATCCTAACTGGGTACAAACTTCCGAACAGCTTTCTGACACCACTGCCTTCAGTGCATATTTCAGAAGGTTTTTCGTATCCTTCTTGCATACAGCTACCCATACCAGTACACAGTAAGCTTCCATCAACATTTCCGCATCTGCCTGTTCTTCCATACAAACCTGTTGGAAATAAGCTTCTGCATTCAGCATATTCTCTTTCGTTCCTACCAGCAAAAGCTCTCTGGCATACATACTTTGCAAACGTTTCGACAGCTTTCGTCCTGCCCGGATTTGTTTTTCAAAATTCTTCAAATCCCGGTCTCCGTGACTGGAGGTAGGCATGTGAGTAATCACAATATCGCTGTCAAAAACAATAGGCTGAAGTCGCACCGTTTCATGAATGGCTTCCTCCCACACAAAATTACGCAAACGCTTAAACAGCTTTGGCCGATATTCCTCATCAAAATTATATACCGTTCCAAAAGACAACTGATTTCCATACTTCATCTGCACAATTTCGATTTCCGGCAACAGATGCTCCTTTAATATTCGGAAACGCTCTCTGTTCTCTTCGTTTAATACTTCATCTGCATCTGCTGAATAAATATATTCTTTTGTCGCCTTGGAAAATGCATAATTTCTCGCCTTGCTGAAATCGTCCACCCACACAAAATCATAGATTTTATCCGTATAACGTGCAGCAATCTCCTTGGTTCTGTCCGTAGAGCCGGTATCTACAATAATAATCTCCTCCACCAAATCTGCTACAGTATCCAGGCATCTGGCAAGTATTGCCTCTTCATTTTTCACAATCATGCATAAGCTAATGGTAATCATGGCATCCTCCTTTCCCACGGCACATTTAACCATACTATTTTTATAATACCAAAAAGAGGATAATGGCACAACCACTATCCTCAAAATATTGGGTAAAAATACAACTAAAATTTACCCTGAATCAGAAATATAAAGCCTGCTGAGATATACGGAAACATAGGGACAGGTTTACATAATTTTCCTCTTTTGTTTATATTTCCGGCAAATGCCTGAACTACCGTCATAAGTATAAAGCTAATTATCATATGCCACAAATAATGCTCTGTATCTCCTCCCAATCCGGCTAAATACATAGCACATATAGAAAAAGCCATAGTATCCGCTTTCCCATACAGCTTTCGAAAAACAAAGTACTGTATCATTACAAATAGAATTAGTGAAATTCCTACCAAAGGCGAGTTCTCCCTATTCCAAAGAAAAACAGCTCCTCCCAAAACTCCCAGATATTGCAACACATCATTTATCTGACTGAGAACAATATCCATAACCGTACAGACAATCAAATAAATCGCGATAGCCATCCAACAAACCTTTTCTATAGGTGTCGCTTCCTGCACCTTCCCTAAAAATCCTATGCTACCGTTCATCATAACTGCAGTCCACACAGACCAGAGCCATTCCCCATCACACAATTTCCAATCATCATCCAATACAGAAAAGCCATACAATATGATACCGGAACAACAAACAGTTCCCCAAAGCCAAATCCACTTACCGAAGTCGGGTATGCAATTCATCTAAAATACTTCCTTCCACCTTTATTGACAAAAGAACCGGCTTTTTCTCCAGCTCCGTACCGGCCTTATAAGCCTTCACCAACACCTGCATTTCACCATCCGGCACCGTAAACGGAATCACAAAGGGTACTTCTTCCTTTCGCCTGAAATCAGGATTTTTATATACAATACTTTGTTTTAATGAAGAATCCTCCTTTACAAAGGCTTCCGGAAAGGTAATATCCAATCGTTCAATGTAACCGATTGTTTCAATATGTAATACACCGCTTTCTCCCCGCTGAAATATCAGGAAAGGTTCTCCCAAAATTCTTTCGATACTTGCCTCCAAACCAATTCCCAATACAGAATTGCTTAAAACCGTTTCATTTCCCACTCGGTCAGCGGCATACACCATAATGGAAAACTCACCATTAAACACCAACTCTTGTGCCGTAATTTCCAAATGAATTTTCCCGCTTAAACTATCATCCTCCAGCCGCATCACCGTACCATTGTCCTGATTCAGAATTTCTATATAAAACTCTGCCAATCCACTTCCGCTATCTGTAGCAGTCACATCCATTCCTATGACTTCTCCGTCCTCATATTCAATTATCTCCAAATCCAACAACTGCTCCGTATTTCCCAGTACCGGTCCCTTTGCATCCGCAATCAAATATATACTATGCTCCATATCATCCTCTTCTCTGGAAAAAACACATTCCTCCGGAGTATCTGCTGCCACCTGCGGAATTATTTGAAAAAGCTGCCCGTGGTAATCCGGTGGGATCAGAAATTTCTGTATGACCTGAATCTTCTTGCAGTCACTATACCTCTTTGCCATAGTATAAGCAGCATCCTCCAGTCCCAGTCTTCCCTCCTGTCTTTTCTGAAGCTGCCGGGAGGTATATGTATGCATACCGGGCAAAACAACTTCCCGATTAGGTACCAGAATACTCAAGCTGCCCATTTGCGTGTTTTCTGCAAAATTTTGCACCCGAAAAGTAGCTTGATTGATTTGATAATCCTTCCGGGCAGTACCACAAAGCACTCCTCCCAGTGTGAGACTTATGGGGGTATTCCCATCAGCTCTGACATAATACGTCTTAGGTTCCTTTGCCGGATAGAGATTCGCTCCGTCTGCTATCTCCAACTGCTCCGTAATCACAGGCCAGTAAATCTTATCCTGTGTTGATAGGGGGATATGCAGTGTATCCCCTATGTTCCCTGCCTTATCTACTGCTGCCACATGGAGATACTGAATAGTCTCTTCACATCTTATTGTCAGAAAAGGCCTCTCTGAAGTGTCGCTTAACAGCGTATGCTTCTCTTGAATGACTGTTTGCGGCAAAGTGTCAATACAATAACGATATCCCACCACACCGCTCACCAAAGTATTGCCTGTCTGATTGGATGTACATAACCAATCTCCTGTCTTTGAAAAGGATTTTACCATATGATAATACACCGTTCCTCTGTCCTGCGGTTTTTCAAAGGAAATTCTGACCTCATCCATTCCTACCGAGGTTTTCACCACCGTAGCTTCCGCTATGATTTCCGGTGCTTGCTTATCCGTTGCAGTTACTCCATTCAAAAAGTTGCTGTCGAGCAAGCCAATCTGCTGCGATTGTATTTGTAATATGCCGTTACCTTCCTGCACAGCTGCAACCTCCCGATAATTCACTGCTAATTCCTTGTTTACATAATTGGAACCACCATAAGCCGGTTGCACACGAAGGATTTCTCCTTCCGCCATGCCGCACACGTAATCCTCCTCTCTGCCACACCCTAATGCATAATAATTATTGGAAGTACATTTTTCCAAAGGATAATAGAAAAAAGTTCTACATTGTCTGCATAAATAAGCCCAGTAGGTATCATAGTGTCCTACACAGTCATCACTGTTACAGCGCACACAAAAAATATGATTACCGTTATCATCAACATTTCCATAATAAAAAGAACTTGCAACCTGTGTTTTCGCAAAATCCGAGGCTCCACAAACGGTTCTCACGGTATAACAGCCTCCGTAAGCAGTTGGTACTCCTGTATGAACATGGCGACACTCCTCTGTATGAGAGTGTACCTGAACTGCTCCGGCTATACCACCATAGTACCCACCACCGCCACCGGCTTCTCCATTTTCACCATTTCTTTGATTACACACCTGTGTTGCGGTACCACCCCCATAGCCATTTCCCTCATTGGTAGCTCCACCGCCGCCGCCGGCAAGCAACAGCAGTTTTCCGCTTTCTGAATGCACACTACTGTACCCTCCGCCATTTCCATAGAGACTTCCCGTCCCACCTCCAAAACAGCCATTTTGACCGCCTATTTCGTAAGTGAAGCTTTCTCCCTGCCGAAAGAAGAAGCATCCTTCTGCCAGACCCCCTTTTCCACCCAGATAGCTTTGATAATTGCCACCCTGAGCCCCGGTAAGTGTTAACTGATAGAAGCCCGTATAAGGAATGGTATAGGTTCCACTTGCTCCGGTAAACCGAATACAATTGGAAACCGTATAGGTATCTGCTCTTTCCTGTGCTGCATGTATCTGTTTCCAGACACCGCCCTCCTCTTTTTGATATACCTGATAAGTTTTTGCCTGATTATCTATTTGTTGCCAGGTCAAATCCACTGCTCCTTTTCCGGCATTAGCAGTATAATTATCCTCTGCCTGAAGCTTCAGTTCTACCCAACAGGCATATAGTGTCACATCCTTTTGCGGTGTATACAGACTTCCTTCTCCTCCTATCGGTTCTGTGCATTCCGCATCAGCATACCATCCGGCAAAGGTACTATCCTTCTTTTGAGCCTTTGGCAGAATAATCGGATTTTCCTGATAAACAGCAGTAATACAATCTACCTTTCCGTTAGCCGCCCAAAAGGAATATTGGGTACCCTCCAATTTGCCCGCAAAAGGTTGCCTGCAGCTCCATTCTAAGAGACTTTTTGTACCCGTAATGCTTTGTATTTTCTCTCCGCCCCGAGTATCAAAATATACCGTTGCACCATTAGGTGGTATTACTGTCTCTATCTTCAGTTCATAGGTGTCTCCATATTCTCCCGTTATCCGGGTAATCCCACTTTTCCCTTCGTAGGTTCCTCCTGCCGGGTCGATTTCCAATAGAGAAGTACTTCTCTTCCACTGTGCATACAAAATAATATTGGCATTGTTTGTCAAACTCAGATTATATATCTCTGCCCCATCTTCATAGTTCGTCCCAGTACCATCCATCTTTGTATTCCAGCCAGCAAACTCATACCCTTTTCTGGTATAAGTATTCAGATTCAGTTTCGTCTGCGGAGTTACCTCTCTGCCCTCATATAAAGTAGCATTGTTCACCATATGAACACTCTTTTCCATATAACCGTTTCCGAAATTTGCATGATACCTTACATAATAGCGATTCGCAGAAACAGCCTTGCAGACATGTGCCTGTGACTCAAAACCCTGTTCCAAATTATCACAATGAGGGCATTTATAATAATATCCCTTTGACATATCCATATAAGTAAGCTTCTTTGCAGTTTCCTCACTCATATAAAAATATCTGTGCAAAAGCTTTTCTCCACAATCGGCACAGTATGCAAACCAGCCGGAATAATAGGGGGTATTGCATCTTTTTCTTCCAAAGGTATCACCATAATAAAAGTTGCCTGCAGGATAATCCTTATGAATACATCTTGCCGATGCATGCATTACTACCCACTTACCTATGGGCACCACATCCATACGCTCTGTCTGGTAAAAATGTTCCCAGACTTCCGGTTCCTTGCTTGTACTCTTTACCCCTGTGTTCACTTCATACCCCTGATTGTACCATTTCGTATCAGTATCCCCGGCATGTGTAGTAAAAGCATTCCTATCCGGGCTCAGCTTTACATTCGGTATTCCTTCATAAACTGCCTCTGCAGAAATATATCCAACACTCCAAAGAAGTAAAAACGACAGAAGAAGCAGCCAACCTGCTATCCATTTTCTTTTTCCCATCATCCCTCCTATGAAGCCACTCCGCACCACTCACAATACGTAATTTCTATTCCGTCCACCTGTCCTACTGTCCAATTATGCACCTCATAATTCGTGTACCTCGTATCTTCCTGCACCTGTACCCCACAGTTCTTACATTTGTGCTGTATGATGGTATCCTCCATACAATTCCCCTCCTGTAATACAAAATCCTCCACTTCATGTGCAAGTGGATTTTGGGACACACATTCCACCAAACCGCAACGGGTACAAATATTGTTATAATATCCCCCTTTTTGACAGGTCGGCAGCTCCCATACTTCTTTCTCAAATACATGCCCCAGCGGTTCTGCATATTCCTGTTCAATCGTCACCCCACAGGTAACACAGTAGCTACGCTTCTCTCCCTGTTCCAGACATGTAGCTACTTTCTCCTCAAACGCCACTTCATGTGTATGTATGTCCTCCGCTCCTTCTGCTTTTGGAATCTGTGTAGGGACTTCTGCCTCTACCGGCTTTGGCTCCTGCGTTGGTGCCTGTGCCGGAGCCTCTGTTGGTGCTTCTGTTTCTACCGGCTTTGGTCCCTTCGTTGGTGCCTGTGTCGGTGCCTCTGTTGGTACCCCTGTTTCTACCGGCTTTGGCTCCTTCGTTGGTGCCTGTGCCGGAGCCCCTGTTGGTGCTTCTGTTTCTACCGGCTTTGGTCCCTTCGTTGGTGCCTGTGCCGGAGCCTCTGTTGGTACCTCTGTTTCTACCGGTTTTGGCTCCTTTGTTGGTGCCTGTGTCGGTGCCTCTGTTGGTGCCTCTGTTTCTACCGGTTTTGGCTCCTCCACAGATACTGTTACTACCTTATGTTTTGGTGTTTCTGTCGCCGACATCTCCGCTACCGGTTCCTTCCTCTGTCCGCAGCCGCCCAATAGCAACCAACACAATAGTAGAAACACTAATCCAAGCCACTGTCTTCCTATTCCCATACCTTCACCAATCTAAGGGAGCCTTTATCCATTTCATGATATAGCTGCTCCGCATAGCCTTCCTCTAATAATAAATTCACTCTGGCAGCAGGCGTTGTGGTATCCTCTGCTGCAATCACATTCCCTGCTGTATCAAAGACTTCATAGATCATTACATTTTCCCATAACAAATAAGTAGTCTCCACCTCCTGATTCACTGTGTAAATATGCACCAGGTCTCCCTTGCGTAAAACACCACTTACCAACTGAAACAAATCATCCCCTTTGCAACCGGCTATTACCGGTTTTTCCAACATAGAAACATATTCCTCTTCTCCTTGAAACATCTCTTCTGTTAAAATACTTCCCTTAGATATGGTGATTGCTGCCTGCCTTCCTATCAACGTATCCAATTCCACTACCATCCCTTCCGGCAATTTGCTTTTGTCCATTTCAATCTGCTCAAAACATCTTGTCAGATTTTGATTAGAAACCTGAACACCTTCCTTCAGTTCCTCCTTTGCACACCAGACATAAGCTTTTTCATATGCACTTAAAACGCTCTTCTCCATATGCAACAACAGAAAAAATGTTCCTATCGCTGCCAGAAAAGCCACGCAAATTACCCCCGGTAATATTCTCTGTTTTTTACTCTTTTCCTTTTTCACTGTTATACCTCGTAATATCAACATATTTCTCTTTTTCTGCCCAAATTTGCTGTCCCATGAGACCTTCTGCTTCATAACCAATTCTGCTGTATATTCCGGTAGTTTCCACCTTCACTCCATTTGGAGTGAAAATCGTTCCGCGCCGCCCTTTTTCCTTTCTTTGCAGCTGACCATTCCCATTCATCACAACCATCTCTACCGTTTCACCGTCTACATTGTAAACGATGTATTGTATGATCGATATCGGCGAAGCAAAGAACTCTTTTCTGGTAGTATTCAGATTACTGTCTAACTGTAGATTAAACACCAGAGCCTCCCTGTATTTTCCAAAAGCAGCTCTCTCATCCGGTATGCGAATATTATGCGTTTTCCCGTACTCCTCCAAATCCACAATAGCCGAAGCCAAATTAGAAGCAGCCAGTGCATCCTCTACTTCCGAAGAAATTATCATGTATTGCATCATCCGAAAGCCGAAGAGAACTACTATCAGAACAATAAAAAACAGAAACATACTGACAACAATATCTACTTGCCCCTTACTCTTTACTCCCAAACAGCTCGTCTTAGTTCTTCGCCGTAGACATTCTCTTTTCCTCCACAGTATAGCTCGTCTCATGAAATCCTTCCTTCCATATCCGATCTCCCATTCCAATAGTTCTTCCACGAATGGTTCCTTTAATGTTTAGTATAATGTTCTCTCCGTAATCTACAGGCTGAAGTGTAGTTCCGCTAATGTCAATATTTTGCAGCCCCAGCAGCTGCAATTCACTCAGCAGCTGCTGTCGTCCGCTTTCGTCCAAATATCCCATGGTCTCCATTTTCAAAATATAGTTTCTGGACACCTGACTAATCTCCAGCTTTTTCATCATCAATGCAGAACATTCCAGATAAGCCATAACTACAACAGACATGGCAAGAATGGTAATACCGATTGCCAACAAATCCATGACATTTCCCTTACTTTTTCTCCCCATGTATTCCACACTTACCCCAATATACCCAATGCTTTGGTTTGAAGTGCTGTTACAATTTGTGTAATGAATGCCGTCAGACTGTCCTTCATTACCACACATAACAGAAGTGCAATAATACACAATCCTACTGTTACCAATAAACCATCAATCCCTTCACTCTTTGCTGTTAAAAAGCTTTTTACCTTATTCTTCATTTTCTTTTCTCCTTTTCAAATTTATTTTATGAAACAAACAATTCTGCAGAAAACATCTGCGTCACACAGGCATATAATATCAATACTAAAATCAATGCAAATATACCCAATTGATAAAATGTTACACTTCTGTTTAACTGCTCCTTTTTCTTGTGTTGCAGAGTGATTTCCATATCCTTAATCTGCTCTGCAATATCTCCTAACAACTCTACTGCCTGTCCGGATTCCATTGCCTGTAATATGGTGATACACAAAGAATCTATGTACTGATTGTTAAACTGTCCTTGGAAACGTTCCAAGGAATCGTCCAAATCTCCCTTCATAACAATATCTCCGGACAAACCCTGCAATGCATCTCTCAACCTAATGTGACTGACACTGCCATAACATTCTGTCAAAGCGTCCGTCACATATACACCTGCCCGAATTTGAACCACTAACGCACTATAAACCATATCCAACTCCGGCATCATACGCACATTGTCCTTTTTGTTCAAATACTGCAGCAAAATTCCCGGCAAAAATAATCCGGTGATGCATAATACAATACTGGGCAAACCACCAAAATGGATACCTATAGCCAAGCCTGTTAATCCTATCAGGAAACAAATTGCCAAATAAGATACCGGATTTATCCACTTTCCGTAGTAATAACCGGCTCCGTGTTTTTGTAAATAAACCTCCCAGTTTTCGTAATCAAACAATGCTTTCGGACTGTTTTTTGCATGCATACAAACTGCTTCATAAGCTCGTAACAAGAGCTTTCCGGACTTTGCCGTACTCCAGATGTACAACAAAATCCCTCCCACCAAAACAGCCACCAAAAGCCGGGCAGCCCAAAGAAGCCTTTCTATCATCTGAATCCGCTCCATCTTCCCACCTCCTACTGATCCATTTTTTGTATCTGCCGATAAAACAAAAATAGTATCACAACAATTCCTGTCACACAGCCTCTGCCTACCCATGTTTGAAACAACATTTCTTCAATAGGTACACCGATGAGTGACTCTACCGTTACCAATATCACTACTGTCATAGCACCCAATATCAGAATATTTACCCACGCCTCGCTGGCAAGACTCTTTCTTTCCTGACGCATACGCATATGCTCACGGACAGACTTTCTGCTTTGATTCACCAACACTGTAAAATCCGCAGAATATCGCATACTGATTTCCAGATTTCGCACGATTTCCTTAAACTTCGGATGCTGCAGCTTCTCTGCCATACTCAGCAGAGCCAGACTGGTATCTCCGGAGGTTTGAGCTTCGTAGTAGCACTCTTCCAATACAGATTTTAACGGCTCCTCCATATACTCACTTATTTGGCTTAACACAGCAGTTACCTCCCCGGAGGTAATGCTATAGTTTCCTAGAAAATCCAAAAACTTTAACAAATTTTGATCAACCGCATTGTAGTTTTGTAAAATCAGCAGATTTTGCAATAGATACAGACCACCTTCCAGAAGCAACACCGCAGCTACTCCGAGCCACCATGCTTTCCCCAGAAGGGTAAAAAGGAAATAAATTCCTATCATGATTAACAGATTTGACACCATATAAATTTCCGGAGTTAAAAAAGGAAACCTTCTGCTCAGCCCACTATAAAGCAGTCTCTGCTCCAAGCTGTAAACAACCCCCTTGGGTCTGTTTAACAACAAAAGCCCCTGTCTGCTATCCTCCTCGCGTCTTCTGGCTGCCTGTTCCAACACCTCATAGGTATGATGTATCATATTATGTATAATGCTTTCTCGTCGAACCCACCAAAATAACAGAAAAAATGCTCCGAAAAGCTCTGCAAAAATCAACATTTTCCAAACCATATTTTACTCAGCCAAAGATTTTTTCATACATCAGCTCGCCCCTTTCCGGGTTCCAACCCTTATTTACAAATACCTGTTTCACCTTGTAATGCTCCATGAATACTGTCGTGGTAAAACACTCCATCATTTTCATCAATTCATCTCTGGAGTACCGACTGCTGTACATGGCATAATCTACCAGCTTGTCCGTTGCCTTGTCTGCTGCCGGAGCATGAATCGTTGCCGCACAAAGCTGTCCTGTATATGCCGCATTCAACAGATACAAAGCCTCGTCACCTTTTACCTCACCAATAATGAAAAAATCCACATCCATGGTCAATCCAGCTATACTGATATTCTTTAAATCATAATTGACCTGACTTTCCCCGCTCCCCGGCAAGGAATGCATAAACATCATATCCGGATGTCTCTTCGTCGTCAGTTCATCCGCCTGCTGGGCGATTAGAATCGCCATATCATCCGGCAGTGTTTCCTTCAGTGCATTTAACAATGTGGTTTTTCCGGAAGAATTTCCTCCGCATATCAAGGTAGAGCCTGAACGAAAACGCTGTACCAGTAATTCCGCCAGTTCCCTATCCAGCATATTCCGACGTATCAACTCCTGCATCTCCGGGAAATTACGAGGAACCTTTCGAATACAGAGATACGGTTCTCCATAGGTATTCACCAATGGCATGGATATAGTAAAACGCAGGATAAAATCCGGATGGGAGTCTGAGTCCGTAAAACGTTGTATGGCATTTAAGTTCGAAATATTTACCTGATTTTTGGTTGCCACATAATCCACAAATTGCCGATATTCCTTTTCGGTTTCAAAGCAAATTCCCGCATCCATACGCCTTCCTTTTCTTTTCACACGAATATTGTCAAAGCTCACAATTCGGATGTCCGAAACATCCGCATCATCAATCAACGGGGAAATTCTGGAATACCCGAAAATATACTGTTCAAACATCCCTGTCAGCTCCTTAACCTGTGCTGCCGATAGAGAAAAATTATTTTTTGCGTATTCCTCCACCTCCTCTAAAAAAGCCTCTCTGCTTAATATCCCCTTTTTCATTTGAATAAGCGAGGACTGCTTTTTCGTAGAATAATCCTCTACTAATTTTTTCAATAGTTCATTCATTAAAAAACATCTCAACCACCTTTCTACTCTCTTTCTACAGGGAAAACTTTGCGATACTTTGATGACGGATATATGTCATCCTTCCTCTTCAGATAAACTAAAAATAGTTAGAAAATAAAATTTGTCATATGACACTAGATAAAATCGATTTAACGACAATATACTCCTAAAAAATGTATTTGTCAATACCTAAATAAAAGGAATCAAAAAAGATATGCCCCTGCCTATTTACAAGAGCATATCTCATCATCTGTCTTTTCTTAATACGTACTGCTGAGAAGCAAGGTGCGAAACTCCTCTGCCGGCATAGGCTTGTAAAACAGATAGCCCTGTGCCCTGTTACAACCATGTTCCAACAGAAACTCTTTTTGTGTCTCTGTTTCCACACCCTCGATAATAATATCTGTGTTCATTTCCTTCAGCATTCGAATGGTATGACTGATAACTACCTTACTCATATCATTCTCCAAATCCGAAATAAACTCCCGGTCAATCTTTATCTCATCCATAGGCTGATTCTTCAGCATCTTCATAGTAGAATAGCCTGTTCCGAAATCGTCCATGGAAATATAGAAGCCTCGTTCTCTCAAATACTCCATTCTGCTATACATAACAGATTCATCTCCCAAAAAGGCACTTTCTGTCAGTTCCAACGGAATATAGGCAGGATTGACCTGATACTTCTGTGTAAGCTCGCATACGGTCTTACAAAAATTCTTGTCATAGGCATGTACTCTGGAAACGTTAATCGATATGGGAACCGGTTCAATGTCCGAATTCTCCAAATCGCGAATAAACGCAAAAACCTTCTCCCAAATATAATCATCTACATTGATGATAAAACCATTCTTCTCTAATACCGGAATAAACTCACCCGGAGAAATCATTCCCTGCTGTGGATGTATCCAACGCACCAATGCCTCGCCACCAATGATTTTGTTATTGCTCATATCCACCTTTGGCTGAATATATAAAGCAAACTCTTCATTTTTCAAGGCTGCCACAATATCGTTTTCTATCTGCTTCTCTCTTAACTGCTCCTGACGCATCTTTTCATCAAAAAAGGCATAATTGGCATAAAATTTACCCTTAATGGTATTCAATGCTGTAGTGGCGCAATCCTTCAAAAAGCTGACATTCAGACCATTCTTCTCAGAGGTACAAATACCAAAAGCAGGAAGTACCTTACAGTCAATGGCAAAAGCATCTATATCACGAATGATTCGATTTACAATAGAAATCAATTCTTCTTCCTCTTCAAAAGAGGTACACAGGGAAAACACATCCGCTCGAATATGACAGGTATAAGTATCCGGACGCTCTTTTTCAATAGCAGTCATGCTACGGGCAATCACGCGAAGCACCTCATCGCCTACCGCTCTGCCGCAAAACTCATTCACTGCCTTAAACTGTGCAATATCCATCACAAGAACAGCATATTTCTTGTCCGGTTCCAAACGCATTTGTTCCCCGCACAAATAAAAATATGCCCGTAAATTATATAACTGTGTCACCGGGTTCCTGTTTGTTTCTACATTCTGCTCCGCCATCTTTCGAAGAGAATACAAATACAACTCCATCTGACCTTCTTCGGTTTTCTGTGTAGACTGTGCAATAATTGCTTTACGGTCTCTTTTGTTGTCCATCTAACATCACCACCAAGCCGAAAATCGAGAACTAATAGTTAATTATATTGTACCATCTTGTGCTACATTTTTCCATCTTTTTTTCTAAAGGTTTTATATTTCTTCGCCGGCTTCTATTCTGGCTGCCAGCTCCTCCAAATACATCCAACGTTCCATTTTTTCTTCTAACGTTTTTTCACATTGTTCCTTTTCCTGCATCAGTTCATTCAGCTTCACAAAATCTCTGGAATACTGTGGAATTTCTCCCTCTAAGGCTTCTATCTTTTCCTCCAGAGCAGCAATTTCGCCTTCAATACTTTCATAATCCTTCTGCTCCTGATAGGTGAATTTCAGCTTCTTTTTCCGACCGGCATTCCAATTGGTTCTGTCTGTCTTTCCTCCATCGGATTTGGTCGTATTTCCGGAAGTAGAATTTTCTTCCTTTTCCAGCTTGTTTCGGTTTACATAATCCGTATAACCACCTTCCGATTGTTTCAGAATACCACCCTCTTCAAAGGAAAATATCCTCCGTACCGTTCTGTCCAGAAAATAACGGTCGTGAGATACCACAATCACAATCCCCGGAAATTCGTCCAGATAGTTTTCCAGTATCTGTAGGGTCATAATGTCCATATCGTTGGTAGGCTCATCCAATATCAATACATTTGGTGCTTCCATCAAAACCTTACACAAATAGAGTCTGCGTTTTTCTCCACCGGAAAGCTTTCCCAACAGTCCATATTGATCCTCGCCGGAAAATAAAAATCGCTCCAACATGCGGGTAGCAGTAATCTTCCCCTCATTGGTTTCGATATATTCGGCAGTGTCCCGAATATAATCGATGACACGTTGATTGGGGTTCATGATTTCACTGCCGATTTCCTGTGCATAATACCCAAGCTTTACCGTCTGTCCGATGGTTACCGTACCGGTATCCGGCTGTTCCAGACCTGCTATTATTTTCATCAAGGTAGATTTCCCGCAACCATTCTTTCCGATAAAACCTACCCTATCATTTTTCAAAAAGATATATGTAAAATCCTTAATCAGTTGGTTTTCTCCATAAGACTTACTGATATGCTCCAATTCAACGGTAGTACGTCCCAAACGGGAGGCTACAGAGGAAAGCTCCACCACACCATCCTTTGTAGGGGCGGTCATATTCTTCAGCTCTTCAAATCGCTCCAACCTTGCCTTCTGCTTAGTACTGCGAGCTCTGGCACCACGCTTCACCCACTCCAGCTCCACACGCAAAATAGACTCCCTCTTGCGCCAGGAAGCCTCTGCCATTTCTTCACGCTGTGCCTTTAGCTCCAAAAAGCCGGAATAATTGGTGCTATAGCTGTAAATCTGTCCCTTATCAATTTCTACAATACGATTGGAAACACTGTCCAAAAAGTATCGGTCATGGGTAATCATAATGATGGCACCACGACGCTTTTTCAGCATCTCCTCCAGCCAGTCGGACATTTCATTGTCCAAATGGTTGGTTGGCTCATCCAACACCAACAAATCCGCCGGAGAAAGTAACACCGCTACCAAAGCCAGACGTTTTCTTTGTCCTCCTGACAGTTCTTGGCATTTCTGTTCAAAGTCATACACTCCCAGCTTGGTCAGCATGGTCTTTGCCTCTGCCGCCAGCTGCGCCTCCTCTTCATGTGTCAGTGTCTGTTCCTTTTGCAGCTTCGCCTCCAAAGCACTTTTCACCACTGCCGAAATCACCATTTCCTCCGGTGCAAAGGTAGGATTCTGCGGCAGATAGCTAACCACCAGATGATTGGCCCGGATGATTTTTCCTTCATCCGGCTCCTCCAGACCGGCAATCATACGAAGCAGGGTGGTCTTACCGGTTCCGTTAATGCCGATAATCCCAGCCTTCTCCCCTTCCTGTAAATAAAAGCCTGTTCCGTCAAAGAGCTTTCGCTCTCCGTATGCTTTTGTAATATTTTCTACGGTTAATATGTTCATGGAACTTCTCCCTATCTGTTCAAAATCAGCCTGCTACAATCTCTACACATTATAAGGAAAATCCATCTCTATTTGCAAGTAGCTTCTATGATTTTCTTCCACGTTTTTTGCATGTATATTGCCGCCCATATGTGCTACCAGTTCAGCAGCAATCGTCAGTCCCAGACCACTGCCACCGTTCCTTCTGGACTTGTCTGCCATATAAAATCGCTCAAAGATCAGTTCCGGATTAGCCAGTCTGTTCTCCTGTGCAATATCATTCCTAAAAGTAATACAAACCCTATCGCTTTCCGGTACCATCTGCAATTTCAATTGTAACTCACTTACTGCGTAGCGCTGTACGTTTTGGAACAGATTGTTGAAAATTCGTTCGAAGGCTTCCTGATTGCCCTTTATTATCACAGGCTTTTCCGGTAATTCTATGTCTACTTCCAAATTCTTCTTCTCCAGTATACCATATTGCATCAAAGTCATTTCCCGCAATGACTTACAAACATCCATTTCCTGCAGTTCCAGCTGATACTCTGCACCGGATACCTGTGACAGCTCATAGAACCGTCCTATGAGCTCCTGCATACTCTTTGCCCTATTCGACACAATTTCCAAATTCTTTTGATTCTCAGGACTTAATTCTTCCTGCTGCATCATCTCCAGATACCCAATGATGGCTGTCAGAGGGGTACGCAAATCATGACTGATATTTTCTATTTCTTTTTGAAATTCCTTCTCCTGCTTCTCATAGCTACGTTTTGTTCTTCGGATACTTTCTAAATTTTCATTGATTTCCCGAAGCAGCTTCTCCATGTGCTTATCCGGAGTTTTGAGACGAAGGATTCTGTTTTCCTCCAGCTCCTGTGATATTTCATGAAGCTCTTTGGCGGTATGTTCCAGCGTTTTCTCCAAGAGAACAAGACGGCATAATAAATATGCCGCCCAGAAAGCCAAAAGAATAATAACTACATAGAGCATGAGTATCCCTCCATTACAAATCCTGCTTTTTCAGCTTTAAAATTCCAAACACCAATACACAAACAATTGCTGCAAAACCGGATACCAGACATCTCATGATTCCCTCCGGGGTATGCCAGATACATTCATATCTATTCAAGTATACAGCTATTTCCCTCTTGAAATATACCATGGGTATCCATTTAGAAATTCGATAAACTGCTTCAAACTTCAGCCCTAAAATATATATCACATTCGGTATCAGCGCCACTACCAGCAACCAGTTCCACACTATGTTAAATTCTTTTTGCATAATCATACCAAGTACGATTCCCAACAGCATCACTGCCACTGCAGTCGGTAATAAAAATACGATTTCACACAGTAGCTCCTGCAAGGGTAAAAGCTCCCTGTTTTTCAACAAAAGCCATGCACTTCCCACATAAAATACCAATACAACAACCATCATACAAAAGGCTGTTACCAAACCAACAATTCCCTTACCTAAAATAATCTTTTCCCGTGGCATTCCATAAGCGATAGTATGGTATAAAGCTCCACCTCTCTTATCTTCCAAAAACAGCAGAAAGCCTACAAATCCTGCTATATACATATAGGTCATGGGAGCACCGGTAAACATATTTAGGGAAAAACGAAAAGTACCATAATGAAAAGTGGGATCCACATGATTTAAAAATGCCATTGCCCCATTAAACAATACCACTAATACACACAGGATTGCGGTACTGATATAAACTGCTTTTGTATGTCTGATTCTGTAAAATTCACTCTTTATATAATTTAACATGCCTGATTTCCTCCATTCATTCTGTTCATATAATAGTCCTCCAGAGTACTCTTACACTGGTTGATTTTGTAAACAGCCAAACCACTACGCATAGCCGCCTCACTATAACTCTCAAGACTTTCACCCGGATTATGAATTTGAATGGTGTCATCCGGCATCACACTATAATCAGTGTGTCCAAACTCTTTTTCTAATACGATAACATATTTCTTTGCATCCGAAACACGTATCTCTATATATTCGTTGCATTTCTCCAATAGCTTTTCAGCTGAAATCTGCTCAAGCACCTTGCCATTCTTAATAAAGCAATATTCGGTTGCCACCTGCTCCAGTTCGCTTAAAATATGACTGGAAAGCAAAATCGTAATATTTTTTTCACGATTCAACTTTTTAAAAAGCTCACGCAGTTCATGTATTCCGGTAGCGTCCAAGCCATTAATGGGCTCGTCTAAAATCAACAACTCCGGAGAACCTAACAGGGCAATAGCAAGCCCCAGTCGCTGACGCATACCCATGGATAAATTCTTTGCCAGCTTCTTTTTGGCATACTGCAAATTCACAATATCCAATACTTCCTCTACTACCTTCCTACCAGCAATCCCCTTTTGCAGGCGAAAGTATTCTAAATTCTGCTCCACTGTCATGCTGGGGAAATAGCCAAAGCCATCCAGCAGAGCACCTATTCTGCTTCTTTGCTTTTCCATATCCTTGGGTGTATAAGCCCCAAACAGCTTTACCTCTCCTGATGTAGGGAAAATCTGTCCGGTCAGAATTTTCATAAAAGTGGTCTTGCCGGCACCATTGTCTCCGACCAGTCCATAAATACTGCCTCTCTTAATGGTTATGTCCACTCCTGCCAAAGCAGTTGTATCCTTGTAGCATTTCGTCAGGCTATGGGTTTCAATCAAATCGTTCATTTCTTTCTGTTCCTTTCCTGTATTTGATGAGTTTACTATACTCCTCGAACCATTAATAAGTCCTCAAGAAAGTATAAAGAAATCTTAAAGATTCATTTTAAAACCAATTCCCCAAACAGTCTTTATGTATTCCTCCTCGGGAGCATATACCGCTATTTTTTTACGAATATTGCTGACATGCACATTTACGGTATTATCCTCTCCGTAATAACCATTATTCCAGACCTGTTCATACAAACGCTCCCTGGAAAACACTTCACTGGGTGACTTCACCAGCAGATACAAAATATCAAACTCGTGGGGTGTCAGCTGTAGTTCGCTCTCTTTCACCGTAACCCGTCTGGATTTCGGATACAAACATAAGTCCTTGTATCTTAACTGTTCCTCCGCTGCTGCCGGATTCTCCTCCCGGTTTGCCCTACGTCTTAACAAAACACAAACCCTTGCCACCAGCTCTGCCGGTTCAAAAGGCTTGGTCAGGTAATCATCTGCACCACCCGTTAATAGGGACACCTTATCCGACAAAGCATTCTTCGCTGAAAGGATTAACACCGGAATATCCAGACTCATTTCCTCTCTTACCTGTTTCATCAATTCTTCCCCTGATAAGCCCGGCAGCATCAAATCCAAAATCATTAACTGAAAGGGATTCATCTTTAAATAAAATGCTGCCTCTGTTCCGGAGAAGGCCTGCATGGTGTCATACCCCTGCTTGGTCAATATCTCCTTAATCAGATTATTAATATCCGTATCATCCTCTACAATCAAAATCGTTTCTGCCATTTCCCTTATACCCACTTACTCCAGACTACCATAAATCACACTTCTCAGCTTTCTCATGGCAGGTGTAAAGCCTGCACCACATCTCTGAATAAAGTACAAAATGGTTAATTCTTCTGAAGGATCCACGGTCATGTAATTACCGGTCCATCCATCCCAGCCATATTCCCCCAGACTTCCATTGGTACCTGCCACACCCTGATTCACCAAAACGCGCATGAGACAGCCGTAACCGCAACCCAAATTACTGTCCCAGTTCAAAGGTCCCATCTGCTCCGGCTTCAAATGATTCTGTGCCATAAATTCTATGGTTTTTCTGCCTAAAATACGCACACCGTTATAGATGCCGCCATTTACCAGCATCTGTGTGAAATGACTATAATCCTCAATGGTAGAAACCATACCGGCACCGCCGGACTCAAATGCCACATCAGCCTTGTAATATTCTCCCAAATGACTTCTGGTAAAAGGCACTAACTGTCCGTCTGCCATGTCATAGTTCACGGCAAAACGCCACTCCTTGTCTTCCGGTACATAAAAACCGGTATCCTTCATGCCAAGGGGAAGGAATATCTCCTCCTGTAAGAATCTGCTGTACTTTTTGCCGGAAACCACTTCGATTACCGCACCTAATATATCCGCGGAAAGACCATACATCCATTCCTTGCCCGGCTGAAAAGCCAAAGGAATCTTTGCAATCTGTCGCATGTACTCCTGGGTATCCACTACCTCGCCGTTTTCCCTGCGGGCAATCAGCTTCTTGAACAGAATATCCATACAACGTCCGGACTCTGTCCACTCATTGGGATAGGGAATTCCTGTGGTCATATTCAGGCAATCCCAAATGGTAATATCTCTATAAGCAGGCACCTCCTGCTCCTCTTCCCATACCGTCTGGTTGGCAAAAGCCGGAATATATTTACTCACTGCATCCCTTACATCAAGCTCGCCACGTTCCACCAAAATCATGGTTGCTACTGCAGTAATGGGCTTAGACATGGAAAACAGCCGGAAGATGGTATCCCGCTTCATGGGTAACTGCTTTTCCTTGTCCGCATAACCATAGGTATCAAAGAAAATTTCCTGTCCTTTGTGGATTACCATGATATTGGCTCCGGCAATCTCGCCCTTCTCGATTTCCTGTGTAATAATGTCTGCAATTCTTTCCTGCATATTAAACATAAATCCCTCCGCTCCGGCAAATGTTTACACTGCCTGTGTTTCAAAATTTTTTCCTAATTTCTTTATAACATGAAAATACGCCGGTATCAAGAAGGCATCGGCTAAAATCCATGCAATAGGACTACCCAAACAGGCTCCCAGAAAGCCAAAAGCCGGTACCAGCACCATTCCGGTCAAGGCTCTGGCAATCATCTCAAATACACCTGCCAGGATGGCAAATCGCGGGAAGCCCACGCCCTGTATGGTAAAGCGAATAATATTCACCAATGCCAGCGGGAAATAAAATACCGTAATAATAATCAAAAACATTCTTACATTGTCCAAAATAACCGTTTCTGTTGCTTCCACAAAAAGAGTTGCCAGACTTCTGCCCCAGAAAACACTGATGAGTAAAGCAATCACAGAATACCCCGCTCCTAAAAGGATGCAGGACTTCATACCCTTTCCTACACGCTCCAGCTTGCCCGCACCGATATTCTGCCCCGCATAGGTAGCCATAGTGGAACCCATGGCATCAAAGGGACATGCCAGAAAGCCACTGATTTTTCCGGCTGCGGTGGTAGCGGCTACCGCTGCTGAGCCTAAGGTATTGGTAGCGGTCTGCAAAATAACACTTCCTATAGCGGTAATGGAATACTGCAACCCCATAGGTACACCCATATTGCAAAGGGTCAGCATCATATTTCTGTCCACTATCCACTCTTCCTTGCGGATGTGTAATATCTCAAACTTCTTTATCATAAAAATCAGGCACAGCACACCGGAAACGCCCTGAGCCAAAACGGTTGCCCATGCTGCACCTGCCACACCCATGTGCAACACTACAATAAAAAACAAGTCCAAGCCAATATTTAACACCGAAGATATCAATAAAAAGTATAAAGGTGTTTTACTGTCTCCCAAGGCTCTGATGATACCGGAAAGCATGTTGTATAAATAAATCACCGGTATGCCCAGGAAAATAACCCAGATATAAGCATATGCACCCTCTAATATATCCTCCGGTGTCTTCATCATCACCAGAATCTGTCTGCAAAAACAGGTGGTAAATACGGTCATCACCACCGCAAATGCCAGTGACAACCATACACAGTTCGCCACCATTTTACGCATTCCCACATAGTCTCCGGCTCCGAATTTATGTGCCACCGGTATGGAAAAGCCGCTGCACACTCCTACACAAAAGCCAATAATCAAAAAGTTTATGGAACCTGTTGAACCTACCGCTGCCAAATCGTCTACCCCTAAAAACCGTCCAACGATAATGGTGTCTACGATATTATAAAACTGCTGAAACAGGAACCCGAAAAATAATGGTATGGAAAAGCCCAAAATCAGTTTCATGGGCGAACCATTTGTCATGTCCTTTGTCATAATTTAACCTCCGTTTTATCCACAAAAATAGCAGCTACCGGGTAGCTACTGCTCTTTTTCTACACTGCAAGAACTGATTTTAGCATAAGTTTTGCAAATGTAAATGTGTAATTTTAACCATTTGATGGATTATTTTGCATTTACGATAATGACTGCTGTTCCAACTATACACATTTCTGCCCTATCCTCTGTCAGAGTGTTTCCTTGATGCTTTAGTAGCAAATCAGTAGCAATATAAAAGGTAATTGTCTCCTATTTTTGTTATCATTGCTTATGGCTATCCAGTTAGCAGAAAGAACTATAATACTTAAAACAAAGGAGATGATTTTATGCCCGCTTACAAAGATGCCCAAACCGGAAAATGGTTCTGCAAATTCTATTATACGGACTGGCAGGGTTCTAAACGCCAAAAGTGGAAACGAGGCTTCCCCACGAAAAAAGATGCCTTGGCATATGAAAGAGAATTTCGTGAAAAGCAAGCCGCAAATCCCAACATGACCTTCCAGAGTCTCTATGAACTCTATATGGAAGATATGTCCGGTCGTCTGAAAGAGACCACTCTTCTCACAAAATGGCACCTGTTCAAAAATCACATTTTACCCTACTTTGGGAAAAAGCCACTCAATGAGATTACAGCCACAGATGTGCGAAGATGGCAAAGTATCATGATAAATTCCCCCAAAAGCTATTCCAAAACCTATCTAAAAACCATTAACAATCAGCTATCCTGCGTCATAAACTACGCAAAACGCTTTTACGGTTTAAACACCAATCCCTGTGGTCAGGCAGGGAGCATGGGGCGATCCGATGCAGAAGAAATGGATTATTGGACTTATGAGGAATACATCACCTTTCGGGAAGGTATTCAGGATAAACCCTTATCCTACATCTGTTTTCAGGTACTATACTGGACGGGGATACGGGAAGGTGAACTCTTAGCCCTTACTGTTACAGATATTGACCTGACCGGAAAACAAATTGATATTAACAAAACATTCCAACGTCTCAAAGGTGAAAATATAACCACTCCGCCCAAGACCCGAAAGAGCAAACGCATAATTCCTATCCCAGACTTCCTCTGTACAGATCTACAACATTATATAGAGACCAGACAACCACTTAATCCCCAAGAAAGGTTATTTCCTATTACCAAGCATTTCCTTTTCCATGAAATGGAACGTGGCACCAGAAAAACCGGTGTAAAACGGATTCGCATTCATGACATCCGACACTCCCACGCCAGCTTACTCATTAATCAGGGCTGTAATGCACTCACTCTGGCAGACAGACTGGGGCATGAAAAGGTATCCACCACATTAAATACTTACTCCCACCTCTTTCCACATAAGCAGCAGGAGCTGGTTCATCATTTGGAACAATTTGCAGCAAAAAACACCAAATAGTTGCAATTTAGTAGCAACTCAAACAAAAAAGTCCGGAAAGCTCTTCTTTTCAGGGCTTTCCGAATTTGTGGCGATGATTCTACAACAATCGTAGCATAACAAAACAAGGGATGCCTTTACGACACCCCTTGCAAATATCATAGATTTTCAGTTGTCTTTATTCCTTATGCCCAAGGATTCTCGGTAGGATAAGGTAAGCTCTTAGGCTGGTTGTAGTTCAAATCTTCTACAGGTACACCAACGAACTTGAATACTTCGAACAAGGTCTTGCCGAAGTGACCGAATGCAACTGCACCGTGATGAGGATAGTTCTTCTCAATAAGTACGTGACGATAGAAGCGTCCCATCTCAGGAATAGCAAATACACCGATAGCACCGAAGGACTTGGTAGCCACATTCAGAACTTCACCCTGTGCGATGTAAGCACGAAGCTTGCAATCAGCGGTAGACTGCAAACGGAAGAAGGTGATGTCACCAGGCATAATATCACCTTCGAGAGTACCATTGGTAACTTCGATAGGAAGGTTTCTAGCCATAATCTTCTGATATCTCATCTCACAGAATGCCATCTTAGAAGAGCAGGTGTTACCACAATGGAAGCCCATGAAGGTATCCTTATGTGTATAGTTAAACTTGCCTTCGATAGATTCCTTGAACATATCAGCAGGTACAGAGTTGTTGATGTCGAGCAGAGTAACAGCATCCATACTTACGCAGGTACCGATGAACTCTGACAATGCACCATAAATATCTACTTCACAGGATACCGGAATACCCATACCGGTTAAACGGCTGTTTACGTAGCAAGGTACGAAACCGAACTGTGTCTGGAATGCAGGCCAGCACTTACCGGCGATAGCAACATATTCCTTGCAGCCCTTGTGAGCTTCTACCCAGTCAAGTAAGGTCAATTCATACTGAGCAAGCTTTGCCAAAACTTCAGGCTTCTTGTTACCTGCGCCAAGCTCTGCTTCCATCTCAGCAACCTTTGCGGGAATTCTCTCATCACCAGCATGATTGTTGAATGCTTCAAACAGGTCAAGCTCAGAGTTTTCCTCGATCTCAACTCCCAGATCATACATCGGCTTGATAGGCGCATTGCAGGCAAGGAAGTTTGTAGGTCTGGGACCAAAGCTTATGATCTTGAGATTTGAGAGGGCATATACAGTCTTTGCGATGGGCAGGAAATCGTGTATCATATCAGCGCATTCCTCGGCTGTTCCCACAGGCTCTTCCGGTATGTAAGCCTTTACCCCACGGATGTCAAGGTTATAGCTTGCATTCAGCATACCGCAGTAAGCGTCGCCTCTGCTTGAGGAGAGAACTCCGATATTTTCCTCAGAGGCTGCACAGAACATTTTCGGACCGTCGAAATGTTTAGCAAGGAGAGTTTCAGAAATCTCCGGGCCGAAGTTGCCAAGATATACGCACAGAGCCTGACAGCCAGCTTTCTTCAGGTCGTCCAGAGCCTGCATCATGTGGATTTCGCTTTCAACGATACAGATGGGACATTCGTAGATATCTTCAGCATTGTACTTTTTTGTATAAGCCTCGACAAGTGCCTTTCTTCTGTTTACGGACAGGCTTTCCGGGAAACAGTCACGGCTTACCGCAACGATTCCCACTTTGATTTCTGGTATGTTTATCATATTCTTTATCTCCTTTATTTTGATTTTATTTTGAAATAACATCACGGAGCTTCTCCACCAGCTCGCCGCACTCCTCACAGCTTACCGTACCTCCGCCGAATGGAACAAGGTTCCGGATAGGCATATAGCGCATCATAGCTTCAAGCATTTCAGAAGTACCTGCACCCATAGCGTCCTCATCAGCAGAGCCGCTGTCCTGACCGAAAGCACCCAGATATGGCTTCAGAACATCCATAACACCGTCGATATGGAGCAGGTCGCCAAGAAGTGTATCAAGGTCAATATTCATGGGGACGTACTTTCTGCCGTCAATGTGAACGGAAGTATGTGCGCTGAGATCAGCAGAGGAATTTCCTGCTGCAATAACATAATCACCAGCAGGAACGCACCAGTCACCCAGAACCTGATCATAATACGCAAAAGCACGTCTGTCCAGAGTAAATGTCACGGTTTTTGTTTCGCCTGCTTCAAGGAATACCTTTTCATATGCACGAAGCTCCATAGCCGGACGGATAACGAACTCATTCTTCTGAGGAAGAACATAAAGCTGCACTACCTCCTTGCCGCTTCTTGCGCCGGTGTTTGTAATGTCCACAGTAACGGTTACAGAGTCCTTGTCAGTGTATGAGGTGCTGTCTGTTCTTATGCCGGAAATATCGAAGCTTGTGTATGAAAGGCCGTGACCGAACGGGAACAGTACCGGCATCTTCTTTGTGGAATAATAGCGGTAGCCTACAAATACGACCTCACGGTAAGGAGCGCAGTCACCCTCGCCGGGGAATGAAAGGTATGAAGGATTATCCTCAAGCTTTACAGGGAATGTTTCCGCCAGATGTCCGCTGGGATTTACGTCGCCATAGAGGATATTCACAGCCGCACCGCCGGCAGCCTGTCCTGCAAGATACGCTTCAAGAACGCCCTTTACATCACCGATCCACGGCATTTCCACAGGAGAACCGTTGTGGAGAACTACAACTGTATTTGGGTTCGCCGCAGCTACTTCTGCAATAAGCCTGTTCTGACAGTCGGGCATTCGCATATGACTTCTGTCAAAGCCCTCAGATTCAAATGAATCGGGCAGACCTGCAAAAATAACAGCCTTATCCGCATTCTGCGCAGCCTTTACAGCCTCTGCAATGAGAGCCTCGTCCGGTTCATTTGATTCAGCTTCATAGCCCTTTGCATAGGTTACATTGTATCCCTTTGAATTTGCATATTCAAGGGCAGATTCAACCCTGTGGGAATTTATATGAGAGCTGCCGCCGCCCTGAAAGCGTGGATTTTCCGCAAATGCACCGATAAATGCGATCTTCTCAGCCTTGTCAAGAGGAAGGATATTCTCCTCATTCTTCAGCAGAACCATACATTCCTCCGCAACAGCTCTTGAAAGCTCGTGGTCAGCGTCACGGTCAAAGACTGCGCTTTCGTCACGTCCGGAGAGATGTCTGTCGAGAATAGTGAGAACTCTTTCCACGGCAGTGTCGAGCGTTTCCTCAGAAAGTCTGCCGTCCTTAACTGCCTGAACTATCTCAGCGTCACGGAAGCCGAAGCTTGAGGGCATTTCCAGATCCATGCCTGCTTCAAGGGCAGTACATCTGTCGCTTACAGCACCCCAGTCGCTTACAACGAATCCGTCAAAGCCCCATTCTCCACGGAGAATATCGGTGAGAGCATTCTTGTCGTCAGCGGCGTATGTGCCGTTTATTCTGTTGTAGGAGCACATAACCGTCCAAGGCTTTGCTTCTCTGATGGCACCCTCAAACGCTGCAAGGTATATCTCTCTTGCGGTGCGCTCGTCCATGTTGGAGCTGCTGCTCATGCGGCGGTGCTCCTGATTGTTTGCGTAGAAATGCTTGATGCTTGTGCCCACGTTCTTACTCTGAACGCCCTTGATAAAGTGCTTGGCAGTTTCGCTTGCTACCAGAGGATCTTCAGAGTAGTACTCAAAGTTGCGTCCGCAGAGAGGAGAACGCTTTATATTTACAGCCGGACCCAGCAGTACGGCAACGCCCTCAGCCTGACATTCATTGCCGAGAGCCTGTCCCATTTTTTCGATAAGCTCTCTGTCGAATGAAGCCGCAGTAGCGCAGCCTGCCGGGAAGCATACAGCCTTGATGCTTTCGTTTATGCCCATATTGTCAGCAGTTTCGTCCTGCTTGCGGAGACCGTGAGGGCCGTCGCTCATCATAAGTGAGGGTACGCCAAGGCGTTCAACGGCTTTGGTGTGCCAGAAGTCACCGCCGGAGCAGAGACCTGCTTTTTCTTCAAGTGTGAGTTTTGATATGATTTCCTTGATGTTCATGTGGTTTCCTCCTTATAATAAAAGTTTTTTGTGTTTGATGTTTCGGGGTAAATTGTAGCTTATATATGCCGAAGGCACACCACGAAAGCCTCCCCTTAGTAAGGGGAGGTGGCACGCCGCAGGCGTGACAGAGGGGATTGCGGGTAGAAAAGTAAGCTGAAGTTTCAGCATTACTGCGCTTTTTACAATCCCCTCTGTCAGCTGCGCTGACAGCTCCACTTACTAAGGGGAGCCTTTTAGTGGTGCGCTTTGCGCATTTGCTTTGCACACTAAACTACAATTTGCAGCCACAAAAAAGCACCGGACGTCAAATCCGGTGCTTTCCTATTATATTCATCTAATTCTCACAGCTGCTTCAAGCCGGGACATGATCCGCTCAATATCCTCAGCCCTTGCAAGTTCCTGTGAAAATGCTGTGGCTGCTCCTGCGGCAGTGCCTGTATGCAGTGCTGTCTGATAGTCTCCCGAATCAAGCCATCCGGCTAAAAATCCAGCAACCATAGAATCCCCTGCGCCTACAGAGTTCACTACAGTGCCCTTTGCCGCTGGCTGGAAATATACCTCTCCATTCTCCGCACAAAGAACAGCTCCTGCGCCTGCCATGGAAACAAGTACATTCCGTGCACCCATCTCCTGAAGCTTAAAGCCATATTCCGCCGATTTTTCAGCTGTATCAACCGTGCAGCCGAATATTGCGCCAAGCTCATGATTGTTGGGCTTTATAAGAAACGGTCTGTGCTCCAGCGTATCAAGAAGAGCCTGTCCTTCTGTGTCAACTATAAACAGCACGCCCCTTTCACTGAGACCTGCCATTATTTCACTGTATATACCCTTGCCAAGACCCTTTGGAATGCTTCCGGCAAGTACAAGTATGTCGCCGTTTCCAAGAGCACTGAGCTTCCGGAGAAGGCGGCTTTTTTCATCATCGGTGATCTCGTCGCCCTGACTGTTGATCTCAGTCTCCTCACCAGCGTGAAGCTTTACGTTTATTCGGGTAAAACCCTTTTCCAGCATTACAAAATCACAGTTACAGCCCTTTTCCCTGAGCTGTCTTACAAGCTCTTCACCTGTAAAGCCTGCTGCAAAACCTGTAAGCACACTGTCTCTGCCAAGCTCCCTGAGTACCTGGGAAACATTTACGCCCTTTCCGCCTGCAAGACAAAAAGCGCCGGACGCACGGTTGGTACATCCGGTTTTTAATGCTTCAAGCTGCATGACAAGGTCGATCGCAGGATTCAGCGTCAATGTATAGATCATCAGTATCTCATCCTCGGTTTCTGTATCGTAAGCCTTGCTGTATTCTTCATAGAACCTGCAAGCAGCAGCCATGCACAGTTCTGTACGTTCTTTCTGTTGGGAAATTCAGACAGAAGGTGGTCGTTTACTATGACATTGTCAGGCGAAATTCCGTAGCCTGCTGATACAACATAATCAACAAGAGCACCCTTCAGCTTGCCTCGTACCATAGCGTTCTTCATGAAGGCTGTATTATTGCCGTGAAGTACGGTATTCTGGAAGTCAAGAGTTCCGTCATACAGCTCCAGATTCATGCTCATAAGATCGCACGCCTTCAGTATAATATCAGCGTTGTCAACGCTGAGCTTACATGACTTCTTTATTGTAACATTCGTAAGATCCAGCTCTCCGCCGCTGCTGGCTGTCAGAGTATCAAGCTCAATATCTTCAAGCACAAGATTACAGCTCTCAGAATTAAGATCAAGCATTTTCACTGAATCCGGCACCAGAAGCTCCATATTCGCCGGATAGGGTGAAATACACTTTATATGCAGCACATTATTATACGCAAAAACCCTCATGCAGTTTTCAGTAAGCTCGTCTGCACGCAGACGTACCATATGATGAGAATTGCGTGTTATTGTAATCGTTCCGTATTTCAGCTCAGTTCTTATGCAGCCTACGCCTTCTCTGATTACATAATCCATATCCATCCCTCACTTTGATATAATTTTATCTCACACAAATTTGTACTCTTTATTTCAATTCTGTTATAGACAAAAATTGTCGTACCATCATTTCTTTTGTATAATTTTTTCCTTTTTACATCCCACATTATTATTATAACGTATAATTATTTGTTTGTCAAGTACTGCAATTCATTTTTAAAAATGACTAAGTATGCAGGCGCTTCGTGCTTTTGTATATCTGTATGAAAAACATTTTGTGCAATATGCCGAAAATCAGCCCATAAAGAACTTTCTCTGAAAAACTTGAAGAAAAACCTTCAAGTTTTTCCGACACGGGACTATTTGTAGAGGGGCAACTCTCAAAATAGCAGGAAAGGAGTAAAATAAAATGGTCAAGGAACAGCAGGCTGCCGCATTCTGCGGATATTATTCAAGACTCGGAAATATCCGTGAAGCGGCCGTAAGGGCAGGCTTTCCGCCTGAGGAGGCTCTGGACGCTGGCATACGCATTCTTCAGAAGCGCAAGTACCAGCGGCTTATTAAAAGTATCCGTGAGGCTCTTTCGGAGGATATCCATACTCAGGTCATGTGCGGTCTCAGGAGACTTGCTTCCGGCGACTGCAACGACGCTGTAAGGCTGGTGATGCAGGGCGAGGAGCTTTCGGCTGAGGAGATAATGAAGCTTGACCTTGGGAATGTGTCGGAGCTGAAAAGAGTCAAGGGCGGCGGTGTGGAGGTGAAGCTTTTCGACAGGCAGAAGGCTCTTGAAAAAATGATGGAGTATGCCGGAAATGCCGACCAGCGTGCGGCAGCAAGAAGCCTTCTCAGTGCACTTGCAGGAGCTGATGAGGATGGAGTTTAAGCCATTTTCTAAAAAACAGCGGCTTGCCCTCCAGTGGTGGGCGCTTCCCGAAACAAAGGGCTTCGACGCTGTTATATGCGACGGCGCTGTAAGAAGCGGCAAGACTCTTTGTATGTCCATGGGCTTTGTGCTCTGGGCAGCAGCATCCTTTGACGGCGGCAGCTTTGCCATATGCGGCAAGACCATAACCTCACTGAGACGGAATCTGGTGACGCCTCTTTTGCAGACTCTCAGGAGCCTTGGCTTTACCTGTCAGGAAAAGACCAGCCGGAACTACGCTGATATTTCCATGGAGGGCGAAAGCTCCAACAGGTTCTACTTCTTCGGCGGCAAGGATGAGGGAAGTGCGGCTCTTATACAGGGCATGACACTTTCCGGTGTGCTGCTGGACGAGGTTGCACTTATGCCACGCTCATTTGTGGAACAGGCTATTGCACGCTGCTCCGTTACCGGCTCAAGGCTCTGGTTCAACTGCAATCCGGAGAATCCGGCACACTGGTTTTACCGTGAGTGGATATGCAGGCGGCAGGAGAAGAACGCTCTCTATATTCATTTTACAATGGCGGACAATCCCTCTCTCTCTGAAAACATCCGCCGAAGATATGAGAGACTCTACTCAGGCACGTTCTATGAAAGATTCGTCCTTGGAAAATGGACTCAGACCGACGGTCTTGTGTATCCTATGTTCCAAAAAGACAAGCACACTGCATATCCTCCGGATGGCTGCACGGATTATGTGATATCCTGCGACTACGGTACTGTGAACCCGTCCTCCTTCGGTTTGTGGGGAAAGTCGGGGGATATCTGGTACCGGATACGTGAGTATTACTACGACGCTCGAAAGGCTGGCATATCCCGTACAGACGAGGAGCACTACAGAGAGCTTTGCGCTTTAGCTGGAGACAGGAATGTGCGTAAGGTCATAATCGACCCCTCGGCGGCAAGCATGATAGCCTGCATTGAAAGGCACGGAAGGTTTCGTGTGATGCGTGCAGACAACAGAGTCCTGACAGGAATACAGCGTGTAAGCGAGGTGCTTACCTCCGGAAAAATACGCATCAGCCCTGACTGCGCTGATACTCTCCGTGAATTTTCCCTTTACTGCTGGGATGAGGGAGCAAAGGGCGACTGTCCTAAAAAGGAGCACGACCATGCAATGGACGACTTGCGGTATTTCGTTATGTCTGAGCTTTCTGAGGACAGAGACGATTTCTTTGCAGCCTCTGCAAGAAGAAGAAAGGAAAGGTGATGTGAAATGGGTTTGTTCCGAAAGAGAAATCCGCCGGATATCCCGAAAAATCAGCAGCTGATGTATTCCGCTGCAAGACCTGCCGGCAGGAAGGCGCATACAGATATTCCGCCGGCGGCTGAAACGGAGCTGTATAAGCAGATACGCTTCGCAGTTCCCATACTTGACGCTGCCATCGGGAAGATAGTGCGTCTTACAGGAAGCTTCGAGCTTCGCTCCAGCGACCCTGCCATGCAGAAGAGTCTCGATCATTTCGTGAAAAATGTACCGGTGGGTGCGACTATGCGCTCACTTCAGTCCTTTGCGGATATCTACCTTGACAGTCTGCTGACCTTCGGCAACGGTCTGGGTGAGATGTGCATTGACCCGAAAACAAGAACGCTGGCGGCTCTCGTATGCGGCGATCCCTCTCAGGTGATAGTAACGCCCTCAGAGACTGCCGGTCAGTGCCGCTTCTGGTATCCGCCTAAGGACAGCCAGAGTGAACCAAGACCTCTTGCTCATCCTGAAAGAATACTTTTCACCGCACTTTCGCCGCCTGCCGGTGAGATAAGGGGCGTATCAGTTCTCAGGGGACTGCCTGCACTCAGTGAGATACTGCTGAGGATATACGAATGTATCGGGCAGAACTACGAACGCTCCGGCAACGTGCGGTATGCTGTGGTGTATAAGCCCGGCAGTGACCCGTCTGACCGTGCATATGCAGGCGAGCGTGCACGTGCCATTGCAAGAGAATGGAGCGACGGCATGGCTGCGGCTGCGGCTGGTGAGGTGAGGGATTTTGTCTGCGCCGGCGATGTGGAGATAAAGGTCATCGGTGCGGAAAATCAGCTTATTTCAACAGAAGTGCCTGTAAGACAGCTTCTGGAGCAGATGATCTCCAAGCTGTCGATACCGCCGTTCCTGCTGGGACTGAACTGGAGCAGCACTGAGCGTATGAGCAGTCAGCAGGCTGACATTCTCACCTCGGAGCTGGAGTACTTCCGCAGACTCCTGTCACCGGTACTTTGCAGGATAGGCGAGACCTTCCTCAGACTCTCTGGTTCTGACGCTTCCGTTGATATTGAATGGAGCAATATCAGTCTCAAGGATGAGACTGAGCTTGCGCAGGCGAGACTCTGGAATGCACAGGCGGAGGAGATTGAGAGGAGTGGCGCTGCAAATTCAGATATCCTTTAATAAAGGCATCCGGCTTATCTGAAAACCTCTGAAAACCTCCCCTTAGCAAGGGCACCCGTAGGGCGTGCGTTAGCTGAGGTGGCACGCCGAAGGCGTGACGGATGGGATTGCAACCAGCGAAGTTTACTAAGTTTTATAGTCAGCTTTTCTAACCACAATCCCCTCAGTCAGCTAACGCTGACAGCTCCCCTTACTAAGGGGAGCC
>JAZQEK010000013.1:0-34535 GCA_045538995.1 Acetatifactor sp. | reverse complement strand
CCAGAGCCAACAGAAGTTCCTACACCAGAGCCAACAGAAGCCCCCACGCCGGAGCCTACAGAGGAACCTACTCCAGAGCCAACAGAAGCCCCCACGCCGGAGCCTACAGAGGAATCTACACCAGAGCCAACAGAAGCCCCTACACCAGAACCAACAGAGGTACGTTCCACCGGTTCTTCAAGGGAATACGCAGTCAATGATAAGAATGGCAAGATTCATATGGTAGGACAATGTGCGGCCACCGGTGATGGAAAAAACGCGATGAAGGAGCCTGTCTATTTCAGCACCTATGAAGAAGCAGAGGCCTATTCCGTAGCTCGAAAGCCAAGTCTGGAAAAACGCAGATGCGGAAATTGTTGGTAGAATCTTGGAGAAGCAGAAAGTTAATATAGGAAAGTCCCCAATCGCCTATATTGGACGTAAATAGTAGGGTACATATAAGCGAATTGGGACATAGGAAAAATAATCTTGATAAAAAATAACAAGAAAGGAAAAGTATGCGAATTATCTATAAAGGATAATCAGACATACAGATATGGTTATGGCAACAAATTTTAAAATCGGAGAATCAGATTTGGATTACATTGTATTGTATATTTTGCTACGACACCCGAATATAGGAACTACGAAGTTGAAGGAATACATCTGGCAATTTACGCAGCCGACTGGTGTTAATTTGGCACCATTGGTAGATAGAAATGATACTGCTATCGACCAGATAGTGAGAAATATTATCAGTCATAGATACGAATCCTCAAATAACATAATTTATCGTGGGTTGGTTCTCTATGATGGCGGTATCCTTAATATAACGCAAAAAGGTTTGGAAAAGTTGGATGAATATATGACAAGAAGGCCCTTTATGTAGAGTGCTATCAATATGCTGTCAGAGCGATGCCCCGGCAGCTTGAAAATAAACGATATTATGCGAAGTAGACATATAATAACAGGACCCGGAAAACTCCGGGTCCTTATTATGTACATCAATATATGTAGCTCAAAACTTATTTTGCCTGCTCGAGAGCAAGTGTTACGGTTGTGATATCACAAACTTCAGTAGGTCCGTAGTACTGAATAGCACCGGGATACTGGAAGCAGGTCTCAACAGCCCACTCGTCACGATGAGCTTCGAAGTACTTGAAAGGTGCACCTTCCAACTCAACAAGAGCTTTCTTAATAACAGGCTTGTCTTCGCCATGTCTTCTTTCGATGTTCATCATCTTGGTGATAGGCATACCACCTGCAACCCACTCATTTGCAGGAGCAGAGAGGTTGGAAACCTTAGAAAGGTAACCGGTATAGCCGTACTGGATGAGCATGAATGCATTGTAACCCAGTGAGTAGCAGTAGTCTGAGTCGAAGTTTGAAGGGAATGCACATCTTCCTTCGTATCCTAAGAAGTGATGAAGTGCACTGAACTTGCCCTTGTATGCACCGGCTTCTTTTCTTTCTGCTAACTTATCAGCAACAAGTGCAGAGAATAACTTCTCAGATTCGATCAGGGAAACCTGAACGTTACCATGAGGATCTCTCTCTAAGAATAACTGCTGCTGGATAGAGGTAGGTAACAGAGAGAATACTTCAAGAGATTCCTTTGTTAAGCCTCTTTCGATAAATTCATTCTTTTCAGCCCAAGTAAGAAGTCTGTTAAAGTCATCAGCCTTGCTTCCTGCTAACAGCTCGTTGATTTCGTGAATCAATACGGAGAACTCAGGAACGAATTCTACTACACCTTCAGGAATAATAGCTACACCGAAGTTCATACCCTTTGCAGCTCTAGCCTGTACGGAATCTGCAATGTAATCAGCGATAGAAGAAAGAGACATCTTCTTAGCTGCGATTTCTTCAGAAATCAAGCAGATATTAGGCTGTGTTTCCAGAGCACATTCCAAAGCAACGTGAGAAGCACTACGTCCCATAACCTTAACAAAGTGCCAGTACTTCTTTGCAGAGTTTGCATCTCTTTCGATGTTACCGATGATTTCGCTGTAGGTCTTGGTAGCGGTATCGAAACCGAAAGAACACTCGATATCTTCGTTCTTTAAGTCACCGTCGATAGTCTTAGGACATCCGATAACCTGTACGCCGGTATTGTTTGCTGCAAAGTACTCAGCCAATACAGCTGCGTTAGTGTTGGAATCGTCACCACCGATAATAACGATAGCGGTGATACCATGCTTCTGACAAACCTTAGCTGCGATAGCGAACTGGTCGTTTGTCTCTAACTTAGTTCTGCCGGAACCGATAATATCAAAACCACCGGTGTTTCTGAACTGGTCGATGTACTCGTCAGTCATAACAATGTAATCATCCTCAAGAAGTCCGCTGGGACCGCCCTTGAAGCCGTAAAGTTCGTTTTCCTTGTTGGTTGCCTTTAATGCATCATACAAACCGCAAACAACATTGTGTCCGCCGGGAGCCTGTCCGCCGGAAAGAATAACACCTACGATCTGCTTCTTTGCTGCAGAGGTGTTCTGGCCCTTCTGGAAAGTAATTTCCTTCTTGCCGTAAGTGTTAGGGAAAAGTGCCTGAATCTTTTCCTGATCAGCTACACTCTGAGTTTCCGCACCTTCCTTTACGCAGATGTCTGCGATGCCGTTTCTCAGCATTCCGGGAAGCTTAGGAGCGTACTCATATCTTGCTTTCTGTAATGGTGAAATACTCATAATCATATCTCCTTTTATATTTTTATCAAACCCATTTTAGTATATTTTGGTCATAAAGTAAACCTCTATAATGAGAAAAAATGATACTTTATTTTATATTTTGCGGAAGAAAGAGACTTTTGAGGTGATATCAATATGTCAGGAAGGACGAAATTACCCTTGGGGATGGAAAAAAAGCAGCAGAGGGTGTAAAATAATAAATGTGAAGAAAATGGTTTAACGGAATAGGATGGATTGGGTAAGGAGCTACATATGAGTGCATGGAATAAGAATTTATATAAACATTTAGAGACAATTCGTCAAGAATTAAATACCTACATAGAATTGCATTCGCCGAAGGAGGCAGCAAAGTTCTCTACGGCAACCGTCACCGGTGTATCGGAGCAGAAGAAGCGTGGTGGCGTACAGGATAAGTTCCTCAATTACATGAAATTAAATGATACTTGGGAGGAAGATGCCGCTGAGATTGATGAGCTGCCTGATGAGGAGATAGACATAAGTCCGGAGGGGAGTTTGGGGGAGGATACGGTCACCAATAAACCGTCCCAAAGTCAAAAAACTCCGGCACCGGTGATAACACCGGCACCGTCCGCACCCCAGATGTCGGTGATGTTGCAGCGACCGTCAACAAGTAAATCTGCGTCCGTTCCCCGGAAGCCGGAGTTTTTACGAAAGAGAGACCAGGACGTAGAACTGGACAAGGTATTAGAGCAGAAAGCGGAGACCTTCTCAACGATGCTGTTGCGTTTGATTGATGAAAAGGGGCTGAAAGACTCAGAAGTTTACAAAAGGGCCAATATTGACCGCAGACTTTTTTCCAAGATACGTGGAGATGAAGATTATGTACCCAGTAAGAAGACCGCTATATCCTTCTGTCTGGCATTACAACTGGAAATGAACGAGTCAAGAAAATTACTGGAAACAGCAGGGTATGCCTTATCCGCATCTTCCAGATTCGACCTGATTATTATGTACTTAATCGAGCATAAGGAATTTAATATTCAGTTCGTCAACATTGTTTTGGATGATTATGGCGAGGGGACACTTTCCAAATAAATGTCTCTTCTCAAGCGACCAGTTTTGTTATGAAATTTAGTAATATGTGTATATCAAAAGAAAGGCAGGTAACGCATATGAAAAAAGGATTAACAGAACTGGTTTTTATTTTAGACAGAAGTGGCTCTATGGGAGGTCTGGAAAGTGACACTATCGGTGGTTTTAACGGAATGTTACAAAAGCAGAAAAAGGAAGAAGGAGAGGCGAATGTAACAACAGTACTGTTTGATGACCAGATAGACATTATCCATGACAGATTTCCTATCGATGTGGTGAAGCCACTGACAGAGGAGGATTATTATGTGAGAGGCTGTACTGCATTATTGGATGCAGTGGGAAGTACCGTAAAGAAGGTGGAAAACATTCAGAACCGTTTGCCGGAGGAGTTGAGGGCAGAGAAGATAATATTCGTGATTACAACGGATGGACAGGAAAATGCCAGTCAGGAGTATTCTGCAAAGATGGTGAAGAAAATGATTGAGCAAAATCAGGAAAAGGGCTGGCAGTTTTTATTCCTGGGAGCCAATATAGATGCTGTAGGAGAGGCAGAAAAGCTGGGCATTCGCAGAACACACGCAGTAAAGTACAGAAATGACTCGAAAGGTGTTCAGTTGAATTATCAGGCTACAGGACAGATATTATCCTGCCTGAGAAGTAATGAATACAGTAATGAAGAGGCTGCATCTGTGGTGACCAAGTATCTGAGACCGGTGGCAGACCATATGAGCAGCGAACAAGATGCATAATAGATTGCGACTGTCTTAAATAAGCTCGATATGAAACAGCACCTTCCTCCCAAAGTATTCAAAAAGTAGCCCGGTTTTGTTATTTGATTTACAAGGTATATTTTGCATTATTCGGAATAAAATACCACTTTGTTCCGAATAATGCATTGATTTTATTCCGAATAATGGTTATAATATACCTAAAAGATTGTTCGGGAGGTGTTCTATGGCAAAGTTTATGACAACAAAAGAAGCATCTGAAAAGTGGGATATCACAGAGCGTAGAATTAACGTGCTTTGTAAAGAGGGCAGAATTCCCGGTGCGTATAAAGAAAATAAAAGATGGGTTATTCCGGCTGATGCAGTTAAGCCTGCAGATAAGCGTTTGAAGAGAGAGACTGGTATTTCGATTTCCGAGAAAAAAGTTGCATCTAAAAGTGGTAAGAAACTTCCATTACCAATCGGAATTTCTGATTACCGCAAGGCTTCCAGTGAATATTATTATGTTGATAAGACTTTGTTGATTCGAGACTTTATTGATGAGCGTCCGCAAGTTTCTTTATTTACTCGTCCTCGTCGTTTTGGTAAGACATTAAATATGGATATGCTGCGCGTGTTCTTCGAAAGGTCAGAGGAAGATACATCTGTTTATTTCCGAGATAAGAATATTTGGACATGCGGAAAGGAATATCAGGAGTATCAGGGAAAGTATCCGGTTATCTATGTGACATTCAAGGATGTAAAATGCGAAGATTGGGAAAATGCATATGACCTTATTTACAAGATATTAAGAAATGAGTTTGAAAGACACAGTGAGTTATTAGTCAGTGATAAGATAAGTGCCTACGAAAAGCAATATCTTACAAGCGTGTTAAAAGGTGAAGCTAATGAAAATGATGTGGCATGTGCATTCCTTAATCTCTCCAGATTACTTCATATACATTATGGAGTAGCTCCGATGATTATTGTTGATGAATATGATACGCCTATTCAACAGGGACATGTTCGTGGGTATTATGATAAAGTAATTGATTTTATGAGAACGCTGTTTTCCGGTGGCTTAAAAGATAATCCACATTTGTCTTATGGATTTTTAACCGGAATCTTGCGTGTTGCAAAGGAAAGTATTTTTAGCGGGCTTAATAATATAAAGGTGAATTCCGTTTTGGACAACCGATATAGCGAGTATTTTGGCTTTACTTCGGAAGAAGTGCAGGAGATGGCAGAGTACTACGGAGCACCAGAGAAATACGAGGAACTTTGCGAGTGGTATGATGGATATCGTTTTGGCAAGACAGAGATATTTAATCCGTGGTCTGTTATTGGATACTTTAATAATGAGTGCATTCCGCGTGCTTTTTGGCAGTCTACCGGAAGTAATGATATTATTAGTGAAGTTTTAGGTAATGCAACAATAGAAACATATGAGAGATTGGAATCCTTGATGCAAGGAAAGTCTTTTGTTACTCATATTGACACGGGAGTAATTTATCCGCAACTTCAGAATAATCCGTCATCCATTTACAGCTTTTTACTGGTGACCGGATATTTGAAAGCAGTAACTAATGACCAGCCTTTTGGCGGTGATTATATGTGTGAAGTGGCACTTCCGAATAAAGAGATTTCGTATGTGTATAGTAAAGAAATTCTATCGAAGTTTGAAAATGTGATTCCACCTGCAGCAGCAATTGCTATTCAGGAAGCAATTTATACGATGGATATTCCTAAATTACAGAATAAATTAGAGACATTTTTGCTCCAAACCATCAGCTTTCACGATGCGGCAAATGAGACATTTTATCATGGTCTGATTTTAGGTCTATGTGCAATGTTGGATAATCAGTATCACATTACATCTAATCGAGAAGCGGGTAATGGACGTTTTGATATTCAGATGTTGCCACTTGATAAGAAGCTTCCCGGCATTTTGATTGAACTGAAGGCAGGAAAGGACTGTACTGAGGAACAGCTGGATGAACTGGCAAAAACTGCACTGAAACAGATAAACGAAAGGCAGTATCATGTGGAAATGAGTGCGCAGGGTGTGAAGGAGATTTTGCAGTATGGTATTGCTTTCTCGGGGAAAAGTGCGAGTGTGAAAGCGGAAGTTAGAACGGTTTAAATATTATAAAAGTGCAAGTTACAAGGAAAGGACGGTGCCAATGTTCCCAACAATCAACCTTAGAGAAACCGGAGTCAATCTCCACAGAATCATGGACAAGCGTGGGATTACTCCGAAAGACATAAAAGAATTCTTGAATCTTGGGAGTATACAAACTGTATATAACTGGTGTAACGGTTTAAATATGCCTACAGTTGATAATCTGTATGCACTGAGCCAATTACTTCAGGTTCCAATAGATGAAATGATTTGCGGAAATAGAAAAGCAATTATACCGGAGCCGATTGTTATCATAGAAAATCCAAGAACCAGAAGATTGTATGCTTACTATAAACAACTAAATAAGGTGCTGGTAGCATGAATACAAACGAAAAATGTGCATCGCGATTTTCGTTTGTCAAAAATTAAAGCACGGTTGGAATGACAAACGAAGAATCCTCTTACAAAATGAATATATAACATTTTGTAGGAGGATATTTTTATGGAAAGAAAAATTGATGTTATTGATGATTTTAACGGAAGAAAGATAGTGTTTATTCACGACATTATTTTCAAGAAAAAACAGTATGTGGAATGGAAGGATGTGAAAGAGTATCTAAAGAAATATGTAGGCGAGGTGTATAAGGTTTTATCCGTAGAAGAGGAAATTTATATTGGAGCAGATTTTCCGAATGAATATACAGGTTCGGCATATACATATTCACTTAAAGGCGCAAATGTAAAGGCTAAGGCAAATGCTGTTCAGGGAATTCCTGAAATGATTGAGATTGCTACCGGTGGAAACTATAAAGCGAACGAGGAAGAAAAACATAGCCGTAATGCAAAATTGGGTTGGTATCGTTATGATACTTATTTTGCAATTCCAGTGCATGCCAGTGACGGAGAAGTTGACCATTATAATGTGTTCCATGCTTCGCTATTGATTCGACATTCAGAAGATGGAAAGAAATATTTGTATGACATAATAGACATAAAAAAAGAAACGAGCTACCCGCTTGAGCCATAAGGCTGTACACGACAAAAAACCCATTTCTTGAGTCTATAATATGAAATTCAGCGGGAATAGTCAAGAAGAAAATTAGATAACACCGAATATATTAGGAGTTGAAGAAAAATGTCTAAAAGAGTAGTAAATCTCAGGTCAGATACACAGCAAGTATTGGAGAAAATGGGAGCAAATATAAAGAGGGCAAGGTTGCGTAGGAATCTCAATGCTGAGTTTATTGCGGAGCAGGCAAACATTAGCACAGATACATTATCAAGTATAGAAAAAGGAACCCCTACTGTTTCGATTGGTGCGTATGCGGCAGTACTGGCAGTACTTGGACTGGATAAAGGTTTTGAAGGGATTGCATTGGATGAAGAAGGAAAGAAGCAGTTTCGAGAACAAAATATACAACGAAGAGAGCGAGCATCAAAGAGGAGAAGCAAGCATGATTAACACCTCATGCTTATATGGTGGATTGAAAAGACAAGCAGGAAAGACGAAGAAGCGGCAGCAAGTTCAGTGATGGATTTGATGCCGATTTTTGATTATCGGCTTCTAAATTTACAATTAAATAGGGCGTTTGAAGGATTGAGGGAGGTTTTTGGGACAGTAAATGATTATAATGGTAAGTATAGGGGGAACTGATGTAGGGGGAAACGGAACCTGAACCGGGGACGGGAGCAGACAAAAGAGAAAGGGTAAGGTGCGAGTATGTTAGATATTGATAAGCTGTATTATATTATGGATTATAGTGGAAACTACTACAGAACCAACGATAGGAATGATTTGGTAGTTGCGAAAAATGTGAATGAAGCATCTGTGTTTTCCTTTATGGAGGCTAATAAAAGAATTAATGTTGGCCATAAAAGCAAGTTCTATTTCATGACACCTGTAGAAGAGATACAGGAGGAATGTCAAAGTGAGGAGGAGACACTTTCGCCTGTACCGGAATATGACCTTTCTCGAATGGATTGGAAGGAGTATTTAACACACTTTACATATGTCATAGAAGCATTAGCCGGGTATAGAGAAAGCCTGATTAAAGCGGAATCTGATGTAGACTTGAAAATCTGTGATATTCTGCATTATATCGAATTGTGCGATATAAGTGACGAAGAGGCTGCCGGATTAGTGGAGCTACTGAAAGAATGCAGGGAACATCGTAGAGAAGTCAAGGATGAAATCATCTGTTTAGATGCCTTTCAAAGAACGGTAGGAACCAGTGCGAATGTAGCGAAGGCAAAAGAGGCAATTAAAGCTATGAAAGGGCTGGAAAACAGGCGATATACACCTCGCAAGTTGAGTGAATTATTTGAAAACGGAGTGGTGAAGATGCCTACAACCGGAGAAAAGCCGCATAAGGGAATGGCTTCCGGCGAAGAGATGATGTTTGAAAATAGTATGGAAAGGGAGGAGTACGAGGATATGGATTTGGTTCGCAGAGAAACAGCTTTTGATGGAAAGGATAATGACTGGATGGCATTTGCTATGCAGCAGGCGGAGTTTTATAGAAATGCAAATCAGTACATTGTAAATATCAAGATTACTATAGAGGAGATAGAACAGGAAATCGCAGACTTGATGGATGAAATTGATTGTTCCAACTGTAATGTAACACAGGGGTATAAGCTGCTTAAGCGTTTAAAAGACCTTCGCATTCAGCGAAAAGAAAAGGAAAAAGAACTGCAGTGTCTGTATATTTTGACAGAACATTTTGACATGAGTGCGATGGCTGATGAATGTGAAAGCAATGCGTATGAGTTAGAAAGACTGCTTTATCCGGAAGAGACCGTTGATGAATGTGAGGAAACTCAGATTTCAGAAGCTGATGCGGATACAGGAAGTATTTCAATGGCGGTGTAGGAGGTTGGGATGGAGAAGGTATGGTATATTTAAGCAGTTTTAAACTAAGTGATGAGAAGATGGGGAAACCCAATATTTATCCGTATAACGTGTTTCGAGGAAAGGATGTAGAGCCTTTTGTTTTCGATACAATAACGGTGCTCTATGGTAATAATGGTTCAGGGAAATCAACATTGCTGAATATCATCGCAAATGCATTATGCATGCAGGGAATGGAGATGGTGACTGCCAATACCTTTGGGCGTACAAATTACTGTGAAAAGTTTAAGCACGAATGCAGGTGGTGCTATGGGGACGATGAGGATGGTTATGAAATCAGAGAGCTGCCAAAGGATAGCAGGTATATAAAAAGTGAAGATATCCTATACGAAATTAAGAAGGTGCAACAAAAGCAAGTGTTGGCGGATGGCATGGAATATGATTATGTTCAGCGTGGGATGTCATTGCAGGAAGCAAAGGACTTCGTACATTCGGAACAAGGAATGATGCAGAGGCAATACATCGAGTTTGCACAGGAAAAATACTCCAATGGGGAGACCTCATTGCAGTATTTCGAAGAGTATTTGAAACCGGATGCATTGTATTTATTGGATGAGCCGGAGGTGTCTTTGTCACCGGCAAATCAGGTTCTGTTAGCACAGGAGATAAATAAATTTGCCCGCTTCCTGCGTTGTCAGTTCATAATAGCGACGCATTCTCCGTTTATGTTGGGAACATTAAATGCGAAAATCTATAATTTGGATACGAAAGATTACGCAGTGACCAGGTGGAGTGAACTGGAGAATGTGCGGTACTTTTATGAGTTTTTTAGGGAACATGAGAGGGAGTTTCGGTAGTGAGGAGAGGGGGGGATGTGTTCGGTGGTTCCGGCGATCAAGCTTATTATGTGTTACTATAAGCAATACAGATTGGATGACCAGAGTAATTCTATGACGTATATGCTGTGTGGATATGTACATGATACAATGGATGAACGCTTGATAGAACGGTTTAGAAAGTAACCAGAAATACAGTTACAACAGATGCCTGGAGCGTAAGCAGAACTATTCCGTGTAATATGATAAAATGCGTTTGTATGTATTTCGACTGCGAGCCGTTAACACTGGACGAGTGGATTGAATTGGATAAGAAGCGACATGCTAAAGGAAGGTAAGAGGAAAACAGAAGAAGGGGAATTAGCCTGCAAATAAGAGAAGGGAGCTCAGGAAGGAGCTCCTTAGTTGTGATTTTAAATAATGAATAAAGTACATTCATTGCATAGAGCGATTAGAAGTTGCTTTTTTGGGAGAATCTAGGAAAATCAAGGGTTGTGGGATTTTGGAACAGGATTTTTATAGCAAATTTAAGCTAATTTTTATGGAATTTGTGGCTGTGACATTGTGGAGAAAAGAAAAGGAATTTGTTTTAAGGTGAATTTCTGTTTCAAAATTAATAAATAGCAGAGAAGAATCACTTTATTTCGACTGAATTCTTTATTCAGTTTCTCGCTATTTCTTAAATATAAAGAATTTGATATAATAGAAATTGTCAAGAAAAATATAGGCAGAAAAGAAGATGTATCTGGATATGTTGAAAAACAAGTAATGAGGTAGAACGTATTCAATTTTTTTGTTGTTTGGCACTTGAATATAAGGGGGAAAAGGGTTATACTATACGAGTGTTGTTAAATAATCTTATTTGTGTTGTAGAGGTGGACGATTATGGTAAGAAATGATATTGAATTTGATATTAAGGTAAAGTGTTTAGAAACTAAAATGACGCAGCAACAATTAGGTGAAACTGTTGGGACAACGGGTCAGTATGTTAATCGCATTATTAAGAAAAATGATGGGATTGTGAATAAAACATTTGTGCAAATGATGGAAGCATTGGGATATGATATAGAGCTTACATATGTGAAGCGAGATGTATAAAGTCCGTTTTATTAGACAGTTAAAGTTATATAGTTAGAAATATAAAAAGATGAAATGAGGAATTTTCATGGTAGAAAGAATTTGCCCAAAATGTAAAATCCCTATGAATGCTGATAAGTGTGTAAAAGCAACCTGTCAAACTAAAACAATTATGTCTACGACATTATATTGGTGCGATGCTTGTAATGTTCCGGTATTTGAACCGGTCTGCCCAAGATGTGGAACTGGAGTTAAATATATTTCCACAGATGTAAGACCTGTATTTCCGGAGGAAAGATTACTTCTTGCTTTAATACAGAGTAAAGAGAATCCATACTGTTATGACACTGCATCGGTATGGTATGGTGGCGGGGCGTATATCATAGATGGGAAAAAAGAAAAAATTTCGATTACGGAAATTAATAAATGGTCTCTTGAAAAAATAAAGTCAATAAAAGAGTCATATGATGAATTGATGGATAATATAGATTCGTCGTACTTTGAAGAAAACATAGCAGTATTTGTCGAAGCTAATAGAGATAGATATAATTACATCACTGAAGAGGCGATGCGCTTCGTACTATCATATAAGGAGCAATATGCGATAGAAGATATGATGGTTTCCTTTAGTGGTGGAAAAGATTCGACAGTGACATCTCATATTGTCAATACTGCATTGGGTACCAATCAAGTTTTACATGTGTTTGGGGATACTACATTGGAATTTCCAACAACCCTTGAATACAAGAAACGATTTAATAAAAATGATGAATCAAAGGGTGTAAGAATTTTAACTGCCAGAAATAGAGAAAAGAATTTTGAGGAACTTTGTAAAGTTGTTGGTCCTCCTAGCCGAGTGATGAGGTGGTGTTGCACAGTTTTTAAAACTGGAGCAATTCAAAAAACAATATCATCTGCATTTAAAGACAAAACGAATATTTTGAGTTTTCAAGGTATTCGTCACAGTGAATCTGCAAGTAGAAGCAAATACGAGCGTGAGAGTGAAAGCCCGAAGATTGCAAAGCAGACAGTAGCGTCGCCAATTATTGATTGGATTGATTATGATGTTTGGCTTTATATTCTTACTACAGGAATAGATTTCAATTATGCATATCGATTAGGGTATACAAGAGTAGGGTGTTGGTGTTGTCCCAATAATGGAGCATGGTCAGAATTCTTGTCAAAAGTACATATGTATGAACAGTATGTGCATTGGCATGACTTATTGTTAAATTTTGCAAAGAAGATTGGAAAGTTAGATGTTGAAGATTATGTAAATGATGGAAAGTGGAAAGCACGTCAGGGGGGGAATGGTTTAGATGCTGCCCAAACATCCATTGTGTCATTTGAACCATGTGCTACAGAGGAGAACGCATTTAACTACGAATTGCAACGTCCAATTACAGAGGAATTGTATGAGTTGTTTAAACCATTTGGGATGATTAATAAAGAACTTGGTAATAAAAGACTAGGTGAAGTCTACGTTATCAGTCCTAATGGTAAAGTTGCATTGATATTACTAGGACGTATAGGAAGCACTAGGCTTAAGGTGACAATTAAGAATATTCATATAGCAGGAGCAAAAACATTAATCGTGGCAGAGGGGAAGGTGCAATGCCAGCTGACTAAGTATCAAATGTGCTTAGGGTGCAAAGCGTGTGAAAGTGTATGTAAGCATGATGCAATTAGTGTTAAAGATGATGGTACCGGAAAGGTAACGTATTTTATTGATGATAACAGGTGTGTACGCTGTACGGAGTGTGTGAGCCATTTTAATGCAGGTTGTTATATGAGAAAAGTATTATGCATAAAGAGGAGCTAATATGGCGGATGAAAAGATAAAGATCAGACTTCAAGGACATGAGAAATTTGTTTTACGAGAAGGATGGCTTAATAAAGGGATTACGAAAGTTGCAGAAAGTCCAACAGTATTTATGGGAAAAGATGGTCCGGATATATTCGGGATTGGTAACAATATGGTTAAATCACTAAGGTACTGGTTAAAAGCATTCGGGTTAATAGAAGAGAATGGTTCATCAGGAGCAACATTAACTGCTTGTGGAAAAGTGATTAAGAGATATGATGCATATTTTGAGGATGTATTTACATTATGGGTACTACATTCCAATATTGTTCATAATAAAGCAGATGCAACTGCGTGGTACTTGTTTTTTAATAAATGTGATATTGAAGATATGGAAAAAGAGCAGATTGTTCAAATCTTACTTCGTGAACTTAAAAAGTATACGAATAATGGAACCTTTTCAGAAAAATCTTTGAGAAGTGACGTTGATGCTATTTTAAGCATGTATGGAAAAGTTAAAGAAATGGTTGATCCGGAAGATAAGAATGTATCACAATTTGCCCAACTTGATTTAATAAAGAATCAAGAAGGAAATTATAGTAAATCTCAGCCAGATAGAAGGAAAATCACAGAGTGGAATGTTCTGTATGAATTGGCAAGACAACTAGATAAAAAGAGTTTTATTTCAATAGATGAAATTTCAGAAGGTGATGGAAGTATAAATTCTATCTATCAAATTGGAAGTGTTACGATTAATGAGTTTTTGGATAAGTTAGATGCAATGGGATTTATAAGAGTAGATAGAACCGCTGGGTTAGATATGATATATAAGGTTGTAGATATTACTCGAGAAAAGGTTATGAAAGAATATTACCAAACACATAGATAGGAGCATTCCATGAGTAAAGTAAATAGTTTAAATGAAATTATTGGATTTGATGAAAGCTTCAAGAGTTCGATTAACTTATATTTGAATTTGAATAACCGAAATAAGGTACTTAGATATATTCCTACAAAATCATCAGTTAGATTTTTGAATGAATATCTAATGGCAGTTAAGCAGAATAAGGAGCAGGCTTCTTTACTTATTGGTCCTTATGGTAAAGGTAAATCCCATTTGCTTTTAGTTCTTTTGGCTATTATGACAATGGAGAGAAATGCTGAAAACACAAAAATAGTAGAAGAGTTGATTGCAAGAATAAGAACGGTGGATGATATTGGAGAAGCAGTTGCTGATAATATAGAATCTATTTGGAAGGCGAAAGATAGGTTTTTACCTGTTTTGATTACAAATACGCAGGAGGATTTAAACCAAGCATTTTTGTATGGACTTAATGATGCGTTAAAAAGAGAAGGAATAACAGGTCTGATACCAGATACGTCTTATTCGCTTGCTATTGAAAAGATTACTAATTGGGAAATTGAATATCCAGAAACGTATGAGTTATTTGTTCGTGCGGTTAGTGAGCATGGTATTTCGATTGGAGAATTAAGGGCAGGATTAGCAGCATTTTCTAAAAAGGATTTAGAGATATTTACATCTATTTATCCAAGACTGACTTCGGGAAGTGAATTCAATCCAATGGTAGTATCAGACACGCTTGCACTATATAAGAGTGTTTGTGCAAAATTGGTAGAAGAGTTTGGGTATAGTGGTGTTTATATTGTATTTGATGAATTTAGTAAATATATTGAAAGTCAAAACGGTACAGCATCCGGTGCAAATATGAAGCTGCTTCAAGATATGTGTGAATTGGCAAACGAATCTGATAATGCACAAATTTTTATAACAATGGTGGCACATAAGAGCATTAAAGAATATGGTAAGTACTTATCTGTTGAGACAATAAATGCATTTACTGGTATTGAGGGGCGAATCGTTGAGAAGTTATTTGTTACGTCATCTAAAAACAACTATGAACTTATTAAGAATGCCATTATCAAGGATGAGAAAAGAGTAAAAGATATTCCAAATTATGCATTTTATTTGGGAGATAGCAAGATGGAATCTTTTTATCAGATTCCGGCATTTAAAAGTAAGTTTGATAAGAACGACTTTAAAAAAGTAGTGTTTGAGGGGTGCTATCCATTAAATCCTGTAAGCGCATATTTGCTCCTTAATGTTAGTGAAAAGGTTGCTCAAAATGAAAGAACATTATTTACTTTTATTTCGAACGATGAGTCTAACAGTATGAAACGTTATGTTTCTAACCATAGTCATGAAATGCTTTGGAGTGTTGGGGCTGATTTGATATACGATTATTTTTCGGGTCTGTTCAAGAAGGAAGTTATTAACGAACATGTTCATAATGAATGGTTAAATGCTGAATATGCGTTGTCAAAATGTAAATCAGAGGAACAAAAAAAGATAATCAAGGCATTAGCAATATTCTTGATTGTGAATAAGGATGAAGAAATGCCGGCAGACGATTATATTTTAGCATTGGCAACGGGCATTTCAAATGCACGAGAGATTGTTGAAGAATTAATTGCGTCTCAATTGGTTTATAAAAAAGGTTCAACAAATAATCTCGTGTTTAAAACCAGAGCAGGTTCTGCACTCAAAACCGAAATAAAACGCCAGAGGAGTTTGAAGGGTGACAGAGTCAATTACGGAAAAGTTTTTGAAAGTATCACAAAGAAGTATTATGTCATTCCTCGTAAATACAATGCTGATCATACGATGACTAGATACTATAGACATGAATATATGACAGTAGAAGATTTTTTAAATCTAACAGATGCATCTGTGTTGTTTGAAATTGATAATTATGCGGATGGAAAAGTTCTTTCTTTGTATAGTATTGGGAAGATTGACCCATCAAAAGTAAGAAAACACTTGAAGGAACTTAACTGTAAGAAATTAGTTGTAATTTGTCCTAAGTGGAGCTTTGGAATGTTGAAGCAGGCGTTAGATTATGAGATTTTACTGGAACTAAAAAATAATATTTCTTTTACAGCAGATAATGAAATATTAAAGAGAGAATTACCAATTTTAGAAGAGGATTTATCAAAGGAATTGGAAGAATGTCTTTACCAGATGTATGAAGAGGATGCAGAATGCAAAGTGTTCTTTTTGAATGGAGATACTATATCTTCTAAGAAGAGTACAGAGGTAGAAAAAGTAGTAAATAGTTGCTGTGAAGCGATTTACGACAAAGCACCATTGATTAACAATGAAATGATTAATCGTCATAGTATTTCTACGGGACAGACCAAAAAAGCGAGAATAAATATTATTCAAGCAATTCTTGACAATGAGGATAATGAGCAATTTTATGTGGGAACAAGTCAAGAAGCGACAATATATCGTTCACTATTCTGCTCAACGGGAATTAAGACTGGTATTCCAAGTAAAGAGATCGAAGAAGTGTTATTCTTAATAAAAGAATATATTGAATCCTGTTCAGAACAGAAAAGAAGTTTGCAAAACTTGATAAATATGCTTGTATCAGAGCCATATGGCATTAGAAAGGGTGTACTACCTATATATCTTGGGTTTTTACTTTCACAGAGAAATGAAGATATAGTGGTATATTTTTCTGATATGGAAGTTCAAATAACTGCAGAAATTATAGTTAATATGTGTGAAACTCCGAAAGACTATGCTCTGTTTATGTCAAAGGTAGATTTGCAGAAAGAAAAGTATATTGAGAGCTTAAACATATTGTTTGGTGTGCAGGATAACAGAAATCTATCAGTAAATAGAATTAAGAATATATTGATATGCATGCAACGATGGTTTAGAGCTTTACCACCAGTATCTAGAAATGTATCTGATTTTTCAGATTACGAGAAAGCAGATGATGTAAAGGCTCAACTTGTTAAAATGCGTAGATTGTTACAAAAAGTTGATTTTAATCCATATGAAGAATTATTTGTAAAACTTCCGGAAATATTCCATACAGAGGGAGATTTAGAGGCAACATATAATCAGATAGATAAGTGTAAGACTGCCTATGATGATTATTTTGATTGGGTTCTGCAAAGTGCAACCGTAGGAACTTGTGAATTGTTTGCAACAAGAAAGAACCAGGAGTTATATCATGTTGTTAAAGAATGGTATGATAATCAGAGCATTATTTCTAAGAGTGGATTACATGGCGGTCGCATAACAAATCTTATGTCAGCGATTGAAAATTTAAGTGTATATAATGATGCAGAAGTGACTAAGAAGATTATCAAAGCTGTGACAGATGTATATGTAGAGAATTGGAATGATTCATCATATCGTGATTATATTAAGGCACTTCAAAATGTTAAGCTGGAAGTGGAATGTCTAAAAGACCAGAAGACAGATGATAAGTTGAAGCTGTCTTTTGTAGGAAAGAATGGTAAATCTATCGAAAAGTATTATGAGCCGGTAACGGAGAGCACAGGGACAGTGCTTCGAAATATTATCGAAGATACATTGGAAGAATATGATGACTTAAGTATCAATGATAGAGTGGCTATTTTGCTTGAAATGATAGAGAAGGTGATTGGATAATGGAACAATTTATTTATTTGGATAATGCGGCCACAACATTTCCTAAACCAGAAATGGTATATTCTACCATGGATGAAGTAAATAGAAATCATGCTGTGAATGCAGGACGTGGGGCGTATAGAAAAGCACAATATGCTAGTGAAATAATATTTGAAACAAAGAAGGCACTTAGAAATTTAGTTGGAGCAAATAGTAATGTACCAATTGTGTTTTGCCCATCAATAACAGTGGCGTTAAATCAGATAATTAATGGATTAATACTCAGGGAGAATAGTTTTGTCTACTATTCTCCATATGAGCATAATTCTGTGGGGCGTACATTAAACTATCTAGCAAAGCGGAGATGTATAAATTTAAGGGAACTGCCAATGGATGATATGACTGGTGAAATACAGGTTGAAAAGCTATCATATATCTTTAGCAAGGAAGTGCCAGCAGCCGTTTTTTGTACACATATAAGCAATGTGACCGGCTACATTTTGCCAATAGATGAAATATTTCATGAGAGCAAAAAATATGGAAGCATAAATGTACTTGATACTGCACAATCACTTGGTTTAGTGGAGTATGATATTCGCAAAAATAAAGGTGTAGATATAATTGCTTTTGCAGGTCATAAGAGTTTATATGGACCGTTCGGAATTGGTGGATATATTAATATAGGGAATGTACCTTTGAGTGAGTATATTGTAGGAGGAACGGGTAGTGATTCGTTAAATTTGGATATGCCCAAAGGAGATGAAGCTAGATATGAAAGTTCTAGTAGTAATGTGGTGGCAATTGCCGGATTGAAAGCGGCCTTGGATGTTTTAGATGTAAATAAGATTTATAAACATGAAAAAGTATTATCAGAATATCTGTTGGAGCGGCTGAATGATTTGCCATATGTTAAAGTATTTGGACCGACTGATGGGACAAAGCATATAGGAATTATATCGTTTGTGGTAGAGGGATACAAGTCTGATGATGTCGGGATGATATTGGATGAAGATTTTAACATTGCAGTTAGAACAGGATATCATTGTGCTCCGTACATTCATTCACATCTAGGGGATGAAAAATATTTAGGTACTATAAGAGTTGGATTGAGTCAGTTTACTTCAAAAGAAGAGTTGGATAAACTGATAGACGCATTGAAAGAATTGGAGTGAGCCTATGTCAAATTATTTAGAATTACTATACGGCTTTCAGCAGTCCGAATTAAGAGGATATGTAGGCGAAAAAATGGTGGAACTATTAGTGGAATGGATGCCTGACGGTGGTTCATTACTTACTAAGCAAAGAATGATAAGTATGATTGATTCTTTATATGGAACAGCGATTTTGAAGGATAGGTCATTTAGAAAAAATCTGCTAATGAATATGAAACAAAAAGACATTTTTCTTATACGGGATGAATGTTTGAGCGGACAAGAAAAAGCGGAAAATGATCCTATGACTTTAATAGAGATTATTTCTAAGAAACCTTGGAATAAGAATCATATTTCTTTGTATTTGGCAAAGCTTTGGGAGGTGTCCGAAAACATTTTTGATAAGGAAGTGGATGATACAACTGTGCTTAATGTGGTTGAAGCACCAGATGAGCAGTTTTATGAGCTTCTTGATTATCAGTATTATATAAAGCAGAGAGCCTTATATAATTTGAATTCCGGAAATGTACAAGAGAGAATGCTTATTCATATGCCAACTGGTACAGGAAAAACGAAAACTTCTATGCATATTATTACAAACTATATGGAGTTCACATTGCATAAAAAAGGACTGGTAATATGGGTCGCACATACAATTGAATTATTAGAGCAAGCATATAAGACGTTTTGTGATGTATGGGGGCATTTGGGAGACGGAGAAATCAAAGCCTATAAGCTGTGGGGGAATCATAATATTCAGGAAATATCTACTGAATTGAATGGTATTGCATTTTGTGGATTATCCAAACTAATGTCATTATATGATTCTAGTCCAGTATTGTTTGAACGTCTGAAAAAGGATTGTCGACTTGTTGTGTTTGATGAGGCACATAAAGCGGCAGCAGATAAAACAAAGAGAATAATTGAAAACTTGTTATTGATGCCACAAGGTTATGAGAATAGGGCTTTGATTGGTTTGTCTGCAACGCCGGGAAGAACAACAGAAGCATCTTATAGCAATAACTTATTAACAAACATGTTCGGTGGCAAGCTTATACATATTGATGCCAGTATTATTAATCAAATAAATATGGGAAAACTTAAGGCATTAAACTCTGTTGCAGAAGAAAATATTATTAAGTATTTCCAAGAACGGCGAATTTTATCCAAGATTGTTCCAGAAAGATTGACATATAAGAAAGAATTTACGGAAAATGAGTTGACAATCTTGGGAGCAGCTTTGCATGATTTGGGATATAATGAAAAGGAGTATACTGAGAAGCAATTAGAGGTGCTTGCAACAAATAAGGAACGTAATAAAGCGATTATGCAAAAGCTACGAATATTACATATGGAAAAGGTTCCGACAATAGTGTTTGCGTGTTCAGTAGATCATGCTAAGATGCTATCAGCAATGCTGACATTAGAGGGGATATCAAATAGTTTGGTGGTTGGAGAATTAAATATAATAGATAGAAAAAATGCAATTGATACATTCAAGGAGAAGGAAAGTGGTGTTGATATCATTATAAATTATGAGGTGTTAACCACTGGATTTGATTCAAAAAATATTAGATGTGTTTTTATTACAAGGCCTACGAAATCAATTGTGTTGTATAGTCAAATGATAGGACGTGGATTAAGAGGACCGATGATGGGAGGTAATGAAATCTGTCAGTTGATTGATGTTGATGATAATTTACAAGCGTTCGATAATGAAACTGCGTTTTCACATTTTAATGATTATTGGCGAGTTTAGGAGGAAAATATGGCAAGTAGTATTGTTGATATTAAAAATATGGGGGATGCCTTTAGAAATACGGGATATAAGAACATAGAGAGTGCGGCTGCAGAAATAGTAGATAATTCTGTAGAGGCAAATGCTAAAAATATTTTTATGATAATTAGCGAATCTATAAATCCGATATCTGGAAGAAAGGTTGTTACTGAAATTGGATTCCTCGATAATGGAGAAGGAATGGATGTTGATGTGTTGGGACGTTGCCTTGGAATTGGTGTAACTACACGTCAAGCGAGAAAAGGAATGGGAAGGTTTGGTGTCGGTTTGCCACAGGCATCATTACATGCTTGTCCAGAAGTAGAGGTATATTCTTGGCAAAATGGAATAGAGAATTGTTATAAGGTATTTCTTGATATCAATAAAGTTAAAGACGGTACACAGACGGAGATTGAAGACCCAGAACTTATAAGTGTTCCGGGAAAATATGTACCATATATCTCATATAAAACATTGACGGAAAGTTACGATTTTTCTCAGTCAGGTACATTAGTTGTTTGGAAAAACTGCGACAAAGTGATTCCGAGAACGAGAGGTCCATTGACAGAGCATCTTGAGTTTGCTTTGGGGAGAAAATTCAGACATTTTATTAATCAAGAAATGTGTGAGATAAAGATTATTTGTGATGAGAATCAAGAAAATGCGATAAATGTGTTGCCTAATGATCCATTGTTTTTGATGGATAAGAACTATGCACTGTGTCGACAGAGCGAAGTGAAGGCTGTGTATAAATATGGACAGCAAACAGATTTGGAACCTGTTTTTGAATTATATACAGCAAATGGTGTTGGTAATGGTGAAGTTGAAATACCTGTAAAGTATATAAATAAAGAGGGAATGGTAGCCTCTTCAATCGTTAAGGCAAGATTTTCCATTGTCAAGCCTTGTTTTTATGATGAAACAGCATTCCCGAACGGTAGTGATCCAGGCAGATACGCATTTGGTCAGCATGCTAAGAAGTTAGTAGGTATCTCTATTATTAGAGCAAACAGAGAAATTGACTTTGGAGAATTTGATTTTTATGATGATACAAATGAGCCACAGCATCGCTGGTGGGGGTGTGAAATTATTTTTTCACCGGAGTTGGATGAAGCGTTTGGTGTGGCAAACAATAAGCAATATGTGGATTTGAAGAAGATAGCAGAAGCTGATATTGATTACGAGGAAGAAGTACAGCCGATGTGGAATCAACTTGTAGAGCATATTAAGCCAACAATTAAGGAAATGTATAAGAAAAATGAAGAAACAAGAAAGAATACTCGTTCATTTGATGATATGAATACCACATCTACTAATATTATCAATACGGTAGAGACAGAAGAGGAGATGGATGATGAAGACGAAGTAGTTGATAATCCATTAGACAATGTATCTCCAGGCGAAATTGTTCAAAAAGGGAAAGAGGAATTAGAAAACCTTGGATTTGAAGATGTGACAGATGAGCAGGCATCAAACTTTTTTAACAATAAAGTGATTTTTGATTATGCAGACAAAGGAGAACGTAGTCCGGCATTTGATTATAAGGTTGTATTATCGACCACAGTAATATCAATTAACACAAGTCATAAGTTTTATACTTCTTTCTTAAGTAAGTTGTATAATTCGGCAGATGCTAAAACAACATTTGAATTGTTCTTAGCATCTTTCTTCCAGTCGATACGTAAAACTAATGCATATCAGGGAGAACAGAATGATAAGTTAATGACGATTTGGTATAATAAATTGAATAACTATATTACAGAACAGTTAAGTCCAAGAAAGTAATACAGAGGAACGAATATGTCGATTTTATTGTCAAATGAAATTATGTTTGCGGTAACAAACGAATTGAAAATGGCTACCGAATCCGTACAGGTAATTACTGCATATTGTAAGAAAAATACTATTGACCAATTAAATAATTTTATCTCTAGTACCGTATCAGAAAAGCGTATTATGCTTAGATTTAGATTGGATGACATTATAAAAGGCAGTACAGATTTTTCTGTAATAGATTTCTGTAGAAGTAGAGGTTGGAAAGTTTACATTCGATTTGATTTACATGCTAAAACGTACATTGTAGATGGAAAAAGAGGATTTATAGGTAGTGCAAATGCAACCAATTCAGGATTGGGTTCGATTCCACATAGCAATATGGAAATGGGAACACTTATAGATATTGACGAAGTAGATATGGAAAAAATTGAAGTGTTGTATAATGATGCAATTTTAGTTGATAACGAAATTTATTCTAAATTGAAGACGCAATATCTGCAGGTAGATGCTATCGAATCGGGAAAGATGTATGTGTGGGATGATGAGATTAAAAATATGTTTAATCCTAAAATTACAACATTATTCTCGCATGAATTACCAGATAAGGATGACTTTTGTAATGGCGATTATATTTCCTTTTTGGATACAGAATATAACGGTGATACATCACTACTTAAGGAAGCATTCAGGTGGAGTAATTCATATTTATGGTTGATAAATATATTGAAAGAAAATGATGGGTGTATGTATTTTGGTTCTATATCTGAGAGATTACACAATTCTCTTGTTTCAGACCCTAAACCATATCGAAAAGATGTAAAGCAATTGCTAGTGAATATGTTGAATCTTATAGAGCAGTTAAATATGGATGAAATAGTGATTGATAGACCTAATTTCTCAAAACGGGTACGCTTGAAATAAGGTACATAACAGTTTAGTTATTAAACTTAATTGTTAGATACTAATAGGTATAGTTGAAGTAGTTTACAAAGGAAAGGAGATTGTATGGCAAATGTTGTCGATATATTTCTTCGCAAAAAAGCATTGACTCTTCCATTTGAGTTAAATATAGATCAATGGGAAACTATGGACGAAGAAGTGCGGAATATTGTTTCGGGGGAATGGAAAAATGTTAAGTTTTTAAATGAAAAGGGGACTGCTTTAAATGAGGCGATTAGTACAGTACCAGACAATATGGGTGGAATTTATATTTTTGTTCTTCGTCCAGAATTAATTCCGGATTTGCATTTGTATATTATGTATATTGGTAGGGCTAGAAGAGGAAAAGATTTTAGTTTGCGAAAAAGGTGTAGAACATACATAAGAGATACAAGACCATTAGTAGCTACAATGATAGAGGTGTGGGGAAAGGCACTATATTTCTATTATTTACCAATAGAAGATGATGTATTAATTGAGAAAGTTGAACGGGAACTAAATAGAGTTATAAAAGCTCCATGTAATTCTCAATATCCAGATGAATATGTAACTGTAATGCCAACGCAAAGAGCGTTTTAGAACAAGGAGAGCAAAAATGGCAGATGTGATGAAAATACCAGCGATAAGATCACGGATGGGGATTTGGATATATTATGTTAGCTCGCTTAGCTTTAATGATATTCTAGAATATGTAAGTCCAATTGATGATGAATTGCATAAATCAAAGCTTTTATCTCAAATGATACAAAGAAGTATAACTGAAAATTATAAAAGTATAGCAAATTATTTAGAAACACAGGAAGAAAGATTTTTTAATGCTCTTATTTTAGCAATATACGATGGTGATCCAGTGTGGAATGAAATTAGAATAGATGGATTTGAGGGTGATGATTATCCATTAGGTGTATTGACATTATCTGGAAAGGAAAAGATTTTTCCAGTAGATGGACAGCACAGGGTTGCAGGAATAAAGAAAGCTATAGAAAAGAATCCTCAATTGGGAGAAGAGAGGGTGCCGGTTATTTTTGTTGGTCATTCAAAAGATGAAGCTGGGATGCAGAGAACGAGAAGGCTATTTAGTACATTGAATAGGTATGCAAAACCAGTATCGTTAAGAGATATTATTGCATTGGATGAGGATGATGTAGTTGCAATAGCCTCTAGAAATTTAATTGATGACCCAGAACTGTTTTTAAAGGATCGTATTTTAGATTCAAAGGGTAAATCTATTCCGGAAACAAATGTAACAGCTTTGACAACAATAATAGCATATTACGAGTGCAATAAAGAGTTGCTATGGTTGCATGTTAAAGATGTTGATGTGCGAGGATTAGATGGGGAACTTATTCGTGGACGTAAGAAGGTTAATGAATACATCAGGCATAGACCATCCGAAGAGGTTATACATGAATTTACAAAAGAATGTTATGAGTTTTGGAAATTAATTATGAATACATGTAGAGACCTTGATGAATATGAAGATGGGATAGTAGGTAAGTATAGAGATAAAGATGGTGGACATATTTTTTTCAGACCAATTGCATTAATTCCATTTACAAAAGTAATTGTACGTATTCGAGAAAAAGCAGGTATGGGATATGAGCAAATATTTAGTGCATTCCCTGATGAGTTGTTTTGGATACAGCATAAATTATGGAGGAGGATTTTGTGGGATGGAATCCAAAGGAAAATGGTAATGGGGCATTCGAAATTAGTAGAATTATTGCTATTATACATTTTTGACCCTCAATTTTTAAGTAAAGCTGAGAGGGCAAAAGTAATTAGTGAATTACAAAGTGTGTGGGATATGCAAGAAAGCGAAAATGTGTTAGAAATGTTAAATGAAATTATATCAGGAGACCAGCTATGAGTAATGCAAAGAGACGTGACAATAAAGGTAGAGTATTTCAGATGGGAAGATGACAACAAGACGATGGCGATATGTGTATCGTTATACCACTCACCTAGGTCAGAGAACGTCGGTATATAGTTGGCTACTTACTGCTTTGGATGCTACTCCGGCAGAAATGCCATGAGAAATCCTTGAGAGAGAAAATCAAGGATTTCGAGAAGCAGTTAAGACTAGAAGTGAAAACGACAGTAGTTAGGTTCAATACATACCTGTAGAAGATGACAGGTTTGTAGAAAATTGTTTGTATGTAGGCTTTAAATCGCTGGAGGAGATGTAACATGGTAAGACCGATTATGAGAGATCCCCTATTCTTGTCGCAGAAGTCAGAACTTGCAACAGAAGCAGACAAGCAAGTGGTTCAGGATCTTTTGGATACGTTAAAGGCAAATCAGGATAGGTGTGTTGGCATGGCTGCCAATATGATTGGAGTGAAGAAGAATATCATTGTTGTGGCGGCAGGTCCATTCATGTTTGCAATGATTAATGCAAAGATTACAAAGAGAAAAGGTGCTTTCAAGACAGAAGAAAGCTGCCTGTCACTTGAGGGTGTGAGACCTTGTACCAGATATAATGAAATCGAAGTGGATTATTTGGATCAGAATTTCCAGCCCCGGCACGGGAAGTATTCCGGCTGGACAGCACAGATTATTCAACATGAGTTAGACCATGTGGCTGGAATTGTCATTTAGGGGTAGGAACGGGATATTATGAAAATATTTGTAGATGCAGATGCCTGTCCGGTAGTACGAATTGTGGAAAGTATTGCAAAGAAGTATAAGGTGCCGGTTACATTGTTATGCGATACGAAACATGTGCTTTCATCCGATTACAGTGAAGTGATGATTGTAGGTGCAGGAGCGGATGCGGTAGATTTTAAGTTGATCAGCTTGTGTCATCAGGGCGATATTGTCGTAACCCAAGATTATGGTGTGGCTGCGATGGCTTTGAGTAAGAAGGCTTATGCAATTCATCAGTCGGGCAAATGGTATACGGATGAAAATATCGACCAAATGTTGATGGAAAGGCATATTGCCAAGAAGGCTCGAAGAGGCAGTTCAAAGAATCATTTGAAGGGTCTGCACAAAAGGACTGCAGAGGATGACCAGAGGTTTGCAGAGAGTTTTGAGAGACTTTTGTGTAAAGCGATTGTCTAAAACAAAAGTTTAACGGAAAGACGGATACGGAACTATGTCAAAAGCAAGCAATTACTATTATGACCAACTAAATAAAGAGCAGCAGAGAGCCTACTATGCCATGAAGGAAGGCTTGTTAAATTTGCAGGATACCTTTGCGGTACCCATGCTTTCCAAGAAAGAATTGTCGGATATTTATTTCATGATTCGCATGGATTGTCCGGCAATCTTTTATTCGGTGACCTTTTCCTATAGGTATTATGCAGATTCTACGACGGTGGAGATGACACCGCAGTATCTCTTCTCAAAGGATAAAATCAAGGAGCATCGCCAGGCCATGGAGGCAAGGGTGAAAAAGCTGGCTCGTCAGGCGGCGAGTTTGGATGAAAAGGGCAAAGAGCTGTTTATTCATGATTTTATCGTGGAGAATGTAAAGTATGATAAGCTGAAGAAGGAGTATTCCCATGAAATCATAGGAGCCTTGGGAAATGGTGTGGCTGTTTGTGAGGGAATAGCGAAGGCAGTAAAAATTCTTTGTGATGAACTGAATGTCTGGTGTATTATTGCCTTGTCTGAAGCCAATCCGGAAAAAGGTATTAAGTATAGACATGCTTGGAATGTAATCCGGATTGACGGGCAGTATTATCATCTGGATGTAACCTTTGACAACACGCTTTCAAGAGACGACGTGGTGAGATATGATTATGTGAATTTGTCGGACAAGCAGATTTTCCGAGACCATGAGCCTGTCATTTGGAAGGTGCCGGCTTGCAGTGATAATGACCATTTCTATTACAAAGAGAAGAAAATTTCATGGACTACGCTGGACGAGGTAAGAAACCGAACCAAACAGGCAGTAAAGAAGGGGAATGTACTGTTATTTCATTGGCGCGGTGGTTATTTGACGAGAGAGGTTTTGGCAGAATTGCTGGAAATCTTTCATCAAGAAGCAGAGGCGAAGGATAAACGGGCATTTGTTTCGGTTAATTGGCCACAAGCGGTATTGCGAGTGCGGTTTGAGGACGGAGCCGGTGAGGAACAGCTGGAAATGGAAGAGGCGAATGAAGGGGAGAGGTAAATTTTGTTGCTGGTGTGGGCATCTCTTGTTTTAGTCAAATAAAAAATGGTCATTCGTACTTGACTAAAATAAAAATGAGCATTATAGTATAAGTGTAGAAATGGAGGTAGTGCAATGTTCATAGGTAGAGACAAAGAGTTAAACGCATTAGATAAACTATATAAATCAGATAAGTTTGAGTTTGTAGTAATATATGGACGTCGCCGTGTTGGAAAAACTGCACTTATTAATCAATTCATTGGTGATAAGAAGTCGATTTACTTTATGGGCATAGAGAGCAATGAGAAACAGAATCTCGAAAATCTTAGTAAAAATATTATCGAATTTAGTAGCGGTATTCAGGTGGAAAACACTTTTGCTTCGTTTCAGGTCGCATTGGAATATGTATTTAAACTAGCGGAAAATGAACGGATTATTCTTGCCATTGATGAGTATCCGTATGTGGCACGTGCATCTAAGAGTTTGGCATCTACGTTGCAACTGCTGATTGATAAATACAAAGATACATCAAAATTGATGCTTATATTATGTGGCTCATCTATGTCATATATGGAAGACCATGTTCTTGCGTATAAGGCTCCTCTTTATGGAAGAAGAACGGCGCAGATGAAAATCTTGCCATTTGATTTCGAGGAGAGCTGTCGTTATTTTAATAACCTGTCAGATGAAGATAAAGCATTGATATATGGTATTGTAGGAGGTACTCCGCAATATCTTCTTCAAATGAGTGATAAGATGAGTGTGGAGGAGAATATTAAAAACACATATTTGAATCCGATGTCATTCCTTTATGAGGAACCTGTGAATCTTTTGAAACAGGAGGTTCGTGAACCGGCAATCTATACTGCCATTATTACCGCAATCGCAACCGGGCATTCACGTATGTCAGAGATTTCCACGAAAGTAGGAGAAGATACTAATGTATGTTCTAACTATCTTAAGAATTTGATGAATCTTGGTATCATACAAAAGGAAACTCCTTATGGAGAAAAAGAATCCAGGAAGTCAATTTATTCGATTGAGGATAACATGTTTTATTTCTGGTATCGATTTGTACTGGATAACAATTCTGTTATTGTGCGTGGTGCTACGGATATGGTGTACAAACGAATTGAGTCGCAGTTGTCAAATTATATGGGAAGAGTGTTTGAAGAAATCTGCATGCAGTATCTGTGGAAACAGCTTCTTGAGGGCAATGCACCCATAGAATTTGTCTCTTTGGGGCGCTGGTGGGGAAATGATCCGATACAGAAAGCTCAAGCAGAAATAGATATTATGGGTGAGCAAGATAATGAGGCTGCTTTATTTGCAGAATGCAAGTGGAGAAACGAAAAAGTAGATTTAGATATTTTGGAAACTTTGATTGGACGCAGTAAATTGTTCCGCTATACCAAAGTACACTATTATTTGTTTTCGAAATCCGGTTTTACAAAAGGATGTATGGAGAAAGCAGAGGAAATGGGTAATGTGACGCTGGTTAGTTATGCAGATATCATAGCAGCAATGAAAAAATAATATAATTAGTGCGGGGTATAGATAAGGAAAAAATTTAGTAGTAGGAATATTCCGCAAACTTAAGCATTTCTTAGCAAATTGAGGAAGGAAATACAATGATTAAAATCTTATTCATCTGCCACGGCAACATCTGCCCTTTGCATATCATACCGCAAAAGGTTACAAGATTGGGATAAGGGTAAGCATCTAAGAGAGGAGGTATGCAGGAGTGATTAGAGTAGCTTTTTGCTGTCACGGAAATATTTGTAGGAGCACTTTAGCCCAGAGCGTTTTTACCCACAGGGTAAAGGAGCTGGGGCTGGAGGCTCAGTTTATGATAGATAGCTTTGCAACGAGTACGGAGGAGATCGGAAACCCTCCCCACAGAGGTACCGTAAGGAAATTACAGGAGGTAGGGATCCCTGTAGTACCTCATAGGGCTAAACAGATAGCGTGGAGCGATTATAGCCAGTTTGATTATATTATCGGTATGGATACCGCAAATATGAGAAACCTTAACAGGATGCTAAAAGGCGATCCAGAGGGTAAGGTGCATAAGTTTTTAGCCTTTGCTGGATATGATAGGGATATAGCGGATCCGTGGTACACAGGAGATTTTACCGCTACCTATGAGGATGTGCTGGAGGGCTGTGAGGGCTTTATAGATTACCTAAGAGGTAACGGAGAAATATAGCTTAGAGGGCTGGATCTTAAGGATCTGGCTCTTTTTCTTTGCGTTTTAAGCTGGCTCTATACTTATCTTGTATAATATAGGTGCGGTACAGAGTACCGTAAAATATTTTACAGGAGGCTTAAATGCTATGAAAACAAAACTAAGGAGAGTGGCGATACTGGCTCTAGTGCTGGTATTGCTCACAAGTAACACGATAGGAGCACAGGCAAGTACCACAGAGTACTCCGCCTCCAGCTATGAGGAGCTGGTAGTAGCCCTAGAACAGGCTGAGAATATGGATACTATAGCCATAAGCTCAGTTATTGTAATACCCAAAGGGAGCACTTTAGGAGATAGCTCTAAGCAGGTTATCATTAAGTACACAGGTGGAGCGTATATGGAGCTGGAGCTGGATAACGATTTTACAGCTACCAGTACGATCACTAACCTAATTTTTGATGGAGAGCTGGGTACCTCTGTATATCCTATGCTAAGGGCAAGAGGTAAGGCTGATTTTGTAAATTGCACTTTTAAGGGAGCTAACAAAGGTACGGTATATAGTGCGTATGCGGATCTATCTTTTACAGGCTGTACTTTCTCTTATAATGAGGGTACCTACGGAGGGCATTTTAATGCAGGATACAATACTACCGCTGTTTTTGATGGGTGCTCCTTTAGTTATGGTACCTCCACTACTAAGGGCGGAGGAATACACATAGATACTACTACCAGCTATGTAACCCTTAGAAACTGTATAATAACAGCTAATGAGAGCGTTTATGGAGGAGGAATACATAACGATGGTAACTTAACCCTAGAGAGTACTCTCTTATACAATAATCACGCCTCTACTGGAGGGGATGATCTATGTACCAGTACTGCTACCTACGATCTGGGAACGCTGGAGGCTATGGAGCAGGAATTTAAGGATCAAAGTATCCCTATAAAAGCTCTTAGCTGGGAAACCTCTACAGATGGGGTATATGGTTATGAGTGCTATAAGCTCCTCTATACTACAGCTACTACAGAGGAGCCCACAGATCCAGAGGGCGGAGATGATACAGGCGGAGATACTGAGGATGGCGGTACCACTACCCCAGAGGATCCAGATACAGGAGGTAATGAGGAGCCTACTACTCCAGATGGAGGGGATGATACTACAGATCCTAGTACTCCTCCAGATGAGGGCGGAGATAATGGCTCTGGAGAGGATCCTGTAGAGCCAGATACTCCTAGCGATACAGAGCAAGGGGATAATATTGATAACTCTGTTACGGATAATAGCGTTACCGATAACAGCGATCATAGTACTACGGATAACAGTATTACAGATAATAGCCAGAGCTCTACGGATAACTCAGTAACCGATAACTCCACTACGGATAATAGTACTGTAGATAACAGTATTACGGATAACAGCACTCATACGGAGGATAATAGCGGATCTGGGAATACTACGGATAACAGTACTCACAGCTCTACTACCGATAATAGCCAGCACTCCTCTACTGTAGATAATTCCTCAGTAGTGAGTAACACAGATAACAGCTCTAGCAGGAGTGAAAGCTCTAATACAGAGAATAGTAATAATACTACCACTTATAACTATTACCAGACAGAGCAGGATAAAGGCTCTACAGGAGCCCCACAGAGCATCTCTCAGCCTATTACGGTAAATGTAACGGTACCACAGGCTAAGGAGCCAGAAACAGGCACACAGGAGCCCACAGAGGCAAGCCAGAGCATAGCCCAGAATATCCATATTGAGGCGGAGGGCGTTAATGTAAAGTACGAATATACAGCAGATGGGGTAAGCATATCCATAAGCCCATACATAGCCCCAGAGAGCCCCATAGAGGCGGAGATAATACCTACAGCCTACTCCCCTGTAGAAACGCCACAGGAGCCAGCAGAGAGCCCTATAAGCTGGGTAGATTATGTGAGTATGATCCTATTAGCGATCTTAGTATTATCGGAGCTGAGGGATCGCTGGATGAGGTTGAAAACTAAAGCAGAATAGCTTATAATATAGATAGGGGTAAAACCTAAGATAATCCTAAAGAAATTGGGCGGTATGTAATGTACCGCTCTTTTTCTATGCAAAAAATTAGGAGGGGCGTTATTGCTCCTCCTTTAGCTTTTCCTCCAGTACGGAGGTAATATATGCAGTTAAGCTCTTAGCTCCAGATCTCTCCGCTAGGGCTTGGTACTCCTCTTTCTTTCCCTTAGGCACACGGATCCTAATGAGATCTGTATTTTCCTTTTTCCAGTTATCAATATAATCTACTCTATCTTTAGGTGTAGGCATATTAGCCCTCCGATCTATGCTCAAATTTTCTCCATTATATCATAATCACAAAGAAAAATAAATATTTAACCTCAATTTTGAGGAAAACCTATTGACTTTTGTAGGGGCACCTACTATAATATTATGCGTAGGGGCACCTACACAGGAATTTCATAGGAGGTACAGGATTATGCAGGAAAAGTACAGGATTTTTACAGTAGAATTACACGATTATACTAATGAGGAGCTAGTGGAGTTTTTCCAGAGCACTCAAAAAGAGGAATATCTTAAGGAGCTTATGGCGAAAAATAAGGGTATTATCTACACCATAGCCAGCTCTTACTCTATTCCAAATTATGATATAGATGATCTTATGGGCGTGGGCTATGTTGCCCTCTGGGATGCTACTAAGTATTATGATAAGGCTAGAGGCTACACCTTTACTACCGCTCTTAAGGGCTTTGTAAGGCAGAGCTTTAACAGCCTTTATAATGAGGCATACAGGAAAAAGAGAGGTGCTAGGGAGCAGGTTATTAGCTGGGATGAGCTGGAGGAGATCAATAAGGAGTATTACAGCTATGACGATCACAGCGATCTCTATATAGCAGATTTCCTTAAAATGCTCACAGGTACCGCCAGAAAGGTAGCGGAACTCCTTATCAATGGCACTAGCAAGGGAGATATAGCTAAGGCTCTTAGCTGTACCCCAGCTACCGTATCATATTATATCAAGAGGATCCAGATAGCGTATATCTCCTACGCTGGGGAGGTGTAAGGCTATGACGATTGAGGAGCGTGTAGAGCTGTATAAGAAAATCTTTAAGGATAGTAGAGCTATTGAGCCTGTAAGAGCGTTTGTAATGCCTACGGACAAGATCGGAGCTATTGAGGCTATAAGAGAGCTGGGTACAGAGCTGGCTAAGGCGTATAAGGTTAGGCTCCCTGTAGTTACCTTTTTCGTGAGGGATAATAACTATGTAGCTGTAACGCAGGAGATCTACTTAGCAGAGCCAGATCTGGAGGGCTATCTCCATCAATTCCGCCACCACCTACAAAATGAGGCTAGGCTGTATGAGCGGAGATACCTCTTACTGGAGGATAATAAGGAACTGGATGATCGGATCCCCTATAAAGATGCTAATAGCCTCCTAGCTGGGGAGGATGATGCTAAAGCGTGGGCTAGATTTTTAATAGAGAGTGTTTAGAGAGCTTATCCGCTGTAAAAGTGGGTAGGCTCTTTTATTGTGCCCTCTAGGAGCTCACAGGAGCCCCACAGAGCCCTTTAAGCTCTTTAGTGGATAAAGTATAGGGGTAAAAAACAAAGTGCCTTAGAACGCAAAATAACCCCTAATTATATAGGGGTTATATAAGAAATGCACAACAAAATTATTATATAAGGGGTATATAATTGTGAAAAGTTTACAAATACCCCTTGATTTTTATAAGGGGGTGGTGGTATAATAATAGGCGAAAAGAGAATAAGAAAAGCACCCCTTAGCGGAGTGCTTAATCAGATCCTCTTATGTATGCCAGTACTTAAGAGGGATTACGGTAGCTACAATACCATAACCGCTATAAGCAACTGATTTTCTAGGGCTATTATATCAGTAATGGCGTTAGATTTCAATATTGTTTTCATAGTATGACCTCTGTTTTTCAAAAGAGAGTGGTTAGGTAAAAGCTCCTACCACTCTCTTTTGAATTTTTATTATGAGGAGGAAAACAAGATGAGAACAGTACTAAAGGATAGCGATAGCGTAACCGTACAGGGCTGGATGGTTAAGGAGCTGGGGCTGAGAGGTAGTAGCCTTTTGATTTATGCGATTATCTACGGATGCTCACAAAATGGGAAAGACGATTACCACGCAGGATACAGGTACCTAGCTGAGTTTGCTGGTATTCGTATTGATAGTGCTATGAATGTAACAAGGAAATTAGTAGAGGCTGGGCTCCTTACTAAAGAGGTTGAGGAGATCAATAATACTATTATCCCTCACTTTAAGGCGGTAAGGAGGGGGTAATATGGCTAAAGGTAACTATAAGGAGCTGGAGCTAGACAGCTTTTATACGGTTTACAAGTGGATGAGCCTCTTAGAGCTGGATCCCAGAGAGGGCGGAAAGAAAACCTCAAAGAGGAGGCTTACAGGGCTTAATAAAGAACTCTACGCCATAATCTACGGATACTCTTACGATGGGGAGCGATCTTGCTTTTACAGCTATTCACAGTTTGAGGAGATTACAGGAGCTACTAGAAAAGCTGTAGCTATGGCACTAAAGGAGCTGGAGGCTAATGAGCTTATCTCTGTAGAGAGGGAAAAGCGAGGCGGAGCCTACGAAAAGACTTTCTACAAAGTGAACTTAGAAAAGATCCCAGCATTACAAGAACATACAGAGGGCACTAAGCAGGAGTTAAGGGTGTTTTAGTGTGATAAAATTTACTATACTATATCGAAAATGGTGTAGTAAATTTTTCTCTTTTTTGCTGTTTGGTGTAGTAAAATTTTCCGATTGGTGTAGTAAATTTTTCCTTTGGTGTAGTAAAAAATACACCCAATAATAAATAATATAAAGACTAAGGAAAAGAGCTAAATCTCTTAAAGAGATTTAGGGAGGCAGAGCCTCCTCTACCCTCTTTCTTTAGTAACCTAAGAGGGAGCTTAGATCCTTAGTGATCTAGGCTCGTTTCTGTTAATAAAATATTTACAAAATATTTTTCTTTAGCTGTACTTAC
>JAZQEK010000012.1:0-1961 GCA_045538995.1 Acetatifactor sp. | reverse complement strand
CCTGCAACATCTTCTCTGGACAGCATGCCGAAGAGACTTCCGTCATCGTTTGCAACAGGAACTGCAGAAATACCCTTCTGTTCCCGCAGAATATTCCAGGCTCGCTCCTCAGTAACGGCTGCACTAAGAATTGGGGGTGCGTCATAGTCCAGATCCTTGACCTGGGTATACACATTAGTGATTATTTTGGGGGCCTGAAAACCGAAATGATTCAGCACGATCTGTGTTTCGTCAGATACACGGCCCAGACAGGCTGCTTCATATTCGCGATCGCCAAGAGCATTTCGCAAAGATGCATAGGCAATGGCGGCTACAATAGAATCCGTATCTGGATTCTGATGACCGGTTACATAAATTGGATCCATAAGATTTCTCCATAATAAAGTATTTTGGGATAGTAACTCATTTTTGAAAGGTATGCATACAATTGCCGGAGTTCTTCTTTCAAACAAATTGAAATAGTTCTTAAAATCATAATAGAGGATAATTCTCTATTTCAAGGACCCGAGTCCGGTTCGGGAAAAACTTAATATACAAAGAAGGAACATTTATTTTGTATAGGTTTAACAAAAAATGGAAAAGACCAGAAAAACGATGAAAAAAGTAGTAAAAAAGGGACTCCAGTCCTGTTAATAGTTCATTCACATTGTTATTATTAGCATAAAGAAACGTACGGAACACAAACCCCAAAAAAGAAACGTGATGAGGTGTAAATCGTGGATAATAAACAACTCATTCTGGAGGCAAAGGCGGCCAGGGAAAAGGCATACGCACCTTATTCAAGCCATAAGGTCGGTGCGGCACTGCTGACGAAAAGCGGTAAGGTATATCACGGATGCAATATTGAAAATGCTGGTTTTACCCCAACCGTTTGTGCTGAAAGAACTGCTTTCTTTAAGGCAATCTACGATGGTGAACGAGAGTTCGACAGAATTGCCGTCGTAGGCGCAGGCGATGATGCAAAGGTAGATAATCTTTGTGCTCCCTGCGGTGTATGCCGACAGGTCATGATGGAGTTCTGCGATCCCAATACATTTTGTGTTGTGATGGCAAACGGAAAAGATGCATGTGTAGAAATTATGTTAAAGGACCTGCTTCCTTACGGATTTGGCCCCAGTAACCTGTAATAATTCGTTGTAAGAAGGTGAAGAAATGAAAGAGGAAATCCTGTTTGATAAATTACCTTTCCTGGACACTATTCAGCCGGACAGACGGCAGCAGATTCTGAAATATTTCCGCACTGCTCCCGATTCTCTGGCGGATCATCTGATTATTGAAAACCTGGTTCCCAACAGAGTATTTGTACGGGAAGGAGCACCGGTGGAATATGTCTATGTGATTGCTACCGGTATTATAAAGGCAACCGATTACCGGGTGTTCGGAACAGAGTTCGACTTTATCCGCTTTGATAAGGCCTATGCAATGGGTGCCATGGAAGTGCTGATGAAACTCTCCACTTTCCTGACAACGTTGACGACAGTCACAAAATGCACAATTATTAAGATTCCGATTGAGCCGTACTCACGTTGGCTTCTTTCTGATGTGGATGCGCTTCAGCTGGAAGCGCAACTGATGGGAGAATACTTGCTTGAGCAGAGCAGACTCGCAAGAGCATATTTATTCCTGCAGGGCGCGGACCGGCTGATGTACCTGCTGATCAGAAAGTATGAAAAGTATGGTAACAACGGTGTTTATCATTTCCATGTAAACCAGCAGAATCTGGCCAATGAAACAGGTCTTGTTGTGAAAACAGTGAGCCGTGCGATCAAAAAGATGGAAGAAGAGGAATTGATTTCCCGCTCCCAGAAATTCATTCTGATTAACCATGAGCAGTATCTCCGGATGAAAGAATACGTAGACCGTCTCATTTATCTGAACGACGATAAGTAATACGCAACAGTTTTGTTGAATGAAAAAGTTCGAAAAGCTGAAGGCAGCTAAATTATAAAAAATAAGGAGCT
>JAZQEK010000011.1:0-1910 GCA_045538995.1 Acetatifactor sp. | reverse complement strand
GCCGGAGGTTGTGGATGGGATATGCCGGATAAAAACTGTCCGGTGTGTGGAGAGCCGCTCGTAAAAGACGGATTTGACATTCCATTCGAGACTTTCCTTGGATTCAAGGGAAATAAGGAGCCGGATATCGACCTGAATTTCTCCGGAGATTACCAGAGTAATGCACATAAATATACGGAAGTTATCTTTGGCGATGGTCAGACATTCCGTGCTGGAACAATCGGTACTCTAGCAGATAAAACAGCTTATGGTTATGTGAAAAATTATTTTGAAGAACGTGGACAGGGAAAACGAAAATGTGAGATTGAACGATTGCTACAAGGGTGTGTCAAGATTCGAAGAAGTACAGGACAGCATCCAGGCGGTATTATCGTGCTTCCGATTGGTCAGGATATCAACTCATTTACACCGGTACAGCATCCAGCAAATGATATGACGACAGACATTATCACTACACATTTTGACTATCATTCCATTGACCATAACTTATTAAAACTTGACATTCTCGGCCATGATGATCCAACTATGATAAAAATGTTAGAAGAGTTGGTGGCGGAGATTACAGGGGAGCCATTTGTGGCAACCGATATTAAACTGGATGATCCGGGAGTTATGAAGCTATTCGCTGACACCAGCTCCCTTGGAATTACACCGGATGACATCGGGGGATGTCCGGTAGGATGCCTTGGCATTCCAGAGTTTGGAACAGACTTTGTTATTCAGATGGTTGTGGATACGAAGCCGAAGACGTTGTCTGACCTCATTCGTATTTCCGGTCTGTCCCATGGAACCGACGTGTGGCTGAATAACGCACAGTATTTCATACAGGAAGGGTTGGCCACTATTTCTACGGCAATCTGTACCCGAGATGATATTATGACATTCCTCATCAATCAAGGGATGGAGAGTGAGCTTTCCTTCACAATCATGGAAAGTGTGCGTAAGGGAAAAGGCTTGAAACCAGAATGGGAAGCAGCTATGACAGAGAACGGAATACCGGAGTGGTATCAGGAATCTTGTCGAAGAATCAAGTACATGTTCCCGAAGGCTCATGCAGCGGCCTACGTTATGATGGCATACCGTATTGCCTACTGTAAAGTGTATTATCCGCTGGCTTACTATGCGGCGTACTTTAGTATTCGTGCCAGTGCATTTTCGTACGAACTCATGTGTCAGGGGAAGGACAAATTAGAACACTACATTCGTGACTATAAGAGGCGAAACGACACGCTTTCCAATAAAGAGCAGGAAACACTCAAGGATATGCGACTGGTGCAGGAAATGTATGCAAGAGGTTTTGAATTCCTGCCGATTGACCTTTATAAATCCAAGGCGACAAAGTTCCAGATTGTGGATGGGAAACTTTTGCCACCATTTAGCACCATTGAAGGAATGGGGGATAAAGCGGCTGACGCAGTGGAGATGGCTGCGGCAGATGGGCCATATTTGTCACTGGATGATTTTAGGCAGCGCACGAAGGTAAGTAAGACGGTGATTGATTTTATGGCGGATTTGGGACTTTTTGGAGATTTGCCGACATCGAATCAGTTGTCATTATTTGATTTTTAGTACTTTAATTCGTCAAAGTGTTGTGTTATACTATAAAAATAATCTAATTTTCGAAAGGAAGAACGAATTATGTCGAATAAGAGAGTAATCATGCTTGGAAATGAAGCGATTGCCCGTGGTGCATACGAAGCAGGCGTTAAAGTATCTGCAGCATACCCGGGAACACCAAGTACAGAGATTAGTGAAAACATTATTAAATATAAAGACGACATTTACTCAGAATGGTCGCCAAACGAGAAGGTTGCAGCAGAGGTTGCGATTGGTGCGAGCATTTCTGGTGTGCGCGCCATGGCATGTATGAAGCACGTGGGACTTAACGTGGCATCTGACCCACTTTATAC
>JAZQEK010000010.1:0-4703 GCA_045538995.1 Acetatifactor sp. | reverse complement strand
GGCATTCTCGTCAACACATCTGCTAACACGAATCATGAAAACATCCTGTCTCATTCGAAACATACTCCTTGCCGGCTCAATTTCTCTTACCCTTGCTTCCTGCGGTGGCGGCGGTGGTGGAGGTGGTGGGAAATCCTCATCGTCCGGCAAAGATTCCACGACCAACACGCCGAACACACAGAAAGGGTATGCACCCTACAATCTCTCCGGCTGCACCATGACCTACAATTACGACGGGAAACCATATTCTTTTGAATTTGATGCTTCCGGAAAAGTAAATGGCAAGGCACAGCTGGTAGATACCGTTATTAACTATACCGGCACTTATACCTATTCACGCTCATCGGATGGGCAGAATGCAACTCTGGTGCTCAATACGACCAGCGGAAAAACATCATCGGGAATTGAGAAAACGCAGACTTTCGACATCGAGCTATCGTTCTCTTCCTCCTCTCAAGCCTCAGCATTGGTATCCTACACTACCACCGATTCTGTCAACGGCAATGGCTTCCATGAAAATGAGGATGTATATAGTGTGACGGCAACTTTCTCCGGTGCCGGGGTGCAGGACAATGGTTCATCTGACGGAGAAAGTAATGATGATACCTCATCAGATGACAGCTCACAGTTGACTCCGGATACTCTCCCGGTGGGAACGGTGATTAACCTGCATGCCAACGGCGGGAACATTACCTCTTACACTCTGAATTCTGATACAAACTGCACAAACAATTCCGGAGGTAAACTCACATGGGAATATTCCGTCACAGGAGACAATACCGCGGAATGGGTTGCCCGTAATGCTTTGAACATCCCGTTAACCTACAAGCTCGTGTTCACCTCTGCCACCGGCGGTACATACACCTATGTCAACGCCGGAGGTGAAGCCTCTGTTTCCGGCACATTTAATCTGTCTGACAAATCAGACGCTCCGAGTCAGGGGAATGACGATACATCTAATGATACAAATCAAGATGATGATAACTCCTCATCCTCAGGCAATACACATTTTACTCCCGATAATATTAAGGGGAAAAGTTTATCTTTAAGCTCATTCGTTTCGTATCATTTTGGAAATAATGGAAACTTTTCCGCGCTCATTATAAATGATAGAAGAAGTGGATTATATCAATATGAAAAAGCCAATGATAGCGAAGCAAAAATCAAATTAATATTCGACAAGCATCCTATCTACGGACAATACGATACACAAAAAATATTTGCTTCTGTATGGGAGTTTCGTGAAGTTGAAATTGAATTAAAGTTGGGAGCAAAAACCAAGGTTACTACATTTTATTCATATACAGCTGGGCCCGCTTTTATTGGAGGCAAATTGCCGGAATCCCGTGTAACTGAAGAAGAATATTCAACTGTAATCTTAAACTGAATAACCCAACGATGTAACGACGTATTAACGTAGTATTAAATTCATTCTCCTCGTTTTATGCAGTTATATTGCACATAATGCGTCTCATCTTCATCCTATTATCCGGGATAGTCGGGTATGCCTGTGCGGAGGCGGCGCATGAACAACCAATCCTCCGCATCTCCCGCCATCCGGCTAAGGTGGTGCCGCGTCGTGTGCTGCCGATTACGCCGGACATGGCGGGGGAGGTGGAGGTCGTTCACCGCGCGGAGGGGCGGGTGAAGAAGGACACACTGCTGCTGCGCATCAACCCGGAGGAGCTGGCGCTGGATGAGCAGGAGCTCCACCAGCAGTTGGAGCGCAACAACCTGACCGCAGAAACCGAAATCCTCCAGTTGGTGTGCCAGAAAGAGGAGCTGGAGTTCTTCTCCTAGCTCCCGCCGGAGCGCCGCATGTATGTGGTGCAGCATCTCAAGGCAGAAGTGGATGAACGCGCCATGGCTCTGCTGGAGCGCAAGATTGCCGCCACCCCCTCCACCCGCAGCATTCGCCGCACAAAATGCCGCAAATCCCGCAACGTGGTGGCCCTTCTTCCAGCTCGCGCCTCCACACTCGCCCACGCTGCTTCCTCAAAGCAAACGGTGTAATCCTCCGATTGCCCGTCTTTATTCCTGCACGCATCACCCGCCGCAGCAGGTGTATCAACTTTGTGCGTTCCAGCTTCTGCGTCTGTGTTCCCAACTCCTCTGTCGCTTCCAGAATCAGTCGGGCTATGTCGTTCATATTCAGTGGTAATTCCTTGATGATATCCTTTGCTGTTTTCATGATTTATTTTGGTAGGTGGGTATGCATTGTGAATGCTGGCATATCCGTCGTTGTTGTTAAAGTAATTATTCCCAATTATCAGTAATAATCAAGCGGGCGTGAAAATAAACAGATAGACACAATCTTGATTACTTCATCCTCTTGCGGTATAAGGCTGATATTACGCAGAAAAATCGACATATATCGTTAGATTTAGCTTGCTACAGCATTCATAATGCTGTATAATGTCATTGCGGCGGCGGAACCGCAGTAAGTGGGAAATCTTTTTACCTTAGCCAATTGAAAAGTATTTCTCCGGCTATTCCACCGCATGTAACAGTGTGGAGTTGTGTAGCAGTTCATCATCCCGGGTATTGCTGCCTGTGATGAGGATTACTGTTGCGGAGCACAAGCATCACTATAGTTTAAACACATACCTTCATAATATGCAAATAGCTCATTTTGCTCGGAATTCATTATTTCTTGTAATGCTTGGATTCAGTCTGACTTCTTGCGACTGGTTTGACTGGTTGTTCGGAGGCGGCGGTGGGGGTGGTGGTAATAAAGCATCCCATAACTCGCATATCGGTGATTCATCGGCCGGTAATGCCACTAACCCTGATGCTATGGTAAGTTCTCCCTCAGGTTTGTCTGTAGGCCAAAAAGTGTCTCTTACTATTTCCGGAACAGCAGCTCCCATTGCATCTTCCGCTACGTTTTCATATACCATTGCCAGCTTGAGTGATACAACTGGCACAAGTGGCAAATTAACCGACGGTTCTACTTTTGAATACAAAAAGACAGGTAGCAATACTGCTATTTTCAAATTTCATGCGGGTTCTTTCACTTCATCAAATGCAATGGTGGGATTGAGCTCGTTTGAATATACACTTCAATTCAGTGATAATCTGTCAGGCAATATAACACGTTCTTATGCATATACGAGCGCGTCGGGTGCTGATATTCAGCACAATGTTGGAACATTCCGAATGACTGCTCGCACAACAAGCGGAGGAAGCTCAACTTCCGGCGGCAGCTCTTCTTCAGGAAATGATTCCTCATCTGGCAGCTCCTCCTCATCTGGCAGCGGTTCAACGCCCGTAAGTGGAAATGCTCCAGTATCTCTCGAAGGATATTATCTGGACTGGGGGACAAAGGGTGTTACTAGCCAAATGAAAAAAATTGGGTTTGAGGGGGGACGTGCTACTATAGTACCGGCAAATGTTTCAGGGACGTATACCTATGTCAGAGAATCCGCCAATTCCGGCAAACTGAAAATAGATATTCCCGAAACGGTAGGAGAATTCTATAAAACTCGTGATAATGTTACCCTTTCTTTCTCTTCGGGCAGTAGCGTATCTGTCTCCGGAATCATAGGCTTTAGAACTTATACCAACGAGCGTATCCAATATGGAAAAGGGAAGGTTTCCATAACACAGGATTCTACCGATGACGATTCCAATGCTGATACGAATGAGGATAATACAGGATTTGCCCCGGAAAGTTTATCTAACCAATATATGACAATAAAACAAGGCAACAATACGCTTTTTGAATATAAATTAGATACGTCCGGAAACGTGACGGTTAAGCACCGATTTGATGATAAGGCAAATGTTACTCTTTCCCCCGCTGGAAGTTATACGTACGAAAAGACAAGCGCTAATACTGCCACATTAATTACAACGCATAAGTATATTACCGAAGTAAATCACGAAAAAAAGAGCTATAAAACAGCAACAGGAGTATTCCGTTACACGCTCTCTTTTTCGGGGAATAAGGAAGGCATAGCTACAGAAAATAGTGTTATGTTGAAGACTTTTAACTTTGGCCTTTCTACTTATGCTCCTTCAAGTTCTCCCGAAAACGATGACGAAAATAGTGATGATGCAGGAGACAACGGAGATGAGTCTGACACAATAGCGCTTAGTATTGGTGATACAATTAGTTTTACTACCAGTAATAACTTCTTTACTCGAGAAACCGGAAATAATGTTACGCGATTTACCATTAATGGCAAATCATCTGCTACGTTGGATGGATTATACAAAGGCACATATATTTTAGAAAAAAAAGACGCAAGAAAATATTACTTTGTATTTACGTTCAATGATGAATATGCTGAATATATGCTTATATATCCTATAGAATTCAATGCAATTTCAGATACAGAAGGAGACATATACAAGACATTCACATCTTACAAAATAGTAAATGGCAAGTCCGAAATATACAGAATGTCCTATAAAGGAGGATTTACTATTGTCAGGTAATCATCGTATTTGTGTATTTCTTTCGCACAGCAATGAAACTCATTCCCCTCTTGCTATTCGGGATAGTTGGGTATGCCTGTGCGTGGGAGGAACAGAGTGAGCAACCACCCCTCCGCATCTCTCGCCATCCGGCGAAGGTCGTGCCGCGCCGCGTGCTGCCGATAACGCCGGACATGGCGGGGGAGGTGGAGGTCGTTCACCGCGCGGAGGGGCGGGTGAAGAAGGATACACTGCTGCTGCGTATCAACCCGGAGGAGCTG
>JAZQEK010000009.1:0-1832 GCA_045538995.1 Acetatifactor sp. | reverse complement strand
AACTCCTTGGCTCACAGAACGACATGGCTACGATCCGACTTGGTGTGCTGGTAAACCGGTGCGAAGAGATTGGTATATTTCTGCCAGATGTGGTGACCGACGGCGTCTGCGTGATAGAGAACCACGCGGTCTGCGGTGCCGCCCAGACGCTCTTTCAGCAGCTGGGACAGCCATGGAATGGTCTCGGCGAAAGCCTCCGGAAGTTCCATGTTCATACAGTCGGCAACGATGCCGGCGAAGTGTTTCAGAGAATAGTGATTATAATGGTCAGCCATGATGTATCGCTCCTTTGTGAGGATTTTCTAAGCTTTATTATAACATAGTGTGTACTGAATTGTTCGACAAAAATATCTGTATCATTTTGTGCAAGAAAAAAGCTCCCTGTAAGGGGAGCTTTTGTTATTCATAGGAATGATGAGCGGCGCATAGGCGCACTTCCCGTGCAGCAAATTGGAATTTACTTAATTCTTCGCACTCTTTTACTTACCTGCTTCGCAAGAAGATACAGCAAATACCCAATGATGAAACCTAACGAATTTAATAATAAATCATCAACATCGGATACCCTGTCATAAAAGGGAAGCTGTAAAATCTCAATGCATAAAGAAACACCAATACCTGCGGAAATGACTTTCCCGTGTGTATCCAACCCCTTGTATATACTGGGCCAAACAATTCCCAATGGGATAAACATTGCCGTATTTCCGATTACATTTATCAGAATGTCTCTTATTTCGGGATAATCAAACAGGTTAACAAATGGAATCCAATTTATCCGAAACGGATATACTTTTGCACTTTCATAAACAAGCGGTTGTATTTCTCCGTTTACTTTTGAAAATGGGAAAAAGGTAAACCGAGCAACAACGATAATGCAGACATATACCAAAAGCAGTTGTATTTCTCTCGTCCAATTTGCTCTTTTGGTTTTAATTGCACATACCATTCTTACCAAACACCAAATGATACTTATGAACACTACCATTGATGTGTATGATATTTGAATCATTTGTTTTCTCCTTGTCAAATTCAAGTTTGTCGAATAGATTGTATCAAATTGCTGTGTAAATATCAACCAATATAGAAAAAGCACGATAACACCTCCTAAAAAGTTTGTGTGATGTTACCTTGGAAGTGCGGATATTGCAAGTCTTTTCACAAAAAGTTTTCAGTTGTCAGATTCCATAGGTACCGGTGAGTGGATCCTGGAATAGGGGGATCTGTGGCGTTGCGAAAGTGAACACTACGAACAGAACACCAACCAGGCAAATGGCGGTAACAGCAAGCCGTGGGTGCTTGCATTGCAGCCAATCTCGCTTGAATGCCCACCACTCAAAGAAAAAGACCAGCAATGCGGAGATGTAAAAGATGGCGATGTTGATCAAGTCTGAGGATTTACCGAATACGCCATTATAGGTGTAAAACAGCACCGGGATCAGTACCAATCCCAGCAGAATTTCCGCCAGCTTGACACACCAGTAGTTTTCCTGATCCTTGAAAAACAATCGCTGAACCAACGCAAAGAGTAATAAGGGCCAGAACAGCAGCTTCATATGCTCCCAGGTGGATTCGTTGACCCCGGAAAATGGACCAACCAAGATGCTGTCGCCTGTCCAATCGTATAAAAAGTGCAGGATCGTACCGCCAAAGGTAACTAGAGCATATCCTGCCGCCTGCCAAAGAATTGACCGTTGCTTCATAGTCCCACCTCACCGGTATGATACAAGCAGTTTATGCGTGGAGCGCCGCCATTTGCACCGCTATAAACAAAGAAAAGTCTTTTCGTGTTTTACCGAATGTGATAGAATAGGGGCAAAGGAAGTGATACCATG
>JAZQEK010000008.1:0-21292 GCA_045538995.1 Acetatifactor sp. | reverse complement strand
GTAAAATAAATTATTACAGCCATTCGAAAATAATAGTTTGCGAACAGAATGGATATTTAGAATAATTAATGCACTCAGTTGATTTTGGGATTGTAAATCTTCCTAGCTAATCATATAAATCCTTACCCGAACATACAACTCTATAATACATTTCATTCTCCCTTTTAACATACTATTTCTGTTGTACATTCTATTTTTTCTTCTGCATTAAGCTTACTGTAAATCATATTTTCTACGAATTATATATCTTTCTTTTTATAACGTCTATCACGATTACTACCGATAATATCAATATATTCAGAAAGCCCCTTCAAAATATCTTTAGTACGACTTTCTTTTAATCCTAATAATTCGCAGAAATCCCAAATTCCATACTCTTTTCCTTCTTCCATAAATTCAAGAATTTTATCATACTGCATTTGCGTTTTCTTAGTCACTTTTTTATCGCCGCTTTTTATCGCCGCTTTTTTTTCACCGCTTTTTTTGAATGAAAGCGAAAGTACCGTTCTATCCGGATCAAATCTCTCTTCAATCACCGGCTCTTCCCAACCTTCGTCCGCCCAAACATTAAAGATATTTGGCACACCACTTCCGGCACGTTCACCGATATTGATAAGATTAAACATTTTCATAAGAGCCTTGTTTCGGGGATCAGATTCACCACCGACCATTTTGAAAGGCACCTTGATATCCTTGATAATTTTGTTATAAACTCTAAAATAAAAGTCACACACATTTCCGAACCATTCACCGGAACTGGACTGCAAACGATCACTCCAACGAGTGGTAGGGTCCAACTCTTCTCTGTAGTCCAAGAAATACTCAGGGAAGTGTCGCACAATGTTGTACTCATCCCCAAACATCAGCATCCCTGCCGCCGTAGGATGCAACTTTCCATCTTCATCAGAAATAGCAGCCGCACCAATGCTTCTCAGATACTCATGGTCGCTCAGGCGTTCAAAAGGATGTCCCTCTTTTAAAGAACGATGACTGTTGCGGTATCCGTGAATCGTATCATAATTCAAATCTTCCATCGGAACCTTATCAAGCACTTCCATATCCATAGTGTGCTCGGTCTGGTCGCGAAGCATGGTCTTTACCTGTAATCTGGTACAATGATAATCGCCCTCGTAATTGCGACGGAAAGTGCCATTAAAAATATCATTGTTGATGTACACCGGCTTCTGCTCACGCTTTGCCATTGGCACATAAATAACCATAATAACATCCTTATTGTCACCAACCTCGTAGGTCTGCACATCATCTTCTGACAGAAGATTTATACTTACCTTCTTGGGATTGTTCATATTATCCCAAACTTCCTTGCGAAGCTTAGATGCATTCTGGAGCCCGGTAGTTCTCCAACTACCGTCTTTATTTTCTTTGACACCAAGAATAATTACTCCACCATAGCAGTTCGCAAAGGAAGAATAGGTGTCCCACAATGAAACAGGCAAGCCACCATCTGCTTTTTTCACTTCTCTTCTGTTGTCTTCTCTGTATTCATCAAATTGTGAAAGGTCAAAAGTTTTTTCCAAAATGCTCATCTCACTTTCTTTACCATAATGTACATAATGTATTTAAAGACTTCCGCACAGTCTCATATGATTACCAATCACAAGGCAACATTGTTCAAAAGCAAGCTGTTGACACTCAGGTTCAACTTCATCTATACTCTTCATAATATATCAAAATATTTCAGATACTTTTATCACATTCCATACAGTGAACATTCATTGTATATATTTTACTCTCTTCAATTCCTTTTTCTATCAATTCATTTTTTATCTGTTGGTGTATCATATGTCTAATCACAACGACAATTATCTTATCATACTCTTTATGAAACAAAACATCATCTACATTCGCATCTGCACTATCCACCCAATCTACTATTTCAAATGAAGTATTGTTTTCAATCCACTGCTTTAATTGTGCTCCAATACGCCCCTTACCATATAATATTACCCTATCAAATTTATCAATTTTTCCAAACGGAAACAAAATGCCTTGCTTGTAGGAAATCGCATTTTCTATTCCTCTCATAAACCAAAAATACAATTTTAAAATTTCATACTGAACCATTATATTGCTCACAGTTTCTTTCTTTTCAGCAAACACACCATATAGATAATCAAACAAAATTCTTATTTTTGATAATTCGTTCTTCTCTATCGTTCCCATGATAGAATTATGTCTGATACAATAATGATAATAATTCTCGCCTGATACAACCACTTTTTTTGCATTTAACATACACGCAAATACACATGCAGCATCATCACCCACATTGATTCTATCATCTACCAGCAACTGATATTTTCTTAACAAATCCGTCCTAAAAATTTTCCCCCAAAAAACAAACTTAATATTGTTCTCAAAAAAGACATCTGTCGCAATTATTTTCGTTTGAAAATCATTTAATAACTTATCACCTTCATACACACCAGGAGGCAACAGTTCGTTATCCTCCATCCTATAATGACCATATTCACGAATAGCTCCCGATGTAACCATATCTGCATCAGATAACATAATCTTTTTCATCAGTTTTTCAAACATATCTTTTTCAATCCAATCATCAGGGTCTATACAAGTTGAATATCTTCCCTCTGCCATCAGTATTCCAGCCTTTCTTGCACTTACCACCCCTCCATTTTCTTTATGAATAACTTTAAAACGTTTATCTTTCTCAGCATATTTTTTTAATATTTCTAATCCTTTATCTGTAGAGCCATCATCTACACATATAATCTCATCTGGTTGATAACTCTGCACCAAAATACTATCCAAACATCTCTCCAAATATGGCTCAACATTATATACTGGAATAACAACAGACAGCATTTTATTCGTCTCCATACCCTTCACCCTCACATATTGCTTTCAACTATAAACCAACAACATCCTTCACTCATTTTACTCCCATAATGCCGATTCCTTATTATTCAATAAAGCATTATCAAAAAAGAAACTTTTTTTCATTTCTTCTGTAGGTACGAACCCACCGTTCAACCATATACCTAACATATCGTCCGAAAAATACACATCTTCCCACATCTCATTGATTTCACTTGTCATTTGCAAATCACCGCGTATTCGCGACCACTAATTTCCATTTTATACCAAATCTCTCTAATATATTTTTTCTTCTAAAATTTTCAGGTAATCATCAATTCGTTGCGGATGCAGCCTGTTTAATTCTATATATTCTTTTTTATACAGCTCCATAAAACTCTGAAATTCATTTAAATATTTGCTATTAGCTTGTCTCAATGCCTCTTTCGCTGAATTACAACTATGATATGCCAAAAAACGTTTAGTGTAATCAATAATATCCTTATCTACACTTTCCTCTTCAAATCTATTTATAATAATTTCATAAGCTTTTACCCAATCTCGGAGCTTTTTCAGGTTCGTTGTATGGCATCCTGAATTTGCTCTTTGATTATAATGATAAAAAGCTCTGTCCAAGTATAAAGCACGCTCTACATTTAACGCCACTTCTGCCAAATACACTACGTCTCCACCAAGTTGCAATGTTTCATCAAACATTATCAATTGTTTTTTCTTATCACACAAAACCTTTCGCTTATATAACTTATTCCACATATATGCAAAGCCTCTGTATGCGTCACGTTTATACAAGTATTTTAACAATTCTTTTTTTCCAAATATACCATTAACAACTTGCTCTTCATTTTTTATCAAAATACTTTCTTCTGGCAATTCTTTGTACCAGCTACTTGCTACCATATCTACATTATTCTCTTCCATGATCTGCATCATCAATTGATACATATCTAAGTCTAACCAGTCATCACAATCGCAAAAGGCTATGTACTCTCCTGTTGCTACTCTTAACCCTACATTTCTTGCATTACTTTCCCCATGATTGGCTTGATGAATAACTATAACTCTCTTATCGCATAATGCGTATTCATCTACTATCTTTTCAGAGCCATCTGTAGAACCATCATCAACACAAATAACTTCCAACGACCTATATGTTTGGTTAACAATACTATCTAAACATCTTCTAAGTTCATTTTCCGTATTATAAACTGGTATAATAACCGATATCTTCTTTTCCATTATTATATTCCGCCTTTCTGCGAAAGGCACCGATGGGGTCATGAAACCCGCCCACTGACTTTCGCTTTCTAATCTATTTTCCTTCTGATATTATTCTCTTAATAAGACTGACACACTACAGAACACGTGGAGGTGAGTGGCGGGGCTGTATAGCGGCGACCTCGCATTATTATATGTTGTCGGTCATCCGTTAAGGCATCAATGAATGACGCATACCTTAGCCCGTAAACTTATCTCTTCCAAAGTCGACTCGATTTTGCCGGATGACCAGTCACTGTCAGTTTTATTACTATAAATCTCAGGAGGTTTTTATATTGTCTTTTAAAATTTTTCGCTTCAATTGTTGTGGACTTGATATCCACAAAACATGGATTTATGCTTGTATCGGTATTACTGATTCCAATGGTCGTACTGAATATAAGCAAGCTCGCTTCTCTTCCTTCACAAAAGGATTGCAGGAGCTGTCTGACTGGCTTGCAAAATATCACTGTACTGACGTTTGTATGGAATCTACCGGCAAGTACTGGATTCCTGTTTTTAATATCTTAGAAAAGAATAACCTTTTCGTTACTCTTTCTCACCCTAAGTACACTAAACCCCAAAAGGGAAACAAAACCGACCGTAAAGATGCTAAATGGATTTGTGACCTTTACATGTGTGACATGGTCAAACCATCCTTTATTCCACCTGCTGATATTCGTCACTTGAGAGATTTGGTACGATACCGTTTCAAACTCACCTGTATGATTGTCGGTGAGAAGAATCGTGCACAGAATTGTCTTACCGTATCAAACCTCAAACTCGACGATGTCTTCAGTGATGTGTTCGGAAAATCTTCACGCTCTATTACGGAATATATGCTTGCGCATCCTGGGGAATTGTTTGACGTAACGCCCTTTATTGACGGTCGGTGCAAGACACCCATTGAAGAAATTCAGGCTGCTGTTGACGGAGCCATTTCCCAAGAACAGGCCGTTAAACTCAGACAGCGTCTTAACCACATCGACGAATTAGAAAAGCATCTTGAAGAAATAGAACGGGAGATTCTTCGTCTCTCTGATAAATACCAAGCTGCTCTTGATCTAATTCGTACTGTTCCAGGCTTCGACAAAAAACCTATGACTGCTATCCAAGTCCTTTCTGAAATCGGTGGTGATATGTCTGTCTTCCCCACAGCTAAACACCTCGTTTCATGGGCAGGATGTTGTCCACGCAATGACCAAAGCAACAAAAAAATCAAATCAACTCGAATTTCCCGTGCTGGTTCTTATTTTAAACCAGTTCTGGTACAAGTTGCAAATGGTTTATTGCGTTCTAAAAAACATCCGGAAATAACCGATCGCTATAAACGTATAAAAGCACGCCGTGGTCACAAGAAAGCCATCATTGCTATCTGCCGTATGCTCCTGACCGCTATCTGGCACATACTCTCAGATTTAAAGCCTTATACACCGGAAGGTTTTCTTGAATCACGTCCTGTGAATGAATCAAAGGTATTAACCACTTCTCAGGCACTTAATCTGTTAAAGCAACGTGGTTACACCATCAAAGATGATGTCATTCCTGCTTCCTAATTAGGTGTTGTGTCTATATTCACTTTTTTTAACCACCCTCAGGATGGTCTATTTGCTATGCATTACTTTTTTCTCTAACTACTACCTATTTGTTTCAAACTTCTCCACATAAATATATTTTCTACAATAACTTCAACTCATTCACCGGATGTGCTTTTCTCTTCTCCTCCGGCAATAACTCCATATAGTTAACAAACTTATAACTCAAATAACTGTCATAATCCTTAATCCCCTGAAACACATTTTCCTCAAACACGGTGTCCGTGCTATTTCCGTATCAATTACAATAATATCCATACTTACTATTTGATGTGGAGAGCGTCAGTATTTACACCTTTCGAGTATTCTTCTTACTAACTTTTCGAAGCTTCTAGCTTAATCATCCCTCTCCATTCCCATTTATTATATCAAAAAGAGTACTGTCTCCAATGCCTTCTAACCACCATCATATTCCACCTTCCCTGTGCACCTATATTCTCAGCTTCCAAGCATCCTATTCCTTTATAATATCGGTTTTAATGCTGTTTTCTTAATACTCCTTTATTTACGAAAATCGTTCCCCCTCTTCTCAAACGTAATGTTTTATATATTCCTCCACCAAATCTACCACTCTTGCACTGGCTTGTCCGTCTTCCATTATTCCGACTTTATCCATAAACAAATCAACATCCGTTTCATATTTATGTATGTCAAAATTTAATATATTAGATATTAATTCGTCATTATTTAAAGCTACCGGAAAAGGCAACTCATACATATCAAAAAACAAGTCTCCCCTATCTGCAATATACTCCTCCAAGTCATCTGCATAAATAAACCCAGGCTGTTTTATCATTGCACCCTCAAAAATAGCACTTGAATAATCAGTTAAAAAAGCATCTGCAGAAGCTATGATTTCATTCATATCGGTTCGCTGACTCACATCAATTAATCGTTCCGTCTTCTTACCAACCTCTATTCCTTCCATTCTTGCTGCCAATTGGGGATGGAGTCTTAAGAAAATATACCACTTTCCTTTGAAACGAGTTTCTAAAGCAGTGAGCAGACGTTCAAAATCTATTGTAGCTTCATCTGCTTTTACACTACGGTTCTTATTTTGACTCCCGCCTCGAAATGTAGGTGCATACAACATTATCTTCGCATCTAATGGTATGTCATATTTCTTTCGTAACTCTGTGTGCTTTTCCTCCATACCATTAAATAAAATATCACATCTCGGAGTTCCGGTTTTAATAATTTCCCCATCATAAATCAATCCTTCTCGATACATATGATCGCACCACGAAGAACCTGACAATACATAATCTATTAACTTTGAATCATATTCGCTAACCAAATATGCCATTTTAGGGAACAAATCACCTCTATATTTTCCAATCGGTTTAATGCAAATTGTCGCATGCCAAGTCTGAATATAACATTGTTTTTTTCTCTTCTTAGTACCATAAAAGGTTCGTGTATTACTTATCCAAACTTTTGCTGTCGATAAGTGATATGCTCTATTCCACAAGGTATCCCTCACCTTTTGAATTCCTTTTGGAAATTCTCTATTCAAGTCATTTACCAACCAAACAATTTGATACTCAGTGTTGTCTTCACGATTCCTTCGCAAAATCTCTTCAGCAATATACTTAGGACTGCACCCATATCCTCCAGCACCTTCAAATGTCCACATTACTATTTTTTTCTTATCTATAGGAAATATCCTACACACATAATAAATTAATCCTTGCAAAAAGGCTTTCACTTTTCTTTTGAATATATATATTTCTTCAGCAATATCAATTCTCTGTTTACAACTCATATTTCTTACTACACCTTCAATGTTAATAAACTATCTGAAATATTTGCTACTGCACGCTCAAAATCTTCCATAAAATCGATTTCCGACCAAAAATAACCTTCTGTTGAAACCAACCTTATATCAAAGCACTCTTCATCGATCAGTCTTTGAATAGCACCTTCAAAATAAGACGAAAATGCTTTTTCCTTCATCAATTGCTTCACTTTCGATTTCAAAACCGGAAGCACTTCTTTTCGAAATGCACACATACCAATAAATTCGCCTTCTGCCAACTCTAATGGCATCTGCTTTGTAATTTCAACAATCCTCCCATTCTCACTTCGAACCTTCATAGCCTCTTCATCACACTGCTTATAATCAATAGGTAATATCACATCTCCCTCTAAATGAACCAATTTTTCGAAAATGAACGGATCACATAAAGTATCAGCATGTAAATAAATAAAATCATCATCTATGGCTTCCATTCCCATGAAAAACGAACCTAATACATTCACCATCTCATAAAAAGGATTATAAATAAGATGTACATTCTCCATTTCTCTAGTCAATTCTTCAAACGCTTCACTTCGATAACCTGTTACAATAACTATTTTCTCAATTCCATACTTATTTAATAGTTGTAAATTATACTCTATTAATTTCTTTCCTTTGATTTCCACAAAAGATTTGGGATTACCATTTGTCAACTCTCCCAATCTGCTACCTTTTCCAGCTGCCATAATTATTGCCTGCATATTTTATCCATCTCCCTATTTATAATGTTTCTGTAAAAATACTCTTTACTATATTATGTCTACTTGCTAATTTATCATTTGCTAAATTTCCTGTTACTTTCTCCATCAACAGCTCTATCATATCACCATGTATGTTCAAATCAGATAAGGAGTACGAAATATCCATTTTCTTCAAAAAGCTAACCATTAGTTCTTCTGCTTGTTCTGAAGTATCTGCCTGTATTCCCCCTAACCAATACAAAACCTTATTTATCTTCTCGCTATTTACTTGATACTCATATCGTATCCACTTAGGATATATTGCAAGCAATCCTGCACCATGACTAGTATCTGTATACGCACCTATCGCATACTGCATCCGGTGTGGCAAACAAGTTCCGATATTCGCCAAATTCATTCCCATTATCATACTTGCAAAGCACATTTGCTTCCTTGCATCATGATTGTTTATATTGTTATACAATAATGGCAGATTCTCACCGACTATTCTAATTGCCTTTTCTGATAACATTTCCGAAAAACAATTTGCTTTAACTGCTACAAAGCTTTCTATTGCGTGTGCCAACACATCAAATCCTGTTTCCATCGTTATACGCAAAGGAACAGTCCACGTAAAAACATCATCCACTATAGCCACTTTAGGCAGGATATTTTTACCACGAATTCCTGCTTTAATTTGATGAATTTTGCTGGAAATAATAGCCCCCTTACTCAATTCACTTCCTGTTCCGGCAGTAGTAGGTATCGCAATAATAGGCAGTGTTTTTTCATCAGGTTCTTTTCCATTTAACAAATAGTTTTCGATATCATCACTTGCAGCAATGCCAACAGCTATTGCTTTTGCTGCATCAATAGAGCTACCACCGCCAAAGCCTATAACACACTGTATACTTTTTTCTTTTCCAAACTTTATCGCATGCTTCACTTCTTCCAATTGCGGATTTGCACTAATTTTTTCAAAAACAAATACTTTTTCATCCAACAATTCTTTTAAGACGTTCAACAACTCATCTAAATAACCATACTTTACTAAGCTTCTGCCTGTTGTAACAAGCAAAACATTTCCTTTTATGTGTGTACGTTCTTTTCTTAACGCTTCTGCCCAAATATTTGTTCCAAAATATATTTTAGTTCCTATTTCGATTGTAAAAGCATTCATAATTTCATCCTACAAGTTTTCTATTTGAATTTCCTTGTCATTTCTAATTTGTTCTAATATATCCATTCTTCTGATAAACAAATCTTTTAAAGCAATATATGCTTCTTTGTATAATTCATACATATATTTATACTTCTTATGATTCTCAATATTGGGTCTGATAATCATTCGTACAATAGCAAACTTCTCTGCCGCCTCTTTTAAATCTTGATATACCCCTTCACCTATCAAAACCATCATTGCAGCTCCGGATGCTGTTGTTTCAAATTCCTCTAATACCATAACATCCTTTCCCAATATATCTGCTTTAATCTGAGATATTAAATTAACTCTTGCCAAGCCTCCAGACAAGCGTACAGTATCAACATTTACTCCTGTCTCATGAATCGCATCTATTATATCCAAATCAACAAACCCCGTACTCTCAAATACTGCTCTGGTCATATCTTTCCTCGTATGCATTCTTTCCAAACCAAAAAATACACCCCTTGCAGTATCATTCCATATAGGAGTTCTCTCACCTAATAAATATGGCAAAAAGATTAGTCCTTTTGCTCCTATCTCAGATTCTCTTGCATCCTTTTCCATAATCTCATATGGATATTCTTCTTTTTGGTAATAACATTGTTTTACCCATTCTATCAGTCCGCCTCCCAAATTATTTGAACCACCTACAATTTGTGCACCTTCCTGATAAAATGGAACATTATACACCTTTGGACTACTAATTAAATTCTTCTTTTTACTAAATGCACGGAAAACAGTCACTGTTCCAGACACATCACTGGCTTCCCCCTCTTCTGAAACTCCGCTTCCCACAAAAGAACATATCGCATCATAGGAAGTTGCTACTATTTGTGCGTCACAATTTATGCCTACGCTTTCTGCTATTTCATTACGGATTACACCGATACGTGTTCCTGTATTTACCACCTCCGGGAGTTTCTTTATGGGTATCTCTAGCCTCTTCAATAACTTCTCCGGATATTTCTGCTCCGATAAACAATAATGATATTTTGTAGCATTCAAATAATCTGTAACAACATTTCCACAAAGTTTATAAATCAAGTAATCATTCGGTGTTAAATAATATTCTGCTTTTTCATAAATATCAGGCTTATTCCGCTTTATCCAATAAATCTTAGGTATCATCAGTCCGGCCGACATTTCTAATCCGGTTTTTTCCAACACATCTTCAAATTCCGGAATACTTTTTATAATCTGTACTTCTTTCACAGCTCTCTTATCTGATATCATCAATGCTTCTCCAAGAGCATTTCCCACAGCATCAACACACACCAGACAAGATGCCGATGTCGTTACTGTAATATAATCTACTTTTCTTACACCGGCATCCTTCATTGCCTTTTGCATAACCCTAATTGCTTTATCCCACCATTCATTAGGGTTTTGCTCTACTTTCTCATTATTGATAGCCGTGTTTATTGCTACTGCCGAGCTCCCTAACTTTAATCCATTTTGGTTAAATATAATACATCTAATACTCTTCAACCCCATATTAATAACCATTACTTTTTTTACTTCTATCATACTTTTAGTTCTCCAATATCTGAAGTTTAGCACATACCATATCCGAAATAAACTTTTGAATCATTTGTTCTACCTTAATAGGCTGAAAACCTTTTTCATCTAACAAGCCTTCTTGATAGGCTTTCAGCATCCCCTCTCTATATGCGAGCTTTACCTCAGTAGAAATGTTAATTTTCTTCACATTACCTATTTGTATCAATTCTTGTAATACCTTTTCATCCAGTCCACTCCCTCCGTGAACTACGAACGGAATATCACTAATCCTCTTCACGTATTCAACAATCTCATAATGTAGGTTAGGTGCTCCCTTATATACCCCATGTGCATTTCCAAATGCGACCGCTATCATATCCACATTCGTTTCTTCTAAGAACTTTTTAATATCTTCATATTTAGCGATTTCTTCTGAAGTATTAACAATTTCATCCTCTACTCCTTTTATCCTCCCAATCTCCGCTTCTACTAATACCCCCCTCTTATGTGCATATTCAGATATTCTATTCGTAATATCTATATTTTCTTCTAGCGAAAGCTCTGAGGCATCAATCATTATCGAATCCCACCCCATATCAATCGCATCTTTAATTTGTGCAATATTCTTGCAATGATCTAAATGAAGCCATACCTCTATCCCTTTATCCTTTATGTATGCAGATATAAATTGCCTAAATGTCTTTTTATCCAGTTTATCATATATATTGGAAGATGTTTGCAATATAATATTTCTTTGTTTTGCTATTCCAGCATCTATAACCGATTTTGCCGAATTAACATCCCATATGTTAAATGCTAAAAGAGCACCTTTATCTCGCATATAATCAATCATAATTCATCACCCATCACTAATAATCCACACAACAACACTCTATAATTTGTATCGGCAAATTATGATGAAACTTTAGCCAAATCACAATTAAGGCTGCAAGTCATCTGACCTGCAGCCTTACAATTTAAATCAACTCATCATAACTACCTATAAAATTAATCTGCTACATATGTTAACAAAGTAATTGTATCTGTCTTAGTTTCTCCGCCTACAGTTGTATAAGTAATTGTAGCTGTAGGATTTTCACTCTTTCCTGCCCAACCAGCCAAGCAAGATGTATCAATAGTGATAGTTGTCTTATCCTCACTTACTGTACATTTATCTGTAATAGCATATGGTGAACCATTCCAAGGTGCAGTTACACTTACCAAGGAAGCAAACGCATCATCACCGCTACCAACTGTTACATCAATCTTACCAATTTCAGTACATGCAAAGTCTGCAGGAGATACCAACGTAACCACACCATAATCAGCATCTGCCAAAGCATCAGATACATCACTAAATGTATATACAACGCCAATATTTACCGTACTACCTGACAAAGTAGACCAATCAGCCTCTGCCATATCACCGTCTAAAGTAAATCCGGCAACACCATTTGTAGCATCAATTCCGCTTACCTTGAAGATACTTGCTAAATCGGTTGCACTAAGAGTTTCCCCTGTTACACCTACCTCAAGTTCTCCATCCTGTACATAAGTAGCTGCTGCCAACTTAAAGCCAATCTTAGCACTTCCATCAGCAACTGCAACTGCCTTGGTAGCATCTTCTGTCATTTCCACATTCGCCAAATTTGTTGCATTAACATTACTGGTGGCGGTATCTGTGGATGTATCATAGGACACTGCCAAAGCTGCTCCGTCAGCACCCTTGGTCACAGTACCGGGAACTACATTCAATAACATAGCGAAATCATCTGCTTCTGCATCTGTTAAATCTGCTGCTTCCCCTACAAAGGTAATCTTGTCATTAGAATCTGTTGCTGTAATATCTACCTCAACTACCTTATCCTTTGTACTCAGGTTAACAATACCATAGTTTAATGAAACAACCTTACTATCATCAGTAATCGGAGTTCCGTTGTCATCACCTACGGTAATATCATATTCTTCCGGGTTCAGTGCAGCAGTTAAGGTAGTAGGAACAATAACGTTCAACACATCATAGCTATAAATAGGTGCATCTACCTCTGCATTTGCACTGCTGTCTCCCTCTGCTGCCAATGTTGTCATTGTACATCCCAACATCATAGCAGAAGCCATTGTAAGTGCCATTACTTTCTTCATTCTTTCTTTCATTTCTTTTTCCTCCTTGAAAAATTATTTTCTTATGATGGCTGTTATCATGAAACCAACCGTGCTCACCTCTGCATATTCTTCATCCACCATCGTATACTGCACACGCATAGAATACTCTCCTGCATCCAAATCCTTGTCAAATTTAATATTTTTAACAGAAGCCCCTACAGGAACCAATGGTGATGAATATACCTTTTCATCAGTGTCAGCAAGATAAACATCAAAGTAAAAAGTATACTTGTTCGCAGGTGCATTTTCAACATATGCATTAGGCGACGCTGACTCTCCATCTGCAAACGACCACGTTGTAGTCATAATACACTGGAACATTCCGTCTGCCACCTTGTTCTCCATATTATCTACGATTTCCTTACCCTCTTCCTCAGTTACAAAACCTCTGTTTAGGATCGTTACATTACTACTCGTAGACTGTTGCATCTGCTGTCGTTCCAATTCCTGTATCGCTGAATTGTATTTAGATATAAGCACTATCACTGCCACTATGGCAATCAGCAACATCAGTAATATCACAACGATAATAATTACTTTTTTCTTCTGCCTGCCCTCTTGCTGTCGGTCACTCATTATCCAACCCTCCTTGTACAATATGCCCTACACTTCTCTCATGCCTTTTACATCCTTGTTTGGCTTATATAGTACTATTGTAATTTATGAAATTTATATCGGTTAATTACATCAATTACTTAACCCCCCTCGAAACTTTTTCTAATTTCTTGAGTGTAATTCTTAATCAATTTTCAAAAAACCATACTCACATTGCGAAAAGACAGCACCAACCTCTTCTATCTGATAATCCACCCTAATAGTTATTGGAGCTGCCAGCCTACTCCATTCAGCATTTCGATTCATAGCTCCTCTTATTGTAAATCCTCTATAATTATCTTGAGCTATCTCGTCTGTTAAACATACCGTTTTCAAGTCCTTTGACAATACTGTCGCATTTCCATCAGACACCGTGGTATCTCCCCCTGATACTGTGGAATCCCCTCCCGATACTGTATTTTCAGGCATCTCCATCAACAATTCCATTACATTCTCATATCTGTTAGCAGTTCCTTTCAGTTTAAAACCTATTCTTGCTCCCTTATCTGTGACTACTATTGAATGCCTGCCTTCTTCCCAAAGCTCTACATTCAACAAATCATTTCCTGTGCTTTCTTCAGTCAGCACATCCTTCAGCATTCCCGTTACCACTTCCAGATACACTACAAACTGCTCTGAACCAGCCTGTCGCACAGCTTCTTCAGTTTCTACGAAAATAATCGCATTATTATTATCCTCTATGGAAATATCAATCCACACAAGCTTATCCTTAGTGCTCAGATTTAAAATACCGTAATTTCCTGAAATCACCTGATCATACACCACCGCATTCGCCTTACGCACACCATATCCATATGGATTAAATGCAGCAGTCAACTTTGTTGGCACCAAAACTCTGGTAATCTCTGTTTCTTCAGATGTCTGAATTATCTGTTCTTCTTGTGTACCTGCCGTAGCCACCATCCCCATAAACAGCACAATACAAGCAACCAATAAAATTATACTCCTTCGTAATTTTTTCTCTATTTTCATACCCTTTTCACCGTACTCTCTTACATAACTTCACCTTATATTTATTTATCGGCTTATTCTGCTCTTTTTTAACACATTTTTGAAATTTCGTTATATCACTGTATAATATGTCCGACGCTGAGCAGCTTACCTCTGCTTATTTCCACCCTTTCCTATCACTGCAAATACCGCTCCCACTCTACACGCGGTATCTCCAATGCCTCCAAAGCCTGTTCCATTGTCAGATGCAGGTTTTTCATCATGCAGCTTATCGCAGCTCTCATCCCTTCCTGTTTATAGTTACTCCTATTCTCCCATATCCTCGGTTCATCCACCACTACTGACAGCAGCTCCAGTGTTTCTTCATCCAGTTCCCTGTATTTCGGACTTTCCTCCAGTAATCGTAGCATTTTTTCTTTATCCTTTCGACACTACATCAGCCGAAACACATCCTGCAACTGTGTATGAAACATGCTGAAATCCTCCATTTCATTCACAAACTTCTTTACACCCAATACTTCTCCATTTGTCCTGCCACCTCTTCCCTACTCATTCCAAACTTTTCCATCACCCGTTCTATTGTTGCTTCATAGCTCTGATTAAGCTCCTGACAAGTCTCTATTAGCTTTCTTATTCCTTCCAAAATCCCCTCACGTCTACCTTTACGTTCACCTTCACGTCTACCTTCATCCCTCGCATCTTTCTTCATCTCTTTCCATGCCTTACACATATTGTAGCCCCCTTCCTGCTTGTATTTGCTTCTATTCTCCCATATCCTTGGTTCGTCCACCACTACTGCCAGTAGCTCCAGTGTTTCTTCATCCAGTCCCCTGTATTTCGAACTTTCCTCCAGTAATTGCAGCATTTTTTCTTTATCCTTCCGACACTGCATCAGCCGGAATACATCCTGCAGCTGTGTGTGAAACATACTGAAATCCTCCATTTCATTCACACAGAACAGGCGGAACGGATAGTCTGCGAAAAACTCACTCATACCATCCTCATCCGTACCGAAATCCATCATATCCCGCAAGCTTCTGGGACCATCCCACTTCTTCGTGCCATAGTACACGCATAGGGTATACACCGGCCACAAACGATCCGTCTTTCGTAGCTTCCCCGGTTTCTTTCGTTGTCCGGCTCTGCCCCAGCTGTTCCTTCGTCTTATCTTATTCACCTGTTGCTGGTATTCCATCACATCATACTGCATCATTCGAAAGGGCATACCGTAGTCGACTTTATTCTCGCTTTCTACCGCCAATATCCGGAATGCGGTTCCCTTTCGGTTCGTCATCTTGATGTCCCTCGTCCGCTCCAGAAACAGCTCTTCCTCCAGTGGTCGCCCCTCCCCAGCCTCTTTCTTCAGTGCGGTTGGTGTCTGTCGATACACCTGTGAACTTAACGTCAGCTCCTCGGGCTTCACCACCTGTCTCCCCTCGAAAAACACTCCATTGAATAAATCTGCGAACCTCTCTGTATCACTACAGTAACGATTCACCACCACATCCATTTTCCCCATAAAATCCCTCCATTCAGACGGACTCATCGGGTCACAAATCCGCCATATTTAATTGTCTTTTCCTGAGTAAATGGCTGATTTGCCAGAATGTGCAGAATGCACCCTTCTTTTGATTACTCTTGAAAACCGTAAAGCGATATACTTTGGTTTTATACTAATGGTATTTGATACTTTTGTCAATATGAATTTTTATATATTGCTACTATTGTATAACCTATTCATCATAATTCATATGCACTGCTTTCAATGCAAGATACATAGCTTTGTATTCAGAGTCTATACAGTGCAATGGCTGCATATTTTCTTTCACCACATTGAACCCATTATGTAAGTAAAACTCCTCCGCATCCGGAACTGAATGTAAGAAAAGTGCTTTAAAGCCCACCACATCACCTAACAAGGAATATGCATAGTCTATAATACTTTTCATTATCCAGGCTGACACTGGCAATTCCTCACCTTCAAATCGATAGAACAAATCCTGAAATCTCTCATCTACTGCAAACATTTTTATTTCCAAAGCAGAAATCCCACAAATTTGAATATCAAATTCCTTACCATATTGTTTCGCTTCTTCCTCATCTAATCGTATTCTGTCTTCATACAAAATTGCCGTAGCTGCCAATGTATAAAATGACACAACTTCACGGCTTACCTCTTCATCATTCTCATCATATAGGAATTCATTAAAATTTTCATACCCGGCACCTGCATTAAATTTCTTTAACAATACAGAAAAATCCTGATGTGCTTCCCATAAGGTCATCACATCAGGATTAAAAGAATCAATATATTTACGCTCTTTTCTATTTTCTCTTCCCAAATAGTCTACCTGCTTTCTTACAAGAATCCAAAAATTCTTTTGACACCTTATTATTATTAAATTCTCGCACAAAATTTGGGGTTTCCTGTTCCTTTATGACTGTCACCTTATTAATGGGCTTTGCTAATACTGCCATATTATTTCCCTCCTTCTGATTCGTAGAATTTGTTTTTATTTCCTCACTCATATTATACCATCTTTTCACTGCTTTTCATAGATATTATAGCCGAAAAGAAAGATAATTATTCCTTGTTAAAACGATATACTTTAATTTTATACTAATGGTGTTTATGATTTTTGTTAATATAGCTTTTTACATTTTCTGGTCACATAGCTTCCTCCTGACGTCCCTCTAAATACCACTCCGGCACATTGGTAATCACTTCCGTCACTCCAAATGTCGCATACTTTTCCAGATTTTTCTCTTTCAATACTCTATCCTGTCCGAAAAAGGGTTCCTCCATATTCCATGCACGTACAGGCATTCCCCGTAATTCTTCTACCTCCTGTGCCGTCATATCCAGTCCGCCTATCCATGGATGAACCGCATCCGCCTGCATCACTAGTGCCTGCTCATAACAGTTCTGCATAGAACCACCCAGAATGCCCGTTTGAGCATCCGGCTTTAATTTTTTGATTAGCCCCATTGACTCCGGCAGAAAAGAAGAATACACAATATTCCTTTCCAGATCGTACTGTTCTACCAGCTTAAGCACTTTTTCTTCCATGCCTTCATAGCGAATGACACTGTTCTTCAGCTCGATATTTATCAGAAATGGTCCCTCTTCCCGCTCCTTATGACATATCTCTGACAGTTCTTCAAAGACCTCTGCCAGCGTAGGAATTTCCGTAGTCGCTCCATCCCTACTTACGATTTGCAACCGCTTCAGTTCTGCCAGAGTATGGTCACACACCTTTCCCGTGCCATTAGTGGTTCGATTCACGGTTTCGTCATGGATGACTACGATTTCACCATCCTTGGTCAATTGAATATCCAGTTCGATTCCGGTCAGTCCGGGAATGGCTGCTGCCGCAGCAAAAGCCTCCAAGGTATTCTCCGGATACGCCAGGCTACAGCCTCTGTGTGCCCAGATTTTCACATCTGCCTTATCAGTTCCTACCGGCTCTGCATGCTTCTCTGCCCTTTGTTTCAAAAAGCCTTCCATCTTCTCTGCCAGCCAGACACTTTCTGCCGGTTCTACTCCTTCTGCCTCTTCTCCCCGTATACGTTTCACGAAAGCCTGCACCTCATATCGCAGCCCCTGTCCTTCATAGGGGAAATCATACACTTCCCTACGATTCGGGTCTTCGTGACGCACTTCGAAATGCTTCGTCAGCCACCAGGGAGCCTGCACCAGAATATATCCTCTATTTCCTGCTATCATCAGTTCACCTTCGCTCTTTACCATGAGACCGGTTTTGGACAGACCGGTTTCCTCTTCATAAGCAAACTCTGTCTTCGTATAAATATCCAAACCATTCCCACTGAGTGCACTACGATATCTTACCTCTTTTTCACCGGTTCCCAATAGCTTCACTATGGGTAACATGGTATAGGTTCCAAACTCTAAAAAGCTTCCGCCATACTGTGTATCCGTCATTTCACGTACATTGGTTGCAGATAAACGCGAAAAACAAGCTTCTACATCAAACACCTTTCCTATGGCACCGCTACGCACAACCGCCAACAAGCCCTGAAAGCCGGGACAATACGCAGTCTTAATCCCTTCCATAAGCACACAGTTCTTTTCCTTGGCAATAGCAAACAGTTCCTCTGCCTGTGCCTTGGAAAATACCATGGGTTTTTCACACAGTACATGTACTCCACGGGATAGTGCAGCCTTGGCATACATATAGTGCGTTTCATGTGGAGTGGCAATATATACCGCGTCCACGCAATCAATCATTCGCATTATCATGGTAGTATAGCCGGGGATGCCTAATTCCTGAGCAAACTTCGCTGCACTTTCCTCTCTGGGATTGCAAACAGCTGCTATCTCTATCCCTTCTACCATTCTTGCCTCCGGAACGAAACGCTTTGCAATTCGTCCGGTTCCGACAATTCCCAATCTAATCTTCGTCATCTCTATGCCTCTTCTATCTGCCTACGCATATATACACCTGTTTCATATATGGTTTTCAACACTGCTCCCCTTGCCTTGCCGGGGAAGCTGTTCATGCTGGGGAAGGTCTCAAAGCTCAAGGTACCCTCGAAACCAATCTCCTTTAGCCCTGCATAAATCCTTTCCCATTCCATGCCTCCATACAGCTTACAGCCAAAGGAAAATGGCAACTGATGCAAATCATCAAAACCATTATTTTCATGCATGTGCAGTACCTTGATACGATTACCCAGCTTGGTAATAAACTCATAAGGGTCACGCTTCACCAGCTGCAAATGTCCTGTATCCAAACAGAACCCAAACAACTCCTCACCTGCACAAGCATTCAAGGTATCCACATACCAGATAGCATCCTCCGGGTCTGCACAGACTCCTTCCACGATACGCCCCCCTACACTTTCATACAGATTTTCCACACATACCTTCACACCACACTGTTTGAGTAACGGTATAAGCATCTTGAAATACTCTACGTTCTCCATTCTCTCATGGGCTTTCCCATGAGTGTACTGAAGCTTGAAGGGGTGAATTACCATCCACGGTACTCCCAGCACTTCCGCAATCAGGATACTCTTGGGAATTACATTTCCCTGCATATAAGCAGTTACCTCCGGCTTTGCCAGTACCCTTACCGGATAAGGAGCATGCATCTGAGATGGCTTTAAACCACAAGCATCCATAGCCTCTCTGTACTTACGAAAAATATCTACAATCTCTGCTGCGTCCCTATCAAAAAAGGGATTGATTTTTCCGGCATACACATCACTGTTCAATAAAAAAGCATCTAAATTAAAATCCACTTTATCAAAGCCTGCTGCCGCTATCTCCTGAAAGCCTTTCAGAATATTCCCCTTCTCTGCGACAATTCCTTTGGTCTGCACTCCTATACTCAGCATTTCCTTTTCTCCTACTATCTCTACATGTAATAATTATCATTATAGCAATAATAACTCACACCCATTTGGTTCAGCTGTTCTCCGATTTCATCATAGTACTGATTGCATATCCACACATTCCGTTCCTCTTCAGGCACCTCTAAAATAGCCTCGGGTGCTTTAATATCAATACCATACTTCTGCGTTCCCCATAGCTTTTTATTATTATCCACAAAGAATGCTACCGGATATTTTCCACTCCACTCACACATATAGTTGTAAGCCATTTTACCGGTTCCGAATAATATCAGCTTCTTTCCCGGCTGGTTCAGTCTTTCTGTTATCTTATATGCTTCTTCCCATTCCTCCTGAATACCAAGCATAATATTCATAAAAGAAGAATACAGCTCCATAGGCGCTTTCTCAAATATACCCACCGCATTCCAAATCAGCCACCCCTCATAGCGACTTCTGACTAAGATACCAATCAATCGATACCAATCTGTAGTTCTGGTACCTCTTCCCTTGGTAAAAGTAAAAGGCATCTGAAAATCATTGTTCACTCCATCGTTATCATTTAAATGTACCAGCTCTAACAGCTTTCCGGCTTCCTCTACCATGGCACGCAAATTTTTTCCCAACAGATTGGCATATCCTACATTCAGTGCAATCCCGAAGCAATCTGTTCCGCAGGCATTGTTACACACCTGCACCAGCTTTTTCAGCATGGAAATCTCCGAGAACTCACCACAGACATAACCCAGACGTTCGTCAAACAGGTAGCCATTCTCCAACAATACCTTCACACTGGCTTGTCTTATTTCTTCTCTACACTGCACAATAATCTCAAAGAGTGCCTCAATATTTGCCACCTCTTCGGTACTAATCAGCAAATATTCTGCACCACCCATGCTACACTGCAGCAATGCCTCTCTCATCATATCCACGGTCAATGTAGCCAGCTGTACTACCACTCCGGACAAACCACCACCTTCTAAGCTCTGTCCTTCTGCCAGGCTCCAAGGAAACTCTATATAATCAAAGGGCAATTCTACCCCCGCCAATTCCTCTTGATATTGAATACCATACTTCATCGCTTCATTTCCTCTCTTTAGGCTTATTATAAGTTATCGACCAATTTTCTTAATCTCTAAAGTACTATTTTATTATAAACTGCAAGGGTTTTTCTGCTGACTTGAAATTTTAAATTCCAGTGCAGAGTTAAATTCCACAGGCATTTAAAAAGTTCAGTGTTTTTAATGTTTTTAGAAGCAAAAAATACGGATATCTGCTATAATTAACCCAACTTCTCGAAAAATTCTTTGTTTTA
>JAZQEK010000007.1:0-59661 GCA_045538995.1 Acetatifactor sp. | reverse complement strand
AACTAGAATGGAATTAAGTTTTGATATATCATAATGATTCATTGCGTGTATTATACAAGATAGTGGTTCGATACATGTTGCCCTGTAAATATACTGTGATAAAATATTAGTCTTTACCAAATAACTATAGTGTATATCTGCATATAGAGAAAAGGCTCGATTGGAAAATAACGAAATATCATTGTCCTTGCATAAATGACTCTTATTTTGATTACAGTATTCACATTCCATGCATCTATAATTAAAATCTGAGACCACAAAATCTCCAATGTTGTAATCTAAGCAAACATCGCAATTATAATCTAAAACTTCTGCCACAAATTCATGACCTAACGAAACAGGATATTTTTTTCTATATCCTAAAAACTGAGAATAGTCGCCTCCGCATATTCCGCAGTATAGATATTTAACACGCACATAATCGAGGGGGATCTCATTGGGCAGAATAGTAGATACATTAACAAAATTATGCGCATTTTTAAGATATGAAACAATATTCTTAGGCATTATCGACTCCTTTAATTTTCATAATAAATTGCTCAATTTCCTTATGTAACGAAGAACTATATTCAATTTCATAATACGAAGTTGCGAGTAAAGATGCAAGCTTAGGAATATCATTTTCGCATAATCCACACACAGTAGCTGCTGATAAGCCTAAACGAATACCATAGCCTAAATTATATGGAAGTAATCTATAATTTGTCAACAATCCATATTTTTCCCAACGTTTATATAATTCAAATGCGTCTTTTTTATCTGCACACTGAAGCCAAATATGATGGGTATGTGTTTCGGATGGGTACAATTTACATTGTTGTACAATATTTAGTTTATGGCGTATCAATTCATTTTTTAATAAGTCCGTATTTATTAACATTTGGGTTGATAATGTTTTATATGTTTCAAACTTATCTAACATTAATCCTAAAGAATAGATTGCGTATGGATGCATATTGGAGACATAAATCCCAATATTTGAATAGATTTTTTCCCACATAGCATCTTTTTCCTTTGAACAATATAATGCACGTTGAGGTCCTGGGAAATTTTTATGTGTGGTGGATAAAATTGCATCAAAACCCATATCAAATGGAGAAACATAGTCGCCTGCTAAAATATTCGTTAGATATTGAGAAGCATCGTAGATTTTATAAACTTCTTTGTATTCCGACAGCCATGAAAAATCTTCGTAAATCATTCCCTCGCTTCTATCAATAAAAATAACTTTAGGGTTTACTCGCTCAATTAGTTGCTTACTCTTTTCAACATCAATGCGTTTATTACTGTAATCAATTTCCAATTCATACACATTTAATCCTAATCGTTCTAGAATGGATTTTGTCGCCATGTGACCACCAGCCTTTTCAGGTAAAATGATAACAGTATCGTAGATACTTGTAATAGCCATAAAAACAGTTGTATGTGCGTGTAATCCAGAAAAAAAGCGCATAGATATAGTTTCGGCGTTTAAAATTTCACACCACGATTTGTAAACTTTATCAATATCGTAGGCAATTGTATCTCGATTTGCAAACTGGATTTTTGTATTTAACTGTTGCTCACTTGAACGTATTTTATCACTATTATAGATTCCGTATAGAAAACTAGTCCCCAATTCTATGCATTCCAAATCCGGAACATTTTCTACAGGATTCAATATTAATTGCTTTTTGGAAAGTGCTTCTTGATGTTTTAATGAAGTTTTAAGTGCTGTGACAAGTTCTTCATATTTTCCCATTTTTTAACCCTTTCAATTTGACGGATAACTAAAAATTATCCATTAGCCTGTAAATCATATAAGCAATCGATAATCTCGTATTATCCATCCCAACCATGAGAAAAACTTCTCCATAAAATATAATAAAGCGGATGCTAGAATGTGGCAGGTACAGGTTGGAAAATATGGAGAATGATGCTTCCCATGTTCATCAAATGGGGAATAGAAAGAAACATAAACAATTCGGGATAATAGATTCAATAAAAATAAGGCTGCATACCTTTTCCATGTACTGGAAAGTTATGCAGCCTTATAAAATGTAGAAGCGTAGTCTATACTGATGTTTCAGAAACACTTATCTCACGTAGAATAGCTAGTAGTTCAGAATTTTCTTCCGGAGTTATAGTCTCGTGTATTTTATCTATAAAATTATAGAGAAAGTGAAAAGGTGTTATTTCAAAACGATCTAGATTATAAATTCCATGGGCGATATAATCCATCATAAAATCACTTTCAGATATAGTTGGACGATACTTTCGGCATAGCACAGTTCCGCTATAAACGATGTCGCCAACTTCTATTAGGTTTCTTTGATGTAGTTTTTTTAGTACGGACTGTACCGTATTGATGGATAATTCAGGGTGTTGCCTAACTATCTCAGAAGCAATCATCCCATCGGGGGAGTTCCATAGAATCGTCATTATTTCATGTTCGCGATTTGTTAAATAAAATTTATCCATTTCAGTATTTTTGCGTGCCATTACATATACTCCTATAATCAGTTGTTTTTTGATAATATTCATTTTACTACAAAAGCAAAATAAATACCATTACTTTTTGAGAAAATTAATAAATTGTTATGAATAGAATTATTAAATATCTTGTGTGTATAAACTGGCTATTATAAAAATATCGTTTTTAACCAAAATCATGATGAAAAGAACACAAATTAGTGGTAAAATTGAATAAATGTGAAAGGGTGGTTTGATATTTTTTATTTTGTAATGTATAGGCATTTATGTAGCTTCAATGGCATGGAAGCAGAGGAGAAACTTGAGTATGCAAAATAGTGATTTTATTGAAAAATTTAATAATTTGTATGCAGAAATCACAGAGAAGATTGATTTTAAAGGTGCGCGGATTGAAAAGCAGATTCAAGAGCTTCCGAGGCTTACAGGTGTGATTACAGTTTGTGCAAAGCGAAATGTGAAGCTGGTACTTTATATCAGACAAAAGGGGATGTCTTATTATTATGTTACACGAAGTGGAGAACAGGTTTTCGGAAGCTATTATGTTTCGAAGTTTGATGATGCTTTTCTTAAAAATTATCAAAAGCTAGTGAATCGGGTTGTCAATGGAGACTTTGATTACAAAAAGACATTAAGCGACAGGATTGCAGAAGAAGTGTGCAAAAGGCAACTTACAAGCTACATGAATGATACAAAATGGAAAGAATTTTTACAGGCAATGACAGAAGAGATATCTATAACTGTGCCTTATGCTTATAAGACACTTTTGGAAGAAGAGCCTGAGCAACTAAGGTTGGGAACCGGTTATGATATAGAAAGTTTTAATTGGTATCATTTTAAGTCGCTGGAATGGGTTAAGGTGAAACCGAGATTTTGCGAGTATATATACAAGGGCAGACTGGTGGAGGATGAAAAAATTTACCATGATGTAGAAGCTGAGTTTGTAGGGCTGATGGATAAGTATTCTATTCCCTATGAGTATGACGCAAAGGATGAGGTGTATATTATATATGGGTATAAATGAGTGGTAGAAGTCCTATATGACTTCGATAAATGTGAGGATACAGAAATATTTTTGGAGGGGGTTAGAAATGTTAAAGCTGGCAGAATTCTTTTGGGAAAAGGGCAATCAATTTTTAAAAGATGGAAAAGAGGAAAAAACGTTGTACTACCTGAATCTGTATGATGATTTGGTGAACTGATCAATACTCAGAAAATGCAATGGGTAACATTGTCTTTGCCAAGAACGAAATGGGTGTTTCGTGAGTTTTCAAAGAGGAAGGGTATAGAGCAAGGGAAAAGTTGGGAGGTATACATAGATGAACTCATACAAAATAGAACAATTTTGTTCCGGTAGTAGTGAGGAACATTTTATAACAAGATTTGGTGGACAGCCGGATTGGATTGCTACTCCGCAGTGGCCGGTCAGTCTCGCTTGGAACAAAAGACCTTTAAAGTTTATTGGACAAGTTCGATTGAATGATTTTTTTGATGATTTGGAAAGCTTGACCTTAGTATATATTTTTATGACACAGCCGGAAGATAAGAAGGATACTTTCTTTGACCCGGATATCATTGAGCCTGATGCGGGGGAAACAGCTGTAATTGTTCAACCGGATGGAACTATTCCGGAATACATTTATGTAGAAAATCTTGCTACTGGTCCAACTGTAGATGATATAAATATATGGATTCCACAAATCACAAAAAGAGAAGAAACAGAAACGACAGATTATGAACAAGTTGACATTAATAAGTTTTGTGGTATTCCTGCCTTCTTTCAGAATAATTTTGAAAACGTAGATGGTAAGTTGTTGTTGCAGTTGCATACAGAGTGGTTGCCATTTTATATCAATGCTGGTGGTTCTCCAACAATGTATGTTTTTCTGAATGAAGAGAAGGAAAGTGGATTTGTTTTGATTGAAGATTTATAAAACAGGGAGTGAGCCGGATGGACAAAAAAGCAAAGAAAATATTATTTAATACATTTTGGTCGAGTAAAGGCTGGAAAATGGATGAGGAACGCCAGATTACCCCGGAGGACTTTGCTTATGCAAAGGAAAAAGGCTTGATGTTTGATCAGATTACCATTTCCCATGATGAGTGTGTAGAAAGAATTGTAGAGCTTGCGGGATTGATTACCATGGAGCAGGTGGCAAAGGCGTTTCTCAGTAGTTTGTCCACGCGTCGATTAGACTGGTGTAGTGCGGTCAGTTCCTACAGTATAGCAAAGCTGTTTACGAAACATAAATACACGCCTGTGGAATCAGGATGTTTTTATGAAGATGGTGTTGTTGTACATGTATCACACACATGTGGTGTTTGTCATGATGTAAGATACGGTGTGATAGGTAAAGAATATTATGAGGACGAGGATTTAAATGTCCTGAATTTTGAACGTATTAAGTGGGGCGGTGTCAGACATGGAGAATTGCTTTATACCATGTTTGATTTAGAGCAGTTTATGAAGGAGGAAGTACCGGAACCGACAAAAGAGGATGTAGAGATTTTTAAAGGAATTTTAAAAGCAGTGGAAGCTTGTGAGCCGACAGACTATCCCAGTGCTTTGCGTACCAGGTTGGAGAAGATATCTGATTTAAAAGCAAATAAAGCCGAGAGGGACGTGATTATAGAAATACTGGCATGTATCGGAGTATTGACACCGAAATCCTACGACAGACCGGAAGCCGGAAAGCATGACTGGACTTATATTACACAGTGGCGTGGTGAGGATGGTTATGATAAAGAAGTAGTGGAGAAGTATTTTGGGAAATATTTGTAATGTAGGGGGAAAAACTTTATATGTTTCAATCAGAAGAAAAGGTAAAAAAGGACATTATTACCGCAGAGGGAGAAGCGGAATTTCAAATTCGTTATATGCGAGAGGAGAATGTGGGCGTACTTACCAGCCGTTCAAATAAGTCTTATTTAGTGCTGGATAGTATTGATTATTGGTACGATTTGATTCAGGAAAAATACCCGGCGAAGATGAAATGTCAGTGTAAAAACGACTATTTTAAGCTTAGCTTTTATTATGTACCCAGAGTGGGAACGGAGGATTATAGGAGGATTGAACTGGTTTCCTGTTGTACGGAATGTGGCAAACAGCGAAGCTTTGCAGAAATTGATATTGACTATTCCCCTTCTTCACAATTATTTGAAGCACCAATCACTTATTGTGAACAGCCTAAATTAAAATATAAGACCTATTCGATGAAGGGATATTGGAAAGAGGAAGTATTTCGGGGGTTGATAGAATTTTTGTCACAGAAACAGTTATTGATGTATTGCTGGTATTGGAATCAAACAGACAAAAAGCGGTATGTAAAGCAGATGACAGCTGAGGAATTGAAGCGTTTTTTGTTTGTAGAAGAAGAGCGATATTTAAATATTTATTTTTCTGCGGAAGCATTAGATGAGCTATTTGCTGGTTCTGTTTCAGATGATAAAGGTATCTATGTGGACAGGGATATTTGGCGAAAAAGAGAAATGATTGTTGTGAATGCTCCGCTTTTGGTTGCGGCAGTAGGTGCGGGATATTTTTATTCCATGAACTTTTGCAGTGAATACATAGATGCAGGACAGGTAAGAGCGAAGACGGAAGGCTTTTGTAAGCTGGTGCGGGAAGTTGTTGCGTATGGTTGTGAAAGGTTAAAATAAATAGAGGTTATCAGTAAAATATATTCTTTAGGAGGATTATCCTATGAAACATTTAAACCCTGAACCGGGAGAGGTTTACGCCTGCTATGTGAAAAAATTAAAGAAATATGGTGCTTATCAGATATTAAGTGTGGCAAAGAAAAGTATCTGCTATGTTGCCCTTGATTATTTGGAGGATGTACCGCCCACGGAAGAGATGCTTTCTTCCTTAACTCCTTTCTATGAGGAATGGTATCGTTTGCATCATCAAATTGCCATGACTTACACCTCCAATGACCGTATACCAAAGGATTATCTATATATTGGGAAATGCCGACCTGTGACGGATAAGCCCTGTAATTCCTTCTCGGGAGACTGGAATGACGGACTGTATTATGTAATACGGGCGGGATGGGAAGCCATCGATGCAGATGCTCGTGCAGCATATAAGAAGTATATCAATAGTGGGGAGCAAGTGAAAATCGGTAATAACTGGTACAAGAAAAATGGTGGTGTGATGCGAGATGACTTGTATCAGGACCTTTTATTAGGGGGAGATATTCGTCAGCTTCCCTGCCTGACCTCTGCTCGGGTGGATGGTTATTCTACGAAACTGGTGGAGCTTATGAAGGCAAGTCCCATACTTAAGTCTTTACACTTAAATCATCCGGGGGTAGAAGTGCTGGATTTGCGTGGAACCTACTTGGACGAGTTGGAATTAGATATGACAGGGGTTACCAAGTTGTATCTTCCAAAAGAAACAAAGGAACTGGAATTATCCGGAGAAATAAGGGAAGATTTGCAGATTGATGACAGTGCCTGCACGCAACCGATTGCCCTTAGAATTTATGGTAAGAAAGCCAAGCAGCAGAATTATGGATTGAGGCAGGTTTCCGCCTTGCGAGTTTGGGATATCAGGGAACTGAATATGGAACAGGTGGTACAAGATTTTCCAGACATTGAAACACTTGGACTGTGGGGTGCACCGGGAGTTGTGACGAATATTACTACAATGGAGCATTTGCAGTCTCTGAGGAAACTCATCGCCACAGATATATTTGGTTATGGGGAAGAGGAAATAAAGGTCTTGGAGAAATTACCCAAACTGAACCGATTGTATTTGGAAAGTATACCGAAGGAAGCCGGAGCATATCTGAAAAAGCGTTGGAAGAACAAGCTGGACACATTGGAGATTACCCGCCTTAGAGATGAGGGATGGCTTGCCGACAATCTGACCAATCCGCTGAGGCACTGGGATGGTAGTGAGTTTGTGCCTCCGACTGCGTATAAAAAGGCTTTCAGTACCTACAAGAATACGAAGAAGCAGATGCAGGAAGCTGCCAATAGGGAAGCGGTTATTGCAGTAACCAAGGAGTATGTGGAGGCTTTTAATAAGCTGAATGCCAAGTATGAGGAATTTATTGAAACAGAGGAGAGGGAAGATATTTATATGGCGATGGAACAGATATATAAGGAGTGTATCCGGCATAAAAATATTATTTCTCTGAACGAACTGTTTGATGTGATGGACGACGAAAGAGACGATTGGTAAAAAGGATAAGTCCCGATTCGCTTATTTGTATCGAATAAGCGAATCGGGACTTAATTAATACGATTAATAGGGGCAGTCCGTACGGAAGGGTGCCACCGGTAACCCATTTGCACCGAACAGTGTTACCTCCGCATAGTCAATCCACAGGTATCTGGCTTTTTGTGGAAAAGATACTTCGGGCGAGGTAAGTTGAATCACGGAGCCACTTATAATCGCCTGAGCGGGATGGTAAACACCATCTGCACCCGCCAGTTCAAAGCCGGTGATTTCGTCACCTTTTACACAGAAGCCCTGTGTAGCATGGTCAAAGGAAATGGTAATGGTATCGCCTTCCACAGTGAAGCTTTTATAAATAGGACCGTAAACATCCTCGGCAGGAAGCACACCAAACATATGGTGCAGTGCCTGTAATGCCAGACGTCTGCCTACCTCGCTTTTGTGAACCGGGTGGATATTATTGTATTCTCCGCAATCCATAATTACAGCGATACCGGTGTTGCCCAGTTCTTTATGCAGCTGCATCTGTGCCTCACGGATGTAGCACCATTTGTCATTAGGTGCATCCGAAAGGTAGTGATGAATGGGGAGCTGTACAAATACAAAGGGTAAGGAAGCATCCTGAAAATCACGTCGCCAAGTACCAATCAGGCTTTGGAACAGGTGATAGTAGCTCTGGGGTCTGTGGTCATCGCTTTCTCCCTGATAATAAATGCAACCACCCAGTGTATAGGGAACCACTCTGCGGAGCATGGTTTCATAGAGACCGGCAGGGCGGAACTCATGCTTGGGCCCCATGGGTCCGGGCCATTTGCAGATACCGACTACTGCCTGTGCTTCCTCCCAGGTGGCAGTAGGATGTTCTGCATAAAAAGCATCCATGCGAGGCTGCCAGTCCGCATGCCACATAATGTATTCTTCCAGTTCTTTTTCGTATTCCTTAGGGTCTTGCTTACGGATAAGCTCCGCGTATTCTTCCCAGTATATTTTCGTGTCTTCGTATTGGCAGATGCTATCCTTGTCCTGCCATGCACAAGCGGAGGTTCCGCCCCAGTTACAGCCGATGATACCTACGGTGATTCCCAGTTCTGCAGCTAATTTTCGTCCGAAGTAAAAACCTACGGCAGACCAGATGCCAACCTCTTCGTCGGTGCCGAGCATCCAGTGATTATCCCTTTCCGCCTGATAAAAATAATCATCCTGATAAGCCAGTTGCTGTACCTGATAAAAACGTACATTGGATGTTGTGGCAGAAGCTATGGCTTCCTTGCCATCTGCATCTGCATTCAGAGCAAATTCCATGTTGGATTGACCGCCGGCTAACCAGACCTCACCAATCATCACATCCACCAGATGCTGATAGGCCTTTCCGTCAGAGAGGACTTCCAGAACATAGGGACCGCCGGCTTCCATAGGGGGAAGTTCTACGGACCAGGAATGCTTGGTGGCGGTGGTTTCGGCGGAATGCTCACCTAAGGTTACTTTTATGGAAGTATCATCCGGGGCAATACCCCAGATACGAATGGGTTTTCTTCTTTGTAACACGCAATGGTCAGAAAAAACAGCTGCACAGCGAATGGTTTTCATAACAATCCTCCAAATATCAATTCATACAGTATAGTCATTTCTAATAATCATTCATGGAAACATTGTACTTCCTCGCAGAGAAAAAGGAAATGTAATAATTTGTAAGAAAATACAGCCTTTATTTAAGTAAAGGTCTGGAGGAGAAGTGTTTTAGGAGAAGCCTATTGTAATAAGGGGGAATATCGGCTTGCCTTTTGGAAAGGGCGGTATTATACTAAAGCTAATGTTGGAAGAGGAAAGTCTGTTTGGCAGAATGCAGGGAGCCTGTGTGACAGGCTATGGAAAGAAAGTGCAGTGATGTCAGTAATCTTGGAGGAAATATATGTTACCCATAGAATTTGTAGAAAGAATGAAACAAATGCTGGGAGAGGAATATGCAGCATTTGAGGCAAGCTATGACAAGGAAAAATATCAGGCGTTGCGTATTAATACATTGAAGGCGGATAAGGCGACTTTTTTAGAGAAAGCTTCATTTTCTTTGTCGTCGGTGCCTTGGGAGGAAAACGGATATTATTATACAGCACAGGATACACCGGGCAAGCATCCTTATCATGAGGCAGGAGTTTATTATATACAGGAGCCCAGTGCCATGGCACCGGTGCCTTTTTTGCAGGTACAGCCGGGAGAACGGGTGTTGGATTTGTGTGCGGCACCGGGGGGAAAGAGTACCCAGATAGGCGTGGCACTCAAGAAGCAGGGCTTATTGGTTTGCAATGAAATCCATCCTGCCAGAGCGAAAATTCTGTCCGAAAATATAGAACGATTGGGAATTCCCAATGCTATCGTCACCAATGAGACACCGGAGCGTTTGCAAAATGTTTTCACAGGATATTTTGATAAGATATTGGTGGATGCACCCTGTTCGGGAGAAGGTATGTTTCGAAAGAATGAAGAGGCAAGGGAAGAGTGGAGCCCGGAAAATGTAGAGCTTTGTGCACAGAGACAGGATGGTATTCTGGACTGTGCCGCTCAGATGCTTCGTTCGGGTGGCAGATTGGTATATTCTACCTGTACCTTTGCCCCCCAGGAGAATGAGGGAAGTATCGCACGTTTTTTAAACAGACATGAGGATTTCGAAGTGGTGGAGGTAGTAGTGCCGGGAGGGTTCGCACCGGGAAATCCGGCTTGGAGCACTTTATATTCAGGGGAAACGGCAGGAGCAAAGCACCCGGATGATCAGGCAGCAGAGGATATGAAGGACTGTTGGTTACGCACCACAGGAATCGAGCACACCTTGCGTATCTGGCCCCACAAGGTAAACGGTGAGGGACATTTTCTGGCAGTTTTGCAGAAGAAGGGTTCTTTGGAAAGCGGAGAAGTACGCAGCCTCTATGGAATAGAGAAGGGGATATCCGAGAAGGAATGCGGAGACTATCTGCAGTTTGCCAAGGAAACACTGAAATGTACCTTAAAGGGTGTGTATTTACGGTTTGGTGACCAGTTGTATTTGGGACCGGAGAACATGCCTTCCATTAAGAATTTGAAGGTGCTTCGACCGGGACTACATTTAGGAACCTTGAAGAAAAATCGTTTTGAACCCTCTCATGCACTGGCACTTGCCCTGAATGCAGAACAGGTGCTGCGCAGCTATGATTTAAAAAGTGAAGATGGTACTGCTACGGCTTTTATAGGTGGACGAACATTTCTCGTGGAAGGGGAAAAAGGCTGGTATCTGATAACCGTGGATGGCTATAGCTTAGGCTGGGGCAAAGCTGCCGGAGGGATTATGAAGAATCATTATCCCAAAGGATTGCGGAAAAACTAAAAAAATGGTATGATAGGTTAATGAGTGGAATTTTACCCACAGGAAACAGAAAGGCTAGGTTAGGAAAATGGACAAGATTATTTTAACAGGTGACAGACCTACAGGCAGATTGCACATCGGTCATTATGTAGGCTCCCTGAGAAGAAGAGTGGAATTGCAGAATTCCGGAGAATATAAGAAAACCTTTATTATGATTGCAGATGCACAGGCATTGACGGACAACATCGAAAACCCGGAGAAAATCCGTCAGAATATTATCGAGGTAGCATTGGACTATCTGGCATGCGGTCTGGATCCGGCGAAGTCTACTTTGTTTATCCAGTCACAGATTGCAGAGCTTTGCGAATTGACTTTTTACTATATGGACTTGGTTACCGTATCCCGTTTGCAGCGTAACCCTACCGTAAAGAGTGAAATCCAGATGCGTAATTTTGAAGCCAGTATACCGGTAGGTTTCTTTACATATCCTATTAGTCAGGCAGCGGATATCACGGCATTTAAGGCAACTACCGTTCCGGTTGGTGATGACCAGTTACCTATGATTGAACAGACCCGAGAAATCGTGCACAAGTTTAACAGCGTTTATGCTCCTGTACTGGTAGAGCCGAAGGCATTACTTCCGGACAATGATGCATGTATGAGACTGCCGGGTACCGATGGTAAGGCAAAGATGAGTAAGTCTTTAGGAAACTGTATTTATCTGGCAGATACCGCAGATACTGTAAGAGAAAAAATCAAGAGCATGTACACAGACCCGCTGCATTTGAAGGTTTCTGACCCGGGACATTTGGAAGGCAATACCGTATTCACCTATCTGGATGCGTTCTGCAAACCGGAGCACTTTGAGAGATATCTTCCGGAATATGCGAACCTGGAGGAACTGAAGGCACATTATACCAGAGGCGGTCTGGGAGACATGAAGGTGAAGAGATTCTTAGAGAGCGTAGTTCAGGAAGAATTGGAACCTATCCGTCAGCGCAGAAAAGAATGGGAAAAGGATATTCCTGCAGTTTACGATATTTTGAAGAAGGGTAGCGAAACAGCTCGTGAGGTTGCAGCCCAGACCTTATCAGAGGTCAAGAGTGCAATGCGCATCAATTATTTTGAGGATGAAGAGCTGATTAGAGCACAGGCAGCAAAGTATGAAGAGCAATAATGGTGATTATTTTGATGAATATTTAAAAAATCCTGCATACATTGCAATGGGCGGCGTGGTATTTCTGTTAATCGTGGTGCTGTTCTGTTTTATTGTGTGGAATGCAACACATGACGGAAATAATGATTTGGTGGTAAACAATCAGACGGAAAACAGTGTAGAGCTACCTTCCATGGGTGAAAGTGTAGAGGATGTGGTAGAACTGCCGCCGGAACCGGTTGCTACACCGGAACCGGATGTGGAGAAGGAGTCCATCGAGGAGCTTTTGGCAGAAGGCTCCAACGATCAGGGTGTAGTCTTTACAGAGGTAGAAGATTTTGTAACAGCGGTAGAAGTTACCAATCTGCGTAGCGAGCCCAGTACTGCACAGGGCGTAAATACCGTAGTGGCGAAGCTGCGTAATGGTGTGAATGTTCGTCGTGTGGGTATTAACGAAGAAGTCGGCTGGTCAAAGGTAATTTATAATGATCAGGTATTGTACGCGTCCACGGCTTATTTATTAGTGGTGGAAGAAGCAGAAGAATAGTGAATGAAGAGTTGCCCGGAATAGTGGAATGCTGTTCCGGGTATTTTTGTATAGATGGCATGATAAGGTTCCTTTCCGGACATACTATGAAAATAAAAACGGAAAGGAGCTTTTTTATGCATCAAAGATTGGGAAGAGCCAGCATCCGTCTGGAGGAAGGCGTATATATTGTGAACAGTGCCAGCGTGGTAGGTACCAAGGAGGGACAGGGACCATTAGGGGTGTTGTTCGACCGTGTAGGCAGTGATGATATGTTTGATTGTAATACCTGGGAGGAAGCAGAGAGCAGCCTGCAAAGAGATGCGGTGTATTTGGCACTGAAGAAGGCAGGGAAGAAGCCGGAGGACGTGCAGTACCTGTTTGCCGGAGATTTGCTGGGACAGTCGATTGCTACTTCCTTTGGATTAAAGCAATTTGAGATACCATTGTTGGGGGTGTACGGAGCCTGTTCTACTTGTGGGGAGAGTATGCTGTTAGGAACCATGGCGTTGGAGGGAGGCTTTGCAGAACATGTGATATGTGTTACCTCCAGTCATTTTGCCAGTGCAGAGAAGGAGTTTCGCTTCCCACTGGAGTATGGAAATCAGCGTCCTCTTTCAGCCTCCTGGACGGTGACAGGGAGTGGTGCCTTTGTGCTTTCCCGCGAACATAAAAAGGGAGACAGAGCGAAGATTACCGGACTGACAGTAGGAATTGTTACGGATTATGGCTTGAAGGATTCCATGAATATGGGTGCCTGTATGGCTCCGGCGGCTGCTTCTACCATAGAGCGTCATTTCAAGGATTTTGGAACCCAACCGCAAGATTATGATATGATTATTACAGGGGATTTGGGAAGTGTGGGACAGGTGGTGCTTTTTGATTTGCTGAGGGATAAGGGTTATGATATTTCGCAGGTACACATGGACTGCGGTATGACTATTTACGATGCCAAGACTCAAGATACCCATGCCGGAGGCAGTGGGTGTGGTTGCTGTGCGGTGACCCTTTCCGCTTATATCTTGAAGCAGCTGGAGGAAAAGTATTGGAAGAAGGTGCTTTTCGTTCCTACCGGAGCACTTCTGAGTAAGACCAGCTATAATGAAGGACAGAGTGTGCCCGGAATCGCTCATGCATTGGTTATTGAGCATATTGAAAACATTACTTAAGAATCTCGAAACACTCTTGCAAATATTTCCTGCCTTTAGTAAAATAAATTTCGTACGAAAGGTGGCGAAGAAATGCGCAGATTAGAATTTAAGATGGAAAGATCGGGCCTTTTGGAGGTGGGTCAGGAGATTACAGTGACAGAAGGTTTGTTACCCAGTAATTATTATTATACCATTGACCCTTCTCTGGCGATGTCAGGGAATATTCCGTTTCGTTATCGGTTGAAATCACGAAACGGAAGGGTAGTGGATATCATTGAAAATGCCAGAGGCTTCTATGTGACGGCAGAATTTGATGAACCTGAAGTGGATTATAAATAATTGGAAAAGAGGAGTAGATTATGTTAAAGAAAATTGCAACAGATAAAGCACCGGCAGCTATCGGTCCTTATTCACAGGGAATTATTGTAGAGAAGATGTTATTTTCTTCCGGACAAATTGCCCTGGACCCTGCAACGGGAGAAGTAGTAGGCACTACGATTGTAGAGCAGGCAGAACAGGTAATGAAGAATTTAGGTGCTATTTTAGCCGAAGCCGGCGTTGGATATGACAAGGTGGTAAAGACTACTTGCTTTTTGGCGGATATGGGCGATTTTGGAGCCTTTAATGAGGTGTATGGTAAGTATTTTACAGAGAAACCTGCCAGAAGCTGCGTAGCAGTAAAAACCCTTCCGAAGAATGTGCTTTGCGAAGTAGAAGTAATTGCTTATCTGGGCTAGAAAGGCGACTGCTTCATGAAAGTGAATACAAAGAGAAATAGTTTTTTGTTGTTTTTGACTGCCAGTATTTGGGGACTTGCTTTTGTGTTTCAGAGCAAGGGGATGGAGTATATGGATCCCTTTACCTTTAATGGAGTACGTTCCTTAATCGGAGCAGCTTCTCTGCTGGTATTTGTTCTGGTACGGTGGCGTATCACGGGAAAGTCTCTGAAAGAGCTGGATTGGAAGCTGACCTTGACAGCGGGACTTTGTTGTGGTTTGGCATTGACAGTGGCCAGTAGTTTGCAGCAGTTTGGTATCGCACAGACCACGGTAGGAAAAGCAGGCTTTATTACTACCTTGTATATTATTTTTGTACCTATAGCGGGACTTTTGTTTCGCAGGAAGGTATCAAAGGTAGTATGGGTGGCAGCAGCTATGGCAGCAGTGGGAATGTATCTGCTGTGTATGACAGAGAGTCTGAGCATTAATACCGGAGATATTTTGGTCTTTTTATGTGCATTGGCCTTTACGGTACACATTATGGTGATTGATTACTTTTCCCCAAAGACAGATGGTGTGGTGATTTCCCTGATACAGTTTACCGTGTGTGGTGTGCTGTGTATGATTGGTGCATTCCTTTGGGGCAATCCGGCATGGAGTCAGATTACCAGTGGTGTGAGTACTCTGTTGTACGCAGGTGTGATGTCCTGTGGTGTGGCTTATACGCTACAGATTGTAGGACAAAACGGTGTGAACCCTACGGTGGCAGCACTTTTGATGAGCTTGGAATCCGTAGTGGCGACCATAGCCGGAGTAATTGCTTATCAGGTAGGCTTTTTAAAAGTAGACCAGACCATGACAGGCAGACAGATTGCAGGCTGTGTCATTGTTTTTGCAGCAGTGATTTTGGTGCAGCTGCCCGGAGAATGGTTTGAAAAAAAGAAGGTATAGATATACATAGATTTTCCATAACCGACAGACACTATGAGAAAGTGAAAAGAAGAAGGGAGTTATGGAAAATGGATTACCTGATTGCTTTTTTAGTAGGTGGTGCTATTTGTGCTGCTGTACAAATTTTAATGGAAAAGACCAAGCTCATGCCGGGCAGAATCATGGTACTTTTGGTAGTAAGCGGAGCGGTTTTGAGTTTTCTTGGCTTGTACGAGCCGTTTGTAGAGTTCGCCGGAGCCGGAGCCAGTGTGCCTTTGTTGGGCTTTGGTCATGTATTAATGAAGGGTGTAAAGGAAGCTGTAGACGAGCAAGGGGTGCTTGGGCTTTTTGCCGGAGGCTTTAAGGCCGGTGCCGTGGGAACTTCGGCAGCATTGATATTTGGCTATTTGGCCAGTTTATTCTTTAAACCAAAGATGAAAAAATAGTATATATTTGAAAGAAACTAGGGATAACAAATGATGGTTTGGTTGATTTATTTTTTAACACTCCTATTTATGGAGCTGGCGTATCATATAGGATGTTTTGGATTTGCAGGGATAGCTCCTTTTCTTCCCTTGGCACTGATTGCCATTGTGGCTTCTATTGAAAATATTATTGTGAGTTTGACCAAGGGAAAAGCACAGAAGATATTATTCTGGGGATTTCCTATTGCAGAATTTATTTTGTTTGGGGTACAGACGGTTTATTATACTGTATTTCGTCAGCCCTTGCAATTTCAGGCTGCAGTGGTTGGCGGACAGGATGCACTGACCAGTTATTGGAGAGAAATATTAGTGGCGATTATGAAGTCATTGCCCATTATTTTAGTCTCTGCCATACCTCTGGTAGTAATGGTAGTACTGACCAGAAAGAAGATATTACGCCTGAAAGCTTTTGGAAGTATCCAGAAAATCCGAGGTCTTTTTGCGGTGGGTGTTTCTGCACTGCTGTTTTATGTAGTCATTAATATCGGACGTTATACAGAAGCTGATTTTTATGATGAATATACGGAGTATTATGCCCCACTTTCTGTAGTGGAGAAGATGGGCGTAGTGACTATGGTACAAAGAGATTGCTTCTTTGAAATAGAAACCCTTTTGTTCGGAGAGGATACTTCTTTGGCAAAGCAGGACGAGGATGAGGAATTGCCGGAAATCAGTATGCCTACCCCCAGTCCGTCTCCGGAACCTACACCGGTGGTAACACTTCCGCCGGAGGCAACCCCGACACCTACTCCGACGCCTACTCCGGCTCCCCATAGCTTTGAGCTGGATTTGGGAGCATTGGCAGCAGCATCTCAGGAGGATAAGCAGAAAAAGTGGTTGGCAGATTATATAGCAACATTGACACCTACCAGAGAGAATGAATATACAGGAATGTTTGAAGGTTATAATTTGATTTTCCTGACTGCAGAGGGTTTTTCCACCTATGCCATTCATCCGGAATTGACCCCTACCTTGTATAAACTGGTAAATTCAGGCTTCGTATTTAACAATTATTATGTGCCGTTATGGCAGACCAGTACCAGTGACGGAGAGTACGTAAACTGTACCGGACTGATACCGGATGGACAGTTTAGTATGAGGAAAAGCGGAGCCAATAATATGGCATATACTTTGCCGAAGTTTTTTGCAACAGAGGGTGTTACCAGTTATGCATATCATAACAATACCATGTCCTATTATGACAGATATATTACCCATCCGAATTTAGGTTATATTTTCAAGGCTTCTAAATTAGGAGAGTGTTCCGAAGCAGAGTATGGTCAGTACATATTCCCTATGGAGAACCCGGGGAAATGGCCTGCTTCTGACTATGAAATGATGCTGGGAACGGTGCCGGAATATGTAAATATGGATCGTTTTCATGTGTATTATATGACTATTTCCGGACATATGTATTACAGCTTCTCCGGTAACAGTATGTCTTCCAGAAATAAAGCGGCAGTACAGCATTTGGAAATGTCTGAAAATGCCAGAGCTTATTATGCTTGTCATATTGAATTGGACAAGGCTTTGCAATATCTCCTGGAACAGTTGGAGGCAGCAGGAAAGCTGGAGAATACGGTGATTTGTCTCAGTGCTGACCATTATCCTTATGCCATGACCGAAGAGGAATATGAGGAGTTAGCCGGAAAGGATTTATCCGAGAACAGAGATATGTTCCGCAATAGTCTGATTTTGTGGAATGCAGGAATAGAGGAGCCTATCGTAGTGGATAAGGCATGCTGTTCCATCGATGTGTTACCTACGTTGTTGAATTTGTTCGGCTTTGAGTATGACTCCAGAATGTATGCCGGAAGAGATATTTTCTCAGAGGAAGAGGGCGTGGTTATTTTCAATGACCGTAGCTTCGTGACGGATACGGTTTATTATGATAAGAAGCTAAAGACCACCACTTGGAAGAAAGAATTGACACAAGAGGAGCAGGATGCGTACATGGAATATATGAAGGCAGAAGTAAAGCGCCGATATTCCTTCAGCGCTTATATTCTCCAGGAAAATTATTATCAGTTGATTGAGGATTGCAGAATCAATCCTTAAAGAAGTTCATAATCAATACCTTTGCGGACAAGGAACTGTTGCAGTGCCTTGTCCCAAATATTATCAGGCTCTTTGCTCATGAGAAAGGTATGATAGGCACTCGCAGTAGTCAGGATTGTCTGAGTGCCATCGTATTTTATGGTGAGTACAAGAGCCTTTACCTGTTCTGCAGAAACATCACTGTTGCCGGCAGCCATGAGCTTGCTGACAGCCTCAGGCTTTAAATGAAGCACAAACTTAAAGAACAAAGGGGTACGTTTTCCCTTGATAAGGTGAAAGCAGAGCGGCTTCATATCCTTCCATTCGGAGAAATCATAGGCAATGGAAGGGGTATTTGTAATATCTTCCTCTGTGAAAAACTCCTTGTTGATGTGTCCGTCTATCTGATAGGTATTGGCAGCAGAGATAGTTGCTTCTGCCAATAGAAAGTTATCAAAAGTATCTGCAACTAAAAGTTGATTCATAAAAATCTTGTTAGAAATGATTTTTAGTGCCAGCATGGTAGTATCCTTTCTGAAATACTGTATTTTCTCTGTATTCTGTGAGAATATTGATGACAAATAAGTATAAATAATTATATAATGATAATAGTTATGCAGTAAATTATAGCAAAGAAAACCGTTTGTAGCAAGGTGAGTGAACGGATATTATCTGTATTTTAGGGGGAAGCATAATTTTTTGATTATGCAAAGGGCTTATGGATTATTTTAAAAGAAACAAGGATGAAATAGAAACCTATATTAAGGATCAGGAATGTATAGCCAATACCTATATGATGAGATGCTTTACGATTATCATGTTGGTGTATACGTCAGCTTTTGCGTTGAATTTATTGGGTATTTTTGTGATTGAGCAGAAGCTGATGCTACAGGGCTATATCCCGTCCGTGTTAATATATGCAATTGTTTTACTGGTTGTTAGGAACATATCGCCCTCTAATAAGAAGTTGAAATATTTTATTCTGTTTAGCTTGATAGCGATTTTTACAGTGGCAGGTGTCTTTATCACTTATCATGTAGTGTTAGTATCTATTTTGCCTATTTTGTATGCAACTCTGTATTCTTCCAAAAAGGTGATGAATTATGTTTATGTGCTGATGGTAATCAGCACCATAATTGTAGTATATGGTGGATATTATTTTGGCTTATGCGATGCGAATATGGTATTGTTAACCAGTCGAAGTGCCAATGCTTACATCAGTAATGGTTTCTTTCAATTAGATGTAATTAACGAAAATCCGGTGGTAACATTATTGGTGTTTTTTGTGCTTCCACGATGTCTGATTTATATTGCTGCCGTCAGTATTGGAAACAGTATCTCTACTATTGTAAGTGGTAGTCTGGAAAAGGCGAAGTTGACAGAAGAGTTAGAAAAGGCAAAGGAAGAGGCCGAGAGAGCGAATCAGGCGAAAACACAATTTCTGGCCAGAGTATCTCATGAAATCCGTACTCCTATTAATGCTATCATGGGAATGAACGAAATGATCCTTCGGGAGAGTGATGAGGTAAATACCCGAAAGTACGCCAATGATGTGAAGGATTCCTCTGTTTTTCTTTTAAATATTATTAATGAAATATTGGATTCCTCGAAAATTGAATCCGGCATGATGGAAATCGTGAAGGTTAAGTATAAGCTGGGAAGTTTTTTGGATGATTTGTATAATATGATAAATATTAAGGCCAAGGAAAAGGGACTGAAATTGATTTTTGAAATAGACCCATTGGTTCCCGGTGTATGTATTGGTGATGAAAAGCGTATCCGACAGGTTCTTTTGAATATTTTGAGTAATGCAGTGAAGTACACAAATCGAGGAACTGTCACATTGAGACTTTGTCACGAGAAAGCAGATAAGGAAGTAACCTTACATTATTCCGTAATAGATACCGGCATCGGAATCAAACAAGAGGATATTGGTAAAATATACGATGCATTCCGACGTTTGGATGTTTCCCGAAATCAGGGAGTGGAAGGCTACGGATTGGGAATGAATATAACACAGCAGTTTCTGAAATTAATGGGGAGTGAACTGCACATAAGAAGTGAGTATGAAAAGGGCAGTGAGTTTTCTTTCTCTATTGTGCAGGGGATTGCAAATGACCGCCCATTGGGAGATTTTAATAGTATTCTTTTGCAGAAAACAGAGGAAAAGCGGAGTCGTACCAATTACTTGGCACCCAAAGCCAGAGTACTGGTGGTAGATGATTATAAGATGAACTTGATGGTGTTTCGTAATCTGTTGAAGCAGACACAGATACAGGTATGGGAAGCAGAGAGCGGTGCGGAATGCTTGGAATTATTGCGGAATCAGGAGTTTGATATGGTTTTTCTGGACCACATGATGCCTCAAATGGATGGTGTCGAAACCTTTCATGCCATCAGGGAGCAGAAGCTGGCAAAGGGAGTTCCGATTATTATGTTTACAGCCAATGCAATTGTTGGGGATAGAGAGAAATATCTGAAGGAAGGTTTCGATGACTTCCTGACCAAGCCCATTATACCGGATATGCTGGATAAGTTAATCCTGAAGTATTTACCGAAGGAATTGGTATTGTACTTGGATGAAAAGCAGGAGAATATGAAGTCGAATCTGCCAGTGCTTCAACAACTGAGAAAAAAGCTGCCTGGAGTAAATATAGAAATGGGACTGGCTACCTGTAGTGGAGATGAAGATTTTTATTTGGAGCTGTTACAGGACTTTACAGCGCTTTCTATTAAGGAGGAGTTGAGGGGATTTGTTGCAGGCGGTGATTATAAGAATTATTGTATTCGCATTCATGGTTTCAAAAACAGTGCCTATTCTATAGGTGCAAAGACACTTGGAGATTTGGCCTATGAGCTGGAGTGTATGACGAGAGAAGCATTACCAAAGGAAGTAGATGCTTTGCAGGAACAGTTATTTGCAGAGTTTGATAAAATCAGTGCCTGTTTGAAGGAGGTACTGGAATAGTGGTTATGTGTTAGATGAGGTGAGCTATATGAAAGACGTACAGAAAAAAATAATTATAGTCATCATAGGAAGCTTGATGAATGTATTGGGAAGATATATAGCAAATGAATTACAGCTACCGGTTTGGTTGGACATGGTCGGAACCTTTCTGGTTACTTATTATGTGGGACTTTGGGGCGGCATAATTGCTGCGGTGTGTTATAATGTGCTTTTCTGTTTTTATGATATAGCGGTGCTGATATATGCCATCATCAATGTGGCATCTGCTGTATTGATACATATTTTTCACAGAAAAGGATATATTGGCAGTTTATTAAAAGCTATGATTTTCAGTTTTTGGTTGGGTATTTTCTGCACGATAGTATCTACACCCCTTAATCTGTTATTCTATGATGGTTATTCCAAGAATGTTTGGGGAGATACCGTTGTGGACATGTTGCGATGGTATGAGGTGTCACCGGTATTATCCGCAATGGCTGGTGAGGTGATTGTAGAAATTCCGGATAAACAGATTTGTGTATTGATTGCGTTTTCTGTGATTTGCGGAGTGAAGAAGTGGAGCAAGAGGAGAGAAGCAGTAAAACTTTCCGCACTCAGCCTGATTTTGGCAGGTGTGATGATGACCTCGTTACTGTCGCCTATCAAAGGATATGCTGCAGAGCAAACCGGCTGTGATGAAGTATTTTTAGAAACAATTTATAACAATGCAAGCGGCATGGTATCTTCAGAGGCTAATGTAATTTGTGAAACAGATGATGGCTATATCTGGGTGGGAAGCTATGCCGGATTGACCAGATACGATGGTAGTCAATTTACCTTTGTACGGGAAGGTGGTCTGGTAAATGTAGTAGGTATGATGAAGGATTCTAAGGGGAGACTTTGGATAGGAACCAATGACGCCGGTATTGCACGATACGAAAATGGTACATATACCTATTTCAGAATAGAAGATGGTCTGTCAACGAACTCCATTCGATGTTTTGCTGAGGCTGTAGACGGTACCGTTTATGTAGGAACCAGTGATAAAATCTGCAAATTTAATACGGATGATACCATAGAGGTGTTAGAACAGGACATTACCTTTGTCAAGGATATGGTAGTATATGATGATACATTGGTAGTTCTGGACAACAAGGGCGGTATTTATGCCATAGAGGGAGAAAAAACACAGACTATCGCAGAGACTTATGCTGATAACCATTTTTATTATTGTTTGGAAGCTTCTTCCAAGGGACTTCTGGCAGGTACGGAAAGCGGTGAGCTTCTGGTATTTGATATTACAGAAAAAGGACTTGTCATAAAAGAAAAGATTGAGATTGCAGCAACAGAGATATCTGCTATATTTGAGGATAGTAAGAAACGAATATGGGTGGCTACCGAATGGGGCTTTGGTCATTTCAATGAAGCGGGTAATTACCATAAAATGCATTATGATGAGTTTGCATCTTCTATCGTATGCTTTTTGGAGGATTATCAGGGAAATATCTGGCTGGCATCCTCTCATTATGGTGTTATGAAGCTGTCTGAAACTCCTTTTGAAAATATATTTGAAAAGGCAGGTCTCACCAATGAAATTGTAAATGCAGTTACCTATTACAAGGGGAATTATTATTGCGGAACAGACAGCGGGCTGATTATTTTGGACAGTGAAAGATCTGTGATAAATAATGCACTGACCCAACAGGTAAAGGATTATCGTATCCGTTCTCTGTATGTGGATGCGAAGGACAGAATTTGGTTATGTACCTATGGTGGTTTAGTATGTTATGACGGACAGGATATAGTAGTTTGGCTGGATGACCAGGAGGAGATTACCAGTAGTCGTTTTCGTTGTATTACAGAATTATCGGATGGCATGCTGGTGGCAGGAACGGCAGATGGTATTAATTTCATAAAGAATGGAAAGGTTACAGGTACTTTAACTGCAGCAGATGGTTTGGCAAATACCCAAATACTAACTGTCGTGCCGGGAAATGATGGTACAGTATGGGCCGGAAGTGACGGAAGTGGTATCTATGTGATTTCGAATGGTAAACTGATAGAGAATTATACTGTAGAGGATGGGCTTTCTTCGGACGTTATTTTAAGGATAGTGCCCTACGAAAAAGGGTATTTCGTAGTAACCAGTAACGCATTGTGTCATATTGATATGGATGGAAAGATAAGCAGGATTTCGAGCTTTCCTTACTTTAACAATTATGATATTATCATCGATGACGATAAGGCTTATATTACTTGTAGTGCCGGTTTGTATGAAATGTCTTTGGCGAATTTATGTGCAAATGATTGTGAGCAATATCAGCTTTATGGAGCCAGTGAGGGACTTCTTTATGGTTTGACCGCTAATTCCTGGAACTATTTAACAGAGGATGGAAGTCTGTTTCTGTGCAGTAACAGTGGTGTGATACTATGTCATGCAAGCGATAGCAGCCAACGTGTTGATATGAAGTATGGCCTCATATCAGTGGAATGCGATGGAGAAAGCATATTGGTAAGTGAAGGGAATCAAATTGTCATTCCTTCAGATACAAAAAATCTATCCGTTTATGCTTCTATTAGAAACTATGCGTTCACTGATGCAAAAGCACGTTTGTTTATTAAGGAATTAGATACAAATCCGAAGGTGTACCATTGGAATGAAATAGAACCAATTAAGCTATTTAAACCGGAGCATTCGGAGTATAATATTTGCTTGCAGATTTTGAATGGTGCAGACGGAACCATATTGCAGGAAAAGACCTATGTGATTACGAAGGAAATGCAGGTGTGGGAAACACCCACCTTTAAATCCTATTTGGCATTGGTTGGTTCAGAAATCCTTTTGTTTTCTATCATTAGTATTGTCAGCATGATTTTGTTTGTGCTTCGGAAGAATGAACTGGAAGAACAGCAGATTGAATTGGAAAAGAAGGTGATTGAGCAGACTGCCGAGTTGAGAAATCAGCAGACAAAGATGAGGGAGTTGTTTGTTCAGACTATTACTGCACTTAGTGAAGCTGTGGATGCTAAGGACAGATACACCAGTGGTCACTCCAAGCGTGTGGCGGAATATGCAAGGATGATTGCAGCACGTTTGGGAAAGAGTAAAGAGGAACAGGAAGAAATTTATCGTGCAGGATTGTTGCATGATGTAGGAAAAATCCGTATTCCTGTAAATATTATCAATAAGCCGGGCAGATTAACAGAGGAGGAATATAATATTATTAAAATTCACTCTGTAACAGGTTACCATATTCTGAGAGGAATCGATGGCAGTAATTTGATTGCTATTGCCGCAAAGTATCATCATGAAAGATATGATGGCAAGGGGTATCCCAATGGTCTTGCAGGAGAAAAGATACCGGAGATTGCCAGAATATTGGGAGTGGCAGATTCCTATGATGCCATGACCAGTAATCGTAGTTATCGTAATGCACTTCCGCAGGAGGTAGTTCGCAGTGAGATAGAAAAGGGAAGAGGCACCCAGTTTGACCCTCAGATAGCCGATATTATGCTGCAAATGATTGATGAGGATAGTTTATATACGATGAAACAGGAAGAGGCAGTAAAGAAAAAAATTCTGGTGGTGGATGATGAAGCCATGAATAATAAGCTTATTGCTCACATTATGAAGGATGAACCTATGTATCAGGTGGTATCAGCCGAAGGTGGAGAAGAAGCCCTGGCGATTATGGAACATCAGGTGTTTGATTTGATACTGTTGGATGTAAAGATGCCGGATATCGATGGTTTGGAAACCTTACGTCGTATCAGAGAGAAGTATCAGACACCGGTGGTATTGATGACCGGAGATAAAACCTTGGATGCAGCTGCAGAATTTGCTGCTTTGGGTTGTGATGACTATATTACAAAACCTTTTTTACCATTACTGATTAAGGAAGTGGTCCATAATATGCTGGAGCGAATGCATATTGATGATTAAGTAAAAATAATAAGCAGGCTTGTCCTTAAGTAGAATAAGGATATGCCTGCTTATTATAGTGGTATATGATTACTGCTTTTGCATTAACTTCTTTGCAAAGCTACGCCAGATGCCGTGAATGGGGAATTTTTGTCCGTCTGTCATGGTTAACTGGAATAACCCCACATTTTCAATATATCTGCCATTGAGCAAGAACTTAAACGAGGGCATGAGAAAGGTTTCCATATGTGCCCACTGGTCAAATAAGTTTTCAACACTGGAAGCCACCTTAGCAATGCGACCATCGGTAAGGTAAACCTTTACATGTTTGCCCTCAGCGATACCATACATAATATCGGACTCTGTTACATAGAGGGTTTCTTTTTCTTCTCGCAGTTCGATGAGAGGTACAGCATTTTGCTTTACTTCATAAGCATGGTCTAAGGAGCTGATAAGCATGTCCGGTTTGATGGGTTTGTTCAGGAAAAAGGTATTCTCCGGAAGCTCCATTTGGCGATAATCTATGTCGGAGCAACACATATAAATGGGTACGCGAACCCCTAAAGTGCGTAGCTTGGTGGCTATGATAGCACCGTCTATTCCTTCTGTTTTGCACATATCTATATAGAAAATATCATATTGCATGGGATTGGCAAGAAGAGCCTTTTCATTCCCATAGGAGTCAATATATAGTCCCTCCGTGAGCTTGGCACGGCGGTCGGATTCTCTGCCCAGCAAACGTTCCATTTGTTTGCGGTCTGCTACATTATCATCACATACGGCTACATGCATGGTGGTACTCCTTTGTTGTGCCTCCGACTTGCGTATCGGGGTATACAAAGCCATTCCAACGTAAGGCCCTTGAAAAACGTCAGCACTTGGAATTTTCAAGCAGTCCTGCACAGAAAATTCCTTAGTGACTGCTACGTTTTTCACGGAGTGAGAACGTGCCTAAGTGGAATGACTTTGTGTACCTGATACGCAAGTCGGAGGCTCTATCCTTCATGTTATAATTCCATCATAGCCTAATTCCTCGAAAAAAACAAGGCATATCCGGAACGGATATGCCTCGTCAGTCTAAAATTTCATGATTAGGAAGATTGCCAATGCCAGTTGTGCAAAGAAGATAACCGGCATGCCTACCACAAAGTACCAGTGCTTGGTTTTGTGGCGGAATAATTGCATTCCCAAGATGGAGCCAATGCTTCCGCCCAAGAGAGCTATGGAAAAGAGTGTGGCTTCCGGAATGCGCCATGCATGGCGCTTTGCCTTGGATTTATCAATGCCCATGGAAGCAAAACCGGCAATATTTATCACAACTAAATATGCAATTACAATCAAAACAGGAACACTAAACATTATTTATTGTTCTCCAATTCCTGCATCTTCATCGCACGAACCTTGCAGGAAAGACCAAACAGGTTGATGAAGCCTTCTGCATCGTGATGGTCGTACAAATCACCTGTAGTAAAGGAAGCGATGCTTTCATTATACAGAGAGTAAGGAGAAGTAGTACCGGCCTTGATGATGTTGCCCTTGTAAAGCTTGAACTTCACTTCACCAGTAACATATTCCTGAGTCTTCTCGATAAATGCCTGAATTGCTTCACGCTTAGGAGTAAACCACTTTCCTTCATATACTAAATCTGCAAACTTGTTGCCCATTTCCTTCTTCAAGGTATATGTATCACGATCCAAAATCAATTCTTCCAACTGCTGATGAGCTTCCATCAGAATGGTTCCGCCGGGAGTTTCATAAACACCACGGGACTTCATACCAACGACACGGTTCTCTACGATATCGATGATACCAATACCATGCTTTCCGCCTAATTCATTTAATACACGTACGATATCGGAAACCTTCATTTCCTTGCCGTTTACAGAAGTAGGAACACCCTTCTCGAAAGTCATGGTAACATATTCGCCTTCATCGGGAGCCTTCTCAGGAGTAACGCCAAGTACTAACAAATGGTCGAAGTTAGGCTCGTTAGCGGGATCTTCTAATTCCAAACCTTCATGGCTGATGTGCCATAAGTTACGGTCACGGCTGTAAGAGGTATCTGCGGAGAAAGGAAGGTCGATTCCGTGAGCCTTGCAGTATTCGATTTCAGATTCACGAGAGTCCATGGTCCACTTGTCATTTCTCCAAGCTGCGATAATCTTGATGTCAGGAGCCAAAGCCTTGATACCAAGTTCAAAACGGGTCTGTTCATTACCCTTACCGGTAGCACCGTGGCAGATAGCAACAGCACCTTCCTTACGAGCAATTTCTACCAGCTTCTTTGCGATAAGAGGACGAGCCATAGAGGTACCTAATAAGTACTTGTTCTCATAGATAGCGTTAGCCTGTACACAAGGAACCACATATTCGTCACAGAATTCATCAATTACATCCAAGATGTATAACTTTTCTGCACCACAGAATTTTGCTCTTTCTTCCAGACCATCCAATTCTTCTGCCTGTCCGCAGTCGATACATACACAAACTACTTCGTAATCAAAGTTTTCCTTTAACCAAGGAATGATGGCGGTGGTATCCAATCCGCCGGAATAAGCTAAAATAACTTTTTCTTTCATAATAGAAACCTTGCCTTTCACATAAATTTTGCATAATTTTTAATCTGAAATCACTATACAACATTTTATTCAGGAATGCAAGTGCAAAATATGCATAAATTAAAATATTAAATACATCAATTTTATTAAAATATGCACATAAATGTATAAAATGAATGAATATACGAATATTTATGCATAATTATAAAAAGTGGTTACGTTTTTGGTAGTGTAAGTGTGCACGATACTGTTGCAATAATTGTTTTTCCAGTGCGTCCGGAGTGGTTCGCAGGCTTTTCAGCCAATAGTAGGACTGGCGAAGGGAAATCGGTAACAAAATCAGAAAAATGACAAAGTAAAAGCTACTGAAAATATCCTTTGCTTCCCAACCGGACAGCAGCTCCAGAAGTGTTTGACCTCTGATGGGGAGCCGGAAGAGTAGGGGAAGGAAAAACAATAGTGCCAGAAAAAAGTGATACACAAGGCAAAGCGCATCATGGAAGCGGTATTCTGCCTGCAATAGCTTTTCCTCTGTATTGGGCTTAGACGGTGCCAACAATCTCAAACCGGAAGGAGATAACAGTAGGAAGAAAAGAGTCAGCAGCAGGTAGAGCAGTGCGAATATTATATTTTGTGGAGTGAGTGCCGGTCGCAGGCTGTAGCGGTAGGTGACAAAGCTTAAAACAGTGCCGCTAACCGCAAAAACTGCATTCATGCACCAAAGGGCACAAAGCCCCTCTTTCACCTTACCCAGACGAATGTGTTGTCTGATGTAAAGGTGAAAGAGAAAAAGAAGTAGGACAAAAAAAGAAATCATTAAATTATTCATAGGTATTTTCCTCATAAATCATAGTATTTGCCCAAAAGACGAAGCGTGCCTTTAGGAGTAAGGTTTCTGATTCCTGCTCAAAGAGACCGGCCGGTATGATTTTTGCCAGATTAATCTGACAAAGGAGTGCCGTGAGTGCCGGATAGGCTTGCAAATTTTGTAAGGCAGTCCGAAGCATATAACCATCTCCTTCTGTTTGAGGACTGGCATGGAACAGTTTCAAAAAGTCATTCAGAGAATGTGCCGGTGCTGTTGAAGCCGGTAAGCAGGCATATATCAAAGGTTCATATTCTTCCATGGTGTTTCCCAAAAGAGTATGACGTTTCCAAAGGGGCTTTCTTCCCTTCAAAGAGATGGCAAAAAGCAGGGACAGGGCATCTATCATGGTTGCTATGATAAGGGAAAAGCAAGCAGTGTCGCGTGTGTCCTCCGCATTCAGAGCCTGTATGGGGATTTGATACAAATCCGTAATCTGATAGCTGCTGTCAGTATAGGAAAGCTGTTTGTTTTCCGGAAGCAGGGAATTTAATTGCAACAGTGCATTGGTAATCTCAGCGTCCATAGTAGTCTTTAGGCTCATGGCATTGGCATCGGTTACCATTCCTTCGGGTAATGCCTGAACAAGGGTATCATAATCTTTCATCAAAGCAGTGGAACTGACTTGTGCAGCAAGCTTTAGTCCGGCAGTCATTTGAGCCGGGTTTTCCGGTTCATAGCCACATAGCTTGGCAGCTTGAAGCAGGCGGTTTAACTGAAGCTGAAGCCCACTGTTTATGGCACGTCCATCGGCAGTATTTGGGATGGCAGTGTTCAGATTTCCGGTAATATTAGTAAGGGTTGCGGGCAAATCCGCTTCTCCTGTAACACCCAAAGCGGTTTGCAATGCATTTAGGGATGCAGTGTTTTCCTGATGGGTGGTGTTTAAATCCTCCATGGAGGAGAAGTCATAGGAGGACAGTGTGGTAGCCCGGATTGCCTCAGTTTCCATGTTTTTACTCTGGGAAATACTGTTGATGTATGCTTGATAAGCAGCAGCGTATTCTTCGTAGGTTTCGAAAGCATTTTGCTTAGGTGCTTTCATATTGGAGGCATATTGGATATCCAAATCCTTCAGAGCCTGTTCACATGCCAGAATGTTTTCCTTTTCGGTAGCCAGAGCAGTGTATTTATGAATAATGGCTGCACCGGCATCATTGACTGCTACGGTTGCAGTAGTAATGGTCTCTTCTAATTCCTGTCGGTAAATTTGGTTAAGTTCACTGGATATGCGAAGGTAACTCTCCTGTAAGTAAATCACAGGAGAATTGACCGAATGATAGATACCGATGTAGGAATAGTAGGTAGAGCAGCACATGGCGGTGAGCAGTGCCGTAAGCTTCAGCAGATTTACCTTTTTGCGAAGGGAATTGCTGAAAAAGTAAGCAGTTGCTTGTATGGCAATGGCAAAGCACAGTGCTGCATAGGGAAAGATATTTTCCAAATACACCTTGGCACCGTTCCAGGTAGTGGCAAAGGATATGGTCTGTAGTAGCAAGGTGACAACAGAAACCAGAATAACCAGTGCCTTTTCGGAAAATAAAGAAAGCTCATATTTTTTTCTTTTATTCGTTATTTGTGTTTTCATTTGCATCCTCTAAAGGTTTTGCGGAAAGGGGAAAGCTTACACAGGCAGTAAATAAATCTGCATTCAGGTCAATGTGAAAATCTCCGCCGCAGGCTTCCGTGAAGCTCTGTACAATGGAGAGACCCAAACCATGTCCTTCTGTGGTACGGGAGGAATCTGCCCGTACAAAGCGTTCCACGATTTCATCAGGTTCAAAGTTCAGCTCTTGTCTGGAGGTGTTTTTCACCCAGGCAACAGCACGGTGGTCAATAGAATCCAATTGAATATAAACTCGGGAATTTTCCAGAGAATATTGCAAAGCATTGATAATCAGGTTCTGGAATACCCGGTATAGTTTTTCCCCATCGGCCTCGATCATCAAAGGCTCGCTGGTGACACTCAGCTTAAAGGTCAGACTGCTTTCCTGAATACGTTCATCCATATCGGCCAGAGTCTGTCGAACCAGCTTGACCAAATCCAGACGTGCGACCTCGATAGGCAGGTTGCCGCTGGTGGCCTTGGAAAGCTCGAAAACATCCTGCACCATACTCTTTAAACGATAAGCCTTGGTTCGTAAAGCGGCAGCATATTCCTCCGCAGGCTGCGGCAGATTTTCTTCACAGAGCAGGTCTGCATAATTAATAATAGAAGTCAAAGGTGTCTTCAAATCGTGGGACACATTGGTAATCAGCTCCACGCGCATTCTGTTGGAACGGATAGTTTGCTCCACGGCTGCATCAATTCCCTGCTCAATGGAGTTTAAATCAGACGCGGCAGTGGTAAGCAAAGAGTGCTTGCTTAGTTTAAGCCCGGTATCAGAGACCCCATGACTAATATCTGTCAGCTTAGCTGTGATGGCGTAAGTATCTGCCAAAAATCGTTTTAGTCTCAGCCCATAAAACAGCATAAGGAGACCTGCCAGTATCAGTACTATTCCCAAGCCATATAAAACTTGAACAGGGATGGAGCTGGTGTAATAAAGCTGTTTACTCAGCCTGAGGTATAGAAGAGTGATTCCGGTTACTAGGCAAAGACTTCCGGATATTACATAGGTAAAGTGAACATGGCTTATTTTACGATACCAAGGAAGGCTTTTTCCATATTTATGTAAGGTATGAAGCGTGGCATAGGTCAGGGAGTGGCGAAAAGCTTCCGCTTTGTTTTGCTTCCAATCATTGAGAAGCAGATAAATCAACACCGCCGTTACTCCATACAGCCACAGAAAGTTGACTCCGTAAAAACGCGGCAATAATTTGCCGTTAAAGTACCATAGATTTATCTGATAGCACAGATAAATCACAAACGCCGGAATCAGAAGCTTCCACTCCAGCCACAGCTTCTGCGTAAAGTATCCGACATCCTTTTGCATTTCCCTGTTGGCACGATGGCATAGGAGACTACAGAGACCGGAGAGCAGGAATAAAGCGGCACTGATAAATAAGGTAAATAATAGCTTTTGATAAATTCCTGCAATAAGGGAAAGGTAATTGAAGTAGTCGGACTTGTAATAGTCTTTTTCCGGGAGGGCAAGTACTAATTTAAGCTTTTCAGCCGTATTAGTATTAGGCTTATAAGGGTGCGTAAAATAGGTACCCGGAGATGCTTTTACAGAGTGTAATTCATCGGTAAAAAAGGTGAGGGAGCTTTGCTTCCCATCCCAATAGCAGCACAAAGTCACATCCTCCGGAAGCAAAAGATGTCCGTCATATTCTGAAAAAAGCGGATAATCAAAATTGCTTAGGGTAAAGGATTTATCCGGATAATCTATATGAAAGAGAATATCCTCATGTCCCTTGGACAGTTCTGTTTCAAAAGCATTCATAGCAGCTTTGGTTACGGATTTATTATTTTCACCGCTGAGGGGATAGCCATTGTCGTCACCGGCTCCTGCATAGCCCAGCAAACCATAAGTATACAGCTTGCTGACATATTCTCGGAATTCTGTCATATAATAGAGTTTTCCGGAAAGGGTTCCTGGGCCTTCCTTATAAAAATTCAGTAGAGCTTCCCTGCCAATCAGGGAAGTGCCAATCATCGTAAAGAAAGAGGCAATCATTATAATCTTGTAGACAAATGCACGTATTTTTTTACTTTTTTTCAAGCTTGTATCCAATTCCCCACACCACCTTTAAGTACTCCGGTTCTCCCGGGTTGATTTCGATTTTTTCACGAATGCGTCTGATATGTACCATTACTGTTTTTTCGCCGTTATAAGCAATAGGCTCCTTCCACACATTGGCATATATTTCCTCCGCAGAAAAGATACGCCCGGGATGCCGCATGAGCAGTTCTATGATTTTGGTTTCCGTTGAAGTCAGCTTCACCGGTTCTCCATCCACCTTCAGAATATGGGCAGCAAAGTCAAAGCAAAGCCTGCCGATGCGGATTTCGTCGGAGACAGTATGAATGCCACCTAACTGAATATATCGTCGTAATTGACTTTTCACGCGTGCCAGCACCTCTTTGTATTGAAAGGGCTTGGTAATATAATCATCGGCTCCGATAGAAAGCCCTAAAATCTTATCCGTCTCCTCGGATTTGGCTGACATTACGATAATAGGGATGTTGTTATGTTCCCGGATTTTCATAATGGCAGAGAAGCCATCCATTTGAGGCATCATAATATCCAGCAAAATAAGCTGTATCGGTTGGGTTTCCAGAATGTCCAGTGCCTCCAGCCCATGAAAGGCACAAAAGACCTGATAACCTTCCTTCTCCAATTGTATTTTGAGAGTGTTGACAATGTCACGGTCATCATCCACCACAAGAATTGTAATTTTTTCCATATCGCTGTATCCTTTGGTATGATTTTATATAGTGTGTCTTCCGAAAGCTGCTTTTGACAGGAAAAGACAGGAAATTACTATAATTATACTATATCAGATTATTCTTACAAAAAAAGTAGCAAAATTCTTACAATTTTCTTAAGAAGTGTTTAAAGAAAAAAGGAGTGCTAATTCGTGTATATAGGAAGTAAAATAGACTGATTATGCAAAAATATATAAAAATATACAAAAATACTTGCATATTATGCAGAATAGGTGTATTATTATGCATAATATCATAAAAATAGCATAATGTTTGAAAAAGAGTTGAGATTTTTCACAAGAAAGAGTATAGTAATTATGTATGCGTTATGATAGGTTGTTTCGAGAAAAACAGAAGTGGAGAGTGCGAAATATGAGTACACTAAATAAGAAAGTAAAAATTTTTATTGATGGTAGTGAAGGTACTACCGGACTTAGAATATACGAACGTTTTCAGGGAAGAGATGATATTGAATTATTAAAAATTGATTCAGAGCTTCGAAAGGATGTAGCGGAGAGAAAGCGCCTGATTAATGAATCTGACATTACATTCCTGTGCCTGCCGGATGCAGCGGCAAAGGAATCGGTTTCTCTGGTGGAGAATGATACGACTATTATTATTGATGCATCTACTGCACACAGAACAGAAGCGGGATGGGCCTATGGTTTTCCGGAGCTGTCCGCCGCTCACAGAGAGGCAATTCAGATCGGCAAGAGAATTGCAGTACCGGGCTGTTATGCAACCGGTTTTATTTCTCTGGTGTATCCTATGATTGCACAGGGAATTCTGCCGGCAGATTATCCGGTGAGTGCTTTTGGGTTGTCCGGATACAGCGGAGCAGGCAAGAAGGTAATCGCAGCCTATGAGGCCGAGGAACGACCGGTGGATTTTGATGCTCCCAGAGAGTATGCACTGACACAGTCTCACAAGCATTTAAAGGAGATGAAGGCGATTACAGGTCTGGCAAAGGAACCGCTGTTTTCCCCGATTATTTGTGATTACTACAGCGGAATGGTAATGTCCGTGCCTTTGTATACAGATATGTTGCAGAAGGTACATACTCCGGAAGAAGTACATAAAATGTTCAGTGAGTTTTATGCAGGTCAGAAGTTTGTAAAGGTAATGCCTTTGGATGCAGAAGCCGGAGAAGGCAATATGTTGGCAGGAAATGGTTGTAGCGGTTGGGACGGGCTGCGCATTTTCATAACAGGAAATGCAGACAGAATCGTGCTTTCTTCCCAGTTTGATAATTTAGGTAAGGGTGCTTCCGGTGCGGCTATCCAGTGTCTGAACATTGTAATGGGCTGTGAAGAGGACAAGGGACTACAGTTATAAGTCGGAAGAGATAGGATAGATGCAGAGGCTGTAGCCGATAGCATTGCGAAAGAGGTAAATCGTGAAGAATTTTACAATTAAAACCATGACAATAGAAGATTATGAAGGGCTGTATGCACTGTGGATGACCATTCATGGTTTCGGTATTCGAAGTGTGGATGATTCCAGAGAGGGTGTGGAAATGTTCCTAAAGAGAAATCCCACCACCAGTGTAGTGGCTGTTTCGGAGGACGGAGAAATCGTAGGCGGTATCCTATGCGGACATGACGGACGACGAGGCTGTTTGTATCATGTATGTGTCAGAGAAGATTATCGTAGATTGGGCATTGGTAAGGCGATGGTAGTGCATTGCATGAATGCACTGAAGGCAGAGAAGATTAATAAGGTCAGCCTGATTGCCTTTACAGTCAATGATGTGGGAAATGCGTTCTGGAGAACCATTGGCTGGACCAAGAGAGAGGATTTGAATTATTACGATTTTACCTTGAATGAGGCAAATATTACAGCATTTAATGAGTAGGAGGATAAGGATATGAAGGAAATCGCAGGTGGCGTAACAAGTGCGAAGGGTTTTGAGGCAGCCGGTGCAGAAGCTGCAGTAAAATATAAGAATCGTAAAGATATGGCATTGGTGTACAGTACCGTGCCTTGTAAGGTGGCAGGTACCTTTACTACCAATGTGGTAAAGGCAGCACCGGTTATGTGGGATAAGCAGGTGGTAGAGACCAGTGCATTTGCTCAGGCAGTAGTAGTAAACTCCGGTATCGCAAATGCTTGTACCGGCAAGCCTGGTATGGATTGCTGTAAGGCAGAGGCAGAGCATGCAGGAAAGCTTCTTGGTATTCCTGCGGATGCAGTATTAGTGGCTTCCACCGGTGTTATCGGTATGCAGATGCCGGTAGACAGACTTTGTGCCGGTATCGACAAGCTGGTAGCAGCAAAGGCAGCTACCCCGGAGGCAGGACTGGATGCTGCAAAGGCGATTATGACTACCGATACCGTACATAAGCAGATTGCAGTGACCTTTGAACTGGATGGCAAGACTGTAACCGTAGGCGGTATGTGTAAGGGTGCCGGCATGATTCATCCTAACATGTGTACCATGCTTGGCTTCGTAACAACAGACGTAAATATTTCCAAGGAAATGCTGCAGAAGGCAGTTTCTGCCAGTGTGGTAGATTCCTTTAATATGATTTCCGTAGACGGTGATACCTCTACTAATGATACCTTGCTGGTACTGGCAAACGGTCTGGCAGAGAATTCTGAAATCCATGCAGAGGGTGCAGCATTTGATGCATTCTGTGAAGCTTTGGATTATGTTACTATGTATTTGGCAAAGAAGATGGCGGGGGACGGAGAAGGAGCAACCGCATTGTTCGAGTGTCAGGTAGTAGGTGTGGACACCAAGGAAAATGCAAGAACCCTTGCAAAAGCTGTGATTTGTTCTTCTCTTTCTAAAGCAGCTATTTTCGGGCATGATGCAAACTTCGGTCGTTTCCTGTGTGCACTGGGTTATTCCGGTGTAAGCTTTGACCCGGAAGAGGTAGACCTGTACTTCCAGAGCAAATCCGGTCGCATCCATATTTTCGGTGATGGTATTGCCAAGGATTACAGCGAAGAGGAAGCAACCAAAATCCTCTCCGACGAAGAAGTAACCATTTATGCAGATATGCACATGGGCAATGAATCAGCTACCGCATGGGGCTGTGATTTAAGCTATGATTATGTAAAGATTAATGCGGACTACCGCTCATAAATAACCGGAGCCGGTGAACTACGGGCTTTTGAGCAGGAAGCTTTCGGGTTCGAAAGTTCCTGCGTAAAGTACCGTAGGAAATAGCCCGGGCAGTGAAAAGAAAGGAAAACATCATGGAAAAGAATTTGGAAAAGTATTTGCAAAAGGCAGAGGTGCTCATTGAGGCACTTCCTTATATTCAGAAATTTAACCGTAAGATTATTGTGGTAAAGTACGGCGGTAGTGCCATGAGTGATGAAGAACTGCAAAAAAACGTAATCAAGGATGTTACTTTGTTGAAATTGGTAGGTTTTAAGCCGATTATCGTGCATGGTGGCGGCAAGGCTATCAGCAAATGGGTAAATAAGGTTGGTAAAGAAGCAGAGTTTGTAAATGGCTTGCGTGTGACCGATGAAGAAACTATGGAAATCGCAGAAATGGTTCTGGGCAGAGTGAATAAGAGTTTGGTTTCCATGGTACAGGAGCTTGGAGTAAAAGCGGTAGGTATCAGCGGCAAGGATGGTGGCTTACTGAAGGTAGATAAGAAATATTCCAATGGTCAGGACATCGGTTTCGTGGGAGATGTAAAAGAAGTGGATGCTAAGATTTTGTATGACCTTTTGGAGAATGACTTCCTGCCTATCGTGGCACCTATCGGTATGGATGATAACTTTGATACTTATAATATCAATGCAGATGATGCTGCATGTGCGATTGCAAAGGCAGTAGGTGCAGATAAACTGGTATTCTTAACTGATGTGGAAGGCTTGTATCGTGATTTCAATGACAAGTCTACCTTTATCTCCAGACTGACTGCTACCGAGGCAGATGCGTTGATTGACAGCGGTATTATCGGTGGCGGTATGCTTCCGAAGCTGAATAACTGTACCTCTGCGGTTAAGAATGGCGTAAGTCGTGTACATATTTTGGATGGTCGTGTACCTCATTGCCTGCTATTGGAGGTTTTCACCAAGAAGGGTGTTGGTACTGCTATTATTGCAGATGATGATGATTTATCCTTGTGTAACTAGGATGGATGTTTCGTGATGTGCTTACACAAACCATATGAGTAGGATGGTCGGCATATCAATTATAGTACTATGATAATAGGATATATCGGTATGTACTAGTAGAGTGATCCTATGTGCGGGCACAGAGAAAAAGAAAATGTGAGGAAACGTATTATGAGTGAAGCAATGAAGAATTATATAGAAGAGGCTGAAGCAGCCCTTTTACATACTTACAATCGTTATCAAATCGTCTTAGATAAGGGCGATGGTGTGTATCTGTATGATACGGATGGCAAGAAGTATCTGGATTTTATGGCAGGTATTGCAGTATTTGCCTTTGGGTATAATAACAAGGCTTATAATGATGCTTTAAAAGAACAGATTGATAAGTTAATTCATACCTCCAATTACTTCTATAATGTTCCGGCTGTTGAGGCTGCAAAGAAACTGAAGAAAGCTTCCGGTATGGATAGAGTGTTCTTTACCAATTCCGGTGCAGAGGCAGTGGAAGGTGCTTTGAAGGCAGCTGTAAAGTATGCCTATTTAAAGGATGGCGGGCATGACCATGAAATCATTGCCATGGAGCATTCCTTCCACGGACGTACTATGGGTGCTTTGTCTGTGACCGGTAACCCGAAGTATCGGGAAGCCTTCGAGCCTTTGGCTGGTATTGTGAAGTTTGCAGAGTTTAATAATTTCGATAGTGTAGAGGCGTTGGTAAATGACAAGACCTGTGCCATTATCATGGAAACTGTGCAGGGCGAGGGTGGTATTTACCCGGCAGAGCAGGAATTCTTAGAGAAGGTACGTGCTCTTTGTGATGAAAAGGATATATTGTTGATTTTGGATGAAATCCAGTGTGGTATGGGTAGAACCGGTTCTATGTTTGCATGGCAGAGCTATGGTGTGAAGCCGGATATTATGACCTCAGCCAAGGGTTTGACCTGTGGTGTACCCGGCGGTGCTTTCCTGATGACGGAAAAGGTAGCACAGCAGTCACTTTGTGCAGGAGATCATGGTACGACCTATGGTGGTAACCCTCTGGCAGCAGCCGCTACTTCTAAGGTGTTGGATTTGTATGAAGAATTGGGAGTACTGGAAAATGTAAATACCGTAGGTCCTTACCTGACAGAGAAGCTGGATGAGCTGGTGGTACAGTTTGATTGTATTGAAACCCGTCGTGGTAAGGGTATGATGCAGGGACTGGTATTTAGCAAGCCGGTGGGAGAAGTGATTGCCCGTGCCATGGAGAAGGGCTTGATTCTGATTAATGCAGGAACGAATATTATCCGTTTTGTGCCTGCACTTACGATTACCAAGGAAAATGTGGACGATATGATTGCTATTTTGAAGGATTGTATCGAGTAGTATAGAAAGGTAAAGCATGGGCTTAAAAACAAAACTTTTAACGATTTTATTGTTGTTAGGATGGACAACCATGGGCATGTGCGGTTGTGGTGCAAAAGAACCGCAACAGCAGGCAGTGGAGCCAACACCTACCGCTATGGCAGAAGATACGAAAGAAACCTTGTATTTTTGGTATGCGGATGAAGCTATGACAGACTATATCAGTAGTGCGGCAGTGGCTTTTGGTGAAAAGGAAAATGTCAGGGTGCTTCCTCAATTGGTTTCAGACAGTGAATTTTTGGAAGCGATTAATGCGGCGTCGCTGCAAGAGGAACAGGTGCCGGATGCCTATTTGATCAGCAATGATTCTTTAGAGAAGGCTTATATGGCAGGTCTGGCAGTGGAAGTGCAGGATGTGGCAGGAGTTTTAAACTCCGAAAACTTCCCGGAAGCAGCATTGAACGCTATTATGTACAAGGATGACAGAACAGCATATCCATTGTACTTTGAGACCAGTGTACTTTTGTATAATGAAACCTATTTACAGGAGTGGGCAATGCAGCAGGCTGTTCGAGAAGCAGAGTCTTTGGAAATGACCTATGATGAGGCAACCTTGAATGCCAGACGGGATGAGTTGATGGGGAATGTGGTACCAAAGACCATCGACGAGATGCTGAATATGGCGAATAACTTTGACCCGCCTGAACAGGTGGATGGAATTTTCAAGTGGGATGTTTCGGATATTTTTTATAATTACTATTTTGTAGGAAATTATATGCAGGTGGGTGGTGACACCGGAGATGATTCCACGAAGATAAATATCAATAATCCGGAAGTAATTGCCTGCTTAGAGGTATATAAGGCTTTGAACCAGTTTTTCTTTATTGAGTCCGATACTGTTACCTATGAGACGGTAATGCAGGATTTTCTGGATGGCAAAATTGTGTTTACCATTGCTACGACAGATGCAGTGGCAATGATTGAGCAGGCGAAGGCGGACGGCAGCTTTGCATATGACTATGGTGTGGCATTGATGCCCAGTCCCAGTGAGCAGTTGCAGGGACGTTCTCTGTCTGTTACCGGTGCAGTTGCTATCAACGGTTACTCCGAAAAGCAGGAGCTGGCCAATCGCTTTGCAGCGTTTTTAGTGCAGGATTATGCAGAGGAGCTATATGTGAGAAGCGGAAAGGTACCTGCCAGTCTGACGACAAATGTGGAACATGATGCCTTGCAGATTTTCAAAGAGGAATATGCAACCAGTATTTCACTGCCGAAAATGATTGAGACCAGTAACTATTGGATACAATTGGAGATTTTATTCTCTAAGGTGTGGAATGGCGGCGATGTGGTTTCGCTGGTAGCAGAGCTGGCAGCACAGATAGATAGTCAGATAAATACAGCAAAATAACACATATTTAACCAATCATTGGGATATTCTATTATCAGGAATAGAAGAAAGAAGGAGTATCCTATGATTGGTTTTATTATTGCATTGATTTCCGGAGCGTTAATGAGTATTCAGGGTGTGTTTAACACTCAGGTGACCAAGGAATCTACCATATGGGCAGCCAATACTTTTGTGCAGTTTACCGCATTGTGTGTATGCCTGGGAGCGTGGTTTTTGACGGACAGAAGCTCACTGTTGGCACCTTTAAAAGTGGAGCCTAAATATATGCTTTTGGGAGGTGCTATTGGTGCTTTTATTACCTATACGGTAATAAAGAGTATGGAGAGTTTGGGACCTGCTAAAGCAGTCATGCTTATTGTGGTGGCACAGCTGATTGTGGCCTATGTGATAGAGCTGTTTGGGTGGTTTGGTGTAGAGAAACAACCTTGGGAATGGAGGAAAGCAGTTGGTATGGCAATTGCTATTGTAGGTATCGTTATATTCAAATGGAAATAGAAATATTAAAATTTGAAAAACATACTTGCAGATTGTTTCCAACTATTTTACAATATTGTTTATCAGCATAGAGAGGCATTCCGTTCTGTATAGGAAGGGAACTATGATGAGAAGAAAAAGCTTAGGTATTCTGGTGTTGTTGTGGAGTTTGAGCTGGCTAAGCGGCTGTGGAGAAGAGGAGGAGCTGATATTCTTTCCTTCGAAAACCACTGACGCTACATATGAAGAGGTTACATCTACGTCAATAAGTCAGGAAGCCAATATAATGGTTTACGTTTGCGGTGCTGTGGAACACCCGGGAGTAGTGTCATTAGGACGGGAAGAAAGGGTAGTAGATGCCATTGCATTGGCAGGAGGGATGACCCCTCAGGCAGACGAAACCTATGTGAATTTGGCTGCCAGATTGACAGACGGAGAGAAAATATATGTACCGACTGTTACAGAGACTGCCATCTGGAAAGCAGAAGAGGAAAAGAGTACTCTGGTAAATATTAATGAGGCAGATATTGAGGAGCTTTGTACTCTGTCCGGCATCGGCGAGAGTAAGGCAGAGGATATTGTTCGGTATCGGGAAGAAAACGGAGCTTTCCGAACGAAGGAGGAGCTGATGAAGGTTCCCGGGATAAAGGAGAATTTGTTTCAAAAGATTGTGGAGAAAATCACTGTTGAGTGATGAGAAAGGTGAAGAGAGAATGGCTGCGAAGAGAGCATTGATTGTAGATGATGAGAAGTTAATTGTAAAGGGTATCCGGTTCAGTTTGGAGCAGGATAATATGGAAGTAGACTGTGCATACGATGGAGAAGAAGCATTAGAATATGCCAGAAATAACAAGTATGATATTATTCTGCTGGATGTGATGCTGCCGAAATTCACCGGCTTTGAAGTGTGTCAGCAAATTCGTGAGTTTTCCAATGTCCCGATTATTATGCTGACTGCCAAGGATGATGATATGGACAAGATATTAGGACTGGAATATGGTGCGGATGATTATATCACTAAGCCCTTTAACATTCTGGAGGTAAAGGCCAGAATCAAAGCAATTATGCGTCGGATAGAGCCGAAAAAGGTTTCGGTGGAAAGTGCTCATGAGGTAAAGAGTGGGGATATGCGTCTGGATTGTGATGGCAGACGTTGCTATATCGAAGGGAAAGAAATCGGCTTGACTGCCAAGGAATTTGAAGTATTAGAGCTTTTGATGCTCAATCCGAATAAAGTATATAGTCGTGATGAATTGCTGAAGCTGGTATGGGGAGCGGATTATCCGGGAGATGTGAGAACCGTAGATGTTCACATTCGGAGACTGCGTGAGAAGATTGAAAGCAATCCCAGTGAACCTAAGTATGTTCATACCAAATGGGGCGTTGGCTATTATTTTTTGAATGAGTAAGGACTATTTATGTTAAAAAGATTTTTTCTGTTTTTAGGTCAATATATTAATCTTCGCAGTTTGAGAGCCAGGATTTTTGTAATGATTTTGTTAGTGGGTATTATTCCCAGTGTGCTTATGCGACAGGGAATTGTTCGCAACTATGAAGAGCGTGCAGTGGAGCAGAGAACCCAAGTGGTACAAAATCAGCTGAAGATTCTGGCTGACCATTTGAACAACGAAGATTATCTGAACAAACCCTACTCCAGCGTGATTAATGCGGAGCTGGAAATGTTATCGAATCTGTATGATGGTAGAGTGCTTATTATCAATGGGAATTTCAAAATTATCAAAGATACATATGGAATCAGTGAAGGAAAGACCAGTATTTCCGATGAAGTACTGAAGTGTTTCCAAGGGCAGAGTGTGGCAAAATATGATTCGGAAAACGGATATATTGAAATGACGGCACCGATTATTGACAATTCCAAAGCTGAGAATGAAGAAAAAGTAACTGCTGCCGGAAATCTTGTGTCAAATAAGAAGGAACCAACCAATGTAAAAGGAGTTATGTTAACCAGCGTATCCACAGAATATATTTCAGGAACTATGGAAGCATTGCATCGTCAGGCGGCTATTTTGGAAACCATTATGATGATTATTATAGTGGGTATTGCATTTATTTTGTCGGCAGTTCTCACCAGACCCTTTGAACGGGTAACGAAGGCTATCAATGAGGTAAAGGCCGGATACAGTAACGAGCCCATTTCAGTACCGGATTTGGCAGAGACACAGCATATTGTAGAGGCATTTAACCAATTGCTACAGAGGATGAAGGTGCTGGATGATTCTCGACAGGAGTTTGTTTCTAATGTGTCTCATGAATTGAAGACACCACTGACTTCTATGAAGGTATTGGCAGATTCACTTTTGATGCAGGATAATGCACCGGTAGAACTTTATCAGGAATTTATGCAGGATATCGTTTCAGAAATAGACCGTGAGAACCAAATTATTACAGATTTATTGGCTTTGGTGAAAATGGACAAGACTTCATCAGACTTAAATATTGCAGAGGTGAATATCAATGACCTGGCTGAGTTGATTTTGAAGCGTTTGCGCCCTCTTGCCAGAAAGATGGATATTGAACTGGTATTTGAAAGTGTGCGTCCGGTTTTGGCGGAAGTGGATGAGGTAAAAATGACACTGATTATGACCAATTTGGTAGATAATGCTATTAAATACAACAAGGAGCATGGCTGGGTCAAGGTAGTAGTCGATGCCGACCACAAGTATTTTACCTTTGAGGTAAGTGATTCCGGAATGGGTATACCGGAGGATTCTCTGACGCAGATTTATGAACGGTTTTATCGAGTGGACAAGTCGCATTCCAGAGAAATCGGCGGTACCGGATTAGGTCTGGCGATTACGAAGAATGCAGTATTGGCACACAGAGGCTTTATCACGGTTACCAGTACCGAAGGGGAGGGAACCAGCTTCTTGGTGAAGATACCGCTCACCTATATTGCACAATAAAAAGGATGTAGCAAAATGAAGAGAATAGTACTATATATTTGTATATGCGTGTTTCTGTTGGGGCTGGCAGGGTGCGGAAAGGAAGAAAAACAGGAAAATTTATTCCCGGTGTATTATGTCAGCAAATCGGAGACCAAAATCGAATTGCATCAATATGCCATGGAAGCTACGGAGCCAAGAGCTCAGGTGGAAGAATTGCTGAGAGCCTTGGCTATTGTGCCTGCCAAAAATGAATACAAAGCTCCTCTTGCCATGGGTTTTCAGATCCTGAATTTCAGTCTGGAGAACGAAAAACTGCTTATCAATGTGGATGAGGGCTACAAGAATTTGAATGTGTTTCAGGAGGTTTTGGTAAGAGCTGCTATTGTACGAACCATGACCGGACATCCGGATGTGAGTTTCGTAGCGATTCGTGTAAACAATGAGCAGTTGTATGATAATCTGGGACAGCTGGTGGGATGGATGTCCGCAGATCATTTTATTGAAAATGAAGGTAGTGAAATTAACAATTATGAGGAAGTCCAGATTAAGTTGTATTTTGCGAACGAAGCAGGAGACGGACTGATTGCAACCACTCGAACCAAGGAATATAATACCAATATTTCCCTAGCAAAGCTGATTGTGGAAGAATTGATTAAGGGACCTAACGCAGATGGTGTATACCCTACTATTAATCCGTCTACCAAGGTGGCAAATGTGACAGTGAAGGATGGGGTTTGTTATGTAAACCTAGATGAAACCTTCCTGAATCAGATTTATAATGTAACACCGGAGGTGACGATTTTCTCCATTACGAACTCTTTGGTGGAATTGAGCAATGTAAATAAAGTACAGATTTCCATCAATGGGGATTCGTCCGGTGTGTATCGTGAGAAATATAATTTATCTACTTATTTTGATAGAAACTTAGATATTATGACGACAATTGAATAAGAGAGAGGTAGGAATGCGTAGACCATTGTTAAATGTGTGTATCTGCCTGTTTATTTTTGTAGCACTATGGATGCAGAAAACTGCTTCGCCTCCCCTTGCCGGAGACTGTACCGGTTGGGAGGGGAAACAGGTGCTGCTTATGGGGCAGGTGTATCAAAAAGAATACCGTATGTATTACGGAGAAGAATTATTAATCTTATATCTTGATACAGTGTTTTATTCTGAAGAAACATTGTTATCCGAAGAAACGAATTCAAAATTTTCAAAAAGATTATCTGAGATAAATCCAAGAGAAAAGATTATTTGTGAATTAAATATTAGCGAATTACCGGAGGGGGGATTCATCCCTAAGCTGGGAAATAAGGTAGTGCTTCAGGGAACCTGGCAAAGCTTTGTGCATGCTACCAATCCGGGAGAATTTGATGGGGCAGATTATTATGCGATTCTGGGAATCGGTGCCCGGATTGAAGAGGGGAAGCTGGAAGCTGTGAGCGAGGAATATTGGCCACTTCGTGAAAAGCTGTATCAGGTAAAACAGGTTCTATTACGTAATTTGTACGAAGCCTTTGAGCCGAGAGAGGCGTCTATATTGGCCAAGATGCTTTTGGGAGATGGCAGCGGACTGGATAAGGAGGTACGGGACTTATATCAGCGGAATGGTATTGTACATATTTTGAGCATTTCGGGATTGCATATTACATTGCTTGGAATGGGGCTGTATAAGGGCTTGCGTAAGCTGACCTGCCCTATGAGTGTGGCCGCAGTGTTGGGCGGAATAAGTATATTACTTTATGGAATGATGACCGGTTTCGGTATATCTGCCTGTCGGGCAATCGGCATGTATCTGATACATATGATAGGAGAACTTTGGGGAAAAACCTATGATATGCTGACAGCTATGGGAATGCTGGCGGTTTTTCTGGTATATCGAAATCCCTATTTCGTGTATCATAGCGGTTTTTTGTTGTCCTTTTTCTCGGTGTGCGGAGTGGGAATGTTGTCACCCTTGCTACAACTTCCACAGGAATGGTTTCGAAAACGTCCCGGAGAGGGAAAAGGTACCTATATTTGGCGGAAGTTATTACAAAAGCTGACCGGCGGGATGGGTGTCAGTCTGGCAGTTACTCTTTTTACACTCCCGATACAGCTTTTCTTTTTCTATAAGATTCCGGTATATTCTGTGATTATCAATTTGTTTGTTATTCCCTTTATGAGTGTAGTTATGGTACTTGGAATTTGTGTGATGCTGTGCCCTTCTTTGCAGGGACTGGTATTTGTAGAGGAGTGGATTTTTACATGGTTTGAATGGTTATGCCATGCTTTTGACAGGTTGCCGGGGCATACATGGGTGACCGGTCGTCCTGAAATGTGGAGAATATTGATTTACTATTTGGTTTTGCTTATCGTGCTACTGTTCACGAAGAAAGTGCAAAGAGGTTATTCGTTGGTCGGTATTCTGGTAGCGGTTGTGCTTGTAGGTGGCAGAAGCGGACAGTTTCTGGAGATTACCTTTCTGGATGTAGGGCAGGGAGATTGTATCTGTGTGCAGACACCGGAAGGAAAGTGTTTTTTATTTGATGGAGGCAGCAGTAGTAAACAACAGCTTGGTGAGAAAATCCTTCAGCCATTTTTGTATTATCAGGGAATGGATTATGTGGATGCAGTATTTTTGTCTCATCCGGATAGGGACCATCACAGTGGGTTGTTGGAGCTTCTGACAGAGAAAGAAATAGAGATAGGGGCAATGTATCTGCCGGATGTGGGTGCGGCATGTAAAGAAGATTTTGAAGAAATATTGGAGCGTGTAGAGCCGGAAATGGTACATTGGATAGCAAGCGGCGACAAGTGGCAGCAGGAGCAATGGAAGCTTACCTGTTTGCATCCGTATAAAGGCTATGAGGCAGAGAAGAATACTTATTCTGCATGTTACCTATTGGAATACGGAGAATTTTCCCTGCTTTTGACAGGTGATGTGGATGGTCAAGGCGAAGAATTGTTACGACAGGAGCTGCGAAGAAGAGGAATTGACGAGATAGATGTATTGAAGGTGGCACACCATGGGTCAGGATATTCCAGCTCGCAAGCCTTTTTAGAGCAGATATCCCCAAGGCTGGCTGTCATTTCCTGCGGAAGGAATAATAGCTACGGGCACCCACATAAGGAAACTTTGGTGCGGCTATCGGAGGCGGGGAGTGTGATTTTGACTACACCGGAGTATGGGGCGGTAATGATAAAAGTAGCTTTGGGCGGAAAGGTTTCGGTTTCTTATTGGGGAATTGGTAGTGTGCCTGACTGATGTAGTATTGTATTGAGTTTAGTCGGGGCATGAAGGCACATATACCCGATTAAGTAGCAGGAGGAATTGTGTCGGTCGGGTATGTAAAATTAAGAAATCCGACTAAATTGTAAGACGCATTAGAATGGTCGGATAAGTAAAGTTATAGCTCCCGACTAAGTTGTAAAAAGCGATACGAAAGTCGGATAATACTGGATAAAATTCCCGACTGAAAATTAACAAATAAAGCTTAGTCGGGAAGTAAATAAATTTGTCCCGTCTAACATGAGAAAATCAAACTGCACGGAGAAAGAAAAAAAGACAGAATAAGAAAGGATGAAAGGAATGTATAGAACAGAACAAGAGTTGAAAAAAGAATTAAGAGTGCTTTATGACATGGAGAAGGCAGTGAAAGAGAAATTAAAAAGAGCCCCGAAGGGGAACTTGCGTATTTCAAACAGTCATGCAAAACCGGAATATTATTATAAACAAGAGGGTTCAAGTGGTGGAAATGGAAGCTATATTAAGAAAAAGGATTTGGGGAAAGCTATTGCTATTGCACAAAGAGACTATGATAAACAATTGTTGAGATGTGTAGAAAGACGCATTGTTTTAATGGAAAGATTTGTGGAGAGCTATGTTTCCATGAAACTTGAAGGTGTTTACGATATGCTGAATCCGTATCGAAAGGAATTGGTAACTCCGAGTATTGTTTCTGATGAAGAGTATGTGAAGCAGTGGGTGTCGGTAGAATACCAAGGAAAGCATTTTGAGGAGGGGATAGGTAACATTATAACAGAAAAGGGAGAGCGTGTACGTTCAAAGTCAGAGAAGATAATTGCAGACAAGCTATATGCCATGGGGATACCCTATCGCTACGAATATCCAATCACATTGTCAAATGGTATTCGCATATATCCTGATTTTACCATGCTAAAAATGCCTGAGCGAAAAGAAGTGTATTTGGAACATTTTGGATTATTGGATGAAGAATCTTATTTGGAAGCAACTATGCGTAAGCTGAATTCATATAGTGAAAATGGGATAGTTCTTGGAGATAACTTGCTAATTTCTTATGAGACCAGTCGTTATCCACTAAGTACAAAAATGCTGGATGGAATGTTACGGGGCATGCGGGGGGATAGTTAAAAATGTCTTTTAACTTATTCCACTGCTCCAAAAAACATTGCGGATTAAAAAAATATAGGGTATAGTATTTGAAGAGGGAATGGATTATGAAGAGAATTGATAAAGATATAGAAAGCGGTAATTACCAGAAGGTTTATTTGCTGTATGGCGATGAGCGTTATTTGAAGAAACAGTATAAGGACAAGCTGCGGAAGGCCTTATGTGCAGAGGATGACAATATGAACAATCATTTCTTCGAAGGAAAGGGAATTCCGGTCGGCGAAGTGATTGATTTGGCGGAGACTATGCCCTTTTTCGCAGAGCGGAAAGTGATTTTCCTGGAGAACAGTGGATTTCTGAAGTCCGGAGGAGAGCAGCTCGCAGAGTATGTGGGAAGCCAGAATGAGACAACCATATTGATTTTTGTGGAGGCAGAAGTCGATAAGCGAAGTAAATTGTTCAGGGCTATACAGGCAAATGGTTGTGTGATTGAGTTTACGGAACAGGACGAGACTACTTTGAAGCGTTGGATAGCGGGCAGACTGGGTAAGGAAGGTAAGAGAATTACAGAGAATACGGTGCAATTGTTTCTGACCAAGACCGGGACGGATATGGAAAATATCCACGCAGAACTGGAAAAGTTGATTTGTTATTGCATAGACCGCGAGGTGATTACAGCGGAGGATGTAGAGGCTATTTGTACCACCAGAATATCCAGTCATATTTTTGCTATGGTGGATGCTATTGCTGACAAGAAACAGTCCAAGGCACTGGAGCTCTATTATGAGCTGTTGGCTTTGAAGGAGCCGCCCATGCGAATATTGTTTCAAATAGCTCGTCAATGTAATATCTTATTGCAGGTAAAGGCTATGAAAAACAAGGGGTATGTGAACAAAGACATTGCTTCTGCCGTGGGAGTTCCGCCTTTTGCTGTGAACAAATATGCAGCTCAGGCAGCAAAATTTAAATCAGCTGTACTTAGAGAGGCTGTGACTAAGTGTGTGGAAGCAGAGGAAGCGGTGAAAACCGGAAGAATGAATGATGTAATGAGTGTGGAAATATTGATTTTGGGAGTGTTTGGCGGGTAAAACCAAGTGGAATGAGACCGAAATATCGTACTAAAAATATGTTATCTTAATTTCAGGACAGGAAAACAGGGCATGAGAAACTGCGGATATCACGAGGGCGCAAGTCATGCGAAAGTATCAGGGAACCTGTGAGAAGAAAGCTGTCCTGAGAGAGGAGATAACAGGATGAGAAGAGAGTATAGAGAAAGAAGATTAAGTGACAGAGTAGCAAAGGATGCAGTATTTGTATTATTTTCCGTAATGTTGGTGTTGTGTTTGGCATTGTTCATTTCGGAAACAGTGATAAGCCAGACAGAAGGGAATATTACAGTGGATGAAAAGCATATTCAGGTGTTGGAGCAGGAATATGTCAGTGAGATTAGAGAGTATCTGGATGCAGCAGGATATCGTAACAGTGGAGTAACATTGACAAAGGTAGTGGATACTGACGGAAGCAGAAGCTATTCTGTGACTTTGCATCACAAGGGACTGCACAAGTTGGAGCAGGCAGAGCAGGAAGCTTTGTTTCAGAAGGTAGAAGAATTGGCCTTTCAGGTGGCTGGCTGTGATTTTCAGGTAGAGCTATTAGGGTAAGGAAATATTGCCGGTGAAATGTTGTTGAAAACGTGATAAAATGCATATGAGCATACAATAAGCTCGAAGTGTGGGTTCGCGAGTGTGACGATACGTGAGCAAAAAATGAAGTGATAGGGGAGCAGAACTATGAATTTCGTACCAAAGGCGCAGGAGATTTACAGACATTTTAAAGGAAATTTATATCAGATAGTCAGTGTGGCAGAGCATACAGAGACAGGGGAGTTGTTAGTGGTATATCAGGCAATGTATGGGGATTTTAAGATTTATGCCAGACCCCTTGAAATGTTTTGCAGTAAGGTAGATAAGGAGAAATACCCGGATGTAAAGCAGGAATATCGTTTCGAGTTGCAGACTGCCTGGAGTGCAGAATGCGGAAAACAGAACGAAGGGACATGTGGTTGTGCTACTGCAGAAAATGTTAGAATGGCAGTTGGAGCAGAAACCGGAACAGAAAGAGGGATACCGGGAAACAGTTTGGAAGAAACCAAATCTGTAGGAAGTGGAGAGGTACTACAACCGGAAATGGTGGCAGAATGCATGGAAGAGCCGGAAACAGAGCTGGATCCTATGTTGTTAGCCTTTTTGGATGCAGAGACCTATGCAGAAAAGCTGAATATTTTGGCCGGAATGCATCATCGTATCACTGACCAAATGATTACCACCATGGCGATTGCCAGTGATATAGAAATAGAAGAAGGCGATTTGGAAAATCGTTATATCCAGCTGAAAAATTGTTTGCAGACATTGGACCGATACGAAATCAACCGTTTGCATTAATGAGCTGAAATAGTAGTATGCAATAGAGGAAAGTTTATGAAATATCAGAATATTGTTCAGGGCAGGTTCTTGGCACGTCCCAACCGTTTTATTGCACAGGTGGAAATAGATGGTACAGAGCATACGGTACATGTGAAAAATACCGGACGGTGCAAGGAATTGCTGGTTCCCGGAGCAACTGTTTATTTGGAAAAAAGTAATAATCCATCCCGAAGCACTGCTTATGATTTGATTGCGGTGCAAAAGGGAAAGCGATTGATTAATATGGATTCACAGATACCCAACAAGGTGGTGGAAGAATGGCTTCGTCAGGAAGACTTTTTCCATGACCTTGTTTTGATACGTCCGGAAACCAAGTATGGCAATTCACGATTTGACTTTTACATCGAGACCAAGGAAGAAAAAATCTTTATGGAGGTCAAGGGTGTGACTCTGGAGGAAGAGGGCAGGGTGCGTTTTCCGGATGCACCTTCCGAACGTGCAGTTAAGCATGTGGAAGAGTTGATACAGGCAAAACGAGAAGGATACCGCGTAATAGTATTTTTTGTAATACAAATGAAGGATGTGGAATATTTTACACCAAACAGAGATACCCATGCAGCATTTGCAGACGAGTTGGAACGGGCTGTTGAAGCGGGGGTAGAGGTATATGCCTATGATTGTTATGTAACAAGTGAGGAAATAAAGTTGGCTGATAGAGTAAATGTTAGGATAAATTTGGAAAATCTTAAGGGAATCTTAATTAATAATCCGTTGTTAAAGTGGTATGATGATAACAAACGTATTCTTCCATGGAGGGAAGCACCTACACCTTATCATGTGTGGGTATCGGAAATCATGCTGCAGCAAACCCGAGTGGAGGCAGTGAAGCCTTATTACAAACGTTTCATGGATGCTTTGCCGGATATTAAGAGTCTGGCAGAAGCAGAGGAAGAAAAGCTGTTGAAGCTTTGGGAAGGTTTGGGATATTATAACCGGGTTCGAAATATGCAGTTGGCAGCCCGACAGGTTATGGAAGAATATGGCGGCGAGATGCCGGGTGAGTATGAAGATCTTTTAAAATTAAAGGGAATAGGGAGCTATACGGCGGGAGCCATTGCTTCCATTGCTTTCGGGCAGGCAGTTCCGGCAGTAGACGGTAATGTGCTGAGAGTAGTGGCACGTTATTGTATGGAGGATAGCCCGATTACGGATACAAAATTTAAAGCCAAGGTGGAGGCGGAGCTTTTGCAGGTGATGTCGCAGGAGAGACCCGGTGATTTCAATCAGGCGATGATGGAACTGGGAGCTACCATATGTCTCCCCAATGGAGAACCCCATTGTTCGAAATGTCCGTTGCAGGAGAATTGTCTGGCGTATCGGAAGAATTGTGTGATGGAGTATCCGAAAAAGGCAGACAAGAAAGCCAGAACCATAGAACAGAAGACTATTTTAATTGTGCAGGATGCAGATAAGGCGGCACTGCGAAAAAGACCGGGAAAAGGCTTGCTGGCAGGGATGTATGAATTTCCCAGTTTGGAAGGGTATTGTGACCCGGAAGAAGTTTTGCAGTATTTGAAGGAACGAGGATTGCAACCCTTGCACATACAGAAGCTTCCGGATAGTAAGCACATCTTCAGTCACAAGGAGTGGCACATGAAGGGGTATGCAGTCCGGGTGGATGAGTTGGCACCGAAAACTTCCGCAAAGGAACAATGGTTGTTTATTGAACCGGCTGAGACCAGAGAACAGTATCCCATACCATCTGCATTCGCGGCATATGTTCCCTATTTGAATATTAAGTTGGGGAAGGATAACTTTGAATAAGGAGACGAACCAGAATGAAATTATTATCGATAGCAATACCTTGTTACAATTCAGAGCAGTATATGCGTAAATGTATTGATTCCTTGCTGGTAGGCGGAGATGATGTAGAAATCATTATTGTGGATGATGGGTCTACAAAGGACAGAACTGCAGAAATTGCTGATGAATATGCGGCACAGTTTCCGACTATTGTAAAAGCTGTTCATAAGGAAAATGGCGGACATGGTTCTGCGGTGAATACAGGACTTGCCAATGCCAGTGGCCTGTACTTTAAGGTTGTGGATAGTGATGACTGGGTGAAAGAATCTGCCTATATGGAGGTACTGGATACTCTGCGTGAAATGGTAGGTGGCAGAACGGTTTTGGATATGCTGATTTGTAACTTTGTCTATGACAAAGAAGGCGAAAAGCGGAAAAAGGTAATGCATTATCGTCACATGATGCCGGTAAGGGAAATGTTTACCTGGAATGATTGCAGGCATTTCAGAAAGGGACATTATATATTGATGCATTCTGTTATCTTTCGAACCAAGCTTTTAAAGGAATGTGGATTGCAGCTTCCGGAGAGAACCTTCTATGTGGATAATCTGTATGTGTTTGAGCCGCTTCCTTATGTGAAAAACATGTATTATTTGGATGTGAATTTCTACCGTTATTACATTGGCAGAGAAGATCAGTCTGTGAATGAAGAAGTGATGATTTCCCGAATCGACCAACAGATAAAGGTGAATAAGCTGATGATGGATTATCTGGTGGAAAATCAGGCGGAAATACGCAAGACCAAGCGATTATACCAATATATGAAGAATTATCTGGAAATCGTGACCACAGTTTCTTCTGTATTGCTGATACGTTCTGAAACAGAGGAAAATCTGGAGAAGAAGGAAGAATTGTGGCAATATTTAAAGGAGAAGGATAAAGGACTTTACAAATGGATGCGCCGTGGAATTATGGGAAATGCCATGAACCTGCCGGGAAAGGGCGGTCGTAAGCTTTCTGTAGATGCATACCATATAGCACAAAGGATTTATAAATTTAATTAAAAAAATATTGCAAGTACTCCCCAAACTAGATAATGGTCTAGTTTGGGGAGTATTTTAGTAATAATAAACAAGTTGAATTATGAATTAGATTGCAATTTTCATACAAATATGTTACTTTAGGAATGTAAATATCATTACAAAGAAAGGAGAGCTATATATGTTTAAGAGAGAAATCACAGAGTACAATTTAACCGGAAGAGAACGTGACATTCTTACTATTCTGTGGAATTCTGACAAGAGTATGATTGCTTCTGAGGTGGTAAAGGAAAGGGATGACCTGACCATCAATACTGTTCAGGCAGTATTGAAGAAATTACTAAGGAGAAATTTAATTCAGATTGATGAAATCGTGTATAGCGGTACGGTTCTCAGCAGAAGCTACAAGCCTACCTATACAGAAGCTGAGTTTGAAACCAGAATGCTTTCAGCAGGTATCCGCGATTTGAAGCGTTTTAAAATTTCTCCATATAGCTTTATTTTGGGCTTTTTAGGTGGAACAAAAGAGCAGATTACTGATGAAGAGGCAGATGAATTAGAAGCCTTGATTCAGAATAGAAGAAAAGCACAAAAGAAGGGAAAGTAATTTTCAGACAGACAATGTTTGGGAATATAGATAATGTATGAACATGGAAATGCAATTAACATTTGCATCTATCATCAGTATCGTAGTATTTACCCTTTGTTTTGCAGTGATTTTAATTATTGCATTAAAGAATAATGAGCGTTTGAGCAGTGTAAAATATGAATTATTGTTGGTGTGTTTGGCAGCACCTATTATGCGATTGGTGATACCGGTAGAAGTACTGCCGTGGACACATAACATTAATTTACCGTTTGGATTACCCAGGTTAACAGAGTTATTACATAGAACAATAATGATTCAGGATACCCCGGTGACCATATGGAGAATCATATTTGGCATTTGCACAATGATTTCCATTATCATTGTCATAGGTGTATTCGTAGCTTATGGCGCAAATGTGCGTGTAATCAACGCTTTCCCGGAAGTGGAGGATCCTAAATATCAGGAAATGATAGGCAGGATTCTGCTCAAAGAAGGTAAGAAAAATAAATTCACAGTAAGGTGTGTGCCTTCAGCAGAAAGTCCATTTGTAGTTGGTATTTTTAATCCAACTATCCTTATGCCGAAAGTAGAGCTAAGTGAAGACGAATTGGAATGTGTGCTTCGGCATGAAATAGCACATTATCTGTATGGTGATTTGTTGATCCGTTTTGGGTGGGTTATGATTAAAGCAATTTGCTGGTGGAATCCGGCAGTCTATTTACTGGATGGACAATTGGGTAAATTATTAGAAGTACGAGCAGATGAAAATGCAACGAAGAAGCTGACTGATGAGCAGTTGGATAAGTACTTAGATGCAATGGTAAAACTAGGCAAAGAAAACGGTCCGCTTTTAGGCGGTTCCACCGGGTTTGGTGCTGCCTTTATGGAAAAGAAAGGTTTTTCCATTGCAAATAGAGTAAAGGTTATTCTGAATAGAGCAGAGGTAAGCCGAAGAGGCTTCTGGATAACAAATTTCATATTGGTATTAATTGTGTTAGTATTAACTGTAGCGATGAATTGTTTGATAATTGAATTATATTCTGCTCCTGAAGGATTTCAGGAAGCTACAGGTACAGAGGTAACTGGGAATAATAGTTTCTTTATTATCAACGAAGAGGGTACTTATGATATATATTTGGATGGAAAGTATTGTATGACAGTGGAAGATAATCTAGGATCTGATATTCCGGTATATAAATCTTTAGAGGAGGCTATGCAGTATGAAGAGATTGAGTAAGAAATTAGGTGTATTTTGTGGAATGGCTTTGTGTGGTATGTTAGTTTTTTCGGCAGGGGATATAACTGCTTATGCAAGTGAAGTTCCCACAGTAGAGGAGAATGAAGGACGCTCGGCGAATCTTACCTGGTATTATAAGGAGATTGATGGAGTATTGTATATGCGCCTATGGAATCATGCAACACAGCAATGGGTTGGAGATTGGATACCAGCAGTGTAATAATTACTTGACATAAAATAACCGCCACAGAAGGAACGCCCTCTGTGGCGGTTGTTTCATTTTGTGGATAAAAATCATTAGTCGGATAGGGCACGATTGAATACCAATTATTTATTCAAACATGCCTATTCTTCGGCCTTAAAATTTGCTAACTGTGCACGAAGCAGATCCAGTTCAGCCTGCATTTGAGCCAATTCAGCTGCCTGTTCTTCAATCGTTCGAAGATAGTAGTTCTCCTTGGCGAGCTGTTCGACACGAGCCAGACACTGCTCGCGGATGACATCGTCAGCATTGCATTCATAGAGAGCCTGTAGGGCTTCTTCCATATACTTGTTATTCTCAGCAATCATCTTGATTTCCTCCCATGTGGTGGATTTGAAAAGTCTTGCCCAGTGGTCGATTTGATAGGCCTTGTCCTCTTCGGTTGCCAGTTCTATATGAGTTAAGTCTATCACACCCAAAGCAAATTTGTCACTATATAAATGGTTGTTTTTTACGTTTAACAATTTATAAAGGGAGTAGAATTCGATGTTATCAGGAAAGGGTTGAAAGTCCAGAAAACCGATATGTATGACCGATTTGGCATGGCGGTACTTTTCGCCTCGGGTAAGTTGACGGAACAGGTCACATAAATAGCTGAGGGAACGTTCGGGCCAGTCCTTTTCGTTGATTACCTGCATTTCCAGATTGATAATCTGGGAGTGATTGATGCAGACGTGAAGGTCCAGGATGAACCCCTTATCTTTGATGGATTTTCCCATGAGAATAGGGTTTTTGATGACAATCTCCGTGATTTCCTCCGGTGGCATGTGCAGAACGGAACTGATGAGCCCTTTTAGAACATTTTGATTCTTTTGTAGTATGGCCCGAAACATGTAATCATTCATCATATTGTGGGGAATTTTCCCTGTGGCATCGCGATACGAGGTAGATGTGCTCATAGTATTTGTTGATGGTTCTTTTTGCATAAAAGTCCTCCTTAGATAAAAATAAGAAAATAGGTATATCCGGCGAAAAGCCATGATATGATTGTGATATGCTTCACTAATCAGTGAAGCTAAGAAAATTCCTCGTTTCCGGAATGGAACGAGAAGGTAAGAATAAGGTAACATTGATGGTGACTTTTGTCAAGAAGCTTGGAAATTGTTGTAATGGAGAATGTGAAACAGCTCTGTGCAGCCTCCGGATGGGCATATTCCATGAAACTATTGCGGGAACAGTAGTGCTCAACAAAAGATAACGCCGGGAGATTTCAGGATGTTTCCTGAAACGTCTCGGCGTATTCCTAATGACTGGTCTGGGGGCGAAGTCGATTTCTCCACTTCTGCACAAGAGTAAACAAATTAAACTCTTTATCGTAGGTCAGCACATACATAACTCCTGCCAGCATAAATGCAGTGATTACATCAAAAGCAGAGTGCTGCTTTATCAACATGGTTGATAAAATAATAGAAACGCATAATACAAAAGAGCCTGCCTGTAAAAGCTTATACTTTTTTAAGCGAGGGCACTTGGAAAGTGCCAAATGTGCTCCGATAGAGTTGTACACATGGATACTTGGCCAGATATTGGTGGAGGTATCGGTTTGGTACAAGTTCGCTATCATTTGGGTGAAAATATTATCTCTGGGCATCATGTGGGGGCGCAGGTGGTGACCGTTTGGCCACAGAGTAGAAATTACCAAAAAGATGGTCATGCCGGTAAACAGGAAGAGACAACATCTTTTATAGCTTTCCTTATCCTTGAAAAACAGATAAGCAACCACCAGCGCTACATAGGCAAACCACATCATATAGGGCACAATGAATACCTCTACAAAGGGGATATGGTCATCCAACGGAATATGTATGACCTGATAATGTGTGGTAACAGTTCTCTCTAAATAGCCAAACCAGTTTAAATAAATCACAGCATAAATCAGTAAAGGGATGCCATGGCGATAGTTCAAATAGATTTTTTTCAATTTTTCCATAAAAAAACTCCTTGCAGATTAATTACATTCCTTAGTATAGTCATGTTTCATCAATTTGCAAGGTGTTTTTGAAAAGCTTTAGCAATCTTTAGAAAAGCTTTAGATTTTAATATCGTATAGTAAGTGCTTGTTTTTGGCAGGTAAGGGTCAGTTCATCATCGCAACGAAGTACCTCACCATCCGTATGAATCCATACCGGAGCGGAGCACTTTAGATGAACCTTTTTCGCTTTGTAGGGCTCAATGCCGGGGAAAAGAAAGTGCTTGCCAAAGAATGCTGTGGGAAGTACTACTATGAGAAGCAGTAGCTTAGGCAATTTCGTGGTAGCACTGCAAATATCTATGATTCCGTCATCGGGCTTGGCATCCGGGCAAAACATAAATCCGCCGCCTTCGTAGCGATGCAGCATGCCGGCTAAAAATAAGTATTTTTTTATAGTAAAGGAAGGGTTCATATCCAGCTTTACTTTACAAGTGATGGACTGGGCACGTATTAATTGCTTCAGGGCAATAGTAAGATATGCCAGTTTGCCCAATCCTATGCGATTTAATGCACGTTTAAAAGCAGAACGATTGGTTTCTTCACAGACTGCAGCGTCAAAGCCCATACCGCAGCTAACTGCAAAATAACGGTGGGTGCCATCCTTAAAGGTGACACAGCCTATATCCGCTTTATGTTCCTTGCCGCTGAAAAATGCTTTTTCCACAGCCTTTAGGGTATCCTTGGGAATTTTTAAGTCGCGGGCCAGGTCATTGCTGGAGCCAGTAGGGATGTAGCCCAGGGTAACTGCAGAAAAATCCTTTATGCCTTGCAGGGCTTCATTAAAGGTTCCGTCGCCGCCTAAAATAACGATTTTTTTCGGCTTCTGGGTGGTGGCATCCTTTGTAATATCTGCCATTATACGAGGAACATCTCCCGGTTTTTTGGAAAAATAGGAAATATATTCTATTTTCTTTTCCATTAAGTAAGGTTCGGCAATGGTGCGCCAGAGGGTTTCCCCTTTGCCGGAGCGGGATGCCGGATTTATAACAATATGGTACATGATAGTTCCTTTTCTTCTCTTTGTATATTTTTGCATTTGCGTAGTTACTATAACACTTTCATCATACCAAACCCCATAGTAGAAATGCAAGCATTTCCATAGATTTTCAAAAGGAAAAATCTATACTATAAAATGCTGTAATACAAAACAATTACTTGCATTCTGGTCAATCTATGTTATAATAATTACATATTTTAACGCATTAACGTGATATAAGGAGGAGAATCATCATGTATTCATTGGATGAAGTAATGAATGTGGATCCGGAAATCGCACAGGCGATTGTGGATGAACAGAACAGACAGAATAGTCATATTGAGCTGATTGCATCAGAGAACTGGGTGAGCAAGGCTGTTATGGCAGCTATGGGAAGCCCTTTAACAAATAAATATGCAGAAGGCTATCCGGGAAAGAGATACTACGGTGGCTGTGATTGTGTAGACGTAGTAGAGAATTTGGCTATCGAAAGAGCAAAGGAACTGTTTGGTTGTGATTATGCAAACGTACAGCCTCATTCCGGTGCACAGGCAAACATGGCAGTGCAGTTTGCAGTATGTCAGCCCGGCGATACCATCATGGGTATGAACTTAGACCACGGCGGACATTTGACCCATGGTTCACCGGTAAATATGTCCGGTAAGTATTTCAACATCGTTCCTTATGGTGTAGATGATAATGGTTTCTTGGATTATGACAGAATGAGAGAGTTGGCATTAGAGTGCAAGCCCAAGTTGATTATTGCAGGTGCTTCTGCTTATGCACGTACCATCGACTTCAAGAAGTTCCGTGAGGTAGCTGATGAGGTTGGTGCTGTGCTCATGGTAGATATGGCTCATATCGCAGGTTTGGTAGCAGCCGGTCTTCATCCAAGCCCCATTCCTTATGCAGATGTAGTAACTACTACTACACACAAGACCTTACGCGGACCTCGTGGCGGTTTGATTCTTTGCAACAAGGAAGCTGCTGAGAAGTTCAACTTCAACAAGGCTATCTTCCCCGGTATTCAGGGTGGTCCTTTGATGCATGTTATCGCTGCAAAGGCAGTTTGCTTCAAGGAAGCACTCAGTGATGAGTTCAAGGCTTATCAGAAGGGCATCATGGACAATGCACAGGCTCTTTGCAAGGGCTTGATGGACAGAGATATCAAGATTGTTTCCGGTGGTACTGACAATCATTTGATGTTAGTAGACCTGACTACATATGATTTGACCGGTAAGGCTGTTGAGAAGCTGTTAGACAGCGCTCACATTACCTGTAACAAGAACACCATCCCTAACGATCCTAAGTCTCCTTTCGTAACCAGTGGTGTACGTCTGGGTACTCCTGCAGTTACTTCTCGTGGTATGAACACTGAGGATATGGACAAGATTGCAGAAGCGATTGCAATGCTTATCAAGGGCGGCGAGGAAAAGGTGCCGGAAGCAAGAGCTATCGTACAGGCTTTAACTGACAAGTATCCGTTGATTTAAGGAACATAATACAATAGGAGGAAAGAGAGAATGATACAAAAGAGAAGTGTTGCAACCTGTATAATTTTGTCTTTTGTAACCTGCGGTATTTATATGATTTATTGGTTTGTTTGCCTGAATAATGATGCCAATACAGTATCAGGTGATTTCGGAACCGGCGGTGGAATGGCATTATTACTGACCTTTATTACTTGTGGTATTTATGGTCTCTATTGGATGTACAAGCAGGGTGAAAAGATTGACAATGCAAAGCGTAGAAGAGGAATGGCCAGTGATAATACCGGTGTGATTTATCTGGTATTGTCTATCTTTGGTCTGGGTATTGTTTCCTATGCGCTGATGCAGGATTCGTTGAATAATTTAGCATAAGACGAAACTCGTACAACAGGTAAGAGTTATTTGAGTTTTGTTGTCAGCTAAATATCATAGTGTTTTAGTGATTTGCGTCCTTAACAGTAGTTATGACTATTGTTAAGGGCGTTTTGTCTTTAAAAATGGCTGACTTGAAATTTTAAATTCCAGTGCAGAGTTAAATTCCACAGGCATTTAAAAAGTTCAGTGTTTTTAATGTTTTTAGAAGCAAAAAATACGGATATCTGCTATAATTAACCCAACTTCTCGAAAAATTCTTTGTTTTA
>JAZQEK010000006.1:0-54814 GCA_045538995.1 Acetatifactor sp. | reverse complement strand
CATCTTCTTCTCCCTTACCCTCTCTACCAGCTCTTCCGCCTCCGGTACCGGTACATTCACCTTTAATAAAAATGCCAGCATGATATTCGCCATCTTGTCCAACAGATGCTTCGGTGTCTCCTTCAATATTTCCCCCAAAGTTTCCGGTGCAATGCTTCGAAATTCCGACACATCCTCCGCTGTCTGAATTTTGTTTATCAGCATTATCAAAGACATCTCATCTGCCTTCTCCAAAAGCTCCTCGTTACTATAATCACAGATGGGCACCAGATAATACCGAAAATCCGGTACATACTCCCCGAAAGCATCTCCGTGATGAATACGGCTCTTGAAATCCGGCGGCACCGTCCACTTTTGCTTTCCCTCATAATATATGATCGGCAATATAGGCGGATAACGAAACTCCTTCTGTTTGGTAATCCCACGCTGCTTCGCTTCCGCTTCCTTGGCATAAGCCTCCCATATGTATATCATATAACGAAACAGCTGCATACATACATCATACTCAATTTTCGTCTTATGTTCAATAAGGGAGACCAAGAAAAATGGCTCCTCCCCCTTCAGTCGGATACGTTTGACCCGGTCTGCGTTTCGCTCCTCTGCAAACAGCGGCACGAACTGCTCCGACACATCCTCAATATCCTCCGGCTCCACTCCCGCCAGACAGGGGATGTCCACATAGTTTCGCAAAAACTGTGCACACAAAGCATTGTCATCAAAAATCAGTTTGCCTCCACTGTCTTTAATCTGAGAATTCAATAACATATTACTCGACGTTTTCTGCATAAAATACCTCTCTTTCTTCCGCAGGCAAATAAGCAGCATCCTCCCCACGCTACGCCCGCATTTTGTTTAGTTACTTGTTTTTGTGAATTCACGGGCGATACGCCCTGATAATCAGACGATAAGTCTCTTTCGTATAAATATATGACTTGTTTTTAGAATAAATGAATTTCCTGTTTTTGTCAATTGTTCATTTCCACTTTTCTCCAACTTCTCCACAAAACTCTCGTTTCTATAACTCTCCGACCTTTTTCACTTAATTCATTCTTGCCACTTTTCTATCCAACCGTTATCGGCTATGATAATACCATAAGATATCTTATGCACGAACTTCAGAAACACTATTAACCAAAAAACACCAAACAGAAAGGGGAGATTATCTCTATGAAACCATCCATACATCCCTTAACCCAATGGGTTATTCACAAAATAGAAACCGAGTACAAGGATGATATTGCCTTACTCATTGGTATTACAGGGCACTCTACTGATAACGATACACATGGCGAATGCTTTGATTACTTTATTCCTGCAACAGAGCGAGGTTACGAATTGACACAAACCTTTATTATTGATGGTGTGGGACACGACCTGTATCCCAGAAGCTAGGAGAGGGTGACGGAGTCTGCCCATTTGAGAGAAATGACAGTAGTTCTGACCAATGCTACTATCCTTTATGCCCGCTCTCAAGAAGATATTGACCGTTTTCATGCACTCCAACAAAAGTTGCAGGACAATCTAAACAACCTTGACTTTATTTATGAAAAGGCTTTGGAATATCTGGACAAGGCACTGGATATTTATCGTTCCTTCCAATTTGAAGAAAAAAGCTATCGCGCCCGCAGCGAAGCAGAATATATCCACCTGCATTTATCTCAGGCAGTGGCTGTCCTAAATCATACCTGTACTGATTCCGCCATCTTTAATGAACGACAGGCCTATGACCACACTCCGCAAAGTAGCCTCTATCACTGCCCCGGCATGATATATGTTCCCGATAGCTTTTTTACCTATGCCAGAAGGCTGCTTACCATTCAGGACGTACCGGAACTACGCAAAACGGTGCATGCACTCATCCGTACTACCAGAGCCTTTGTACTGGAACACAAGCCCGTTACTGCCGCAACCGCAAAAGAAATAAACTATCAGGATTTTGCAGATTGGTACCAGGAACTGAGCTTGACCTGGCGCAGAATTCGCTACTTCTGCCGGGAGAAAATGGTAGAAAAGGCCTATTCCGATGCCTGTTATCTGCAAAGTGAACTACTCTATGTTGCACAGGAGTTTCAAATAGAGGAACTGAATCTACTGGATTCCTTTGTCCCGGATGACTTGGAGCTGTTGGCACTACGAAGCAATCTGTTAGAGCAGGCTATCCGCCAAATTCTTACCCAGCAAGGTATTCCCATAAATGAGTATGCTTCCTTGGAGGATTTCTTGGCGACAAACGGAGGTGGCTGCTAAGTGAACTACCGAAATGCCTCTGATATTTTTCCGGATGAGCTGTTAAAGGAAATTCAAAAATACTCTTCCGGAGAGCTTATCTATGTGCCCAGTCCAAGGAACGGACAAATTGGGGAACCAAGTCCGGTGCCAGAGCCTTTTACACACAACGCAACAGTGAAATCCGCCACAAACACCTGCAGGAGGGCAAGACCATCTGCGAGTTGGCTACAGAATATGGACTGTCAACAGACACCATACGGAGAATTTTGTACAAATAAAATGGAACCCGCCATATCAAATGCTTCGCAACATATTGATACGGCGGGTTCCCTTGATTTGTACCCTGAGTATATTATATTCAGCCGACTTCCCTATTTCATACCCGATATTCTTCTTATACTTTCGATTTCATCAAAATCCGCTTGCGAAATACAAATTCCATCCAGCGGCACAGAATGCACAACCAGTCCATCTCCAATATAAATTGCCACATGAGAAGGTGTATCATAAAATACCAAATCCCCGGGGCGTGCATTTTCTAAAGCACCAACTTCTGTTCCAAGCTCTTTTTGCTTTCTTGAATCATGTGCCAGACTGACTCCAAAATGCTCATATACACTCTTTGTAAAACCGGAGCTGTCAGTCCCTTCTGTCAAACTGTCAGCACCCCATACATACGGATTTCCCACAAACCGCAATGCATACTCTGCAATTTCCGCTCCCTCTTTATTTCCTTCGGTAACTTCCACCTCAAAGCCTTCCTCTAATTCTACCTTCAGCTTCTCTTCTGAAATATCAGGCTCAAATCCCTGGCTTGCAATGTACTCCGCAGCTTTTTGTGGCTTTGCTTTTGAAGGGTCAATCGGCAAATGAAACAAAGCATTCAATCCCTCATATGCTTCATTTCTGCAAATTTGACCTGTCATTTCATCATAATCATAAGCCTCTGTATTGTAAAACGTGCCTTCTGAAACACAAATATACAAAGCGTGGTCTGCAAAAATCTCTACAGTATCACACTCAAAAAGTCTGTATAAAATTCCATCTTCCGTCACGTCAGCATAATTACCGGACATAGCTGCTATATTATAAGCTGCAGGATTATAACCGCCTATAAGTACAGAAGCAAAGAGTTCTAATTCCCCATAGCTCTCCTCCGCGGTATCCGGCATCGGTGTACCGTCTGCCCTTTCTATGGCTACTACTGCATAAGTTCTGTCTTCCGGTATATTATTATTTCCTCCAACATCACCTTGTGAATACGTGGACAACATCTCTCCGGATACTATACTCAACAAGGTAGCCCTGTAATCACCATAACATTGTGTCTCATTGATGAGAAAAGCCTGCTCACTCACAAATGCCTTTGCTAATTTGGTATCCTCCACATTCTGTGCCACATCCGCTGCTGATAAATACTTCCACGCTGCATATACCGTCACGGAACTCAACCCTAAGACAAATGCAGCAACCATTGTAGCTATCGATACTTCTAATCTCTTTCTTTTTACCATTATATTCTGCTCCTCTACTCGACTTAATATCTTCTGGTTCAGCCAAAAATCCGGCTCATCCTTTGGAGAAAGGGCATGTTTTAATACTTTGTCAAATTCATTTTCCATCGAAAACATCCTCCAATTCTTTTCGCAAAACTTTTCTTGCTTGATACAGCCTGCTCAAAACCGTTCCCACAGGTATTTTCATCACCTCAGCAATCCGGACAACCGACAGTTCCTCCATATAAAAAAGAAGTACCACCGGCTTTAATTTATCTGGCAACCTGTTTACTGCCGTTCTTACAGCCCGGTCCTTTTCCTTGCCAATAATATTTTCCTCCGGGGACAGTTCTAAAGATACCCCCATATCTGCATCCTTTCCATCTACCAGTGGCTGCATATCTGCTATCCGCTTTCTCCACGCATATTTCCTCTTTTTATTCTTCCATATGCGTAACGCAATGGATAACAAATAGCTTTTCAGATTATTCTCACTATCCAGCTTTTCCCTTAGCTCTACAGCCATCAAAAAGGTATCCTGATACAAATCCTCCGCTTCTGACAGATTGTTTGTCAGATGCTTACAAAAGGAGTAAATATCCCTGCCATATTCTTTTATGCAAATTTCAAGCTCTTGTTTTGTCACTTAAATTCCCTACTTCCAAGACGTCTTATCAAAGAGGCAATTTACTTGCCCTTCACTTATACATTGTAATAACTTTTTGAATTATTCACATCTGCTTTATTTTTTTAAGTCCCCATTCGCATATTTGCACCCGAAAAAACTAAGCCGGTATGTGTGAACATGATATGTTGCAAGTTCTACGCTTCCCTAAACCTACCAGTGTCGGTTCTTCCCATCCCCCTATTATCACCGCTCCTTGGGCAGAATAATTCAAGGTTACATTTCCTATTTTCTACCCATAACTGACATTTCTCATACTCATGGTAAGAAAAGAAGTCCCTTCCTCACTGTTACTTTCTTCCCATAGCAAGTACTTACTCACTCCATGGGCAGAACTCCCGACCAAACTTCACCATTTTCCTCTTCCCATGACCGCCACTTCCCACTCCATGGGTAGAACTCCCGCCCAAACTCCTCCATTTTCCTCTTCCCACAACCACCACTTCCCGCTCCATGGGCAGAACTCCCCTCTCCAACCATTAGTTGAATCTCCAAACTCACCAATTCAACCAACAATCCATTGCCATGCTTCTTCCATCTGTGCTATATTTTAGCTATAATCACACATAAACAGCATGTCCCCATTCTTTTCAGACAAGCATATCGGGACAGGACATTTTATACAGGAGGGGAATTACATGAATTTAGGCAGACAAATCGCACACTATAGAAAAGAGCAAAATCTCACGCAGGATACTTTGGCTAAGCTGCTGGGAATCAGCAATCAAGCTGTATCCAAGTGGGAAACAGAACAAAGCTACCCGGATATAGAGCTTTTACCCAGAATAGCGGATATTTTTCATATTACCTTAGATGAGCTGTTTGAGAGAAGAAGTCCGATATCAGAGCGGTCGGCGGAAGCATTACCGGCAAAAGCGGACATCTTTGCAGAACCTACCTCTGATATCCCCAAAAGCATAGTACCTTTATCCCCTTCCCTTCCTTGGGAGAATGATGAGACCCTACACGTGGTATTGTTTCAGGGACACAATATGATTCAGGTGGATGACTTGAAAAAGCACTTCGGCAGACTTTATAAAGACGTTACCTTCCGTTACCAAGGTCCGGCTTTAAACATCGAAAGTGCCATCAGTGTCAGTTGTGAAAATGTATCCGGCAATGTAACCGCCGGCAGCTATGTAGAATGTGAAACCGTAGGGCAGTATGTTATCGCCGGAAGCTACGTGGAATGCGAAAATGTAGGGCAGTACGTTGTTGCCGGTAGTTATGTGGAATGTGAAGATGTGGGACAAAACGTAGCCGCTGGTAGTTATATAGAATGTGGAGATGTGGGCTGTAACGTTTCTGCAGAGGGCAATATTGATTGTGGAGATGTGAACCAAAATGTCAATGCCGGAAAGGATGTAGACTGCGGTGATGTGGGAGGTGACGTTTCTGCAGGCGGAAATGTAGACTGCGGTGACGTCTCCGGCAGTGTCACTGCCAACGGGAGTGCCAATTGGGGAGAATAAAGACCACCTGAGTGTCCGAACCGTCTTTACAATACCACCCATTAGATATAATTAAATATATGTTCCAGAAAAACTGAAACGCAGAATCAAACCCTCACCGAATACGACCATGTCCCTCCCAAATCCTACGATTGGGACATCAGCTCCGTATCCGGTGAGGGCTTTTAATTGTTCCATCAAGCTTACTGAATATCCAACACCTTGTAGTCCTGATCTTCGATAACCTTCTTTAATTCCTCGTTGGAAATCTCTGCCTTCAAGGTCACCACTGCAGTGCCGGCCTCATGACTTACTACTGCTGCCTCTACTGCATCCAGAGCTTCCAATACCTTCTTTACCCTTGACTCACAGTGACCACACATCATACCTTCGATTTTCATTGTCTTTTCCATAGATTTTTGCTCCTTTTCTGTTGTCTTTTTATGCTTGATTTTTGCATCCTCGCAATCCCGGCTCCCAAATCCCGGCTCTTGCTTCGCTCGCTCTGCCTCAGCTTCGCTGTACTCCGATTCTGTCGCTTTCGCATTGCAAACCAAATGTCTGCTATGCAGTCGCTTGGTTTTCTTATTGCGAACATATAGCTTGAACCAATTCAGCCGCAAGGCATTGCTCACTACACAAAAGCTGGACAAGCTCATGGCTGCCGCGCCAAACATAGGGTTCAACTGCCAGCCCAAAATCGGAATAAATACTCCCGCCGCCAGCGGAATTCCGATACTATTGTAAAAGAATGCCCAAAACAAATTCTGATGAATGTTTCGCAGTGTGGCTCTGCTCAAACGAATGGCTGCGGGAACATCCAACAAACTACTCTTCATCAACACCACATCCGCCGCATCCATAGCCACATCCGTTCCTGCACCAATAGCAATTCCCATATCCGCTCTGGTCAGTGCCGGTGCATCATTGATACCATCTCCTACCATGGCTACCTTGCCCTGTTCCATCAGCTTGCGAATTGCACTTTCCTTGCCCTCCGGCAGCACTCCTGCGATAACCTGATCCACTCCGACCTGTGCACCGATGGATTTGGCCGTACGCTCATTGTCTCCGGTCAGCATCACCACCTGAATGCCCATACCCTGCAGCTCCTTCACCGCCTGTGCGCTGTCCTCCTTCATGGTATCTGCCACCGCTATTACACCACAGAGCCTTCCGTCATAAGCAAAGAATAGGGGTGTTTTTCCGCTCTCTGCCAGCTGCTGTGCCTGCCCCCTGACTTCCTGCGGTATCTCCACTTGAGTGCTGATAAAGGTATCATTTCCGCCACAAAGCACCTTTCCATCCAACATGCCCTTCAATCCATTGCCGGGAAGTGCCTGAAAATCGGTTAGTTGTTTCGTCACCGGAGCGCCATAACCGGCTGGCTGCCTGCTCACATCCTCGCGCCCTCTGCTCGGTTCCATAGCTTCCGCATCCGGCTTTCTCTGCCCGGACAACCCCCTGCTTTCTGCCTCCTGCAAAATCGCTTTCGCCAAAGGATGCTCGCTTCTTGCTTCCAAGACATACGCCAGCTCCAACAACTCCTTTTCCGAAAATCCTTCCCGGGGCAAAATATCTGTCACTCTGGGTTCTCCCGAGGTAATGGTTCCGGTTTTGTCCAGTACCACGATTTGGGTCTTGCCCATTTCCTCCAGAGACACAGCTGTTTTAAACAAAATACCGTTCTTGGCGCCCATGCCGTTGCCTACCATGATAGCCACCGGTGTGGCCAGTCCCAAGGCACAGGGGCAGCTGATAACCAGTACCGAAATGCCTCTCGCCAGTGCAAAACCGACGCTTTCCCCGGCAAGCAGCCACACCGCAATCGTAACCAATGCAATGGTAATCACCGCCGGCACAAACACTCCCGAAACCCTATCTGCCACCTTGGCAATGGGTGCCTTGGTAGCTGCCGCATCACTGACCATCTGGATAATCTTAGAAAGTGTTGTGTCCTCCCCTACCCGGGTGGCTTCACAACGCAGGTATCCGGACTGGTTCAAAGTAGCTGCGGACACCGTATCGCCGCTACCCTTGTCCACCGGTATACTTTCTCCGGTCAGTGCCGCTTCATTCACCGCACTGCTACCCTCCAGTACTATACCATCCACGGGAATATTTTCTCCGGGACGCACCACGAAAATATCTCCCTTTCTCACCTGCTCAATGGGAACCTGCACTTCTGCTCCATCTCTCATAAGCACCGCCGTCTGAGGTGCCAGCTTCATCAGCCCTTTCAAGGCATCCGTAGTCTTTCCCTTGGAACGTGCCTCCAACATCTTTCCTACGGTAATCAATGCCAAAATCATGGCGGCAGACTCAAAATACAACTCATGGAGATAATGCATAGCCAGCGAACCGTCCCCTCTTGCCTGAGCGTCTGTCATTAAAAACAGTACCGCCGTACTATAACCGAAAGCTGCTGCTGAACCCAATGCCACCAGGGTATCCATGTTTGGTGCCCTATGCACCAGCCCTTTGAAACCGCTGATGAAAAACTTTTGATTAATCACCATAACCGCTATAGTCAGCAACAATTGTACCAAAGCGATTGCTGTGGGATTTTGCTCCAACACCTCCGGCAATGGCCATCCCCACATACTATGTCCCATGGAAAAGTACATAAGTACCGCCAAAAATCCTAAGGACGCAATTAACCGCCTTTTTAGCATAGGTGTTTCCTTGTCTGCCAAGCTGCCCCAAGCATCCGTTGAAGTTTGTGCTCCCTCGCCACTACTACTCCGCTGCCCTTCGACAGCTTTTCCTTTTAATTCTGCCCCATATCCTGCTTCCTGTACCGCCGCAATGATTTCTGCCGCTTTCGCAGTACCTTCCACACCCATGGAATTGGTCAACAGGCTCACAGAGCAGGCTGTTACTCCTTCTACCTTAGAGACTGCCTTTTCCACACGGGCACTGCAGGCAGCACAACTCATACCCGTCACTGTATATTGTTCCATAATTGTTCCTTTCTGCATCTGTGGCTGGAGGGTGCCTTCCTTCCCTACAAATCCGGTACACCCGACATAGGTGCCGGAACAAGAGGAGTGTCCCAACGCAAGTCCCTTGAAAAACGTCAGTGCTTGATGAGGTATTTTCTGATCCCAAAAGTTTGCAAAGCAATTCCCCATCTCACGGAGCGAGAGCATGCCTAAGTGGGATACTCCTCTTAATCCAACATCTATGTCAGGTACCTTCTCACCGCATCAGCTTCTGCAATGTAACCACCAGCTCATCCACTACTTCATCCTTACCCTCTCGGATGTCCCTTGCTACACAGCCCTTGATATGGCTGGCAAGTAACTCCTTGTTGAACGCATTGACCGCGGCGTTCACAGCTGCCGACTGCACCAAAATATCCGCACAATAGGCATCATTTTCAACCATATTGCGAATTCCGCGAATTTGCCCCTCTATACGGCTCAAACGATTTATCAGCTTCTTCTTTTCCTCTTCCTCACGTATGGTTGTTTTCTCACAGCAACAACTTTTTAACTCGTTTTCCATAGTATACCTCATAATAATAGCTTACTCTTCATACAATCCAAACTCGTACGATTATTCAAATTCCGTTATACCCCCTAGGGGTATTTTAATTATAAGCAGTTTCTTTCCATTCTGCAAGAAGTAATTTTTGACAAATACTCCATGGTTCAGAAACTTTATTATTCAACTCTTGAGCTTATACCTATATTTCGCTGTTATATCCACCCATAAATAGAAAAACCTACCCTTGGGTAGAAATTATTGTATGTTGCCGCCGATTTTCCTACCCATAATCCACAATTTGCATTATCCATTATCATGGTAAGAAAATAAGTATAGGTTTGTATCATCTTTTCTTACCATAGCTCACTTTACCGCCTCCATGGGTAGATGCTCGGCTCCGATTGCCACTACTTTCTCTACCCATCATGCGTCTTTTCGTGCTCTTGGGTAGAACTTTCCTTCCGGCTCCGCATTTTAATTCTACCCAACACGCCTCTATTTCACACCTTGGGCAGAACTTTCTTTCCGGCTCCACGATTTAATTCTACCCAACACGCCTCTATTTCGCACCTTGGGCAGAACTTTCTTTCCAATACCGAGTCTTACCTCTACCCATCATACATCTTTTCGTGCTCTTAGGTAGAACTCTCCTTCCGGCTCCACGATTTAATTGTACCCAACACGCCTCCATTACGCACCTTGGGTAGAACTTTCCTTCCGACTCCGAGCCTTACCACTCCCCATCACACTCCATTCTAGCTTCTTGGGCAGAACTCCCCCTTCCAACACCCAAAAGAAGCCACACAACTCCACCACGCACCTCCGCCTGGGAGCTGAGTCCCCACAAAAACCACCAATTGCCCCGGAAACTCATGGTTGCAACCCCCGGTTGACAGATTGACCGCCCTCATTTTCTTGCATGCAACAAGTAAAAATGGTACATTGAAAGCACAACAGGAAAAGCCATCCTACCGGTAATCGATAGCCTTATCCATTTACTACGAAAATAAAAGAAGAAAACCCATACCATAGAACAGGAGAAGAAAACCATGATTTTAGCAGACAAAATTATTCAGGAACGAAAGAAAAACGGCTGGTCTCAGGAAGAGCTGGCAGACAAATTAGGCGTAACCCGACAAGCGGTATCCAAATGGGAGGGAGCACAAACCACCCCTGATTTGCAAAGACTTTTAGAAATGAGTAAGCTTTTTGGGGTAACCGTAGATTACTTGATAAAAGATGAAATGGATGCCGAGGAATATTCCCTCAGTACAGAAACAGACACTATAGGGGTACGCAGAGTAAGTATGGAAGAAGCAAGTACTTTTCTTCAGGTGAAAAAAGAAACTGCACCACTTATTGCCTTCGGCACCCTCCTTTGTATCCTATCACCCATATGCATGTTTCTCTTAGCGGCGGCGGCAGAACAGCAAATGCTGCCTCTGTCAGAGGATGCGGCAGGGGGCATCGGTATGATAGTGCTCCTCGCCATTGTAGCAATTGCCAGCAGTATCTTTATCAGCTGTAGCATGAAAACCAAAGTCTATGATTATCTGGAAGAAGAAGTCATCGAAACCGAATATGGTGTAACCGGCATGGTAAAGGAACGCAAGAAGCAATATGAAAGCACCTATACCAAGTACAATATTACCGGAACGGTGCTATGTCTGATTGGTGCCATGTGTCTGTTCGCCGGTGCTTTCTTCGAAGGAAATGAATTCATAGAGGCATTGTTCCTCTGTGTGATGCTTGCTATCGTTTCCATCGGAGTACGCTTTTTCATCATCGCAGGAATTCAACAAGCCAGCTTTGAAAAGCTGTTACAGGAAGGAGATTACAGCATTGAAAAGAAAACCACCATTTCCATTGCCGGAGCCGTCAGTGCCATTTACTGGCTGGTTGTAACTGCTATTTTCCTGGCAATGAGTTTTCACAGCAGGAACTGGAACACTTGCGGTCTCATCTGGCCCATTGCCGGAGTTTTATTCCCGGTAGTGCTGGTGATTGTAAAGCTTTTTGAAAAAAAGTCTTAATTACTAAGGAGCCGTCCATACAGAATAATGATAGACGGCTCCTTTTCTAATGCACTACTTACTTTTTCAATGACAACTTCCTCTCATCCAACTAACGGAGTGCCTTTTTCACATCCATTTTTACCACGATGCCACTATGCTTCAGATAATAAATTCTTACCGCTTCCAGCTTGTGCTCTCCCGGCTCAAATCGTTTTCCTCTGAAACGCCAATGCAAATATGCACACATGGGAAAACAGTTCCAGTATTCCGAAAACTCCTTATACAGTAGGAACCGCTCGTCCTTATGTGTACCGTCCGTTACTTCCAGTTCAATTCCTCTTATCCTGTCCCTAAAGTTTCTGTCTATATCATTCCAAAAACGCTTCCCATAAATATCCGTAATGGGTATCACTTCTGTTACACAGATTTCTCCGGAATGCATATCCCGAAAGCATCCTCTGTCCACCCTGCGAAACATTACAATAAAAAGAACTTCCAATAAAAGAAAGGTAATCCATATTCCAACACATCGTCCCCTCTCCCACAAATACCAGTATACAAAGTTCTGCCAAGAGTATATACCCCATACCATTAGAGCTATCGCACCTGCTATACAATAGAGCAATAACACCTTCGGGCGCCAGCGATGCATCTTGGTCATTTTTTTCAGCTCGTCCTTACTATATTGCGGTATTATGGGAGGGTCCATCCATATTTCTTCTTTCGGTTGCGGGGTTTTCACCCCCTCGAGAACCTCCACCTTCACGATGGTCTTACTGTGCTTCAGATAATAAATATTATATCTGGTACCTTTCGGGAAACCACCAAGCTCCTTACTCACATACAAAGCCAGAGGCTTTTCCTCTTTACCAGACCGCATCTGTACCCAATACGCTGATGCATAATTCCAATCATATATATCTGTTTTCGCAGGAAACTGAATGGCATCTCTTGAAACTTCCGGCAGCTTTTTCACGGGCTGCCATAAAATATCCAGAAGTAACCCCCTCTCCACCAGCAGATAATGAAACCATATCAGCAAAAGCCACATTCCTCCCAGTAATAAGAGCACCCACCAATTCTCATCCAACTCCAATGCACGAAAGAAATTCCTTCTTTTCATTCCCTTCTCAATGACTTTGTAAAAAAACCAAACTCCCGCACCAATCAGCGGCAATGTGCCAAAGCTGTAAAACAATGCTGTCAGTATGCGCGTTCTCAGTGCTTTTATCAGCATCCACCTGCTTATTTTCACATCTGCCTCCTTCAAAATCTTTCCTATGATAAACTACTTATCCTCTGCACCTTGCGAACTCAGGTTGGATACCAAGCATACACCTTATCCATTCCCTGTGCCTTACAAAATGCCTGCAACTCTGCCAAACTCATGGCACCCTCTGCAAACAATACCTTCCCCCGGGTTTCATCCAAATGGTTCACACAAAGTGCAGTACTTACTTTCACTGTCTCCGGCAAAGCCTGTAGCTTTTGTAAATCCTTCCGGATATATTTCCAAAATTCCTCTCCGTCAGGGTGCTTGGCATAGCGCAGTGCATCCTGCCAGGGATTCGGCACATTGGTCTTGTCCACCATACGAGGGTTTATCTCCTCCTTGGTGCATTCGTAATCCAGCCTGCCCATCCCGTGACGGGTCACATAGCTTCGGGTGACGTAGAGTACCTCCAGCTCACAGTCGGGATGCACCACCTCACCACTCCCACTCCTGCTATCAAACCTTTCCGGCAATACCTGACGGTTGCCTGCATGTCCCACCGGGAGCCTACCCTGCATCACCTGACTGCCACCGGTCCACTCACCGGAACACTTACAGGATGCCACCTCCCGAAGCAGGTTCACAATATTATATAAACCAGTATAAGAAGGTGTCAGGTGCGGATAATATTCCTCATTCTCCCGATCCAGCATCAGACCTTGGGCATTTTCAAACACAATGGTATCATAAGCCTCCCAAATCTCCTGCCAATCCTTCAGCTCCACATATTTATGATAATTCTCATACATCTGCTCTGTAGCATTCCACAAAACATTCTCATCCTCTATGAGCTCTACCCATTGTGCAATCTCCGGTCTGTCAAAAGCCGCCCCGTACTCCTTGTGCAGGTTCTGTACCTGAGGTCTGGTGTATTCCTCACGGATGCGCTGCAACTTGCTCACCAAACCGACCACATCCAGCTGTGCAAAATCCTTTAATCGCAAAGTATAGCTTTCCTGTTGGTTGCGCCGAGTAGCCTCATAAATCCCCATTCCGCAGGAGCCATGCTTGGCACTTCCCCGCAGGGTCTCTGTCAGACTATTTAACAGCACATCATAAATCACCGTGCAGGCACACTCCGGATGGGCATATATTTGAGGGATCTTCCGGTTTCCGGTGGTCTCTTTCTCTGTTTTCCCTGTGCTATCTGTCGGCTTCTGCCCTGCCCTTTTGTCAAGGTCTTCGGCTCCTGGCAAGATATTCTCCGCCGCCACCCGAAAGCCTTCTACCTCTTCATCCAGCTTTAATAAGTCTGGCAGAAAAGTCCGGCTCCAAAAGGTATGGCAGCCCGCCAGGCTGCCACTTCCCATCTGATGAAATACGAACCGAAAGTTTCCTTCCTCCACCGTGTGCCCTGCCTGTGCACCACCATTGTGACGCACCACTACAGCCTGCTTCCCGACACATACCCGATGAACAGCAGCTCCTTTTCCTTCGTCTCCAAAATTCTTTCCGATTACTACTTTTACTTGTTTCATACCGCCCCCTAGAAAAAGAGGAACTTCTTCTTTTCGGAAGCAGAAGTAAACTCTCCGGCCTCTGTCAAAATCTTCTTCACTACCTCAGCCGGTTTGCCCTTCCACTGTGCTACAATATCCTCTACACTCATACCGTTTACACGCTGCATCAGACCTACCAACAGCTCCGGCAGAATGTCCAAATCCTCCGGTGCCAGTTCGATGGCACGATTGCCAATCAAAGCCTTCCAGTTCTCCCCACTCTTCTGATACTGATAAGAACCGGCCTTCATTACGATATGGAAGATTTCGTACTTTTGGGAAGCCTCCTCATACAAGCCTCTGGAAGTACAGTCTTCTACCTTTTCTCCAAATACTCGCTGGATTTCCAAAGTCGTCAGATCCTCATGACAACACTCATCACCAATGGTGAACAAAAAGCCCTTCTTCTTTCTCTTTTCAAAACAGTCAATCTTGGTATGACGGGCTGCAAAATACCATGACAACAAATAACTCTCGCCACCGTTACCGCCGCCTCTGCCTTCGAAATACACATCCAGAAGCTGCTCTGCAATACGAATATCCGCCTCAAACTGTGTTACCTGCAAAGGTGCTCTGTCACTTTTCGAATCACCGATTGCCTGAAACATAATGTGGGGATTGGTTACCGGCTTCTTACCATAAATCTCCAACATAGTACGGTTCAACGCATTCTTGGCAATCTCCTCTGACAAATAGCCCATGGAGCCGGTCACATCCAGACCCATAATAATCGCTGTAGATGCCGGATTGTCCATAGAATCACAGGACTCACGATACTTCACCCCATAAGGATTCAGCCAGCTCTGCATCTCCTTTGACTTGTACAAATCACTCACCTTTGAACTGCTGGTAATATTTCTGCTGCTTTTCAATTTGCTCCAATCACTGCTTTGATAACTTCCGTGTCCCATTTTACTATTCCTCCCCTTTTTTCACACTCTGGCTATATATTTCTTCCTTGGTAATCTCCAAGGGAATAAACTTTCTCTCTCCGTAGGAACGCTCCAATACTCTGTCCCACTCTGCAAAATCTGCCCCTGCATCCTGCTTCGGCTTGTTTAATAAAAACTCTCGAAACGCTCCCGGTAACAGAGTATCCTTCTTCAAAGCCTCCCGGTCTGCATAACCCAACAAACGGATGGCTATCATACGCAGGCTTTCCAAATCCGTCTCCCCGGTATTTCTGCAAGTCTCCCCCTTCTTCTGCAGGTAGGGTAATACTGCCCTGGAAGCACCTACCACCGGGCTTCCATGATATCCTGCGAACCACCAACCACCATACAAATACAACTGATGCGTAGCCACGTCCACAAACAGATTATCCTCTATGAAAGCATTCAGCACCATATCATTATAGTCCAGCAAACAACACAGATTTTCCAGACGACTAATCATCCATGCCACATGACGATCCAGCAGCATCCCTAATTTCCTCAGCGGAAACAGGTTCTCCTCCTTTTCAATGGCTAAGAAATAACTACCATCTGCCAAACGACACTCTGTAGCGATTTTCGGTATGTAACAGGACAGCTCCTTCTCCATCTCCGGCGTAGGATACTCCAGCTTGCTCACCATTTCTTTATAACGATTTACGTATGCCACATGCTCCTTGGCAAATACATAAATCACATGCTTCTTTGCCACATACATGGTGCAAATATCCACCATCTGCTTATAAAAATAGCTGATTTCAATGGTTTCCCCATCCTCACGCTCCAGCTGCTCCAGACTGCCCTCTACCCAAAAGCCCTCCTGTACCGGCTGCTTCTCATATTGCTCCAGCAAGGTCTGAAACATATTCTGAAACTGCTCGAAAAGCTTCTGATCCTGTTCAAATACCGTGGACTTGCTGTCACAATAGGGACATACTGCCAGATTATGCTCTTTATCGTACACCAACGTACCACCGCACATTTGACACTTTAAGATTGCCATGTTTTGTTCTCCTTTTCCCTCTCCTCAGACACTACCCATTGCTTCCGGCACCTTAAAAACTTCCAAATACCTATAATAGTTCCATTATACCACACTTATTCCCAATATCCATCCCGAAATAACCATTTTCCCTACGTTTTTCTAAAATTCTAATGCACAATTTCCTCTCCGGTGGTAGAATGAATTTAGAATTATCGTTTATCAGGAGGAACCTTTATGCATAAAAAAGTAAGATGGCTGACACTACTTCTTTGCAGTACACTTTTATTCGCCGGCTGTGGTGCTACAGAAACCCAAAATTCTTCTGTTTCGCAGCCCATTATGCAACCGATTACCACACAGGAACCCACATCAGGCCCCGTTGTAACAGATACACCCGAGTCCTTAAACCCGGCTACCCCTACTACAACAGAAGCCCCTCAACTACCGGACGCCGAGGCAACAGCACAGGCTCCTATCCTCCTCTTTTCCACGGAGGAAAGAGATTGGTTTATGGAGGATGGATCCACCCTGCTGATGGTTGCTACAGACTTTACCGTGGATATTGAACAGGAAGGCTATGAACTTTTGGAAGCTTCCATAGACCGACTTCATCCCGGCATTTCAGAGGATAATTATGCCCTAATGATAAGGGATGCAGAAGATTACTATCTTTCTTTAGAGGAAGGTAGCAGGCAATACTTCTGGGGATATTCCTCCACCTGTACTGCCGGATTAACCAGAAGCGATACTTCCATAGTCAGTCTGCGTATTTTCTCCAGTGATTACAGTGGTGGTGCTCATGGTATGTATGCCTATTATGGAGAGACCTTTGATGTGAAAACAGGCAATTTATTAGCGTTGGATGATGTTTTGGCTGATGCAGCCGGCTTTTATCCGGAAGCGGCGAAATACATTACAAACGAACTTGTGAGCACCTATGGGGATGGTCTTTTTGAAGGATATGAACAATCGGTAGCAGACACCCTTTCTCCCGGGCAAACACAATGTTGGTACTTAACCGGAAATGGTATTGTGATTGTCTTTAACCCCTATGAAGTTGGTCCTTATGCCATGGGTGTTGCAGAAATCACCCTACCTTATACAGAATTTGGAAGCTATCTGAAAGAAGAATATTTGCCCATAGAAGGCGAAATCATTGCTTACCTGTCACCGAATCAAGACTATGCGCCTTTGCTAAAGGAAGATGGTCCCCTCATGGTGAAGATGACGCCCAATGAATGGGACATGTGGGATATCCGCATGGTAGCAGGAGATGTAAGCAGCGAGTTGGGATGCTTTGACTCCTTCCGCAATGGTTATGTCATAAAGCGTACCGATGGCAGAAGCTTCTTTGTCATTGTGTGTGATTATATGTCAGATGATTATGAGACCTTTGTTTATGAAGTTAATAATGGTGCTTTGAAGAAATGTGCAGCACTTGGAGGCGTATATCCCAGCGGTGGCTATATTTCCGCCACGGAACTCGAAATGAATATCCGAATAGATATACTGGGCACCTATATTGCTACCGTTCACTATGTACTGGGAGAAGACGGACAGCTCCTCCCTAAGGACGCTTTCTGCCCCATTCATGCTACCCAGCCGCTACACATTATCCGCGAACTTCCTGTTACCATGGATGGTGTGAAAACCACCCTCAGTGCCGGCACCGACATTCTGGTAACCGGAACCAATCAGGTGGATGAAGTTCACTTTAAGGTAGTGGGTAGTGACCAGACCGGCTTCATTACCTATACCCGAGAAGAACCCGATACTTGGATCCCGAAGATTGATGGGCTGTCAGAAAGTGAGTATTTCGAAGCCCTGCCTTATGCAGGATAATATTAACAGAAGCATTTCCATACAAAACAAGAGAGGCGGAACCGCAATATCATTTCGTTAAGTGCAAAATCATTAAGTTAAGGGATAAGTCTTCGGATTTATCCCTTAAAAATTTGCCACAATGACTATGTCAAACTTCTGCAGTCGGGTTGTGAATGAAGTTGTCCTGCGAAAGAATGATGCCAATATTCACGAGTACAAAGTGAATAGGAACATGGCAATTCCTATTTGCAGGCAATTCTTCCGCACCAAAGATGCAGGCGGCGAATGGCAATTAATTGACGCTGACATATGATAACTGTATAATACAAAAGAGAGAAAACTTGAATTTTTCGGAGGAATATTTATGAGAAAGTGCATACGATGCGGAAGCGAAATGAAAGAAAACTGTGCCATCAAAATTAAAGGTGCAGGATACGGAATTGTTATGTCATCTGATGAAAACAAACTTTTTGGAGGTAGAATGGGCGAACCTAAAGTTGCAATTTGTCCAGCGTGTGGTGAGGTGTCCATCTATGTGGAAGACCTCGACAAACTGAAGTAAATACCAAATTTTAGGTTTACGCAGTATTCGCCATGCCGACAGACTCGCAAGCAAGCTTGCTCGTTGTCGCGGCGTTCGCCGTATTGTCCACTGTCTAAATATGCTCTTACGTGTGCAAGCACCCGACGAGCAGTATTTAGCCACTGTCCAGCATGGCTCATTGCTCGCGCAAATTTCAGTCTTGTGGAGAGATTGAAAGCACGCATGAGTTTGAATTTGTTTATGAAAAGCCCGTAAATAGACAGATGTTAATATGCGTTGCTTGTGGCAACGGCTCTTTTGAATATAGAATTGAGCCATCAAAAACAAGGAGGCACAGATTATGCTTAATGAAAATATCAAAAGAATTAGAAAATCAAAAGGTCTATCGCAAGAAGAACTCGCAATTAAACTGAATGTAGTAAGACAGACTGTATCTAAGTGGGAGAATGGTATGTCAGTTCCAGACTCCAGTATGCTGATTATGTTGGCGGATGAATTGGATATTACTGTAAGTGAATTACTTGGAGAACCTATAGCAGAACCGGCTACCGATGATTTAAAGACCGTTTCTGAAAAGTTGGAAGTTATTAATTTACAGCTTGCAAAACGAAGTATAACAAAGGTCAAAACGATTCGCTGGATTCTTATTTCATTGTGTGCGGTTATAGTGATAATATTTATCGCACTTGCATCTACGAATAGTTCTTATCTGGATTGGAATTACAATGATCCTGAGTTGGCGGTGGCGGGAACAATAATGCATGGGTTTGAATTCTTATTTGTAAGAATTGCACCGATTACTTTTTTAGCTTCTGTAGTTGGAATTGTAGCGACATATAAGAAAAGATAACTTTCAGTCTTACAGAGAGATTGATAGCACGCATGAATTTGAAGTTTCTGTTCTATTCATAATTTTGAACCACAGCAATTGTGGTTCTTTTTTTGATATTTATTACAACACCCAGCTTGACAAATGTATCAGAGTGATATATTATTCCATATATCAGATTGATACATGGAGGACAATGATGAATAGGCAGAATATAAGAAAATTATTACTAATTATCTCTTTACTTTTATTTCCGATAACGATATGGTATATGTCTCCATACCTAATTATTCAAGGTGCTATGGAGGGGATAATAACCGGAAGTTTTGTTGTATTTACTTGTATGTTACTTGGTTCAATTTTTTGCGGTAGACTGTTCTGTGCATGGCTGTGTCCCATGGGTGGTATGCAGGAATGTTTATTTGCCGTTAATGCCAAGAATCCTAAGCAGGGATGGAAGAATTACATCAAATATGCGATTTGGACAATTTGGATTATAGCAGTTATTTTGTGCTTTATTTTTAGGAAAAAAGAAATAACGGTTGATTTCTTTTATATGACGGATCATGGGATTTCAATCAGTAATATCTATAATTATGTGATATATTATGGTATTATTTTCTTGGTACTGATTCCGGCAGTCCTTTTTGGGAAAAGAATATTTTGTCACTATTTTTGCTGGATGGCACCATTTATGGTGCTGGGAACCAAAATAAGACGGGTTCTCCATTTGCCGGGCTTACATATTAAGGTAAAACAGCCGGATGCTTGTGTTTCCTGCGGAAAGTGTAATAGAGAATGCCCTATGGGAATTAAAGTATCAGAGTTGATAAAAGATGGGCAGATAAAGAATGCGGAATGCATTCAGTGTGGTGCTTGTATAGACGGTTGTCCAAAGAAAGTTTTGTCTTATGGAATGATGGAAAGAGGAAAAAAGAATGGCAATAGAAAAGAAAAGTGATTGCGTCATTTTAGGTTTGTTAAGCCACGAAGATTTAACGGGGTATGAAATTAAAAAACGGATGGATACAGCTTTAAAGTATTTTTGGGGGGCGAGTTATGGCAGCATATATCCCGCACTGGGGGACTTGGTGAAGCGCGGACTGGCAAGTAAACGTGATGGAGCAGAAAATAATCGAAATAAAATTATCTATTCCATTACGGAAGATGGTAGAAACTATTTAAAAGGTTGGCTTGCCAACCCGGTGGAAAAGGACGAACTGCGCTATGAAACATTGCTGAAATTATTCTTTGGTCATGAGGCTGGAGCGGAGCAGACACTGGCGCATATAGAAGCTTTTGAGGAAAAGATTTCAAAAGAACTGCCATTTCTCATAGGAGCAACAGAGGTGCTTAGGAAAGGCATTTCGGAGGATGATACCCACAAATATTATCTGCTCACTGCAGAGTTTGGAGTCAAGACATATCAAGCCTATTTGGCATGGTGCAGGGAAGCGAAAGCGATATTGAAAGAGGAGCGTGGATAGAATGCTTGGACATTTTGGTTTTTCATATGTTGGACTGATATTTATGATTATGCTCATGGTACCCAATATAATATGGGCGAAAAATCAGCCACAAGGTTACACAGCAGAGAATGAAAATAAGGTACTTGCCGTTTTTGAGAGAATTGGAGAAATTCTGGCTACGTGCTGTGCTTTGGTGTTTTCGGACTTTAATCTGCGTGCATGGTCTTTGTGGTCCTTATGGCTTGTGGCATCTTTTGTTTTGATGATTATGTACGAGTTTTGGTGGATTAGATATTTTAGAAGTGAGCGGAGATTATCCGACTTTTACAGCAGTTTCTGTGGAGTGCCACTTGCAGGGGCAACATTGCCGGTACTTGCTTTCTTTCTACTGGGAATATACGGAAAAGTAATATGGATGCTAATTGCTTGCGTGATTTTAGGAATTGGACACATAGGCATTCATTGGCAACATAGTAAAGAGTTATAGAAAGAGAGACAACTTCTTTAGGCTACAATCAATAGCGGTGTAAACGAAAAAGCAGCCTTAAACAATGAAAGAACTGCCCTTTCGTTTGCACCGCGTTTGATTTTGCCAAAGTGAACAAAGTCGCGTCACCGGAGCCGATATGTATGGACTTTCAATCTTTACACTTTACCGAAAAGTAAAGGTATGCCTATGTTGTTGAGGATGCATTTCGAAATCTAAGCACGACAAATAAACCTCATTTCTGAGGTTTTACAAAAGATATGGGTACCCGGCTTTAACAACGCAAAGGTATCCGCTGCCTAGGCTTTCTTAGGTGACCGCCACAGCACTTACAGACAGTAACCTTAATGCCGTAGAGGGTTTCAAGCATCTGTGGTGTTTCCATATCTTTCAGCCTTGAAAGATACTGTTTGCAGCCAAGGAGATTCCTGCATAATGTCAGCTGTCTGGTCTTGGTTCGGGTACACAGTAAGCCATAGTGTCTGATTCTTACAAAACGTTTAGGAGGCACATGCATAAGAAATCGGCGGATAAATTCAATGCCGGAAATGGTAAATTCTTTCCACTTACCTTCTTTCCTGTAATCTTTTACATAGTAGGTGACAGTATCTTCATCCATGCGGATAATACGGTGGTTGCTAATGACAATCCGGTGGGTGTATTTTCCAAGGTAGTTAATAACGGACTGTGCTCCGTTGAAGGTTTTCTTGCAGTGGGGAACCCAGTCCTTTTCATAGCAAAGGTTTAGGAGTTCCTTGAAAGTATATCGGTTACGGTACTGTTCACTGCTTCCATGAAACTGAAACTTTTTCTCTTCGTACAAGATTTTGAGTGCGGCCATGTATTTGCCACGGAACAGCTTTGACATTACCTTTACCGGAAGAAAGAATTCTTCCCCCTTGTCACGCCACTGATTTTTATCAGTCAGACCTCCACCAAGGAGAATGACATGGATATGGGGATGATAGTTCATTTCAGAACCCCAGGTATGTAGAACACAAATATATCCGACCTTTGCACCGAGATGTTTTGTATCTGCAGTCAGTTCGTTAATAGTTTCCGAAACACAGTGGTACAGAGTATCATAGAGAAGCTGCTGGTTACTGTAGATTAAAGGATTCAACTCCTGTGGAACCGTGAATACTACATGGAAGTAAGGAGCATCCAGAACGTCTTCACGACGTTTATCCATCCACTTTTCCTTAGGCAGAGCCTGACACATGGGACAGCACCTGTTACGGCAGGAATTGTAATGGATTTGCAGATGCCCACAGTCCTCGCACATGCTGACATTGGCACCATAAGCACCAGTCTTACACTTAATGATACAGTTAGCAACCTTGGATTGCTGTGGTGAAGGAGTATATTTATCAAGGTATTGGGGATAAAATCTTAAAAATATATCCTGTATAGTTGGCTTACTCATTCGACACACCGGCTCTCTTGTCAAAAGGACTCTGAATACCAATCAAAGCCTTATTACTCACATGAAGATAGATTTCCGTGGATTTCGGGGAACGGTGTCCGAGCAAAGTCTGGATATATCGGATATCAACACCATCTTCCAGCAAATGGGTGGCAAAGCTGTGCCTTAAGCAATGAGGATGTATATCTTTAGGTAAGCCGGCTTTTTTTACCGACTTGCGGAACATAAGCTGTGGTCCCGAGGTAGTAAGATAGTCACCATTCAATTGACTTGGAAAAAGGATACCTCTGGGTCTTCCGCATTTAAACCAGTATTCCGTAAGAATATCAAGAGCCCTTTGGGAAAGAATTGCATAGCGAGCAGTGTGCGTCTTGGATTCATGAATATATATCTGCATGTTTGTTCTGGAAACATCATCGTATCTGAGACGAACAACTTCAGAAATACGCAATCCTGAAGAATACATAATGGCAAACATGGCTTTGTATTTCAGGTTCGTAGTTGCATCCAAAAGTTTCTCGATATCTGAGGAAGAAAGGACTCTTGGCACCGCGTAATCGTTAATGGCACGTGGTACAAGGTTATCGTCCCAGAGTTTGCCAAGAACACGCTTATAAAAGAAAACAAGGGAACCATTCTTATTGTTGAGAGTAGAAGCTTTGTTACCTCTGTTTTGCAGATATACCAGATAATCTCTGGCATCTTCGCAGGTAAGATCCTCCGGATTCTTATCCATGAACTTAAGAAAATCAGATACATTCTTCTGGTATGTTCTGATGGTACCGGGTTTGAGATTGCGAAGCTTGCCAACAACCTCGATTTTGTTAATATATGATTCGTACATAAATAACCTCCATGAAATAAAAGTAGTAACAGTAACGTTAGAAACTACCCATCAAGGAGGTGCATTTGCAAAATAAAACTGCTTGTGAAAGCAGCCTGAAGATGGTATGATTTTCATAGGCAGTTATAGGGACTACGCCCGTTTGTGAAGTTTGTTATTGGTGGTACTTTAACAATACTATCCTGGGACAATCCTGTCACTGCCTATTTTTGAAGAAATAGAAAAACTGCGCCACAGCCTTGGCAGGCCATCGCGCAGCGATTTTGTTCACTTCCAGTTTGATGAAGAACGTCACAAAAAGAGTGGGGCTCGTCGCACCAGCTAAAAATTTTTAACCGGGCGGCGGTCCCCCTTTTATCTTAAAACCTTAACTTAATGCTCCCCTTTAAGCCCCGTTTCGCTGCTGATAAGTTTTGAAATCTACACATTTTCTAAAGGCATACTCTTTCGCCAATCCAAAATTGGAAGCCTGTGCACTGACATGTAAATCTTTTTCTTTGGTATGAAGTCTAATATAACTCCTTCCCCGCTCTTGTCCTCCCATATCCACATAAGTAACATACAATATCTTATCGTAGGTCACATGTGTCGTTTTCCCAAATGCGTTTCGACTAACCACTCCTTCCGGGTAGAAAATAAAAGCACTATTCTTCAGGCAAATGGGCACAATCACCGCAACCCCTATCATCACCAACAACAGAAATCCATACACAACATATGCCACCGGACCTTCCTCTTGTGGCTTCACAATACCCGTCACCAAAACGGTAATCAGAACCACACTTCCCACAGCAAATGCTACCGGCAGCAAAAAAGCCTCAAAGGAACAGTATCTGCAAACCACCAAATCCTCCTTTTTCCAATGACCGCCCGGAATTTTCGGAAGCTTCGTAAATTGAAACAACACTGTCACCAAATAATTCAATATTAAAAACAGTGTAAATACATACAGCGGCCACAAAATAATCCGGGTTTCCGGCATCACAAGAGCCTCTATAGGAGTGCATTTGCCCAGAAAACAAATGATACCATTTATGATGGCAACGATAATCGACCATTGGAGTATATTTATACCATAACGTTTGAATCTTTCTGGGGTCATAAGCTTGTTTCTCCTCTTTTACAAAAATGTCCTATTGGTTGATATACTTTCTTTTACGACCACTTTTATTATAGCATTTCTCGGATTTTTATCAATATTTTTTGTACACCCTCAAATCCACACTATAGTATTACCTCAAGCTTTCATGTTAGGCTTCAAATCATTATATTTAACTTACGTATCATTCGCTCAAACTTCTGTAATAATCTATTACATTAACAAATGGAATGACTATCTTTCCATTATTAAATATATTTGCAGTAATCGCTTCAATCTTACCTCTTGCGATTCCAATAAGTGCAGCTGCACCATTCACAATCACAAGCTCTTTAAATACTTCCATATTGGAATTTTCCTCAGATAAAAAAGCCCCTTCAACAGATAATTGTATCTTACATCCCTGTTCTTCGGTTTGATTAATATCTATTTCAAAATCTATCAAAATTTGACCAAACCATCTATTATCTGTTTTTTGGAATTCCGGTTCATTTATATTTATACCAAAGTTCCTTTTTCCATCTCTTTCTACATCAATAATACTATTATCTATCATTAAAGACTTAACTGTTGTTCCAATCAATTCAATTCCTGTCGCTATCATGTTTAACTCCATTATGCAATAGCCCCCTTATCTTTTAGATTACCCACCCAATTCTTCTTTTTGGTATCATACTTAATTTTTTCTTCGTCCCATTTAATCACCATATAATCATTCTTCAAACAAGGTCGTTCAATATTCACGGTCAAAGTAAGGTCTAATTTTTGGCATATTTCATTTATAGATCTGATTGTAAAATTATAATCTCGACTTTCCCATTTCGAAACCATTCCTTGCGTTACTCCCATGAACCTTGCAAATTCGATTTGTGTCATACCCAAATCAAGTCTGCTTTTTTCTATTTTTGCAGAAATTTTTGCTAATTCAACAATGGTCTTTATCTCTGCCTCTGAAATCCCTTCTGATACCCAATTGGTTTTTTTAGCATTAGCAATTTTCTCCATAGCTCCCATTATTAATTCCTCCACATTCGTTTCCATTTTTATCTATAGTTATCTATTTTTCTCTAACTGTTTAACCATTGCAATCTACTCTTTGCAACATTTATGGCTTTTTGATAATCTCCATCATTTTTCTCTAAAAAAGCGACTAGCAATATAACTATGCCACCTTCTATAACTGTATAAATTATTCTCACATTCTTTTTGGTTTCTGGATGCCTAATACTGTAAAGATCTTTTTCACCAGACAGCTTTTCATACTGTGGTAAATCAATCGCCCGTTCTTTTTCCATATCTAAAACAGCCAAATCTTGAATTAATTTCTTCTGGTATCTCTGCCAAGGTGGATTATTTTTCCATTGCTCATTAACAGATTTAGTGAATTCCTTTTGTACAACAGATAATGCATATATATCATTCAATCCATTTATGTCAATTTTTTCTAACTCCACATTATAACCTCCTTTGTACTTCAATTATATTACTTATAAGTAATATTTTCAAGCTGTTTTTATCTATCTCACATATATACTATATGCATACACCTCACAATATATGCACTTATCGCAAATATCCGGTTTAATTCCGACACATAAAAAGAGACCGAACACCGGTCTCATTCTTAACAAACTCTTTGAAAATACATATCTTTATCCTGCCCTATACAAAGAAGGAAAACGGAGAGGGCAGGATTCGAACCTGCGGTACGCATTTCACGTACGACGCATTAGCAATGCGCTACCATCGACCACTCGGCCACCTCTCCAAAGTGGGTGGGGTTGGACTCGAACCAACGGTGTTTCTTCGTAACGGATTTACAGTCCGCCGCCTTCGCCGCTAGGCATACCCACCCTTATGAGAAGTCCCTGTTTAGAGACTTCTATTTTTACGCACCCAGCCGAATCTGAATGCTGGTATTCACCACCAAAATATCTTCCATGTGTACATCAAATACCATTGCTAACACTAACAAATTGTCCAGTGTAGGCAGAGCAGTACCGTGCTGCCACTTGTAGATTGCCTGCGGAGTGGCAAAGCCGAAAATCTCCTGCAAATCCTTTACAGAAAAGCCGCATTGCTGCCGCAGCCGTAATATATTTTGACCGGTTGCCACCATATCGATGGTCGGTAAATTCAACATTTTATTTTCCTCCTGTTCCGGCGAGAACTGAGCCATCACAGAGGACGCAAAGCCGTGATTTCTAGATTTTGCAAAGCTGCTTGCCACGTTTTGCCCGTGGCTTCCACCACGCATTCCCGTGGCAATCCTGCCACATACTCCCGTGGCAATCTCGATTACGCTTCGCTCCATCTCGATTATCCGGCTTCGCCGGATACGCACAAGTCAAAACACATCTGCCGGTGAGCAAGCTCCCCGCAGCTGATTTTGACTTGTGCATGCCACGGCTCAGTTCGCCTTAAAGTTATAAATCGGTTTCATTACTTCTATGACATCAACGGACTCTTTGATGACGTCGATGATGTCTTCTAAGGATTTGTACGCCATGGGTGCCTCGTCTAAGGTCGCCTCGTTTACGGAAGTGGTGTAAACACCCTTCATCACATTGCGATACTCCTCCAAGCTTAAATTCTCTTTTGCTTTGGTACGGGACATGAGTCTGCCTGCACCATGGGGTGCGGAGTAGTTCCACTCCGGGTTCCCCTTGCCGATTGCCAACACGCTTCCATCTCTCATATTAATCGGAATCAGCACTTTCTCACCTTTATGGGCCGCAATAGCGCCCTTTCTCAAAATCATTTCATCTGTATCGATATAATTATGAATGGTATGGAAGCCATCTGTACCGGTCATACCGGTTCTTGCAAGCAATACCTCCGCAATTTTCTCACGGTTACGTCTTGCAAAACGTTGACAAATCTCTACATCATGCATGTAATCCTCGAAAAAGGTTCCATACAAATAACACAAATCCTCCGGCATGGTAGCCTCTCTCTTTGCCCAGGAAATTTCCTCTAAGGCCTTCTGAATTTCTGCTTTTCTGCCGGCGGCCTTGTACTCACGAATAATGGCATCTCTCTGTGCGAAGTAAGTTTCCTTCCCCTTATTCAGGTCGATGGCAAGCTGCTGATAAATCTCTGCTACCTGCTTACCCAGGTTACGGCTGCCGGTATGGATTACCAGATACTTCGTTCCGTCTGCAGCCTCATCTACCTCGATAAAGTGATTTCCGCCCCCGAGAGTACCCAAGCTTCGCTCCAACCACTTGGTATTTTTCAAGCTTCTATAGCAACGAAGCTCCTGTAAATCAAACTTCTCCTGACGTCCCTCCCAGATATTCATACCGGAGGGCACGAAATGAGCCGCTTCATCCAGCTTCTCAAAATCGATGTCGCCCTTGCCTAAATTCAGGGTGTACATGCCACATCCGATGTCGACTCCCACGATATTGGGTACAGCCTTGTCGATAATGGTCATGGTGGTACCGATGGTACAACCCTTACCTGAATGAACATCCGGCATGATTCTTATCTGACATCCCTCTGTAAACTCATAATCACACATTCTGCGAATTTGCTCTATAGCCTCATCCTCTACTACCTTCGCGTAGCAAAGGGCGGTATTTACTTTTCCCTTTATTTCAAACATATTTTCCCTCCTAAAACAATTTAAGCCGCTTACCCAATTAAGATAAGCGGCTCCAAAAATCCCTATTACAATGTGCTGCACAAGCAGACAATCTATTCCAAGATTTCCACACAGTTTCGATTTTCCGATATCTTAAATGAGTATGCCAAAATTAAGCCCTGATCCTGATACAGTGCCATAAGATGTTCTTTATTCAGATAACTTATCAATCTAACTGTTCTCATCTTTGCGATTTCCTTTCCGGACCCATGGCCCACTTTCTTTCTAGACCACACTATAACACAGAATTTTCCATTTGTCTATTATACTCGTGGTATAAATTTGAAAAACGAAAAATGCTTTCTCCCGATATTTTAAATTAATGACAAATACTCTGCCCACTCATTTTCCGGAATACCGAGTGCATCCATAGCCTGCTGTGCTGTGAATTTCAAGTTTGTCATTAAATTTCTAATAGCTTCCAAACTACTTTCACGCTTTCCTTCCATACGCCCCTCTTCAATTGCATCTCTAAAAGCTTTACACATATCCAGTCCTCCTTCTTCTTGTGGAAATAATTTTAAATCTGCTCTTCCTATTAAAACACCCATTGCTTCGATAGAAAGCTCATCCAATTGTTGAAATCGCTCCTTATGTATATTGTAATACTCCAACATGGCCTCCTTGTCCTGACAACGCTTGAAAACACCTACTATTTCTCTTAAGCTAGTTTGCAAACGTTCTTCCGATAACTCCCTAAGACTATAAATCCGAAAGGGATAGGCGTTAGGATAGGTTTGAGCATCTCTTTCCAAATCACCCGTGTCCATGAGCCCCAATATATCCAAAGCACCATCATAATCTTCCATACCACAATACAATGCAACAGTATGTATGGGTAAGATATGGTCATTCTTTCGTATCCCACTTAAAAACTCTCCACTATGAGCCCAGTAACCCTTCTTGCCTTTGGCACTTTTCCAATTCCTTCGGCTAATGTCTCTCAGCTGACGCTTAATTTCCTGTGCGTCATAATCCATAATGCGAGCCGGAATAGTGTAGTCTATAGTATGCATTAACTCCATACCCAATAGAATGTTCGGCTTGCCCCCATAACGCATAAGTACGTCTCTACGGACACTGCTAGCTTTCCCCTTCTTATGTCTGAGCTTGTAGTATTCCCGATCACAACGTGTTAATTGGGAAGCTGTCACAGGAGCTCTGTGATAAAATTCCGTGCTGTTCCAAAAGTCAGCATTGTGCTCAGCAATACTAAAATAGTCGCAGAGCACATCATTGATTTTTCCCATAAATACCTCCTTCGAGCAGGAAACAACTTTCTTTGCACAAAGGCATCCCGCTTCCTGCTTATTCAATTGTTCATAGGGTAATAAAGCAAGATTCACGAGATGAAATCCATATGGATCCGTCAGATACAGCACTGCTGCGTAGTTGGTATAAATACCAAAACGACCAAGGTCGTTAGAATTTACTTGCTTTATTATAAAATATCACGATTTATGTTCCAAATCAATACACAAATTTCCGCCGAGCTAAAATATATCCAAAACAAAACAGACCCACTATCCAATAGCAGGTCTGCGAATTTAATCTACATAGTCTCCAAATCCACCCATTCTTCTTCGGGCTCTCCACACGCTTCGCAAGTCAAAGCAATCGTAATCCACTCAAAAGCATCCACCCAATCCTCTGCTTTGAACGTAGCATCATAAGCCACACATTCCTCTAAGAAGTCCTGCTTTCCCTGAGAAGAAATATGTACACCAACCCGAAAAACATCCTCTCCACAGCTAGGGCATCCATATTTTTCAAAAGGAACACTTCAATCCAAAAAATCATCCTTACACACAAAGCCATTCCAACCATGCTTCCCTGCGTCCAATAAAACTATTTCCTGACCACAAGCCTTGCAGCACAGCTTCACCAAATGTCTGTCGTTACTCGCATAAACCTCAAAATACTCCTGCCCACAAGTACAACGAATAGTTCCTGTCACTTCGAATTCATTGTTTTCCTCTCCGGTAAGCACTAAATAGCTCCACAAATGCGTCGGAATAGGGAAATTACCTTGTAAAATTACTTTATTGCTCATGAAAAAGCCTCCCTCTCTCTTACAACCTTCTTATGGGAAAAAACAGAAACCCCTTCCCCGTCTCAGGGCAATTAAAGTCATGTACCGCACCAGCCAGCTCCAGACCATTTTCCTGCAAATAGTCAAGCGCCTTCTCAAAGGTGTCACCACCTTCGTTTTCCACATAAATATATTCATAACCCGGTATTATCCACTTCGTCCACCCCTGTGGTGCCTCTGCGTTGTACACACACTCCACTCCTGCCAGATATAAACCTTGGCTAAAGTTATTCTCCCAAGGCTGAAAAGAATGGGAAAAATCGGACATAGCCCCCCAAATACCGACTAAATTACCGGCATCGTCCTTTTTCGCCAAATGTGCCACCTCGTCAAAGTGTGAGTTTGCATCCTCCCACAGCTTCTGAATAAACCCTTCGCCATCCTTCGTACTTCCCTCTTTGCCTATCACCATAAAGGACGCCATTTTGCACCGTTTGAATTCCATCCTCTTCCTCCTTAGAACCAACTTGATACCTCTCGAACTTAATCCATTCTATATTCCGGTTTTATTCTATTATAACCAACCCTATATCTCTTTTTCAAGCTTGCAGCGATAAAAAATACCATATCCAACCACAAACAAATATGCAAAAACCAATAGCAATATGACGTTCCATTCCACATTCATAAGAGCAAAAGCAATCATTAATGCTCCAAATACAAATACCATCATATCGTAGGCACGAGCCTTAGACTGATACGAAATGGTCAGGTTTCTTTCATCCTTTTCCTCAATCTCCATCTGCTTTCTGGCTTCCGGATGATTTTTGAGTGCCTTCTTACTCAGAATACTTCCCATACCATGCCCGAATATGCCACAACCTACACCGATGCAAATATAAGGCAGTATAAGCATGATTCCCTGTGGCTCTGCGACAACCTTTAACAAAGCCAGACCTGCGACCAACAATACCAAACCTACTACAACTAAAATATAATTCCGAATATTCTTCTTCATCACTCTTCCTCCTCATAAATAAAAATATCTTCAATACTCATGTCAAAATATCTGGCAATCTTGAATGCCAGTGTAATGGAAGGGTTATACCTGCCTTTTTCCAGGGAACCGATGGTTTGTCTGGAAACCTCCAAGACTGTTGCCAGCTCCTCCTGACGTATTCCCCTGCTTTTCCTTAATTCTTCTAATCGATTTTTCAAAGTTATCCTCCTCTCGCAATAATGTAAAGCATGCTTTCCATTTTTAATATAACCGCTTTCGCCGGAAATGTCAAGCACACTTTCCATTTTTATTTAATTTTATTTTGCAGGGATATTGGTTCGGTTATATATGCTCCATATCTTTTCTATTTAATTTTGTATTATATTTCTACAGATTGAGCCTCTGATGTAGAATAGCCCATGCTACCTGTCACATAATACAACGTACAAAAATACAATTGGCCGAATTTGTATGGCAGGGGCGGACATACCTGTCCGTCCAATGACATACGAATTTGGACTATTGTTTTTTGTCCGGTGTGTGAGTGACAGGTAGCATGGGCTATTTGTCATCAGAGGATTCGATAATAGACTCCCTACCTCTCTGCCAACGCTATCTTCAGCATTTCATCAGAGATATTCAGAGCATGGTCGCCGATACGCTCGAAATCGGTCAGCATTTCTGAGAACAGAATGCTGCCTTCATCGGAGCAGGTTCCCTCATGAATACGCTTATACATATTATTACGAAAATCCCTGGTCACATCGTCAATGCGCTGCTCCATGCATGCCACCTTGGTGTGCCATGCAATAACATCCTTGTAGTCCTCCTGCAAAAGCTCGAACAGCTTCTGACAAATGCTCTGTAGCTCCTTGATTTCCCCCTGTGCCATTTCTGAAAACTTTACATTTTTCTCTTCCAGAATGCGGGAATATCCTGCAATATTTACTGCATGATCGCTGAGACGCTCGATGTTACTGGTCATGGTGAAGTAGGAATTGAACACCTGACTTCCGCTCTGGGTATTTTCAAAGGCTGCTGCCCGGGTAATATACTTGGCAATTTCTTTATTTAAGAAATCTACATATTCCTCACGTTTCTCTATTTCCTTAAATTTCTCTGTATCCTTCGTTCCGAACACAGTAAAGGCACTCACTACATTCTCCTTGGCCATATCCAGCATGCGAAGCAGTTCCTTCTTGATTCCCTCTGTACTGATGGCGGTCACACCCAACTTATCCGCATTAATATGTGACAAATTCAACAGATAATGAACAGAACCCTCCTCCAAGGTTTCCCCTCTATCCGGCAAGACCTTCTCTGCAAACTTAGTCAGTAATCCACCGAAAGGAATCAGTAATATGGAAGTCACTAAGTTAAAGGTTGTATGCAAATTCGCAATCTGTGCCGAAGGATTGGTGGGGGTCAAATTTTCCATAAAGCTGACAAGCGGCGTTACAATGCACAAGGTAGTAAATACTATGGTACCAATTACATTAAAAGAAATATGAATCACTGTAGTTCTGCGTGCATTGCGATTGGTGCCGATAGCCGCAAGTAATGCAGTAATACAGGTACCGATATTCATACCGAACAGTACAAATGCAGAACTGCTCAGCTGTATCACTCCACTGTTTGCCAGTGCCTGCAAAATACCAACGGATGCGGAGGAAGACTGTATCAAAGCAGTAAATACCGTACCTGCGAGAATACCTAATGCAGGATTTTCAAACTTCGTCAGCAGACTGACAAACTCCTCTGAATTACTCAAAGGCTTCATGGCAGCTCCCATCATATCCATACCGATAAACAGCACACCCAATCCTGCAAAAATATTGCCGAAGTGGTGCAACTTCTCGTTTTTCATAAATACTACCATAGCCACTCCCACAAAGGCGATAAATGGTGCCAACGCACCCACATCCAATGCAATCAGCTGTCCGGTAATGGTGGTACCAATGTTAGCACCCATAATAATCCAAACTGCCTGACGCAGTGTCATCATACCGGAGTTTACGAAACCAACTACCATAACGGTGGTTGCAGAAGAAGACTGAATAATAGCCGTAATCACGGCACCAACTGCAACTCCTAAAAATCGATTGGCGGTCAGCTTCTCCAAAATCTGCTTCATCTTGTTTCCGGCTGCGGATTCCAGACCGGAGCTCATCATCTGCATACCGTACAGGAATAATGCCAAACCACCTAAAAGTCCCATGAAATCTGTAAGTGTCATGTTAAAAACCTCTCTACCTTTGTATTATAATCCATTCTCGAACAAGTCTGATTATAACAATCCTTTGGTAAAGTTTCAGCAAAGGTGACTTTTGAAACGCATTTCTTACACAATTCTTACCTGTACTTTACGTAGATTTTACATAACACAAGACAACCCCATGGAATGCATCAACTTTTCATTCCACAGGGTTGTTTCTATTCCCATTCCATTCTATTATGATACCAACAATGCCAAAATCGCAAACATATCTCCGGTAGAATCCGCTGCCTTACGAATTTCTATAGTATGTTTCGCCGGCTCCTCAGACACATACACTTCATCCGGCTGCAAGGTAGAACCCCAACCGTTTTTGAAATAAGCATCCAGTGTCTTCACATACTCTCCATCAATGTACACCTCGTACTGACCATACTTGCCGTCGGTAGTTCTCTGATACGCAATACCGATATTGGCCGCCTCCACCTCAAAAACGATAGCCTCCTCGCCGGTTGCAGTATACCAGCCATTGGGAAGGTACCAATTGACTTCCTTTTGCTCGAAGCTTCCCCAGCTGGTGGGCTCGATATCGTCGGAATCCAACAGCTTAGCATCCAAATATACCTCCTTGGTAACCGGCTTCTCGTTAAAGGGAGTTATCTCTTCACTGATTTCATCCAAGCGGGCATAGACATCATTCAGGTAACGATACATGATTTCTCCGATAATCGCATGTCCTCTGTCATTGGGATGCACATCATCCGGGGAAATATCCTTCCAGGTGAATTCCCCTGCCTTGATAGCAGGCAATACGGCATTGGCATAGCTTAACATGGGCAAACGATACTTAAATCCAATCAGCGAGTCATTCTCCTGTGCATTGTATCCACCCTCAGTGGTAGTAAACAGTAACATCACTGCCGGCTCCTGTTCCTGAAACATAATTTTGCGAACTAGATTATCATAGCTCTTCTTAAAGAAAATATCATTGCTATCATTTACGGAAAACTCCACCACAACCACATCCGGCTTGGCATAAAGCAAATCCTCCTCCACTCTATGTACTCCCAGATAAGAAGTGGTACCTCCGATACCTGCATTGACAAAGTTCACCTTCGTATCCGGGAAGCGCTTCTCCCACCAGCTCTGTACATGGGAAGCGTAGCAGTACTCATACTTGCTGGCACTGTACTTCTCTGTGATGGAACCACCAATCACACCTATGGTAATCTCTTCCCCATTCTGAGCCTTTCGCATAGCCTTAGCCAGACGGGTCAAATCTCCCTCCAAAAACTGTGTAGCACGTTCATACATTTCATCCGTCAGATACGTAGTCTCCAGAGACAAGCCTTCTATTTCCTGTACCGGCTCTGCAGTAGGCTCTGTAACATTTTCCGTACTACTCTGTTGCGTCGTATTTCCTGTGTTATCCACAGGTTCACTGCCTTGATTTTGTGTTTGTCCACAAGCTGACAGGGTCAATACCACGGATATCCCCAATGCCAAAGCTTTTAAAATATATCGTCTTTCCATCACACTATCCTTTCTACTACAGAAGCTCCTTGTACAACTTCAAACTCACTTTATCCGGAACAATATTTACCTCTGCCTTATCCAGCATCATTCCCAACAGCAAAAGCTGACTGCTTTCTCCCGGGTCTCCGGAACCGGCCAGCTCCCAATAAATATCCTCTACGCCATCGTTCTTGGGTTCATTCAGAAATTCCGACAAACGTTCCAACTCACCACTATATTCCGGAGCATAATCGCTTTCAAAGGTAATTTCGACCCCATTCTCCTGTCTGTCAATAGAAGATGTGATATGCCCTCCTCCAATGCCGAAAAAGTACATGGTTAACTCTTCTACAATCTTTCCAACCTTTTTTTCTTCATGTGTCATTTCGCATCCCTCATAGCCTTTATTTTATTTTTCTTGTATTCGAATCTCTTAATAAAGCTTTCTGCAAAGGGCACCATAATAATCGCCACCCAACCGCAGCTAAAGCCGTTGTTGTACAAATTCAGTCCGCCATACATATTGTTGGTGCAGGTCACAATTGCCACATGCAAAATACCGCCAAGGATTCCTACCAGAGGACCAAACTGTCCGGCAATAGGAGCAATACCCATGGCAAACACTGCAGCCAGCTGAATAGCCGGATCTCTTGCATCGAAAATATTCAGAAAGGTAGATAAGAACACACCCAAAATCACCGGTAAGTAATTACGCAAATGCACTCCGAATGCCCCAAATCCGTACACCGTTAAAATAGCTCCAATCACCGGTCCGGACAAATCTCCACCGATAAGCAAGATATACGTCAGTGCCACCATTCCCACAATACCCATGTTGATAAAGGTCACACCGATACCATCCATGAGCACAAAGTCAGCCACCGCACGACCGGGATGTCGGAGGATTTTCACAATCCCCTTGAAGCTGCAGCCATTCAACCAAAAGCCATATACAAATGCCAGTAAAAAGTACCCATAACAAACCACTGCCAATACCGGCGGTATTCCTTCTGTCCAAATCAATGTAGGCTCTGTTACTATTCCGAAGGAACGCAACACACTTACCATAACAAAAGCCAGAATACCGGCAGAAAATCCTACATTAAACAAATTATAACCCATATGCATGGATGCCGTATGCACCGACAAGGGCGGCAGAATGAAACCGATTAGGATACCTACTGCAATGGAAATCACTAAATTCACTTCATATCGGAAGGGTAAAATATACACCAGCTCGGTAATAACCGGTGCCAGACAGGTTCCAAACAGTGCGGTATAAATGTATCTGCTGACTCTGGTATGCTGAAATCTGGCATACAAAATGGTTCCCAACAGAATGGGCCACACATTCAAAGGGTTCTTCCCAAAGAAGGCAAAGCCCGCATTCATATACAACGCAGCCAGTGTCAGCCCCGTAAAATTCGCCTTTTCCTTCAACAGGAAGAGGTAACCCATAAGCATTACCACTCCTGCATTAAAGAAAGCAGCACCATAACCTGCCAGCTTAAAGTAATCAGTTATCAACGCATCTCGGGAGGTTACAATGGCAAACATTCCCCGCAGGATTTCTCCCGGTGTATCTGTCAAAAATGCAGCCAGCCAGAACAATGCTATGGTAAGAATCACAAAACATTGTATTTCCTTTCCTGCTATCTTTTCCAATAAGGATTTTTTCATACTACTTTTGCTCCGCTCCCACTCTAAAACTTAAACAATGTGCTCAGAATGCCTCGACCCAAGGAAGCACCGATATTGCCTCCCAGCTTCTTGCCGAAGCTGCCGCCGATGGTTTTGCCCACAGTATTACCAATTTCACGTCCGATGGTGCCGGCCGCAGAACTGGCTGCGTTCTTCACAATCCTGTTGGTTTTCTTTTTCTTGGCTGCTGCTTCTTTTGCCTCTGCCTTTTGTGCTGCTGCGTCTTCCGCTGCCTTCTTCGCAGCTTCTGCATCTGCTAAGGACTTTCTCTGCAAAAATTCATAGGCAGAATCTCTGTCAAAATAATCATGGTATCTGGTATAAAGGAGACATCCCTTGATACGGCGGTCACGCTCCTCGTCCGTAATAGGTCCCATCTGGCTCTGGGGCGGCAGAATGGTGCTTCTCTTGACTATGGTAGGAACACCCTTTTCATCCAATACGGATACCAACGCCTCTCCGATACCCAGCTGCATCAGTGTCTCATAAGTATCAAAGTCCGGATTTTCACGGAAGGACATGGCAGCTGCCTTTGCCGCCTTCTGTTCTGTAGGGGTATAGGCATGAAGAGCATGCTGCACCTTATTTCCCAGCTGTGCCAACACCTCGTCGGGAATATCTCTGGGGTTCTGGGTAATAAAGTAGATACCCACACCCTTAGAACGAATTAGCTTCACCACCTGTGCGATTCTTTCCAAAAGTGCCTTGGAGGCATTGTCAAACAGCATATGTGCCTCATCGAAGAAGAAAACCATCTTCGGTTTCTCCCCATCACCGGCTTCCGGCAGGGTCTCAAACAACTCTGACATGAGCCAAAGCAGAAAGGTAGAATACATCGTCGGAAAGTTAATCAGCTTCTGGCAATCCAACACCTGAATATTACCCTTTCCGTCACAGTCTGTACAAAACCAGTCTGCAATATTCAAAGCCGGCTCTCCAAAGAACTGGTCACCGCCTTCACTTTCCAAAGCCACCACAGCACGAATGATGGCTGCCAAACTCTGCTTGGACATATTACCGTACTGGAGGGAAAGCTCCTTGGCATTCTCACCCACATACTGCAGCATGGCACGCAGATCCTTGGTATCGATTAACAGCAAATCGTTGTCATCTGCGATTTTAAACAAAATGGTCATAATATCTGTCTGGGTCTGATTCAAATCCAAAATTCTGCTCAACAGCAAAGGCCCCATCTCTGTAATGGTGGTTCGAAGGGGCAAACCCTTTTCCCCATACACATCCCAATAGGTAGTTGGATAAGCATCGAAGCCATAGCCCAATGCATTCAACCCCATGGCATCCACACGTTCCTGTACATTTCTATTCATAGTACCTGCATTGCACATACCGGCCAAATCTCCCTTTACATCTGCCAAAAAAACAGGCACGCCGCATGCACTGAAGGACTCTGCCATAACCTTCAGGGTGATGGTCTTACCGGTACCGGTAGCACCTGCAATCAAACCATGACGGTTTGCCATCTTCGGGTAAATATAAACCTTTTCCTCTCCGGACATACCTACTAATATTTTTTTATCCTGATACATAATATCCTCCTGCCAAAATGGAACTTTCATAATAATTTATTATAAGCGATTTGTGCCTTCTGTGTAAAGTAAAATAGAAAGAGCAACCTCCACAAGGGAAGCTGCCCTGAATAAATCCACTTATTTCTTTTCGCCTCTGCGTGCCCGTATGTAATCCGCCAGCATCTCAACAGTTCCTTCAATACCCAGTCTGCTGCTGTTCACACAAATATCATAGCTGCGGGAATCGCCCCACTTGCTCTTGCAGTAGGAATTGTGATAAAGCTTTCTGCTGGTATCGTGTCTCTCCATCTTGCGACGTGCCTCGTCTTCAGAAAGCTTGTAAACCTCCTGCACACGCTTCAGCTTACATTCCTTATCTCCCAGAATAAAGATAGAAATCATACCCTCGTATTCTTTTAATACCTGCTCGGAACAACGACCTACCACAACAAAGGACTCACCCTTATCAGCCTTTCTCTTCAAGAAATCAAACTGCATCTGTGCCAAATGATCCTGCGGGGAAGAAGAATGCCCTTTCAAGGTTCTGGACAAGAAAACATTTCTCGACTTCTCATCAAACTTTCGTAAAGTATTATGGTCCACATTTTTCTCTGCTGCAATATGATCCAACAGGTTGTGGTCAAACAAAGGAATACCAAACTCCTTTGCCAGAGCTTCCGCAATCACATGTCCGCCACTGCCGAACTCACGACCTATTGAAATGATTAGTTGTTTCTCCATAATCCGTCCCCCTTACTTAAAAATATCTGAGATAGATACAGATCATCGATATCACCATCACTAAGATAGTTGCAGGTACTGCACTCTTGCAATATCTGCCCCAACCGATAAAGTGTCCTTCCTTGGCTGCCACGGAAATACCTACTACATTAGCAGATGCACCAATAGGGGTCGCACTGCCGCCAATGTCTGTACCCATGGATAAGGTCCATGCCAATACATCCAAGTCTACCCCCTGTGTCACAGAAAGTGTCTTGATAACCGGTATCATAGTCGCCGCAAAAGGAATATTGTCTACGAAAGCACTGGCAATGGCAGATACCCAAAGCACAATGGCAATCATCAACATCACATTATCACCGCAAATTTTTGCAATAAAGTTTGCTACTACGGTCAATGCACCGGTCTGCTCCAATCCACCAACTACCACAAACAATCCGATGAAGAACAATAATGTCTCATAATCAACTTTCTTTAATAATATAATAGCATCTTTTCCCGCACTTATCAATGTTACAATTGCAATAAACAAACCGATTGTAGCCACTGTCAGACCGGTCTGTGCATGGGTTACCAACAGAACTACCGCACAGAGGAAAATCACACAGCTGATAATAAAGTCCTTCTTATTATCAATAGCTTCACTGGGATTCGGATAAGCAATCCCTGCATTCCCTGCAGTATTCACGGTCAGCTCCTTACGGAAGCAAAAATAAAAATAGAATACTATGAAAACCATAGATACCAGTGCGATAACACCGGTATTGGTGATAAAATCTGCAAAGGAATAACCTAACGATGTACCAATAATAATATTTGGCGGGTCACCACACATCGTAGCCGAGCCACCTAAATTCGCACAGAATATTTCTGCCAAAATCATAGGTACCGGACTGAACTTCAAAAGCTGTGCCAGCTCCACGGTTACCGCTGCCAAAAACAGAATAACGGTAATACTGTCAATAAACATAGCCAATACCGCTGACATAATCATAAAAGTAATAAAAATCGGTATGGTACGATACTTTACTGCCTTTGCAATACGCAGACAAAGCCAGCGGAAGAAGCCTGCTCTTCCCATGCCTTCTACCATAATCATCATACCGGCAATAAACACAATCGTAGCCCAGTTAATCCCGGCGGAAGCCTCCTCTGCTTCTCCGGCTGCATACCAAAAGCTTACATCAAAAAAGCTGTGGATACTGAGAGTCTCCATAATCGCCGGTACGCTTCGCATACACAATCCGAATACTACGACCAGTGTGAGTAATCCACAGCCTAATGTCACATAATGACGCTTGATTTTGTCCAAAACAATCAAGACAAACATGATAACAAAAATAATCACTGCTATTGCTGTTGCCATTCTTACGCCCTCTCTTCTCTGAGTACTTTTTCTACTTTCTTTTCGTCCGCAGATTAAGTTACTCCCAAAATTCGGGTCTGTCAAGCCTAAAAGGGCAAATTTTTGGCAAAGAATAGTTTATCTTTCGTTATTTCTTTTTCTTTTTCGCAATACATACAGCACCAATAGCTACTGCCACAACCGCTACTACTCCCACTACCACAAATACCGTAGTCTGTCCGGAAGCGGTATCCGCTACCATGGTATCCTGTGCAGGTGCCTGAGTTGCTTCCGGCGCCTTGGTAACAACAGGTGCCTCTGTAGCTTCAGGAGCCTCTGTCACTTTCGGTGCCTCTGTTACTTCAGGAGCCTCCGTTGCCGCAGGTGCCTCTGTTGCCTTCGGTGTTTCCCGATACTGTGTCGGGTCTACAAACGCCCAATAAGCAGGTTTCGCCTTGTAATTATCATCAAATAGTGCCGGACACTGCTTCTGCTTACCATCGGTACCACCGCCTACATTGGAACGGGACTGGAGCCAGGAACGTTTGTCTATAGTACTCCAAACAACCATAGCATTGATCTCTACACCTTCTGCTTTCAGCTTCTTAATCACATCATAGAAAGCCCGATAACGATTAGCCATGCGAATATATTCTTCCTCACGGGTAGCATCCGTACCATCAAAAGAACTGCTGGCTGTCATATCCCACTCTGTTATCTGCACCTTTCCTGCTACCTTGGCATACAAACGAACGGTGTTTTCAAACACAAAAGGATCCGGGCTGGACATACTGTAATGAGCCTGCATACCCATACCATCCAGACGGGTTCCTTCTGCTTCCTTAACTGCAGTCAACAGGTTTACAATACTGTTTCTCTTTAAATTGCCGCATTCATTATAATCATTGTAATACAGCTCAATATGTGCCGGAGCATATTTGTTAGCATAACGGAATGCGTTGATGATGAACTCCTCACTCTGGTATACATGCCACCAGCTGGAATTGCTTCCATGGGTAGAATTGCTCAAGGGCTCGGATGCCTTCTCCTTATCCGTACGATAACCGCCGCCATCGCTGACCGCTTCATTTACCACATCCCATGCGTAGAACAAATCTCTGTAAGGACTGTCCTCGCCTGCAAAATAATCCAATACGGTTGCAATATACCATTCCAAACGTTTGTCCATTTCTTCCTTGCTCACATAATCCTTAGAGGCATCATAATCCTCATGGAAAAACCACTCAGGAGTCTGAGAGTGCCAAACCAGTACATGACCACGCACCTTTATCTGCTTCTCCGGATTCGACTCATTCCACTGCAATACCTTATCCAACATTCTCTCCGCACGAGAGGTGTCCATCTTCGGCACTACCATGTCTTCCCCCTGAAAGTGAATGGTTTCTGTGCCGGGACATTTGTTATTACTATAACCGAACAAAGCATCCGGCTTCAGTACATTCCCAAAGGTCACTGCATTGAAATGCTTCTGTACCAGTGCCAGATTCGCATCGTCACTCAAATCCTCCATACCGATAACGGTGCTGACAATCATATCCTCATCGCCCAAATCCGCAATCACGGCATCGCAAAGGGCAGGAATATCTTCCAGCTCTACAGGATCCTCCTTCACCTCACGGAGGGTTACACCTGTTACATAGTAATCACCTAATACACATTCACCCTGACCATAATTGGTTCCCTGCTCCAGTAAACGAATCACCACCTGATCAATAGTACCGCTATAATCCGGCTCAAAGGTTCCTTCATATTTCGTCCACTCGTAGGGTGTTAAAGTCTGGGTACAAGTTCCTTTGATTTCCGGCGAGTAAGAGCCCAGATAACTGGTCTGTCCATTCACGGTTACATAAGGAGCAAAATCCAACACTCTCTGGTCTGCGGGTGCCCCCTCGTAATCTCCGGATAACATGGCATAGAAGGAATACTGATACTTCTTACCATTCTCTACCACCGCTGTGATATCCTGCGCAAAACACTCATAGGGTGAAGTTCTGTCAGAAATCACACCATATGTAGTTACCTCATCATAGATAGGAAACTCATCCTGAGCGATACTGATTGTAGCACCTGCTGCCTGCCAGGCAGATACATCCTCCTCTGCAAATACAGGGTTCACAATCAGATTGTCTCCATAGGTGTCTGCCTTTGCTTCCAAAGACACCCCATTCAATAATCCCAGAGACATGATACCTGCCAGACAAAGAGCTGCCCATCTCTTACATTTCTTCTTCATATAATACCTCCTGTTGCTGATTGCAAAAAATGCATGAATACTTCCCCAGTATCCATGCATTATTATATCGCACTTATTTATCCTTTGCTTATGATTTCTTGTGATATTCTTCGCAAATATTGCGGTCTTTCACAAATCTAAGTCCTTCCACTCCTTATTTGCAGTCGGGAGACTCCTCAAACTAGAACAGTAAGTATACAAAGTATGCTGCGTAGCAAAGCAACATTACAATACCCCAAGGTCTGGTCAGCTTCTTAGTCTTAATAGTACTAATCCAAAGCAATACACCTGCTGCAATAGCAATAATAGAATCAATTACAAAGCTTGATTCAAAAGTAATCGGAATAATCAATGCACTGGTACCGAGTACAAACAGGATGTTGAAAATGTTACTACCTACGATGTTACCAATGGCAATATCTGCATTGCCCTTTCTGGCTGCAGTTACGGAGGTTACCAACTCCGGCAGAGAAGTTCCCAAAGCAACGATGGTCAGACCGATGAACTTCTCGCTCAAACCAATGATTTCTGCAATAGCAGTCGCACTGTCTACAGCAATATTACTACCCAATACAACTACAACACCACCTACAACAGCATATCCTAACAGGAGCCATATCTTACGGGTTTCCTTTGACTCTTCTTCCTGCTTCCCCTTCTTTGCCAATACGAACAAGTAAGCCAGATAAAGAATAAACATTACCCAAAGAACAATACCTTCCACGAAATTGATGCTGTTGCCCATCATACCCATTACCATCAGCACGACCGTTACGAGCAGCATATAAGGAATCTCATAGAATAAAGTAGATTTCTGTACTGCCACAGATGTAATCAATCCGGTCAAACCCAAGATAACCAAAATATTTAAGATGTTACTACCTACTACATTACCAACTGCAATATCCGCTGTTCCTTTCAATGCCGCAGTAATACTAACTGCTGCCTCAGGAGCACTGGTACCCATAGCTACAATAGTCAAACCCACTACCAGCTGAGGGATGCCGAACTTCTCAGCAATACCTGCGGCACCTTCTACAAACCAGTCCGCACCTTTTACCAACATGAAAAATCCAAGTGCTAACAACAAAATTTCCACAAAAATCATTTTTCTTCTCCTCCTACTTCTTTCTTCTCTTCTTTTGTCTGCTTCTGCTTACTATCATCAAAATTTTCAAACCACCAGCACCAAATACCTGCACCCAGTGCAATGATTATCATAACTCCCACAAAAATATCGTTGAACATACTTTTTGACTCCTCTCCAAATTCTGCACATCAAAAGAAACCTATGTGTTCATAGGCTGTTCCCGTGTCAAAAAGTTTATTCCTTTGCCCCATCCTGCGTGTGAATAAATCGAATGATAACAGTATGACTTTTTCTGCTTTCCTCAAAGCTTCTGCCTACTGTTCCCAAAGACAATGCGGATATTTGCGGTAATAAACCCACAAATGCAAGACCCCAGACAGCGCTTTCTAACATACGGGTCTGGTCTTCCTTTTCTGCTTTCAGAATATGAGATTCCAGACTTCCCTTCAATGTTCTGCCTGTACATAAGGACTCTTCCATGGTTTCTTCCTGTCCGTTGACAATATCTGCCACCACCTGAGCATTACCCCAAGTGAAAAAGGAATCTGCCTGAACCTTCTCAAAGCACACTCCTCCTAAAATGATACAGCAAATCACCCACAACAATATGAAATTACTCTTTTGCGTATGTGTCATCGAACTACCTCTCGTCAAACCACAAGGAAATATCCCCGCGAAGCAATACTGCTTAACGAGGATGTTACTATATTCCTTTGTGGAACGCAAGGCGTTTAAAAAGTCTTTACCGTTTCTTTACCGAACTACTTCCCGATACTCCACAAATTCCGTATCTGTCCGTCCAGCACATCATAGTCCCAAAGCTTTTCACTGTTTCCGCGACGGTTAGGATCATGTACCTGAAAGCCTTCCTCCTCATAGTCTACAATCAAAATATAATGTCCGGTGGTAGTGAAATCCCCCGGTCTCATGCTACAAACAATCAAACTCCCGGCATCCAACGCGGCTTTCATACGACTTTCATCCAAGGGTAGTTCCTTACCCTCCAGACCAAAGGCCTCTGCTCCCAATGTCCACAGCTCCCAGCTGGTACCTTCCGATGTATAAAAACCATTCTCCTCACAATAGCGGGCAATCTCCCTGGGATTGCCTGCCAAATCCTCCGTAAAATAAATATACGCCATGGACAGACAAGCGGGACCACAACCTGCCAGACCGATATTGCTGCCACCGTAGCTTTCATAGCCCCATCGTAAGTCCCATTGCATCAGAAGCGGTACTTCCTCCTCCTGAACATCCCCGCTCAGGTCAATATCCTTCCCCAAATATACCTCCCGATTTTTATAATTTTCCACAAACTCTCGGGTTTCCTCATTGCGTGAAAGCAGCTCCTCCAACTCTTCCTCCAATCCCCGTGTTTGTCCAATACCGCCGACAATGACACTACCACGACTTGCCCGAAGCTTACCAAAATCCACTGCCTGAGGATGCTGCTTACGATAAAGAAAAAGCCCTACTGTTGCTACATACACCAGAACGCCTATCCCTATAGTAAAAAACATGATGTGTAAAAACCGTTGCAGTGAGCTCTTCCTTCTTTGCCTGGTGGACGGTTCCTGTACCGCTTCCTTTTTCCGGATTTCCATCTCTTGCAATTCTTTCTTGTTCCGTTTCATGTCTTTGCTCCTTCCAAATTGTTCATCCAAAATATAACAGAGAAACCTTATATTTTTTCAGAAGCCTCTCTAAAGCTTTCCCGAATAAATTTGAAAGCTTTTCTAAAGAAAGGAATTCTTTTATAATGAACTCACAACCATTTCAACTTTTTGTCGTCATTATAGGTGAAGGAGGGGATTACATGGAAGATTGCAAAATTATTGAACTTTATTGGCAACGAAATGAAACTGCCATCGAAGAAACCCATACCAAATACGGTCACTATCTAAGTACCATCTCCATGAACATTGTAAAGAACCTTGAGGACATGGAGGAATGTGTTAACGATACCTATTTACACGCTTGGAACAGCATTCCTCCCACCATCCCTAATATTTTGAAGGTTTATTTAGGGACAATTGTTCGAAATTTATCTTTGGACTGTTACAAGAAACGCTTTACCACTCATCATGCAGCCAACCAATTTACAGTGCTTTTATCCGAACTGGAAGAATGCCTACCGGCTGCCGGCTCTGTGGAACAAACCTTGGAAGACAAGGAAATTGCTGCACAAATCAGCAGATTTTTGCGAACCTTATCCACAGAGAAGCAACAGATTTTTGTAAGACGCTATTATTATTGTGAAAACATAAGGGAAATCAGCAAACGCTTGGGATTTAGCCAGAGCAAGGTGAAATCCGCTCTGTTTGATACCCGTAAAAAGCTTCGTGAACATTTGGAGAAGGAGGGAATTACACTATGAGAGAAGAACACTTATTTCAGATACTTGGACAAATTGATGAGGATTTGATTATTGCTGCCGATACTCCGGTCAAAAGAACTCTCCCTTGGGGAAATTATGCCAAGCTTGCCGGCTGGGCAGCATCATTGGTACTTTTGGTAGGATTGGGAACTGTGGTTTTCCATCGTATACAACTGCATGAACCACTCTCCCCGGAAGTCACACCTGTACCAAACCAACCAACGCCCACTGACATAGACGATCTCCCGGTACTGACCATGGAATTTATAGTAGACGGCATGGGCTTCGAAGGCTATATGGTACACAGCTATTCTGACTTGAAAAATGCAAATCCTTGGAGTGAGAGTCTTGGGATTACACATTTGCCGGTGTTCCGAAACAGTATTGATTATGCCGAAGGCTATCAAATCCCTACCCCTGACTGGGAGACTATGGAACAGCAGCTTCTGGCAGTGGGAGACCGTTTTGGCATGGAGGATATCCATACCACTCGAAGGGAGGACCCCTATGCACCTTCCATAGAAGGAAAATCCGGTGACATGACCATGGATATTCGACATGACATGACCACCACTATCCGTGATAGGGAAACACCTGCCACACTTCCTTCTGAATTTCACTATGAAAACTATAATATGCCTTATGAAAAATACTATTCTATCGGGGAATATCTGCGAAAAGAATATGCTGACTTTATCCACATGGAAAATCCCTGCATCAATGTCCATGGTGGTGATTACGATATTTACAACAACCAAAGCTATCACATTTCCTTTTATGATTCCTGCGAGGATCCTGTACAAAGAATTCTGAATTATAACTTTAACCAAGTGCATTTTTACACACTGAACGGAACCCTAGACCTATTTCGTGTGGAGCATCCTGACCTGTCCCATGTGGTCGGTAACTACCCCATCATCTCCGGTGCCACAGCCAGAGAACTGCTAATTGACCATGCCTATATGACTACTGTCCCCTACGACTTTCCCGGCGAAGAATATATTCATGGTTATGAACTGGTTTACCGTTCTCACATTTGCGAAGAATACTTCCTGCCCTACTATTGCTTCTATGTGGAACTGCCGGAAGAAAACACTTCTGAAAATGCCTTACAAAATGGATTGCTTACCTTAGGAGCCTACTATGTCCCTGCGGTGGAAGGAAAATACATTGAGAATTTTCCGATTGGGGAGTTGAAGTTTAATTAAAAAACGGGGAGTCATTTGCGACTCCCCAAGTAATATGAATCGTTTCATTTTTCCAGCTCATTGGCTAATACTTCCACTTCATACTTTCTACGCTGCCAAATCCCTCTTGCCATACACTACACCGCCGACACCAATCGCCAAGGCACTAATCAGGATACCAACAATCAATAGTCCCCAGGATACCTCTCCGCTACTGAAGATATCTGCCGCATTGGTGTAATAATAAGGGGTGATATATTTCAACAATTCCAAATCCGGCACAATATGTACCATAATGTCCATTACATACAACAACACCGCCAACCCCAGAGCCATTCCCAGCTGCTTGCGTTTGCTGAGAGCAGAAATCAAAAAGCAAATACTGCCGATTTCCATCTGCATGCAAAAGCTTACTACGTGGTACCATACATACTCCTTCACAGGAATTTCTGCTCCGATAATACCGAAACACAACACATCAATGCCGATGCAGATGAAATTAAATACCACTATCAGAATCAATAGGGTAACCAGCTTCCATCCGTACACATAACCTCTGCTTACCGGAAGAGTATGCAAGAATTCTGCCGTATGTCCTTCCTCCTCCTTGGACAATAGTACGGCACCTGTCATAGCCGCAAACATGGCTCCGCCCAAAGAGAAAATAATGCTGATTTCTGTAGCATAAAAACCATCTATGGTTGCGATACTGACCTTATCCATGCCAAATGCCGCAGAGAAACCACCCATAGAGGCAAAGGTCTCTGCCATATCACTCATACTTTCTGCCACACTTTCAAATAGCAGGATACAACCACCGCAACAAATCCCCACACAAAATACCCATATCAGCAAGGATTTCAGATTCATTTTCCATTCCTGTCGAAACAATATCATCCCGGTCTCCTCCTTTTTTCTATTTCTATTTCAATTTCTATTCCAATTCCTTCTATTTCTACTCCTTCCCTTCCTGAGCGAAAGAAGCTTCTGCAGGCTCGGTTTCTCCGTCGTCCTCATAATACTGCATAAACAACTCCTCCAAAGTCGGCTCCTGAATCAATACATCCTCCGGTTCCATAGCTGCCAGCTTTTGCAGTAGCTGCGGCATAGCCCCGGTATAAGAAAAGCTTTCCTCTTTACCATCTTTCCACAGCTTCACCAAACGCAGTCCCGTATGAGACAGATTTTCCACACTATCTACCTTTAAAAGCTTACCATTTTTGATAATGGCAGCGTTGCGACAATACTTCTTTACCTCCGACAATACATGGGAAGATAGAAAACAAGTCGTTCCCTTCTGATTCGCCTCCTGAAGTAGCTGGAAGAATACCTCCTGCATCAAGGGGTCCAAGCCGGATGTCGGTTCATCCAATATCAACAGCTTCGGTTGATGCTGCAAGGCACAGACTATGCTGACCTTTTTGCGATTTCCCAAGGAAAGCTCCCGAATACGCTTCCCGGTATCCACCTGCAACCGTTCACAAAGTCGCTGTGCTTCCTGCCTGCAGTCCATTCCTCGCATATCTGCCGCAAACCGAATGACCTCCTTCACCCGCATGGAAGGATAAAACATAGTCTCAGAAGGCATATAACCGATTTCCTTCAAAACGGCTACCTTTTCTGTCACAGCATCCTTCCCCATGATGCAGATACCCCCATCAAAGCCAATCATCCCCAGCATGGAACGAATAGTAGTAGACTTTCCGGCACCATTCGGTCCCAGAAATGCAAAAATATCTCCCTCTTCTACAGAAAAGCTGATGTTTTCCACACCTCTATGCTTTCCGTAATATTTGGTCAAATTCTTAATTTCTATAATGTTTCCCATAGTATCCTCTCCTCGAATTGCTCATGTAATTACTCTTTGTCGAGACATTGAAATCCCCATAAACCTTGGCTCCAATGTTCCGAAAGCATTTATTACTTCTTCCCAATTTACCGGACACCGGTACTGTCCTGCTCCAGAAACACCCGCAGCTCCTCATTTAACAATCTGGTGTCCAAATCCCGCTTGATCTTGTACACCAGAAAGGCACATACATACACCAACAACATATACGCAAAAAACGCAGCCAACATCCCGATACTTCCGGCGAACCAATCACCCACCAGTGCCACAATGGTGTATATGCCGTTACACAGAAAAATATAGCAAGCCTCCCGTACCCCCAGCTTCTCCCCTTCATCAAAATTATCCAAAGCCAGCACCTGTAAATATCCTATGACATAAGCGGTTAAAATCATCTCGGCCATATGCAGGATGCTGGCTTCCCAGCTTCCCAGGGAAATCCGAAACATAGAGTAAAAAAACAGGATACAGAAAAAGTACAAACAAGCTTTAAACTCAATCCCAATCTCCTTATACAAAAATCGTTCCAATAAAGACCACCTTCCGGTCTCTTTCTTTTTCTCACTTCTCATCTTACAGTTCCCCCCTTAAACGTCTGCGAAAATCGGTAGCATAGGTTCTGGAAATCATAATGTGCTCCCCATTCTTCATGACAGCATCAATTCGATTGGAAGACAGGCTCCTTAAGCTTGCCACATAATGAATGTTCATAATCATGGATTTGCTGCAGCGGAAAAACCGTGCCTCCCGCAAAATTCCCTCCAGCTGTGACAAACTATAGTTCACCCGATACACCTCTTTCTCCGTATATACAAAGGTTTTGTTGTCCACAGTTTCTATATAGTAGATTTCCTCCGGCGAAATCACTACCTGCTCCTTATCCCGAAAGCCCAGGAGCTTACGTGCTTCCCGTCGCATAAAAGCCAGGACTTCTTCCACCTCTTCATTTGTCTCCACATAATTTAATATCAGCTCGTTTTCCCCGGAGCGGATATGGTTTATGGTATATTTCATGGTTTTCCCCTTTTTGAATTGTTCCGGTTCGCTTATTTTTACTGACCATTTCTATAGTATAGACAATCAGGAATATAATCTCCTACCGCAGGACGCTCTCGCTCCGTGAAAAGCGTAACGGCACTAGGTTCGAAAATACCTCACCAAGTGCCGACGATTTTCAAGGCCATGCTTGTAGGAAATTATATTCCCGATCGTCCATTGTGCACACAATAAGTAAAAATAAGCGAACCACTACTACATCCATTGTAGCAAGCCTCACCACTTCTCACAAGGGAAAAACCCATAAACTGCACTTTTCTTATGGTGAAATGCACTATGGTTCATGCGTTTGAACCAACATGCTCCTTCCTAGCAGGCAGGACATTGTACTTCCCATGCATACCTACAGAATCAAAAAAGCACGACTTCTCGTCGTGCTCATTGAAATGGATGGAGGTGGATTCGAACCACCGAAGCAATTTGCAGCAGATTTACAGTCTGTCCCCTTTGGCCACTCGGGAATCCATCCATGTAGGAACTATGTCCTAACAAAGTTGAATTGTAGCATATGTTTATACAAATTGCAAGGAGTTTTGTGGAAAAGGAGTTAAATTTTTTTGAATTATCTTCACACTACCACAGCTCCCAGAACCCCAGTAAATCCGCCACGCTGAAAAAATCAACAATTCCGGTCAATGCCAATACCATGGGCACTACCAAAAGTACGAAGCTGATGAACAGACATAGCACTCGATTGGAAGTCAGAGTACTGAGTCCCATTACCAGCAATCCTATCAAGAAAGCAAACAGCATACGAAGCCCAAATACCAACATCAAGTATCCACCGATACTGATAGGGAAGGGAATCTCCCTGAAAAGAGCAATACTTTGTGCCGTTGCATCCAAATTTTGAAAACCTACCGTATCTGACACCTGATAAAGCTGTGCCCAACTCACTCCCAGAAGCAGCACCGGCACTGTCATGGCGAGGACGCCTACCTTTGTAAGAAGCAATGATTTACGCCCCTTAAAAAGAGTGTGCAACCACAAAGTCATGTTACATTCTTTTTCACAAGCCATCAACCCTGAAAAAAGTCCGATGATACCCAACAGCATAAACATGCTGTTCTTATCCGTGGTGCCGGTATCAGAGACGAAAAGCATTTCATAAGCATCCGGCTTCACCAGCTGAGTTTTCACACCGGTTTCCATCGTATAGGTTAATGCCCCTGAAGCATTTTCTATGATACCCTCCAAGGCATTCAATACCTGTGCCAAATCATAACAGGCCTGCATCAGGGGAAGTATCTTTTCGTTTTCCGGGTCATGTGCCATCAGATACAATACTTTATCATTTGCAGCTCGTAGCTGCATCTCCTTTTCCTCATACACTGCCTGTAGCTCCAGTACCTTTTCCTCGGTAACATCTCCGGCATACTTCTCATAATAATACTCACGGTCCTTATCCTGATAGTAGTAATACCGATATTCCAAACCGGAAGAGGCTGCAAAATACAGAATAGCCGCCAATATCAGTATACCTCCCTGATGAAGGTATACCTTTCGAAGCTCCCAGAAAAATAGCGGTGGATTGGGTGCATGTATGCTAAGCCAAACCTTCACCCTATTTAGCAAGCCAATTTGCAAGCTGTTTTCCGTACACTTGGCACTGCAAAAAGCAGAAAGGAAAATAAAACCTGCTGCCACAGCACCAATCATTATGACAGAGAACGGTAAAAATCCCACTGCATGCCCAAATAAATTAATATTATAATAGTGCTTGAAGAAAATTTCTGTGCGAAGCAGGGCAAGAATATTTGCCAGCTTGAACCCGGATAACTTATCCGAGCCTAATATGAGGGTATAAAGTAAAAACTCCCCAAACAGTACACTACCTCCTACCAATACCGCCGGAATAGCTTCCAGCCACACCAAAAGAAGCAACACCAAAACCCCGAAAGCAAAAGCAGCCAAAGCCTTCAACAGCGTAGTAAGCAGTAAATATTCTCCAATGGTAATGGGAAACGCACACAAAGAAAATTCCGGTATGGACTGCAATGGCCGACTGAAATCAGCTTCTCCGCAAAACACATGTGAAATCAGCATACAGGAAATAGTTACCAAAAAGCTTGCCAATAATGCTGTTACTGCCAATATCCCCGCACGCTCCAGTGTCAGTACGGAGCGTCCGTTTTTGGTACAGCGTACCAGCAGAGAGAGCCCTTTCCTTTTTTCTTCTGCAAACTGAAGCAGTACTATCAACACCATAGCAATTACAACACCATCTCCCAACACAAAGTTGGAAAATAACACAATCCCTCTATTTTCACCAAAGCGTAACAAAATTCCTTCCAGCTTGGAATAATCCGCCAACGTTTTATCTATATTGTCTCTGGTAAAACCTGTATTATCACTAAGGGCCGCCAACATTCCCACTCCCTCCGCGTTGTCCTGCACAGACTGCAAAAAGGTCGGGTAGTTGTTTATGTAGTTTTGCAATTCTTCCCCGGAAAGGGTAATGCTTTTGGTACTGTCACACTCATAAACAAAAAAGATACAACACAAAAACAGTCCCATCAACCAGCTAAACAGTATTCGTCTTGAGAAAAATATTCGTCGAAATTCACTCATACTTTTCCCTCCGTATAATACAAATACACATCCTCTAAGGTTTGGATAGAAGGAGCCTGTGTGGCGGCTTTTGTAATTACCTCATGAGGACTTCCGCTTAACTGGATTTTGCCCTGCTTTAAAAGTAAGACTGTATCTGCAATGGCTTCGATATCACTGACAATATGGGTTGCCAAAATCACGGTATGCTCCTTGCCCAATCCTGTAATATATTGACACAGGCGGATACGCTCTCCCACATCCAATCCGGCAGTGGGCTCATCCAGTATCAGTATTTCCGGTTTATCCAGCATGGCTGCAGCTAACAACACCCTTTGACGCATGCCACCGGAAAAGGAACCCAATCGCTTATGTGCTTTCTGCTCCAAACCTACAATGGTCAAAAACTCTTCTGTTTGCAATTTGCAGTCCTTTCGCTTCATCCCTTTTAAAATGCCGATATAATGCAGAAAATCTCTGGCACTGAATTCCTCATACATCCCCTGTAGTTGTGGTGTGTAGCCTACCCTTTTCCGATAAGCACTTCCCAGGGTCAGAATATCCTGCCCATTGTAAAGAATTTCCCCGTCGGTACGCTTCAGATTGTCGGTTATTAAATTCATGAGCGTGGATTTACCTGCCCCATTGGCTCCCAATAACCCGTAAATACCTTTATCCAATGTGAAATTCAGCCCATCCAAGGCAGTAAAGTCACCATATTTTTTCGTTAGATTGCGAATTTCCAACATGTTCCTCTATCTCCTTTGCCACGTTTTTGAAGGTCCCAAATCAGCCTTCTTGCTCCTCCTGTGCGGTAACAAACAATGTGGTCCACTCCGGATTACCATTCAGAATGTCCTGCATGGAGCAACGCACCATACCATAATAATCTCTAAAATATGCATATCCGTTTAACATACAGAAATCCGGCTTGTAACCCTTTTCTATAAACTCCGGTGGGGTGAAATCTGTCAGCAAGGTACCCTCCTTAGAAAACACGAAATATTGATATACTCCGTTCTCTTTTTTCGGATAAGTAAATGTCACTATATATTCCCCATCAAAGAACAATGTTCCCTCCCACTCCGTTAAAAGCCCGGTTCCATCCTCACTCATCAGTGGTCCTGTCAGATCCTTAGTTTCCTTACTGTCCGGATCCATTGTATAAATGTGAACATATCCATTTTCATCTGCCTGTGTATATATCACCATACCGTCTACAATACAATAATCACGAAAATTCGTTAAAACAGCAATTTCCTCATTATTCTTTTGGGTAAGGTGATATCGGCAAAGCTTCGCAGGGGACTGATAAATATCCGACACATAGTAATACAAATAATCCCCATATGGAATATACTTCTTCTGCCCCAGAGAACTATAGGAATTGCACTCCTCCAAATATTCTACCTTTCCCGATTTAATATCTATAATAGCAGTTCCGTAATTATTTGAATTATCCTTTTGAGGTGTACTATAGGGAACAAATGCTTTCTCCCGGTAAATAGCCATATATTTTTCAACATCAAAGCCATACATAATCATCCCATCTGAAGGCTCATACCCATAGGTACAAATGGTTTCCAGCTTTGTTCCATCCAAGGAAACCTTAAACAACTTCTTATCCACGCGATTATCTGCCTCTTCTAAGGCAGCAATATAGATGCCGTCCTCATATAAAACGGAATGCATAACATAACGTCTTCCGGCAGTCGCTGCACAGAATTCATTACCATCATGAGAACATTCCGGCTTATTACAAAGAAAAATGGATTTTCCGGAAGCCTTGTCATAATAGTGCAACTCATAATTGAAATCATTGGTGGTGTAGTAATAAGCAGAATCCGTTTCCATAACCGGTCCGTATAACGTCATAACATTTCCCTGATTGAAAGTTTCCTCCTCCTTAGAGCTACACCCCACCAATGAGAGTGCAAGCAGCCCGGAAAGCAACAAATGTTTTATTTTTTTCACAATCCTACCATTCCTTTCACAAATATATAAAGTAGGTGTTTGCGAAACACCTGAAACCCGCATAAATGCAGTGTTTTTTCGTTACAAAATAAAAACATCTCCTCAATGATTTATGGTAAAATAGAGTTGACTAGAAACCATTTAACCAATCCACCAAAAAGGAGATGTACT
>JAZQEK010000005.1:0-1508 GCA_045538995.1 Acetatifactor sp. | reverse complement strand
GACAGTTTGACAATGACTGCCAAATACTATGGCAGTGGCATTGTATGGGTGGAGATCACAAATCAGTCTGACAAAGAATTGAAGCTGGAACCGAAGATGAACCTCTGCTATTACAGTAGCCAAGAGCTCGTAGAATCCACCGGAGAAGAGCCTTACGTCGAAAATCTTATCATTCCGGCTCACTCCACAGAAAGAGTCAGACTGGATCTGCGGAGAACCTATGATATTGAAGCATTGGAAAACACTAAAAACGATTTTTATTATTTGCAGATGACCAATGACAGCTTCCTTCTGGGTCAGAGATGGTCATGCCAGGTGTCGTTTGTGGTTTCCGACTATGTAACACCATGGTATCAGCTGTCGGATGAAAGCCATTTGGACGGGGTGCTGCCTTCTTTGAAATCATACTTCAAGAACTTCACACCTGATGTTTTTGCCCGCTGGACCGATGTTTTTGATTATGTAGAGCTTGTACAAGCAGAGCTGGCAAAGGTCGAAGGAAATCTCGTACGTGCGTGTGATCCACCTATCAATACTGATCTATACAATTGGCTTGGCTCAACTCCGTGGAGCACTTTCGATGGTTATAACAAGCTGCTTGGAATTGATGATTCAGAATACTACGATATGATTGGCGTAGATATGCCGTGTATACAAGATGATGGCAGTGGCTCTGGTGGAGGCTGGATTATGCCGCTGTTTTACCTGTACCAATACTGCAAGGCAGACATTTCAAGTCCACAGGACTACGTATTTATGAGTGGAAACCTGCTGACATTCGAGGAAATTGAACCATACAAGGTGTATGAAGACAGCGAATATGTAATATATGAAATGCACCATCTGATTTATACAGATCTGGAAACCTATGTGCATGATATGCTGCTTCAGCGGGATGATGTATACATGAATGATCAGATATGGGTCCGCATTCAACGGTTCTATGAGTACTGGAACAATCCGGAAAATATGGAAAAAGCATTTTATGATGCCTATAATCCAGGTAAATATGCCAAGAATCACCTTATCACTATGCCTGAGGTTATCGAGCTATCTAAAAAAGGTGAATCCATCAGTTTTGAGGATATTCGCTCTTACCCAGGAAGTCCCAGTGGCTTATCAATCTTTGAAAGCGAAACGGGTATGGAATGTACCATTGACGGCAAATATGAGCTGTTTTATGCGCTCCACTTGGATGGAACGCTTAGGGGATGGTACTTAATTCATAAGCCTTCGGGTGATCATATTGACATTCGCTATGAGAATGTGGAGGAATTTGTAAAGATTCACGGAGATCCTCTGCCTAGATGTACCTGCGAAAACCCGAAATACAATACTATAGACGAATCGCATGGCTGGAATGTCACTATGGAATGGCTTTTGGAAATGGGGAATATCGGGCCGGGAGATTTGAGCGGAGCCTGTCTTTATCGGCAGGATTCGGGTGATCTTGATACACATATTAATTATTATCCCATTTATGAGAATGATGCGTTCTATATTGAATT
>JAZQEK010000004.1:0-1831 GCA_045538995.1 Acetatifactor sp. | reverse complement strand
TTTCATTTCTTTTCCATTTACAGATGTTGGGATACCTTTTTCAAAAGTCATAGTTACGTATTCGCCTTCATCTGGAGCCTTTTCAGGAGAAACACCAAGTACGAGTAAGTGGTCGTAGTTTGGTTCCTGAGCTGGATCTTCTAATTCAAGACCTTCATGGCTGATGTGCCAAAGGTTTCTGTCACGGCTGTAGCTGTTGTCAGCTGAGAATGGGAGGTCGATACCGTGTGCTTTACAGTATTCGATTTCTTCTTCACGAGACTGCATAGTCCAGTTATCCTGTCTCCAAGCAGCGATAATCTTTAAGTCTGGAGCGAGAGCTTTGATACCAAGTTCGAAACGAATCTGGTCATTTCCTTTACCTGTAGCACCGTGGCAGATGGCAGTAGCGCCTTCTTTACGAGCAACTTCTACGAGTCTCTTTGCGATACCAGGACGAGCCATTGATGTACCGAGTAAGTATTTGTTTTCGTATACAGCACCTGCCTGTACGCATGGAACGATGTATTCGTCACAGAATTCGTCTGTGATGTCTTCAATGTATAACTTAGTAGCACCTGAAAGCTTTGCTCTTTCTTCAAGTCCATCTAATTCTTCGCCCTGTCCGCAGTCGATACAGCAGCAGATAACTTCGTAATCATAATTTTCTTTTAACCAAGGGATGATAGCAGTAGTATCAAGTCCACCTGAGTAAGCTAAAACAACTTTTTCCTTTGCCATTGTTTTGTATTCCTTTCAAATATGTATTTTCCGTCGCACGGATTGTTTCAAATCGAATAACACTACTATACACCTATATTTATGCATTGGCAAGTGAAAAAATATACAAAAATATGAATATTTATACAAATATAATGTATAAAATGGCAAAATGATGTATATTCATGCAAATAAAATCAAAAAAAGACTTTACGAATAGGGTGGAATGTACTATGATAGGTAGCAAAGGTTTTCTTATTAGAAAAAGAAAGGTGATTTTTATGATTAAAGTAGGTATTATCGGTTCGACAGGATATGCCGGTGCGGAGCTGGTTCGTATATTATTAAACCACAAAGAGGCGGAGATCGTTTGGTATGGTTCTAGAAGTTATGTAGACCAGAACTATGCAGCTGTATATCGCAATATGTTTGAACTGGTGGAAGATAAATGTTTGGATGACAATATCGCGGAGTTGGCAGAGCGTGTAGATGTGATTTTCACAGCAACCCCACAAGGCTATTTAGCAGGGGTGTTGACAGAGGATATATTAAATAAGGTAAAGATTGTAGACCTTAGTGCAGACTATCGTATCAAAGATGTAGCTGTTTATGAGAAATGGTATGGTATTGAGCACAAGAGTCCACAGTTTATTGAGGAAGCAGTCTATGGTCTTTGTGAAATCAATCGTGAGGACATCAAAGGCAAACGTCTGGTAGCAAACCCAGGATGTTATACGACCTGTTCGATTTTGACGGCTTACCCAATGGTAAAAGAGGGAATGATTGATGCAAATACTTTGATTGTTGATGCGAAATCTGGTACTTCTGGTGCAGGACGCGGAGCGAAGCTTCCAAACCTGTTCTGTGAAGTAAATGAAAATATGAAGGCTTATGGTGTAGCCAGCCACAGACATACCCCTGAAATCGAAGAGCAGCTGGGATATGCCTCTGGCGAGCAGATTACCATCAACTTTACTCCACATTTGGTTCCTATGAATCGTGGTATTTTGGTGACAGAATATGCCAGCCTTAAGAAAAAAGCAGATGGTAGCTATCCAACTTATGAAGAAGTAAAGGCTGTTTATGACAAATATTATAAGGAAGAAACCTTTGTCCGTGTACTTCCAAAGGG
>JAZQEK010000003.1:0-3347 GCA_045538995.1 Acetatifactor sp. | reverse complement strand
ATATGAACCTCTTCTGTAGTCTCATTCACGGTCTTCATGCCAGTTCTGATTTTCGCAAACATATTTCCCACATTGGTATCCGGCTGGCCTATCACATCATAGATGATTCCTGCTTCTGAAACCGCCTCCATGATTTTCACTGCGCCTTCATCAATATTGATGTTCGCTTCTTTTTCTGCTTTTAAATAAATCTCACCGGCAGGCAACACATTTTCTTTTATATTCCCACCTGGTGTTTTCAAAACAACTGCGCTTCTCTTTCCAATTAAACTCTTGGCAATCGGAGTAATCATGCGAGTCTCTTCTGCATTTAATTTTAATAAAGTAGCAATTCCATATGGATTAGAAAGCATGCGAATGGTCTGTCCCGGCGATGCAACTTCAATGGCTGCAAGCACTCCCCCTGGAAGCTTATCGATTCTTGCCACTTCATCCACAATCGGAATCTTCTTCTCTAGTCGATTTTCAACCAGCACTGCCTCATCCGCCTGCAGTATCATTCCCACAACATCCACCTTTTCAGCAAGACGATTGGTAATCTCCGCTACTGCTTCATATGGATATTCTCTTGGAACTGCAATAATATAAGCTTTACCGGCTTCTGCTTTTCTTTGCTCATCCAATCTTAGAATCTCTCCAACTGCCTGCCCCACTCCGGCTGGTGTGGATGGATTGTGTCCAATCATGGATGAATCCGTGATAATGGTCTCTGTTAAAGTTTCCATTGCAGTATCACCGATAACTGGTGCTGCCTCATTTAATCGAATTAGCGAAAGGTCACTGATTTCCTTTCCTATCTTGCTCATTGCGGCCTTTAAAGCCGATTTAATTGCATGGGTATTAGCAACCGTTCCTTTTGTACCGGTTGTAGGACATGAAGTGCTTGACACAAATGTAAGCTTTTGTGACTCATCGATTTGACCGATACACACTTCCGTTGTGGAATTCCCTATATCTACTCCTGCAATCAATTTCAAAGCAAAATACCTCTCTTTTCATACACCTCTGCTGCTTCCATTACAAGTCTTGCGCAGTTTTTTGCATTGTATTTCTCAATCAATTCCTGTGCCATCTGTACCAATTCTAATTTGGTGGAACGGTTCGGACGAAGCTTGTCATACATTTTAAGAATTACATCATCCGGCACGTCTACTAATTCAGCAGCACGTTCAAAATTCTTTTCCATCGGGTCATTGCCAGTTTCCTTTGCCACCTGGCCCTGAGCCTTTAACATCTCTTTGGAAATCTTAATATCATCAGAAGAAATGTGACCCTTCATCACTTCATCTAATGTAATCTCTGTTAATTTTTTTCCTGTTTTTGAGCGAATCTGCTCTTTTTCTAACTCACCTAAAGGATATCTCATCTATTTGCCCTCCCATTCGATTGCTCCAACTGCTGGGTCAAGCTGCTCTGTTTCCGCGATATGCATCAAAGCCGCCTTTACCTGATATCTCGGTCTGGACATCGGATCGTTGGTACATGGAACCGGTACAACCTGTTCCCCTTTTACATATTTCGCTGCATTTTTCCCAATCTGTCGATAGGTTTCCAATGTCATAAGTGGCGCCTGTGGAAACAACTCTAGGTTGGAAAGTGGATACAAATCCTTCTGGTGAATCACGGTGGTTCCTTTTGACTGGATACCAACTCCGATTCCTGAACCAGATAACTTCGCTGCCTCCAATGCCATAAAGCATACATCCGAAGTATCCAGAATCTTAACCACTCTAGCATTCATTCCTTCTTCTTCGATACCGGCCTTTACATTGCGAAGCACCTCATCAAGCGGAATATCACAAATGGTTCTTTTTATTTCTTTCTGGAACGCAGCCCCAACACCAATAACAATCTCTTTTGGGTCAGTTCCCTTTTTCGCTCTTGGATAAGAGGAATAATCAGTTTTAATTTCATTAATACGGTCTTTTCCTGCCAAAGAAGAAACTGTTGCAGGCTTTGTTCCCGTTTTATCATCTAACTGCCCGATTTGTTCCATGACCGCATCGACAATCTTTTTAATCAATTCTTCATTCATCTGCATGTTTTCTTCCTCCTAAATGTCTTTCGGATCAATCAGATGAGGAATCTTCTTGATTTCTTCCCAACGGGCACCTTCCACACGGTATCCTGTTCCTGGTCCCATATAATCGTTTGGTGTATTCACTCCTGATAGCACGTGGAAATCTTTATCTAAGATAGCTGCTGTCTGCATGTAATCGCCTACCACTCGCTGTTTCAGCATATTTAACACGCTCTCAGCCACATCCTGATACCCAGCCTCTGCCAACGCTCTTACCACGTCGACTCCTGTAATTCCTCTCTTCAAAACATCTTCTGCAGCCATAAGGTCTGCAGTTACATCTCTTGAAAGTGTATCCTTACTTCCGTGTGCATATGTAACAGCTTCTACCTGTTCATCCGAAATCGGCGACAAGCCTAACTGCCTAAACACGGCTTGTACTGCTTTTGCCGCTTTATTTCTTACGCGAATTACTTCATCTTCCGTTACCGGACGAAGACCGCCATCCACCTGCATGTCTCTCTGCAATACATTATAATCATCAAAATCTTCTGCGTCGAAGTTCGAACCAGCAAACATGTTGTCATAGTTCGGTTCTGCTGCATAACCGGAGAAAATAAAGTCGGTTCCTGGGAGAAACTGCAGCATGGTTCTTGCCGTACGTCTCATGTCAGAGTTCGAGAAACTCTGGTCATTGGAAGATGCACATTCCAATCCTAAAAGTGCTGCTACCAGATTTTCTGCGATAACCTCACGAATACCTCCTGGCACTGCTCCCGGTACACCAATACAACTTACAGAACCATTCTGGATACCTTGGCTTCCTGCACCCTTCGTTGCATATAAACATCTACATTCCAGATAAAGCATTGATTTCTTTTCACTATTTCCCATCAAAACTTCAGAGCCTGCACCCGATGTGAAACGAACCTTTAATCCCCTGGATGCATAAGCCGAGTTCAAAAATGCTTTCGAATATGGAGTATCGTCTCCATCAATAAACACCTTTTCTGTTCCATATACAGAAAGAGTCTCTGCGTATGTAGTAAGACCACGGATACCAAGTTCCAACTCTGTAGCTTCTTCTGCCGAACATTGTGTCAGAACACCTGGACGTCCAATCTGTGAACCGATTAAGATTGCCATCGCACTAAGCGGCGCATATCTTGCAACACCCATGGTCGTCTCTTCTTCTGCAAATCCACGGAGAGCACCTTCTGCCGCATCAGCTGCTAACTGCACAGGGTCATCTTTTAAATTGGTAATATGTGCCTGATTTCCTGGTGTCTTTCTAGCACGCATCTTCTGCATGCCCATCATCAATTCC
>JAZQEK010000002.1:0-2033 GCA_045538995.1 Acetatifactor sp. | reverse complement strand
AAATAATTGAGCTGCCTGATTCTCTTCATGCCCGCCCCTGCTGACAGAGAAAGCTCTCATTGGCAAGATTGAGGAAGATTAATGAAGAGTAAAGTATTGATTTTATAGAAGTTGTGTTGTATATCCTACGAATTCCGAAAGTGTAGGATGCAGATGTTATGAAACTGCATCTCCCCCTTCCTCTGCGTACTGCCTTGCTTTCTGCTATGCTTTCGGTTGTCGGCTTTTTTTCGGTTGCTCAGGGGGAGAAAATTAGCGGTTGCTATTCATCGTATGGGGGTGTAGAGTCAGCAGGAACTATTATTTGGTCTGACTACAATAGGCTTATTTTTTGTTATAACGAAGCAGAATTTACAGGAGGTTGCTTCTATTCCAATCATTTGTATGGTGGGCCTGGTTGCCAATTTTTTGATGTTGATTATTTGTTTTTTCATCACAATAAAGCTTCATCGGGAGGTTCCATACTTGCCTTATGGGAACAATCATTGTATATACACGATTGCGCTAGGGTATATTTTAAAAGTAATGTAGCCACTTGCGAAATCATAGATAAATATAGAGGGGAAGGTGGAGGTGCCTTGTTTAGTGGATGTAATATCCATAACGTGGGCGAATTAAAATTTGAAGATAATAGAGCTTTAAATGGTGATGGTGGTGCAATTAAGTGCCCTAGTGATAAGACAATAAATATGTATGCGTGCGAACGTGTAAGTTTTAAGAAAAATTTTGCCCGAGAAGATGGCGGTGCCATTGCTAAAGGTGCTATTAGATTTAGTGATAATAATAATGTACAATTTACAGATAATGAGACGCTCAAATATGGGGGAGCTATTTCTACTACCAGATATGTAGAAATCAGTAGAAATAAGTCGATAGAGTTTTCTGGGAACGTGGCAGGAGAGTACGGAGGGGCTATTTATGCGAGTGGAAGAGTGTCTTTTGACAATGGTACCGGTTATATAGAAAGTAGCGGATTGATAATCAGAGATAACGATAGCGTCACATTTAGAAATAATAGTGCCGTAATAGGCGGAGGCGCTATATATACTCCGGATAGTTGTTATTCTCCCATTATTGCTAATAATGGATCTGTGATTTTTGAAGATAATGTTGGGGGGGCAATATATGCGGAGGATGGACTTCAAATTGAGGGAAATAAACAAGTCGTCTTCAGGGGAAACGATGTCGCCATAGATACTAGTTATTTAACTCTTTCTACGACAGCTGATGAAGATAGCTTTGTCAACATATATGATCCAGTTCGAACAAGAGGGCGATTATATTTGAATACACAAAATCCGGTGTACGGTGTAGTGGGAGGGACAGCGAACGGAACGATTTTATTCTCCGGGGAGAATGCTCTTGTGACCGGTGAGGCTTCGTGCTTTGCTGAATCCGGAGTGGTGCGATTGGAAAAGGGGGCGAGGCTTACAACGGCATGGGGATTTTACATCAATGGCGCTGAGGTGATAGTCGGGCAGCATGAGAAACCGCACACCGTCCTGGATGTGACCGCGATGGCATATGAGGAACAAACCGGGGTGCTGACCTATGACTTGGATTACAATATGACCACAACTCAACCGCTCGTGAATGTGGGGCAGTATGTGAATTTGATTGCCGACAGCATCAGGATAGATGATTCCGGATTGAATGAAAATCGCGCATCTATTCCCTTGCTGAGTGTGGGTACGACTATCGGGTACAATGGAAAAACGTATTCTTTCAATGATGGTGTATGGTCGTATACAGCTAACATGGTAACCTATGCACTGCCGATGGACGAAATCATCGTGAATGAGCAATTGGGGCATGGTGCGAAGCTGGAATGGGTTGATAAGACCTTGTATTATACCATTAATTCCGATGTATGGGGTGATCATGTAAAGGGTTTGGGCAAGGATAGAACCTGGCGAGGGGATGTGTTGGATTGGCACGATATCAATAAGGATTTTACTATTGCCGGTCTGGTGGGGGATGACCGCTATAATACGAAGGATGCGTATCACTGCTGGGCTGCCTCGGCTTCGAAC
>JAZQEK010000001.1:0-4216 GCA_045538995.1 Acetatifactor sp. | reverse complement strand
CGATACCATGGGCAGACTGGTCCGCCAGCTGGAGGGAGCCATCTTCTGCTACGACCTGGCAGGAAGACAGGTGAAAATCATCACTCCCGAGGGAAACAGCCAGCAGTTTGTGTATGATGCCATGGGCAACCTGACCGCCACTACTGACGGAATGGGCAATACCACCATTTTCACCGTGGATGAATGGGGCAGAACCACCCATATCAAAAAGGCAGACGGAAGCAGGGAACGCTACACCTATGACCATGCAGGAAACCTCTTGAGTGCCACTGATGGGGAAGAGCATACCGTAACCTACCGCTACAACTGCCGTGGCTTACAGGCAAGCAGAACCGATGCAGCCGGAAACACAGACCATTTCCGCTACGACAGGGAAGGAAATCTGGCGGAAAGTACAGACAGAAACGGCAATATCCTGCACTACACCTACAACATGTATGGCAGCATGACCTCCCGCAGAAGCCAGAGTGGAGATATCAACGAAAGCTTCGGCTATTATCCGGATGGCAAACTAAAGAACGCCATCGGAGGCGGTATGCGTTATGATTACCGCTACGACGTGATGGGAAGACTGGCAGAAAAGAGTGCCAGTGGAAGGACTTTGCTGAAGTATGGGTATGACCTGAATGGGAACAGGATTTCCATGACGGATGTTAATGGGAAAACCACAGAATATCTTTATGATGAGATTGGACGCATAACAGAGGTCATAGACAACGGAAGAAGGCAGGCATTGTATATCTACAACCCGGACGGAACCATCAAGCGGTTAGAAGTTGGAAACTGCCTTGTAACAGAATACGAATATGACCGTGACAAGAACATCATAAGCCAGAAGACGGTTGTACAGGGAATGGAAGCCCTGTTAGATAACCATTACCGATATGACGGAAATGCAAACTGCATAGAAAAGCATACACTGGCAGGAGTGAACCGTTTCACCTATGACAGCATGAACCAGCTGGTGAAGGCGGAATATCCTACAGGAGTGGAAGAATACAGCTATGATAAGGCTGGAAACAGAACCACAAGAATGTGGAATGGAAATGCAGGTCATAACAGTTCACAAAAGGCACTTCATGTGGTGGAACACTATTGTTATGATAATGGGAACCATCTGATAGGAGTGGATACTGTAAATCCGGAAAACGGCACATGTGAGCAGATACATCAAAAATATACCTATGATGCACAGGGAAATATGCTTACTGACGGAAGCAGACAGTATACCTATGATGCCATGAACCGTCTGATAGAGGTGAAAAATGCAGATGGTAGCTGGCAGAAAAATCATTATGATGGAGAAGGATTACGTGCAGAGCTGGAAGAAAACGGAAGATTGGTAAGCTTTATTTTCGACAGAAATAAAGTGATACAGGAAACAGATGTTGACCAGAACACCATCCGTTACATTCGTGGTTATGAGCTTATCAGTTCTGATAGCGAAAAAGCAAAGACCTACTACCACTATGCATCAGACGAGCTGGGGAGTACCACTCACGTCACAGACGAGGATGGTAATGTCCTCAACCGATATGAGTATGATGCCTTTGGTAACTTCACAGTAAGAGAAGAAACTGTTGTTAACCGCTTCTGTTTTGCAGGAGAACAATATGATCCAGTAGCCGGAATGTATTACCTAAGAGCAAGATTTTACAATCCTGCAATTGGTAGGTTTATACAGGAAGATACCTACTATGGTGATGGTTTAAATCTTTATACTTATTGTCATAATAATCCGATAGGGTATGTGGATCCGAGTGGGAATGCATGTCTTAAAAAGTATAAGAAATATAACGAAAAAGGCTATCAAAAAGAAGAGGCATATATAAAAACTCGATATGATGAGATAAAGAGAACCCAAGGTGTCGAAGCAGCAGATACTTATATGAAGGCTCAAGTGGATAAGCTGACTGCGAAAGGGTATGAGTTCTCGGATGCTTGGACGGGTGGTAGTAATGCTAGATCTGGAGTAAAGAAAGTTCCTAATCCATATGGTAAGAAAGGGTGTCAAGCACATCGGGATACTATAGCGTCAATTCAGCCAAGTAGAACAGGAGGAGCAATGAATTATGAAAAGGGATTTGTCACTTCTAAAGGTAGCAAAAGCTGTAGATATGCTGATGCGGTAGAAATAGCTGATGGTAACATTGTAGCTATTCACCAGGTGGGTAAAGTAAATAAAAACGGAACACCTGTGATTCGAGAATCGCGGGCCATTGAAGATATTATGAACTCATCTGATTATAATGGAGCACCAATTTACTTTTGGCCCTACAATTCTGATTCTGGCCCCATTATATATGATTTTTAGAAAGCAAAGGAATGATTTATGGGAAAACAAATTAATTTTTACATGAGTGATAAAGTTCAGGCAAGTTTTATTGAATATTTGGAACAAAATCAGTTTGTGTTTTTAGATTATAATGCTCAAATTGTAGAGCAACCATTTTCAGCTAATGTTTATAGTATGTATCTATATAAACAAAATTACGGAGAAGTGATTATGCGTCAGGATATTAGGCACATTATGGATACCTTAAATGGTCCTGTAATGGAGTTTAGCAAGACGATAATCAAACAGGAAGAGAAAAAGGTTTTGCAAGGAAGAATATGGATATCGGATGATTATTTTAACGAAAATGGAGTACTTATTAAGAAAGATATAGCATTTATTAAAGATTATCAAATGTTAAATCGTTGGATAAAAAAGCATGTACCTTATCAAGAAATCAAAAAAGGAGAGTATTTGATTAAGGCATATGTTAATGATGAGTTAATTAAACTACAAGAGAAAGGATTCAGACTAACAATGTAGTTCTCCTTGACGAATCTAAAACATCCATGTTACAATGGCACTCACTAAGGGATATAATGGGGATAAGATATCTCCATTATACCTAGACGTAAACACAGAATCGAGAATGTTCTATTGGCGATAAACGCCAAGGAACATCCTCGATTTTTCTGTTACTGGGCAATTTCGATATAATTATTCCATAGTATAACAAATTTATAAACGGCAGAGAATGTTATGTCATATCACATTTCACCCAACGGTTCTGCCGGTGGGTGTTTCCCGGCTTGTGCCGTCTTTGGCGGCATAAGCTCTTTAACCTGCACTATTTTCGCCTCTACTTATTTTGGGGGTATCTTAAGAAATCATGTCTTTCATATTTCCCCCCAAGGTACAAATCTTCTATTATGGGTAATTACCTTGATTTTGGTCTTAAAATTGTACACGGGTGCAAGAGAAAATTGGCTTGCCTGTCTGGAAATTAGATTTTTGCATTATTATCTGTTTTGCTCCGTTTCTGCTCTATGGCATAAAGCCTATTCTGCTCATTATTAGTGCGTTATATGAAAAATCTGCTCCTAAACCGCCAATTTGACTTTCAACTGCTCTTTTTCAGAGTTAATATCACACACCACGAAGCAAAAATTTTTTGATTCGTGTCCTGCATTAAGCAGGGGTATCCTTAAATCCAAAACCAATAAATGGATTGACTGTGCCATCCGTGCCGACACCATTGCCAAGCGCGTAATTCGGAGATACTGGCTTATCAGTTGACGCTGCCTATATTTTGTAGTGTGATGATTTGGGGGAGTTGAGAGTGCAGCGGGCATTTTTTTATTGCCTTCCTATAAACAGATGATGAAAGGAGTAGAAAGAGTATGGGCAAATGGTTTAAGGTGTATCAAGTGTTGAGCAGTTAAGGAAGAAGTACAGAACGTTATTGAGAGAACATCACTCTGACAATGACGGAAGAGGACGTGTTTAGAGATATTGTTCGTCAGTATCATAGAAATTGCAAGATTTTATATGAGCAAGATTATAGAATACAATATGAATGGAACGATTATTTGAGGCATGGATAATGGTTATGGTAATGTTACAGAATTCTTTACAGAGCTTTTTATGGTATATAAGGTGAAGCAGAAGTATGAGGAAACAGGAGGGGGAGGATGGTGTTGTTAAATAAGGTTGGTGGTACTTCGTAAGTTAGTGGCATTAATTCTGCTGTTATTATATGTAATAGTGCATTATTAAAACATATTTTGCAAAAAAATAATTTAAAATATCGTAGAATGTGGTATAATGTAATTAGTATATAATTGGTTTGATTATCCATTAAGTTGTATTTATATATAAATAGAGGATAAGGAAGAAGATTAATACTTAAAAAGAAAAACAATAGAATTAAAAAATAAGGAG